>JACOEL010000004.1 GCA_024998625.1 Nitrospira sp. | reverse complement strand
GCGCATTATAGGGACTTCTCACATCGATACAACCATTTTGAGATAGGTTCTAGAAGGCTGAACTAATGGGGCCTCGTGAGAGAAAATCCAGGCTCGGCCGGGCGCGCGAAGAGGCGATGAATCTGCAATTGATAGAAGATCACTAGTAGCAGGCCGGGCGAAACCCACCAGAGGCCGGCTTCTAGGCCAGTCTGCTCGGTTGCGGCGTTGAGGGTCGTGAGACTGTTGGCCTGGCCGGTCGTCGCGATCAACAGGTTGGGAAAGACGCCCCAGGCCGCCGCGACCAGAAGACTCAAGACCAACAGGCTCGAAGCCACGAAGCCCACGAACGGCCGTTGTCGGCCGGCGCTTAACTGCCGGATCAGCAGCGCGATCACTGCTGCCAGGGGCCAGACAAATCCGATGGGAGCGGCGGCATAATGCACGCCGAACGCAGGCTGGACTGATGGCAGCGTCACGACCACCGCTATAAGCAACAGCACAAGCACGACGGTGGCGGCCTTCGCCGAAGCCTCCGCCCTCGCCTGCACCTCCCCGCGCGTGTTCATCACCAGAAAAGTCGCGCCGTGCAACGTCAACAAAGCGACCACAGTCATCCCGGTCAGCAGAGTGAACCAATCGAGCAGACCGGGCAGCGAACCGGGGCTGAAGTCGGTCCAGAGCGGGAGGAAGAAATAGCCGCTTGCGTTTAACGGAACTCCCCGCAGCAGGTTTCCCACCAACAGCCCCACGACGAAGGCCAGGAGCAGATTGGCCAGAAAGAAGATCGTATCCCAGAACGTTCGCCACAACGCGTGATCGACATGCTCCCGCAGTTCGAAAGCCAACCCCCTGCCTATCAGGAGCCACAGCATGATCATCAAGGCCAGGTAGAACCCGCTGAATCCCGACGCAAAGACCTTTGGAAAGGCCAGGAACAAGAGGGCGCTGCCGGCGATCACCCACACTTCATTGCCGGTCCACACGGGTCCGATCGTCTCCCGTACCTGGCAGCGTTCGCCCTCCTGCCGGGCGACGAAGGGCGACAGGATCCCGACCCCGAAGTCGTAGCCGTCGAGCACCACGTAGGTGGTCAGCACGAACAGCACCAGCGCATACCAGATCGTTTCCACGTGTTAGCTCCCCGCCTGTCCCACAGCCGGTTCCGTCGGCCCATGGCGCAGAGTTTCCACGAACAGCAGGACGAACAACAGACCCAGTCCGAGATAGATTCCCAGAAAGCCGAGCAAGGTGAACAGCGCATTGCCGGAATGGACCAGCGGCGAGATGCCCTCCTCCGTGCGATAGAATCCATACACCAGCCACGGTTGGCGGCCGAGTTCCGCCGTCATCCAACCGGCCGTCGTCGCCAGATAGGGAAAGGGAGCGCTCAGCATCAAGAGCCAGAGCAACCAACGGGCGTTGAAGAGCCGGCCCCGCGACAGCCACAGCAACGCCAGCCCCATCACGGCGAGCAGGAACGTGCCGAGCCCGGCCATGATGTGGTACGCGTAGTACAGGAGCGCAATATGATCCGGCCAGTCCTGCGGGGGGAAGGCATCCAAGCCTTTTACCTTCGCATAGAGATCGTCATAGACGAGCAGACTCAACGCCGACGGCACGACGAGCGGATTGTCGATCGTCATGGTTTCCATATTGGGCTGGCCGATCAACACGAGGTTGGCGCCGCGCTCGGTGCGAAAGAGGCCCTCGAAGGCGGCGCCCTTGACCGGCTGGAATTCGAACACCTGCCGCGCGCTCTCATGTCCCGTCGGCGTAATGAGCAGCACCGACGCAAACGCGCCCGCCACGACGCCCGTGCGCAGACAGGTTTTAGCCAGCGCAGGATGTTTCCCCGCTAGCTGATAGAGAGCGCCGACCGCAGCCATCACGAAGGCTCCGGTGACCACCGACGCCGTCATGTTATGGGCGAACTGCCAGATCAGCCAGGGGTTCGTGAGCAACCCCAGCAGACTCTCAACGGTCAGGCGGCCATCGGCAGCCACGTGATACGCCACGGGATGTTGCATCCAGGCGTTCGTCGCCAGGATGAAATAGCCGGACAACCAGGAGCCGAGCCACAGCAACATCGTGGCCAGCCACAACGCGTGCCGGCTGACGCGCGATTCGCCGAACAGGAGCAGGCCTAGGAAAGATGATTCCAGAAAAAAGGCGAACACCCCTTCCATCGCCAGCGTCTGCCCGACGATGCCGCCCGCATATTCGGAGAACTTGGCCCAGTTGGTGCCGAACTGAAATTCGAGTGGAATGCCGGTGACGACGCCGAACGCGAAGCTCAGCGCGAAGATGCCGGTCCAGAATCGCGCGGCATAGTGATAATGGTCTCCGTCGCTGAGCAGGTCCCGCGTGCGCAAATAGACCAGCAGCAGGGCCAGGCCCATCGTGAGCTGAGGAAAGAGGTAGTGGAACGTCGCGGTGACGGCGAATTGGAGGCGGTCGTATTGCAGCGCGGTATCCATCAGCCCTCTCGACCTGAATGACGGTGAACAGGCACGCTATACTGTCTGACTGAACGCTAGAAGGGAGCTAGTGACTTCCCGAGGGCCGGCAGATTGTTCGATTGCAAGACCAGACCCTCATTTGTACATTTGTATTTCAACGAAGAAGATCCTTCCGACGTTGCCCTCCGACGGTGGATCTGATCTCTGCCAAATCGCAAACGAGGGCACATCATCAAAAACATCTTAAGAAAATAGCTCGCTGACTGGGGCAGAAGGAAGGGCCGCTGCGGAACTCGGACACACCAGGCGAGCCGGTTCGAAACGCCTCATCCTAGCACCTGAAACACAAAACCAATCGCCTCCAACAACGACATTCAATCCCTGATCAACCGAGCCTTCGCCTCGAAGCACTCCACCCGATCGCTTCCATCGTCGACCATCCTTTCTCATGAATCTGACGTACCAAGACGACAGTGAACCGGTCCGGCATAAGGAATCTCTCCGAGAAAAGACCTGGAAATGTCGACTGTCGATCACAGCGTAGTGGGCCGTCAGCCGGTATCCGTCCCATTTCCTCCGCCGCCTAGGAGGCGCAGCTGGGGCTTCTCATTTTTTCTTCGGGCCGCACACTCTCCAGAGCCAGTCAGAAAGTAGCCATAAGAGTGTCCCCGTAACGTTACGGCCGATGGGGCGTATCCTTGTATTTTGAAACGCCACAAGACACCATTCGCCGGCGCGTTTCGTGGCGACGAGTGTCTGGATCGAGTCTCGCTCCGGTGAAGGGGCGGGTTTCCCACGCATCACAGTTCCACCAACCGCATGAATCAGGGCGACGTCGGGACTCAGGAATCGGACGCTCGTGACTTGCCCAACGAGCCGGGTCTCCTTGAGGTAAGTGTCAAAGAGCTGTTGGTGAAACGGGGCGATCTCCCGGCGTCCTTTGAAGTGCGTGCCATCGAACGCGATGAGGTCACCGTCCTCGCCGAACGGAGCGGCGAAGGCCTCCCCGCTGCCGATATTCCAGGCGGCCATCATCTGTTGATAGAGGGCGCGGACGGCAGTCTCATCAGAGGCTATAGGGCTGGGTTGCTGAAGCGCTTGCGAATTCACGTTCTTTCCTCCTCACCACTCTGCGGTCCCCTCTTGCGCCGTTGGACAATTCATGGAGCACGGGCGCATGACAACGCGTACCGCACGCTCAGGTGTCGACTATGACTTTGAAACCACCATAGACCATGTGCGTGGCGTCGAAGGGCATGTCCTTCGGATCGCATATGTCCTATCTGCGTGCAGGTCGTCTCTGGCACACTCCCGGCACTCAAGAGCGCCGTGCTCCCGCCAAATCTTTCCCGCCATTTGCGCAATGCGGCGGTAGGTTTGCACGTTTTTCTTCGGGACCGATAAGAACGGTCCGTCCACATATTCCGCGAGGAGCCTCCTTCGACTCTTGTTAGGTACTCCACTCTTCGAGTGTCCCGAATGGGGTATACCGCCAAGGGCGATCCTGCCACCAGCCTTTAGGACACGCCGTATTTCTCGGAGCCCAGCCATGGCGTCAAGCCAGACCTGCATGGAGTTAATCGCCAGGGCCTTACCGAAGATGTTGTCATCGAACGGCAAGCGTTCTACAGATCCGATCCGCAAGTCGACCTGACCACTCTTAAGCGCTTTTGCGTTCCGAGCTGTGGCTGCTTCGACCATTTCCTTAGATGGATCAACGCCAGCGACATAGCCTGCCGGTGCGGATCGGCCCAGGAGCTCGATGCCCACGCCAGGTCCGAAGCCAACCTCCAGTATTTTATCGTTCGACAGGATCTCGAGCCGATCGATGACCCAAGCGGCGCACTTCTGATTGGTGCGGGCCATGATCAGCCCACCTAGCCTGCCGAGTACGCCATGAGGACGGCCAAACATCCGCATCAAGACACATCCGAGCGCTCATCGGTGCTGATCCCTCCATCTGAAGTAATCTTCCGTTCGAGGTAAAGCGTGGCGGTGCAGGACCTTCGATTCCATCTGTTTCGTAGACCTTGTCCGGCTATGAGCCCTTTGTTCCCGATCCACAAAGAGAACCGTTCACCGGCCTGACATCAAGGGTACCCTTGCGCGCCATGGGAATCGGTGCGGCGAAGGCGATGGCCTCGTCCAGATTCTTGGCATTAACGGCCCATCAGCGGTCATCGGATCGCGCGAGTATGGGTTTAATATCAACGATCGGGGTCCCATCGATCGCCTCCATTGGCGTAACCCTTAACCTATTTTCGGCGACCTCTAAGACCGAAACCCGATGAAGTCCCACGGGGGTGGGACGATCCGGCGACCGCGTGGCAAACACGCCCGTCAGCGGCGCACCGAGTCTTCCCCGGGGGTGTACTTGAAGGACACTCCGTTGTGCTCGGTGAAACCACGTGAGAACGATGAGTTCGTCGCCGGCCTTTATGCCGACAAGCCCTTGCGCGAATGAAGCCTTGAGTTCCAGCCACGCGTCGGGTGCACCTTCGTCTCCCTGTAGTGGTGCGCTCTCTAGGGCAGTCAGTTCGGAACGGATGATCCCGATGGGTTCGATCGTGTAGCTGTGCTGATTCATTTCGCGTTCCGCAGGCGCGGAATCAAGTAATGCGTGGGCAGCCACGCAACATGGCTATTTCCTCATCGGGCCAAAGTCCGGCTACTCGAAGATCTGACGAATCTCGGTCTCTCCTTCCCAGCTTGGCCAATGTTCTTTGTGCAACTGCATGAATCGCAGTGTCTGCTCGACCGCCTCTTCCCTCGATTTCACATCGAGCACTGCGTAGCCGCCGACCACTTCCTTGGCTTCCATGAACGGTCCGTCCGTGACGGTCAGCTTGCCACCGACAAGCCGGATGCGTGCGCCCGCTGCACTCGGAAAGAGCCCCGTAGTCTCGATCAGCGTCCCTTCTTTGATGCCTTCTTCACAGAGCTTCGCCATGGCATCCATCAAGGCTCTTGGCGGAGGGCCTGCATTCTCGGCGGATTTGACCATCCCAATGAATCGCATCGTCGTGTCTCCTTTCGTGTGTCCATGGTGTGTTGAATTGATCGTTTACACCTTATAGTCGTTTGGGAAGGTCAAAATCGACAGCGGGTTTCCAGACTTGGCGGGCCAAGTGGACCGAGGTACTGTGAGACTTGGAATAGGAGATCACCCGGGATAGCCCACTAGTCATACACTTGCATGTCGCCTCCTACCGCCCGGCAGCTTCAGCCGTTGGTTATCTCGCCGGCGCGGTCACCGTCGAAGCCGCGTCGGGCAAATTCAGTTGCCAGGAAACGCCGAAGCGGTCGGCGCACCAGCCGAACCGCCTGCTGAAGCCGTAGTTGTCCAGCGGCATGAAGACCTGGCCGTCTTCGGAGAGCTTGGCGAACGCGCGATCCAACTCCTCGTCCGACGCGAAGTCAACGAACAGCGAAACCGACGGTGTGAACGTGAACGCGTGCTTCACGTAGCTGTCGCTGAACATCAGTCGATGGCCGTTCAGGTCGACATGCGCCTCTTTCACGGTGCCCTCAGGGCCTGGCTCGCCCGGCCCGTACCGTTCGATGCGAACGCCGGGGAAAACGGACGCGTAGAGCGACATCGCGTCCTGCGAGTTGCCTTCTTGGAACATGAGAAACGTCGAGACAGTGGCGGCGGGCTGCTGTTGAGTAAGCGGCAGGAACCGCCTGCGTGATCACTCCCAGCGAGATAACTATTGTTGAAAACCCAGCACCCCCATCACAGGCCGCATCTGGTGAAGCACAAGCCTGCTGGTATCCAGGGGCATACATAGATCAGTTGCGGCTTGTGATCGCCCATTTAGCGTTTGACACCGGATGTTACAGCGGAGCCAGCATAGATTTCGCTGCTCCATGCGATGAATCGATCTATCAGCTTGCGCTTGATGCTGGCCACCACCTTCGCGCAATAGAGATCTGAACCGGCCGCTTCAATCTTCTCCTGGCGCACCCCGTCTTGGCCAACTAGCAGCGCCGCTGGTCGCCAAAGCGGCACAAACAACGTAGGATCTTCGCCGACCCAGGCCCGCACCGGCGCGCACCCAAACTGATGGGGTTCGATCACATACGCGGCTGCGAGGAGATCAAACGGATAGAAACCTTGGCGACCGATGTCCTCGTGCCAGTAGCCTAACCAGGGGCGGGCACGTTCCGCTATCCACGACATCGTGCCACCGGACGCGGTGAGACGATCCAGATCGCCTGCAGTAATCTCGATCCCGCGGGCCGCGTCGTATGGAATCAACGTCGTGGGCAGGCTCAAGGCGACGATCTGCAAGGAAGCGCGCATGTCCATCACGAAGTTGAAATCTCGGAATACCGGCCCGTGGCCAAAGAGGATTCCTGCACCGGCGCCCTCAGCGGGGTGGAAAATATGCCCCGGGCGTCTGCCCATTACCGCGACAAGCCGAGCAACCCGTGATCGCAAGTCCGGCCGTTCGCGGAGGACAGCCGCAAGGTTAGTGAGTGGCCCCAAGGCAAGGACGGTGAGCGGGCCCGCCTCAAGCGCCGCTGTCAGCGCCTCGTGCACAGGCGGTTCGGCCGACAGCGCGTCCGGTGCAAGAGGTGTTGCGGATCCGCTATAGACCGGAAGCGTTAGACCCAACTCAACCGACAACCTGCCAGCGAGTTCGATTGTTGTCCGGTCGACCACACCGAGTGGCGCGTTTCCGAACACGGTCGAAATTCCGACGATCTGAAGGTCTGGCGCATGTGCGAGAAGCGCAATGGCGAAGCAATCGTCCGGATCTGTTCGTCGGCTATGTCCGCATGCGGCGTCCGTATCGATCCATAGCCTTCGGGGAACGTCCGGCCCTGCCCGGCTCGGCGCATACGTCATTGGTGTCAGGCGTTGGTCGCCGGTGCGCCACTCTTCGACCGGAATGGCAAAGGTGGTGAGCAGGCCAGTTATGAGGACAGCCGCTGCAACACCGATGACGCGCGCACTCTTTGCGATCCACCTGGGCATCGGGTACCCTCCGGTTAGAAACCTGCCCCTGACTTTCGCGCCTCCCTCCCGGTTCGCACCTTGAGCGCCAGCGATGGGAGAAGCAAGAGGGTTGCGTTCAATTGGTGCATCCTCCTACAGTCAAAGGCAGGACTACTTGAGTCATAACTTCATTGAATTTGTCCGGCTCCTCGAATGGCGGGTTATGTGCCGACTGCTCGAACCACACCAGCCGTTTGCAGGGTGCTTGGATCCTCTCGAAATAGTGCTCGGCCAAGATGGCGGGAACATGCCGGTCGTATCGCCCGAGCAGGAAAAACATCGGGACGGCGAAGGATCGGTAGTGCCTACTCAGATCGAGCTGCGAAATTTCATCTTCAAGCTGCGTCAGGGAAAAGCGGTTGCCTTGCCCAAACTTGACGAGGTCGATGAGGTTCGCCTCATCGGTGCCGAGAGCCGCCCAGATGAGTTTCCCGGTTGAGAGGTCCGCGTAGAACGCGCCGCCGAATCGCTCGACCCAATTGCCGACCGTCAACCCGTCGTCGACCGAAGCAGAGGGAGGCGGACCGATTTCCGCCAATTCCGAGAGAGCTTTGGTGTCTCCCCGCTTTCTCGCTTCGGAAAGCGCGAATTCATAAGATAGCCGGCGCGACTGCGGCACTTCGGCAATTTGGGCGACCCCGACATAGGCCGCGACCTTTTCTGGGTAGCGAGAGACATAGACAGTCCCGAGTACCGTGCCCCAGGAATGGCCGATCAATATGACCTTGTCCTTGCCAAAACGCCGTCTGACCAGTTCCACAACCTCGTCGAGGTCGCGCACGAACCGGTCGATGGTCATGGACTCGGGCGGAATCTCGCAATGGAACGACCGCCCAGTTCCGCGCTGCTCCCAATAGATGACCAGGAATTGCTGCTCAAGGGCGGAGTTGTAGTGACGGAACAGTGCCGACTCGCTGATGCCGGGTCCTCCGTGCAGCAGAATCAGCGCCGGATTTGCCTGGGACACGCCACGAAACCAAATGCTTTGGGGTATGCGGCCGATGGTCACGGTTTCCATCGTCGCGGTGCTGCCGGTAATGACGCGGCCCTGCGCATCAGTGAATGGAACGGTATACACGCAACCGGCGCTCACGAGGATCAACGCCGAGGCAATAGCGCGACTGATGGACGCGACACCAGAGGGTTTTCGTTTTCCATTTGATGCCGTCAGTGACTCCATCCCTCTTCCGTATTGAGCATGTCGCATCCATTGCCCCCCATCATTTGCGCAGAGGGACACGATCCTACCGTCCGGCTGCGCCATCGGAGAGCGGTTCCCAAGGCGCATCACATGGAACCTTTTGCGCTCGCATCTCCATTGCTCGGCGAGCATGGAGATACAAGGCTAGGCATACCAGGAATATGACATACCAAGTCCAGTTCCTGCCGGGAATGAAGTGCGATGAGATGTGGAGAAGAAAGACATCCATCCAAGGTTCATGGGGCAGCAACTGAAAGTTCCATAGGATATCCGGAAACATAGCGATTGCGTGTCCCGTCATCAGCCAGAGCAGCGGGAAACGAATGGTTCGAATGGACCGATACGCGAGGACCGCCATCACGAAAAGTGCGGCCGAGGTGCCGACAAAGAAGTGAAGAAACCAGTGGAAACGCGCATCATGGTGTTGGTACGACAGGTACAGCAGCACCTCCGCAGTGGCAAAAAGCGCGGACTGCCAACCGAGTCGTAAGAACCGGGAGGTCATGATATCCCCCTCAGCAGGAGCTTTATCTCCCACGCACGATGCCCGAATCCTGGATCCAGAGTACGGAAGCGGATATAGCCGTGGGAATCGACCAACACATAGCCCACCGGAGGACCACCATCGATCGGGCGGTGCAGCCCAACTGCCCTCGCCAACGAGCCATCGGTGTCCAGGGCGAAGCGCCGTATGCCGTTCTCTATGACCGGCCTTGAACCATCCGGTGTCACCACGATGAGATCGACCGCTCTTACCAAATCAGATTGATCAGCCAAATCGTGAAACAGATATCGATCTGTGAGGCTGCGGGCAAAGAACATGATCACCCGATGCCCTGGACGTGGTTCTACTCCTGCGGTTGGAGCTGGATAAGTTTGAGCCGGCAGCAAAACACCGGTGCGCTGCCACGCCTGGTCAGGATCATTCAAAGAGTTGCGCCGGTATTCGGCGAACCCAAGCAACACACCCATGAATATAGCAACCGTCAGCCAGATGCCGACGTACAGCCGCGTTGTTTGGCTCAATCGCATTTCATTCACTTTAAGCCCACAAACGGCAATGCATACATCTCAGGAGACCGAGCTGATTGGTCTATGTACTCGCAGATGCCTCGAGAGCGGGTGCAATTCTTGATCAACGCCACGAGTTGGATGAAGCCTGATTCGATCATCATTTCTTCTCCCTGGTGAGGGTCTTGTTGTGGGCTTGCATGCGTTGTTGGCGATAGCGCTCCAACGGGTGGAGCCAGTCGCCGTTTCGGACAGTGCGACCGCATTCTGATAAGAGAAGCGCTGGTGGCCACGAGCTCTTCCGATCACGCCACGAGGCAGCATTGACAAAATTCATCCTTTACGGTGCATGGGCCACGTCGCCATCCGAAGATGATTCCACGCTCTGCTTGCCAAAAGGCCAGAATTTGAACCCTGGAGAACGGTCGTGGTAACGGGCAAACCCGACGTGATGCACCCGCCAGGAACTATCCAACAAGACCTCCAGACGATCGAATCCCATCCCCAGTCCCTCGGTGAGAAGGTCCGGGCTGACCGGACTCGACACTCTGGCAACTAGGCCATAGTTGATGCGCGAATACTTGGCATCCAGAAAATGATAGATCGCCAGATCTCCCTCATCAGATCCGACAATCTCATCCGGTGTTCCCAGTCTCGCAATGAGGTCGGTGAAGGTGGTCTCATTCGGCCGGATGAAGCCTACGTCTCGGACAGAGAGCGGTTCATTCACGCTGACCCGCGCAATGGTGACGAGGCCGCAGCCGGAGAGGAGAGTAGACAGTAGGCAAAGACTGACGAGTACGCCGTGCATCTCGACCTCAATCCGCGGGCTTATTCGCCAAAGAGCCAGGCTCGGAATGTCGGTTTGTCCGTGCGACGACCAAACAGCACGTCTTCAACGACGCCCTCGCGATTCAACAAGACATAGAGATCGTCACTCTTGATATTGAATCGAGAAAAATTCACGAGGATCAGGAGAAGACTGCTCGACTTCAAGTCGTAGCGGTAATACGGCAAGCTCTCTCGCCCATTGGCCTGGACAATTCGGTCTGGAGCTCCTGTGCGTGCCACCACGTCAGTCCGGGTACTCACCCCATTCTTGATGGCAACAACGCCTTCCTGTCTGATGTCATCCCCCAGTGTGGCGCGCCCAAATGCGCATCCTCCTGCGAGCAAGAGCGTGGAGAGCATGAGCGCATGGCATGCAAGTCCCTTGATCGGCCTTCGCCGTGCTGCGTTTCCGCGTGTCATCAGATTTCTCCTTTCCCTCTAATATGGGAAAAGGATATCCGTGGATCTCACAATAGGTCTTGAAAAAACCCGACATCACGAAGGTGAGCTAGGTACCGGTCTTTGCTTGAGCCTTCCGGATGAGGGCGAGTCGGTACTGGGCGGGAGTGCTGCCTGTGAGGAGACGAAAATCTCGATTCATGTGGGCTTGATCACTATAACCAAGGGCAGCTGCCAGATCCACGAGACTGCCCTGCGGCGCACGTTGAAGGGCCATGATCGCCGCCTGGACACGCAGGATCCGCATGAGGAGCTTTGGCGGTAAGCCGACGGCAGCTTTGACACTGCGTTCCACCTGCCGAAGGCTGAGTCCGCACATGTCTGCGAGGGTCTCAACCCGCCAGATTTCCTGTTCCTGCTGAACATGCTCGATCGCCTGATCAAGAGGCGTGGGCATCACGTCTTGTTGATGAAGCGTCTTGATCAGAGCGTGTCCCAACAGCTCACTCTGCGCAGAGAAGAAGGTTGCGGCGTCGACAACCTCTTCCGGTCGAAGCCCTAGAAACTTCGGCAGCTCAAGATTGCGATCTGTCAGTTCATCTGGTGGTATGTCGAGCACGTGTCTGGCCATCCCTGGACGAAACCGGATTCCAAGATAGTTGGCATCCGGGGTGACCTGAAAGAGTCGCGTTTGGCTGCTCGCGCCAAATATGAGACAACGGACCTGGCGGCTAAGTACTTCATAGACCACATCGACGCATCCGTCTGGAATAATCGTGTAGTGTTGGAAATTGCGATTCTCTGACGCCGCGGCGTGCCAGAATCGGTCTACGAATGGTGTCAGAGGAGGGGGCGGGGCCAATTCACGGTATGCCTGTGCGGTTCGTCGCTCCAATCTGGAGGTGGGATCGTGACTCATGAGAGGAGTCTCCAAACAAAATGATTATGTTGAGCCGACCGAATGAAGTCAAACTATCTAAGGAATGTCTGATTTATTCTCCGCCCGTGATGTGCTAAAGGGAGCGCACTACGAATGAGGAGGTGCGCCCCATGCAACCACCGACATTTGCAGAGGTCTCGTTTGAACAGTATCGCAAGCCCACCCGCCGGGAGCGGTTTCTCAACGAGATGAACCGCGTGGTACCGTGGGCAGAACTGGCTGCCACAATTGCGCCGGTCTATCCCAAGCCCGAGGGGGCTGGGCGTCCGCCGGTGGGCGTCGAACGTATGCTGCGCCTCCATTGTCTGCAACAGTGGGGCAACCTGTCGGACCCGGCTGTGGAGGAGGCGCTGTACGACTCGCGCGCCATGCGGCAGTTCGTGGGCATTGATCTGGGCCGCGAGCCCGTGCCTGATGAGGCGACGATCTACAAATGTCGGCATCGACTGGAAGCCCACCAGGTGGGCGAACAACTCTTTGCGCGGAGCGGAGAGTATCTGGCCGCCCAGGGCATGAAGGTCAGCCAGGGGACCATCATCGCGGCGCCCAGTTCGACCAAGAATCGCCGGAAGGAACGGGATCCAGAAATGCATCAGACGAAGAAGGGAAACCAGTGGTACTTCAGCATGAAGGCCCATATTGGGGTGGATAGTCGGATCAAGCTGATCCATTCGGTGGCGGCCACGGCGGCGAATGTGCATGACAGCCAGATATTGCCGGACCTGCGGCACGGACAGGAGACGCGGGTGTGGGGCGATGCCGCCTACAGCGGGCAACGCGACGTGATTCGGCAACGCGCCCCAGTGCCCAGAGCTTCATCCAGACGAAAGCCCATCGCCATCGGCCCCTGAGCGAGGTGGAACGTACTTGTAATCGGACCAAGTCGAAAGTCCGCGCGAAAGTCGAACATGTGTTCTTGGTGATCAAGCGGATCTTCGGGTGGTCCAAAGTCCGCTACCGCGGGCTGGCGAAAAATGCGAACTGGCTCTTTGTCGCGTGCGGCTTGGCGAACTTGTATGGGGCTCGACGGCGCCTGTTGGCGATGGCATAGCGGGCGAGTGTGCGAACGAGGTACCCGGGCGGGCGCCCCCCGATAAGACGCTCCCGAACCAGCGCAGTTCCATACGGATAGCCCGTGTTGCCCACCCCAGGAACCGATTGCTCGGCGCAAACGTGAATTAATCAGACGTTCCCTAGGTCTTGCGATGAGTGTGTCAGACTTGAAGGTTCCTCCGAGTAATCGGCTGCACAGATTGGAGCACGATCGCGCTGGGCAGTATTCGATTTCCGTGAACGACCAATGGCGGATATGCTTCCGCTTTGAATCCGGCGACGCCTTTGACGTCGAGATCACAGACTACCACTAGCAGGGGTGTGTCATGAGCATCCCCAATACGCGAGCCCGCAAAGTTCGGCCTACTCATCCGGGTGCGATGCTGCGCGAAGATTTCCTGCCGGAGTATGGCTTGACCGTATCCGGCTGTGCCAGAGCGATCCGTGTTTCTCGCCAGACCTTGAACGAATTGCTGCAGGAGCGGCGGGCAGTCAGTCCTGAGATGGCGTTGCGACTTTCACGGCTCTTTGGGAACAGCCCCGAATTCTGGCTCAACGCCCAGCGTGCGGTTGATCTCTGGCAAGCGGCACGGAATATCCAGGCCCAAATCAATCAGATTTCCCCGTTGCCCGCTGCCTAGATCCGTCTACCCGACGCATGTGCGTTCACTCTGCGTCCGTTGGTTCCTCGCCCCTCACTCCCCTTGCCCCGCGATCCGTTGCGCTTCCTGACGCACCGATTCCCGCAGGCTATCGGGCTTGAGGACCTTCACGCCGCTGCCAAAGCTGAGCACCCAGCCGACCAGTTCTCGGGTATCAGCAACTGAGAGGGTCATTCGCAGGCCTCCGCTCTTGGTTCGTTTGGTCCCCTGCGTGGCGTGCCAGACGCGATCCTTCACCCAGGCGGCCGTGGCCTTGTTGAATTCCAATTCCACCTCGATACGAGGCCCGCGCATGACGGTCAGCGCATCCTGCACGAAGGCGTCGAGATCGAAATGCAGCGGCATCTGATAGGGATGGTCGGTGGGGGTCACGGACTTGATGCGCTCCACCGCGAACATACGCGGCTCGCGCCGCATGTGGCAGTAGGCGATGAGGTAGAGACCGCCTGTGGCGTACCAGAGTCGATAGGGATCCACTTCGCGCCTGGTCGTGCGCCCACGCGAGGCGGAGTCGTAACGGATCTGCACGGTGATCACGTCGGCGATCGCCCTGGTCAGGCGGTCAATGGTTTCGCGATGCTGCCGATAACGCTTGTGCGGACCGAGGCCCACGCTGAAGGTGCCGTCGAGCTGTTGCACCAGAGCCACGCCCTGGGGCGGCAACGCGGCGGCGGCTTTGCCCAGGGCGGATTGCAATGAGGTGTGGAGTTCGGTGCCTTCCAGCGGAGTGATGAGCCGGCGGCTGAAGGTCAGCGCCATCAGTTCAGAGGGAGAGAAGCGCAAGCCGGGGACGTTCCGAAATCCCTCCATGAGCCGCCAGCAAGTCTGACCGTTGATGCGTTCGGTGACGAGGGGGTAGCCTGCTTCTTCCAACGCGGCGAGATCGCGACGCAAGGTGCGGGGATGACGGGTGGATCCGGGCGCGAGCGACTCAGCCAGCTGCTCCAGCGTGCGGCCCTGCCGCGACGCCTCCAGCTGCTTCAACACCACCAACAGACGCACCGCTTGATCGTTGCGCGCCATCGTCTCTCCGCTCACGGCCCGGTCGATTGCGGCGCCAGTCTACCATACACTCTTGCGCCTCTTCCCGGAGTCGCCCGCTCAGGTAGGAATGTCGGTGGTGCCGTCGTAGGAGGCGCGGGATTGGTGGGAAATCTTCAACACGTCGCCGTCTTTCACTACGGAATCGAGCGAACCGACCTTGCGGTTCACCGTCACCAGCAATTCGCCGCGCACCACGAACGGCGCCAGGGCATCCATGAGGTCGGCATTGCCTTCGATCAATGCCTTGATAGCCACCGGTCCATCCACATCCACATCCATTTCCGGTTCCGTCACCCGCTGTTGTAACGTCGGCCCAAGAATCAACACTTTGACCATGGTCGATGAATCCTCCTGTTCAGTCGGTGCGTGAAACGTGAGACGTAAAAGGTGAACCGACTTTCGGTCGTGTTCCGTCCTATGCTTTGCCTCTTACGTCCTAGTTCTTCGCCTTTTACGTTTCCCGTTTTACGCCTTATCCCTGCGCCCGCGCGTGGCAATGCAGGCAATCCTGTCGCTTGGGATGCTGCACCGGCAAGGGACGAGCGCCGGTCGGCGCATGGCAGGTCGTACACTGACTCTCTACGGTGATCGCCTGGTGCGCGCTGTTGGCCGGCACCTTCGGGTTGCGGTCACGCGGCGAGGGCAGCAAAGCGACCCCACCCACTACCAGCAGCGCCAGCACCACAAAAATCATATCCACTTTGCGAAAGGTCATTGGCCCGCTCCTGATCCTGTCTCGGTTGCAGCCCCCGCCTCATAGGCGTCGTTGAGTAATTGCGCCACATGTTTCACTGCCACGCGGCCGCGCATCCCGTTGTTGAGCTGAATCATACAGGCCGGACAACTCGTGGCCACCGTCTCCGCCCCGCTCTGTTCGATGTTCCGGCGCTTCCGGTCGAAGACCTTCTGCGAGGTGTCGTAGTCCTTCACGATATAGGTCCCGGCCCCGCCTGCGCAGCGGTCGGCATCGGTCATCTCGACATAGTCCGATCCCGGCAACTGTTTGAGCAACTGCCGCGGTTCTTTCGTCACCCCGGCAGCTCGCAGGTGACAGGAAGAATGGTAGGTGACTTTTCCTGTCCCGCTTTCCGGCGTTCCCATCGACGGATGTTGGTCGGATCGCGCCACAAATTCCGTGATGTGGACCACCTTCTTCGCCAACGCATCCGCCGCCTGCTGTTCCGGCCCGCCCTCGAAGAACTTTTTGTATTCCTTGAGCATCAGCGTGCAGGAGGCGCAACCAGTGACGACCTGATCGTAGCCTGCCAAGGATTGCAGATTGAAACGGGCGTTGTCTTTCACCAGGTCTACATGTCCATAGGTTTCGATCGGCGTCCCGGAACAACGCTGCGGTGGAAGTTCCGGCTCTACCTGATGTTTGCGCAGGACGGAAATAACCGCGTCCCCCACCCCATCCTCGAAATAGTTCGCCGCGCAGCCATGGAAATAGGCGACGCGGGGGCCGGTCTTGGACTTCGAGGGTTGCGCGAGCTCTGGATAGCGGTCGCGCAGATGGGTCGTCGCCAGTTTGGGCAGGACCATGTCCGCCGGAAGTTTAGCCGTGAAGGCGATGCGTTTTAGGATCGGGGCGGCCAGCCGTTCGAGCATCGCACGGGGAACCGGCCGATCCCACCACGATTGCGTCCTGGCCAATAGCTTAAGCATCGCTTCAAATACGGGCAACTTCGCCTGCAGGGCAAAGAGCCAGCGAGAGCCCCGGTTGGGATTCTCGGCGCGCCGCTGCAGGATCAGCTCGGACACATCTACCCCGGCCGGGCAGATCGTGCGGCAGGATTTGCAGTTCAAGCAGGCCTCCACCACCCGCTTCGAGTCGAGGTAGCTGTAGTCCTTGGCGGTGACGATTTCGAACCAGCCGCGCGAGCTCATATCTTCCGACTGGAACACGTCGTAGACCGGACAGACGGAGTTACACTTCGCGCAGGTCGCGCAGGGTTTTGAGAGACGCTGATAGTCGATGTGTTCGGTGAACGACGTCTCGCTGATCTTGATGCCTGGATTCATCACGTTCGCGGGATCGAGCGTGTGCTTCACCTGCACGAAGAGTTGATACAACTCGTCGCCGAACATCTTGCGTACATATTCCGCCCGCACGCGCCCGTCGCCATGTTCGCCGCAGATGGACCCGTCGAACCTTGAGAGCACCGCCCCGTGGATCTCATGGTAGGCATGCACCATTTTGTCGAAATCCTGCGGGTCGTTCACGTCGAGCAAGGGCGTGATGTGGGCGTTCCCATTGCCGATATGGCCGAAGATCGCCACGGGCACATGCTGTCCTTCGAAGAAGGTTTCCAGGTAGCGGATCAATTCGCTGATCCTTGTGGCCGGCACCACCACGTCGTCCACGAAGTTGATCGGCTTCTTGCGCGGGTCGAACCGGTAGAGCGTGGGGTAGAGGGCCTTGCGCGCTTTCCAGAGTTGGTCCCGCTGCTCCTTGTCATAGGCGATGGTGAGGTCGCCGCACAGCTGATAGCGCCCGCAGATGGCCGCCATCTGACCGGCCCGTTCACGCAAATCGGTTTCGCCTTCACTGCTGTCGAGTTCAGCCAGCAGGGTGGCAGCGGCATCGGCGGGAATGCCATGGGCCGACCGCCCGATCAGGTTCAGCGTGTTCGCATCCATGACTTCCAGCGCGCTGGGCCGGAGGCTCAAGAGATGCGGCACCGCCTCCCCGACTTCTTCCAGACGGCGGAAGTGAATCAACGCGGTCAACGTGCCCTGGGGTTTCGGTACCAACCGGAGCGTTGCTTCGCTCACGACGCCTAATGTGCCCTCGCTGCCGACGAACAGTTTCGGCAGATCGAAGCAGCCGCGACTCAGCCCGTCGGCCAACCCGAACAGGTTATACCCGCAACTGTTCTTGCTCACCGTCGGCTTCTTGCTGTCGATCAAGCCGCGCTGCCGCTGGACGAGGTCGAGGATCGGCTTGAGCGACGGATGGGCGGCGAGGGTCCGATCCAAGCCCGGATCGTTCAGGTTCATGGAGGAGGCGGACAACCAGGACCCGGACGGCAGGCAGACACGCATGGCCTGGACGTTGTCTTTCACGGAACCATAGATGAGGGTGTGGGGCCCGGCCGAATTGTTGGCGAGCATGCCCCCGAGTTTGCACATGTCCCCGCTGGACGGATCGGGGCCGAAGAGGAGATTGCGTCGTCCGAGCTGCTTGTTCAATTCCGCCAGGACGATCCCCGGCTGCACACGGGCCCAGCGTTCCTCCTCGTTTACTTCGAGGATGCGGTTCATCTTGGAAATGTCCAGGATGATGCCGGAGCCGATCGCGGAACCGGTCAGATTGGTGCCGGCCGCGCGCGGCGTGAGGGGGATGCCCCGATCGACCGCAAATCGCACGACGGTGTCGATGTCGCCTTCATGTTCCGCGAGCACGACGGCTTGCGGGGTCATCCGGTAAATGCTGGCATCGACGGCGTAGGCGGTCAGCGTGGGCACGTCGTTCCAGACCTTCGCCTGTCCGAGGAGTTGCCGAAGGTCGCTGACGACGACGGATGAGGTGTTGGGAAGGATGAGGGTCATGCTTGTGATTGTGTTGCGTCATTGTAGTCGCTCGGCAGAGAGCAGGACAAGTGAGTTGTTGCGTCGCACACGATTCGCTAAGATATGCGCCATTCGAACGAGACGCCATGTCACCTCCCATCCTCTATATCTCCCGACTGCTGCCCGATCCGGTCATGGCGGCAGCGCGCCAACAGTTTCAGCTCTTCAATGAGCCCCGCGACATCGCACCCTCATGGGAGACCTTCAAGGCAGGACTGCGCGAAGCAGACGCGGCCATCTGCACCCTGACCGATCGCGTGGATACAGCCCTGCTGGCCGAGCCGTCCAGACTCAAGATCCTGGCGAACTACGCCGTGGGGTACAACAACATCGACCTCGCCGCCGCGACGGTCAAGGGCATTGTGGTCACGAACACGCCGGACGTGTTGACCGACTCCACTGCCGATCTCACCTGGGCCTTGATCCTGGCGGTGGCGCGGCGCGTGGCGGAAGGCGATGCCTACGTGCGAGCAGGGGCTTGGCCCGGTTGGACACCGACTCAAATGCTGGGCACGGATGTCTCGGGCAAGGTTCTGGGAATCGTCGGCATGGGGCGGATCGGACAGGCGGTGGCGGAGCGGGCCTCCGGGTTTCACATGCGCATCTGCTACAGCTCACGGACCATGCGTGCGTCTGGACAGGGCTCATCGCAATGGGACCAACGCGCCCTGCCCGAACTGCTGAGAGAGGCCGACTTCGTGACTCTGCACGTGCCGCTCACCCCGGAGACTCATCACTTGATCGGTGCGCGGCAGCTGGCGCTCATGAAGCCCACGGCGTTTCTGATCAATACTTCACGGGGACCGGTGGTGGACGAAGGCGCGTTGGTCGATGCGCTCCTGCGACGTCGGCTGGCCGGCGCGGGGCTGGATGTGTTCGAACAGGAGCCGGTCTTTCATCCCAGCCTACGCGACCTCCGGCAGGTGGTGCTCCTCCCGCACCTCGGCTCCGCCACCCTGGCGACGCGTGTGCGCATGGGGATGATCTGTCTGGAGAATGTCGCCGCAGTCTGTGCAGGGAGGCCGGCTCCGAATCAGGTGAATCGCACGCAGGCGTAGTAACTCTGCCGTCGCATCAGCACATCAGTAACAGAATTTCTTGGAAATGCGAGGTTTAGTGGCCCGCTAGAGGTAGAGGACTATTCTGACTGGAAACCGGAAGTTCAGGATGAGCGACCCCGTTGGTGCCGAGGATGCGCAGCGCTTCGACCCGGCGGGGCACGTCGTGGAACGTGGGAATGGACTGATACATGGCGAGCGCTCGATCGCGGGCGCCGGTCTTCTCATAGAGCATGGCCAGTTCATACCGCACGAGTTGCGCATTGCCTCCCCGGCAGCGCGAGTCGGCGATGAGTTTCTCCAGCAATTGAATGGCCTGATCGAACCGGTTCTGCTCCTTGAGGCAGAGTCCCAGCATCAGGCAGGAATCGACGAAGAACCCGGAGTCCTTCATCGAAGCGACGAACTCTTCCTTCGCCTCCTCCATCAACCCCATGTCCTTGTAGGCCATGCCCAGCGCGTACTGCGTTTCCGCGTCCACCTGGGAAACGGGTTGCACGGCAGGAACGGGCGCTGGAGCAGGCTCGCCGGGCGCGGCTTGGGCAACGGGCGGAGCCGGAACGGGCGGAGGCGGCGTGGCGACCTGAGCCATTACAGGCGCCGTCGGGGGCGCTGGAGCGGCTGGAGTAGCCGAACTGTCTTGCAATCTGAACAACATGTCTGCCGAGGGCGCGGCGATGACCGGAACGGGAGCCGGTTGTGGCTCTGGTTCGAGCTGGATCGCGACAGGCTCCGGTGTCACCTCCTCCGGCTCTGTGGCTCCCGGTTCGGTGGACGATGAGGCATTCGGGTCGAACGCCGGCGCGAGCTTGCGGGCAATGGCGCTACCCGGCGCCAAGGCCTGGACCTTCTCGAACAGCTCAGCCGGCAGCGTGGGCATGCCCGGTTCCGGATGTTCCAGCAAAATCTCCACGGCTCTGCCGAAATGCTGCGCCGCCGTGGCGGCATCCCCTTTTTCCTGATAGAGCTCGCCCAGCAGTTCCAACATCGGTACGGATGCCGGCTCGACCTTGAGATAGTCGTTAATCAACGACTCGGCCATGGCATAGTCTTGCGCGCGCAGCGCGGCGCCGGCCAGGAATCGATATTCACCCAACGCCACTTGCAGATTGCCCTGCAACAGATGCAGCCGCGCCAGCAGTTGGCAAATTTCCGGATTGCCTGGCTCCCGACTCAGCAGCTGGGTCAACATGGCTTCGGCGCCGGCGTACTGCCCTTCTTCGATCCGGCGCGTCGCTTCAGCCATGAGGTCGCTGCCTTCACCAGGCTTTGCCGCGGCCGCAGAGGGTTTGGCGGCGCGTGCCACAGTTGAGGGCGCGCTTCCGCCCGACTCGATCATGGTGATGATTTCTTTGGCTTCGGCGTTCTCCGGATTCAGGCGCAAGACCGCCGCATACATGGCATTGGCCTGTTCATACTGCTGCGCGGCGGAACGCTCCCGCCCGAGCTGGAGATACACGCGAATCGCCTCGTCGATCAATTGCTCCTGTTCACAGAGTTCCGCCACGCGCAGTTGCGCATCCAGATTCGACGGATCATGTGACATGATTTTGCGGTAGATCTCCAGGGCTTCCTTGTTGCGGCCGTCCTTAAAATAGTGCTTGCCCAGGGTCAAATAATCCTGGACGGCGCTGCTCAACAACCCCCGCTCCGCATTCAAGTCGCCGAGGTGTCGATAGATGTCGATCTTGGAGGGATCGACCTTGAGAATTTTTTTATAGGCGGCAATGGCCTTGAGGACAGACCCTTCGGAACGGAACGCGCCGGCGGCCTGAAGAAAGGCGGCGACGGCGTCGGGTGTGGAATTGCGTTTCAGCTGGAGGTCGCCGATGGAGTTGAAAATCGTCCCGTCGGCCGGGGTATCGGTGGTGAGTTTTCGCCATTCGGCGATGGCAGCTTCGTACTGCCCCTTGGAGGCAAAGAGCTGCGCGTTTTGGAGAACTGTTCGGCGATCGACAGCCAAGAAGACTCCTCACCCGACGTTGAGAGTCAACGCTAACAGTCTGCCTTTTCTTTGTCAAACAAATGGATAAAAGAGCAACACCGCGAACGCGGCACCCAGAGCGGACGAAATCATCGGGGGCAAACCGGCGGCCCCTCCGGAAAACGGAGGGGCCGCGGATTACGATGCCCGGCGATCAGGAGGCCGGCGCGAGGTCCTTCAATACGTTCGCCGCTTGCGGTCCCTTGGCTCCCTGTACGATGTCGAACTCGACATTCTCACCCTCTTTCAACGTCTTGAATCCCTCGCCTTGCAGCGCGGAATAATGCACGAAGACATCGTCTCCGCCATCGAGCCGGATAAACCCGAACCCCTTACGATCGTTGAACCATTTCACTGTCCCCTTGGTCTTCATACGGTCCTCCCTTTCTCAACGCACAGACATAATGAGCGCATCAGCTCGCCGGCTGAGTCGCATGGCATGGTAATGATGACGATAAAAGGAGAAATAACACCGAGGAGCGTGGAAGCTCTTGCGAGGCGTTGAGACAATATTCAACCCAAACCATCGTGACCTACTGAAAAGTGCGCAGCGATGTACCATGGGGTGCAAAGCTTGTCAAGCGGGAAGTTTCGAGAATGGCTCTCAGATCTGTTTACAAGCTCCGTCGACTCTTCTATAGTGCGGCAACCCAAGTCTCCGATGTAGGATTTCGACCGCCCTCGTGCTGCACACCATCCTCGATCGCTATATTTTCCGCGAACTCTTCTCTCCGTTCGGCATCAGCCTGGCTGCGCTCTGCTTCGTGATGCTCACGAAAGAGCTGTTGCGACTGGTGGAACTGCTGGTGACGAAGGGGATCGGCTTTCTCTCGGTTCTGAAAGTGTTCGCCCACTTGCTGCCATCGTTTCTGGTCCTCACCCTGCCCATTGCAGGCATCATTGCCACCATTACGGCCTTCGGCCGGTTATCCCTCGATAAGGAACTCGTGGCAATGCGGGCCGCCGGCTTCAGCCTCCTGCGTTTGTCCCAGTCGGTCTTTATTTTCGCCGCGCTGGTCTGCGGCCTGACGTTGGTGATGGCGCAATACGGGCAGCCCTGGAGTAACGTCAATCTCAAGAAGGTGGCGCTGAACCTGTTGCGCGATGAACTCGTGCTGGAACTCGATCGCGGCGTCTTTAATGAAGCCATTCCCAAGATGACGATCTACGTACCAGATGCCCAGGAGGGACAGGACAACCGGGGCATTTTCGTGGCCGATGAACGCAACCCGGCCGATCCACGCATCATCGTGGCCCAGCAGTATCAGGTCATGACCGATCCGGCCAGCAGCCAGGTGGCGCTCCGCCTGATGAATGGCGTCATCCATAGTCGCCCCCAGAATCCGGAGGAGTATCAGAAGATTTCGTTTACGTCGTACGACTTGAAGCTGAGCTTGAGCGCGAGCCTATACGGCGCGGAGGAACGCACGCCGATCGACGTCATTCGCGCCAAACTGGAGAGCACCGGCTGGACGGATACCAACGCGTTGCGGCGTTTGATGGAATATTATAAGGACCTGGCCTTCCCGGCGGCCTCGCTGGTGTTCTGTATCCTGGGCGTTCCGGTCGGCATCGTGTCCAAACGTTCGGGCAGCATCGGCGGGTTTGCGGTGGGCGTGCTGGTGGTCATCGCCTACTACGTCCTCAATGTGGCTTGCGAGTTCCTGGTCACCACCCTGTGGATTTCCCCGTTCGCCGGCGCCTGGCTACCCAACGTGATCTTCACCGTGGTCACCATTCTGTGGTTCTATCGGGTAAGCCGCCAATAGCCTATGAACATTCTGTTTCGCTATATGCTGCGCGAGTACGTGAAGATCTTCGGCATGTGCTTCGCCGGGCTCATGACGATTTACCTCGTCATCGACTTCTTCGAGAAGGTGCGCCGCTTCCTGCGGTACGACGCCCATGCCCTCGATGTGCTGGCCTACTTCGTCCTCAAGATGCCCGCTATTTCGTACCAGATCGCACCGCTGGCGGTCCTGATGGCGACCCTGCTTACGATCGGCCTGTTGTCGCGCAGCCATGAAATCACTGCGATGCGCAGTTGCGGCATCAGTCTCTATTGGATCACCTCCCCGTTCCTGTTTCTCGGTACGGTGCTGGCGATGGTCCTGTTCCTCTTCAGTTCAACCGTCATTCCCCTCGCCCTCGCCATGGCCGAGCAAATCAAAACGACCCGGATCGAAAAACGAGCATTGCCGGTCTCGGTGAAAGCGGCACAGCCCTGGGTCAGCCTGGGCGGCCAAACCCTGATGAACATCGACACCATCGACCCGGACGGAGCCGTGTTACGAAAGATCCGCCTCTATCGCTTGAGCCCCACGTTCGAGCTGGAGCAGATTGCGGAGGCGCAGCGGGCAGTGTATTCGCCGCAGGGGTGGGTCCTGGAAGACGGCATCCGGCGCTCGTTCCGACAGGATGGCACGGTGTCGGTGAACAGCTTTCAGACCGAGCCTCTGCCGCTCGCGCAAATTCCCGACGACTTCACGACCTGGCTGGAGTTGGACTCGGAAACGATGACGCTGCGGGAGATTCGCGCCTATGTCGATCGGCTGCATCTGGGAGGCACCATCCTTCCACGCCTGCTGACCGATTATTATGGCCGGATCGCCTTCCCCTGCGTGACCTTTATTATGGTGGTCGTCGGCATTGCCTTGAGCCTCCGGCGTACCGGCGTGCGCGGCAGTGGCATGGCCATGGGCATCGGACAGGCCATGGCGGTGGGATTCTTTTATTGGTCGACTCATTCCGTGGCGATTGCGCTGGGCCGCGGCGGGGCACTCTCGCCGATGCTGGCAGGCTGGATGGCCAATCTGGTATTTCTCACGTTTGGCTTTTATCTGCTCCTAAAAGTGCGTTACTAAGAGGGTGCTGAAATAGTCCAGCGGCGCACGCGACGCAATCGTCGCACCATCACTCGATGGCGCCCCATGCGTGCAGCATTGACTGTGGCGCCACCGTACGGTAAGTAGACAGGCCGCACAAGGCATCACCGGCAAGCAGTGAAAGGGTTCTATGTCGACGAAAGTCGTCATCACAGGTCTGGGAGTCGTCTCCCCCATCGGCATCGGGGTGCCGCAGTTCTGGAAAGCGGCCTTGGAAGGCCGGTCCGGGATTTCGGCCATTCCCTCCTTCGACCCGTTCCCGCTGGAAGGGTATCGATCGCGCGTGGCCGGACGCATTCCCGGATTCTCGCTCGAGCAATATCTCCCGGCCGGCCAGGGTGACCGGGTAGACCGCTATGCGCAGTTCGCCCTCGTGGCCGCCAAGGAAGCACTGGCGGATGCCGACTTCCGCATGGAGCGGGAAGAGCCGCACCGGGTCGGGGTCATCGTCGGAGCCGGCATGGGCGGCATGGTGATGGGCGAACGGGAAATCACGCAACTGTATGAACAGAAACGCCCGCACCGGGTGCATCCCAACTTTATTCCGGTCATTACACTGAATTCGGCTTCCGGCATCGTGGCCATGGCCTATGGCGCCAAAGGACCCAACCTGACGATTTCCACGGCTTGCTCATCGAGCGCCCATGCCCTTGGACAGGCGATGCATGCCATACGCGCCGGGACGGCGGACGCCGTGATCGTCGTCGGCGCCGATGCCAGTATCACCCCCCTGGTCTTTGCGGGATTTTGCTCGCTGCGCGCCCTTTCGACCAAGTATAACGATATGCCTGAACGGGCCTCACGGCCCTTCGATCGAGGGCGGGATGGCTTTGTCATGGGTGAAGGCGCCGGCGCGCTGATTCTCGAATCGCTCACCCACGCCAAGAAACGCAAGGCCCGGATGTACGCGGAAGTGGCCGGCTACGCCGCCACCAGCGAAGCCCATCATATGGTGATCCCGCGCGAGGACGGCGAAGAGGTGGCGATCACGATGCGTCTGGCTTTGAAAGACGCAGGGGTCACGCCGGCGCAAGTCGATTACATCAATGCGCATGCGACCTCCACGACGGTGGGTGATGCGGTCGAGGTGAAGGCCATTCGTCTCTTGTTCAAATCCCGGGCGGATAAGCTGGCAGTGAGCGCCACGAAGTCACTCGTGGGTCATACGCTGGGTGCCGCCGGATCGCTGGCCGGGATCGTCTCCGCCCTCACTCTCACCAGCGGGCAGATCCACCCGACGCTCAACCTCGACGATCCGGATCCGGCCTGCGCCCTCGCGGGGCTGTCTGCGCAACCGCAAACCCGCAAAACCAAGGTCGCGCTGATCAACGCGTTCGGTTTCGGCAGTAACAATGCCGCGGTCGTTGTAAAATCTCTGTCGACCTGACCTCGTCGGGCGACGACATTCGTGCACGGGCGATGTGCCGGCAAGGAACGAAGGAACCGGTTATGGCTAAGACTTCAGACGTTTCCGACAAGATCATTCAGGCCCTGGCGGACTATCTCAAGCGGGATGCGGCGTCGATTCAGACCACCCATCACCTGCGGGACGACCTGGGTTTGGATTCGATGGCAGTAATCGAAATGCTCTATCGAATCGAGGAAGTCTTTAATATCCAGATCCCCGACCAAGACCTCGTCGGACTGACCACTGTCGGCCAGGTGATCGCCTATGTACAGGGCCGCGTCGCCCCTCTGAAGGCTCCCGCGAAGATACCGGCGAAAGCCGTCGCGAAAGCACCCGCCGCCAAGCGTTCTACCAAGAGCAAGAAGGCCTAGCCCTATGACGACCGCACCGAGACGCACGCCGCTGACGCTCCGGGAACTCCACAGCTATATCGGAGGAGAGCTGGTCGGTTCACCGGATGCGACCGTCACCGGTGTGGCAAGCCTGGAGGAGGCCGGGCCGAGGGACCTCGCTTTCCTGACTTCGGAACGCAATCTGAAATCTCCACAGACCACCGCCATCGGGGCCCTGCTCGTAGGGCGTCGCCTGACTAATTGCCCGTCTCCGCAGCTCGTGGTGGACAATCCTGCGTACGCCTTTGCACGGGCCGCTCAACAGTTTTTTGCGCGACCGACCCGCAGCCGCGGTATCGCCCAGGGCATCACCCGCGGCGAGGACGTGACGATCGGCGCGGATGTGTCGATTTGGCCGGGCGTCACCCTCGGAGACCGCGTCTCCATCGGCGCGCGGGCAACCCTCTATCCTGGGGTCTTTATCGGCGACGATAGCGTCATCGGTGATGATGCCCTCCTCTACCCCAACGTGGTGGTTCGTGAAGGCTGCCGTCTCGGAGCCCGCGTGATCGTGCACAGCGGCACGGTGATCGGCAGTGACGGATTCGGCTACGTCCAGTATCAGGGACGTCACCAAAAAATTCCGCAATTAGGCGGCGTGCTCATCGAAGATGACGTGGAACTGGGCTCCAATGTGAGCGTCGATCGCGCGACGTTCGGCAATACCGTCATCAAGCGCGGGACAAAAATCGATAACCTCGTGCAGATCGCCCACAACGTGGTGGTGGGTGAGCACAATATTCTCGTCGCGCAAGTCGGTATCGCGGGGAGTACGACACTGGGAAAGTATGTGATGGTGGGTGGGCAGGCCGGCCTCGCCGACCATTTGCAGATCGGCGATCAGGTGATGATTGCGGCTAAATCCGGCGTGACGCGAAGCTTGGAGGCCAATCAGATCGTCTCCGGCGCACCGGTGATGGCCCATGCCACGTTTCTAAAGGCCCAGGCGGTGATTCCACAGTTGCCGGAATTACGCCAGCGCGTCCGCGAGTTGGAAGAGCGACTCGCAAAGTTGGAGCAGGTCCGTCAGGCTCCCGCCAAATCCCGCACACCCCGTCGCAAATAGCCGGCGGCGCCGGATCGTCAGTTCTTCAGCATCGACTTCCAGAAGAACAGCTTGGCCCAGAAAAATCCTGCCCAGGGCAGGAAACAGGCCGCGATCGGATGAACCGCGCCATAGAGCATGCTGACCATTGATCCCGCAAGCAATAACGCCAGGCCGACCATATAGGCGCCCGGAACCCATGGCGACCCGCTGGCTTGCTCCTGACTTGCCGCACTCTCCCGTTTGGGTTTACCGCTCTTACCCACCGTCGGCTGCCGCATGCGCGCCGCAAATACCTCCGGGCGATTGCTCAAGATCCACCGGTGGTACGTCGTCTGCAGCCACCCGAGCACCCCACCCAGCAGCAATAACCCGGAACTCTGGAGAAATGTCCACCACGTGTAGGTGTCGGTGGCGATGAGCTGATATCCGAGCCCGCCGACCCCGCCGATCATGGAAAGCAGGCCGAGGATGCCGGCCGGAAATAACATGTACGCTTTGATGTAGGCCGTCGCCCGCGCGTCGTGCCCTTCCTGCTGCTTGAGAGAGACCAGTTTTGCCATGGGCGTGATGGTCGTACAATCGCAACCTCAACCGCAAGAGAAAATGTATCGGGCCATGACAAATTTCAGCGAGCGGAGAAGCAAGCGTACCTTTCCTGTACAGAGCCACCTCTTCAATCGATGAGCAAGAGGCATAACCACGCGGGGCGCAGGCCGACGGAGTTGATTCCCTCCAAGCTCGCACAGAGACACGTGTTCAGCAGGCAGTGGATCGATCGTTCAGGATTGACGTGAGGAACCGGCGATCTCAACTGAGTGGCATCGTTCTTCCCTGTCCACAAGAACTGTGGACGAACTGTGCGCAACCATGTGGACAGACATCCGCAGGCAATGGCTGCGTAGGAATACCCGCAATGTGCTCAATAATTAGGCGGCGTGACGCAAGATATCTCACCAGGATGGAACGGTGTTCAGCTGTGAACGGTTGAGGGGGTGGCGATAAAGACGGGCAGGCAAACCGACTATCAAGCCGGAAGGCTTCGTCAAACCGCTATGCCATGGGGAGGATGTCAAGAATGGCCGCTCGTTCTACGCGACCGACATCGACCCATTGCTGGGCCAGCGGGATGAGCGTGGCCAATCGTTCTTCCACGGCGGCCAATCGCTCGCGGATGACCATCGGCTTCTGCTGAGCCGTGACACGGAGGAATGTGCGGAGACCATGCAGGAACAGACTGATATTCGCCGCGGCCACCCGCTCGGCGGCATCGGAGAGCGTCTCGATTTCGATGAAAATAGGTTCCAATGCCTGTGGCGGAAAGACGCGATCCTCACTGGTGACAGCGACATGCCTGAGCGTGACGATCACCGCCGGGATATGCGCCTGCATGTGCGCGAGAAATCGCTCGTCCAACTCATCCAGCTCCTGCAACAGTCGCCCGATGGCACGCGCATCCACCACGCCTGTCCCTCGCGCCATCTCCTGTTCTGCGCGCTGAATCACGGTTTCCAGCACATCGCGCACCGGTTGCAGCGATCGACCTCGTGCCTGATGCAACTGCCGCAAGGCGTCAAGAATGGATGCGGCCGGCAACGCAGCGGAAGGCACCTCCTCCACAACATCATCCTCGACGGGCGCCGGCGCGTCAGCGACCACCGGCTTGGGCGTTTCAGTCACCGGTTGCTGCACAGCGGCGGCGGCTTCGAGATGATCCTGGAATGGCCGCTCGACTGCCTGAAGCGCCTGCACCGACTTGCTGATTTCGAACAACCCCTCTCGAAGCGACGCCACGTGATGAGCCGCCACGGTGCGCTCGTGTTTTGCGGCGGCCTGAAGGAGCGGAAGCAGCCGGGTTGCCATGTCTTCCACGGCCGTCAATCCGACGGTCGCGGCGGATCGCGCGAGGTTGCTGACGCTCTGCCATAAAATCGTCGTCAACTTGGCGCGACGCCCCTGTTCACTTGTCGTGTCCAGCCGCTCAAGCGCAGTCTGAATCTGATTGAGCCATTCACGAGCCTCTAATACAAACAGGCCGAGAATTTCCCGCCGGACATGCGGGCTCTGGTCAGGCGTCTCAACAGCCGACTGAACCTGCGCAGACTGTGCAGCTGTCTTAGGTTGCTCCACTGCGGCCTGAATCACGCCGGCGATCGCATCCAGACTTTCGAGCAAGGCGGCAAATTGATCCGATGCGCTCGTCGGCGTGGCGGGTTCGACAGCCGACGGTGCGCTTGCAAACGTGACGCACTCCAATGCCGGTGACTCGACGGTCTCTGCGACCGACACCTGGGGCAGCTGACTGAGATCGAGATACTGCGATGGAGCGGTCACCGCCGGCTCCTGTGCGCCGATCACACGGAGCACCGGACGAGATGGGTAGCGAGGCGTGATTCTCACCACCACACCTTCTTCGCCGCTGCTCAGACGTACCGTGGTGCCCAGCGGGTAGACCGAGAGTTGCTCGACCAATCCTTTCATGATTTCACGGGGAAACGCAGTACGCTCCGTGTTCAATAACTCACGGATTGCCTCGTGCGGAAGGAGTCGTCGGCGGTAGGGGCGCGGACTGACCAACGCATCGAAGATATCGACGAGCCCGATGATCTGCGCCAGCTCATTGATTTCACGCCCCTTCAAACGGTTCGGGTACCCCTGCCCCTTCCCGCGCTCATGGGCCTGCAATACCACTTCGGCCAGCCAGGCATAGTCCGCACCGAGACGTTCGATCACCCCATACCCCAAGCGCGGATGTTGCTCGACCAGAGCCCGCTCATCGGAGCTCAGGCGGCCGGTCTTCGTCAGCAAATGCTGCGGCACGGCAAAAATACCGATGTCGTGGAGGAGCCCGGCCAACGCCAGATGCCGCAACTCCGTGCCGTAATAGCCGAGGCCGATCCCGACCTTCGTCGCGAGAATGCTCACATTGACCAGATTGGTAACCAGCGGAGGGCCGACGGGGCTGGAGAGGGCTTCAACGACTAATTGATCGTTTTCCTGAATCGACGCGACGATGGTACCGGCAAGCTGGGTCAACTCCGTCAGGTTCACCGGTTCCTGCCGTTGCACGGCGGCAACGACCCGCATCAACGCATCCTCAGCCTGCCGGTAGTGATTCTGCTCCATTCCCTCTTAGCCTCCAGCCTCGGCGCACTTCGTCACCTGGCACACCTTGTTTCCACCTTTGTATGGTCCAATGGTCCGAGTCAGGCGGAGCAGCGAAGCCATCCCGAACAATTCTCACGGTGGAGGTGCGCCTTCAACTCAACGACGCCTGTTCGGGAAGTCCTGTCCGAGGCCGGTCACGCACTGTGAGGAGCCTCCTCACGCGGCAGGCAGCAGCCGGCTCATCAGATCCCGTTCCTGTTGTCCGGCGGTGATCCAGTCCTCGATCGTGGTCATCACGGCAAGAATGCGTCCTTCCACGGCCTGGACACGCTGAGACGCGATCACGATACGACGCTGGACAATCAAGGCCAGGAAGTTCTGAAGGCCGGTGAGAAAGGTCACCAATGGGGGGGCATTGACCTGCTTGGCCATGCCCTGAAGCTGTTCGATCTGTTGCATGCAGGTGCCAAGCTCGTGGCCTGGTTCCAGAACCGTCAGACCCTCGACCCGCAGCCTGCTCAGATGCTTCGCAATGCCGGGCAATGCTTGTCGCAGCGAGTCCAGGCATCGGGCATCCGTGCTTTGGAGCTCATCCAGCAACTGCTGAAACGCGGTCATCTGTATCTGACTCTCACCCTGTCTCGCCTCCTGCTCCAATCGATGCATGACTTGTGGAATTAAACTGCGGGAAAAGACTTCCTTGGCAACCTGCTCGTCTTGAAGCATGCGAAGCGCGTTCAGGAGCGTGAGGAAATCGATGGCCGGCTCCGGTTGTAGAGGCGTGGTTTGCGCAGGACCAAGGTCCAGCGTGATGCCAGTGGCCATGGTGACGGACGCGATGACAAGACGGAACTGTGCTCGGACCGTGCCGAAATCCTGCTTGGTAGCCGTCGTCCGGTCTTTCAGGGTGTCGATGAAGGGAAGCAGCGCGAAGGTGGCACGTTCGACATCGGGGAGGTTCACCGTAGCGGCAGAACCACCAAGACTGGTGATGCCCCTCATCACGACATCCACCAGTTGTGCATGCCGGTCGGTATCCGGCTGGCTTTCAAGCTCGGTCAGGGCAGAATGGATCTGGATGAGCCACTCTTGTGCTTCTTGACCGAACAGTTCAATCAGTTCTTTTTGAAAATCGTCTTCGGTCTGTTCTGGTTCGGTCGACACAGTGGCGCCCTGCCTCTGACCCATGCACTCGCCTGGAAGTACGGACGAGTGACGGCCTCCTAGCGTTTTCCATTCCCGAGTTGGGAGGCCAGCCCCGCGATCTCCCCCAGCTTCCTCGCCATATCTTCGAACCGGCGAGTCGACTGTTCAGCCATGTGCTCGGCTTCCATCGCCCGTTTCTCGAGCTGCATCGAACGCTCCTGCTCGCTGACCAGGGCAAGATCCAGCTCACCGGCACGCTGCGCCGCCGCTTCCAGCTGTTTGACCTGAACCAATAGAGCTGCTGCAGCCTCCCGTTCACCAGAGAGCGCCGCGTCGAGCTCGGCGATCTGAGCATGGGCTTTCGCACAGGCCTCTTCCAGCGCCGGCACCTTGTCCGCATTCTGTTCCAGGTCGACACGCTCCCGTCGCTGCAGCTCTGCCTGCTCCCGTTCAGCCGCCAGGGTCGTTTCGAGCTCGTGGACGCGCGTTTCGACCTGCTCAAGAATGGTAATCTGTTGCACCAATTGATTCGCCGCTTCCCGCTCTGCCTCCAGATGGGCCTCCAATTCCACGATACGCGCCGCGTGACGGACCCCCTCCGAAACCTGTTGGGACAATTGCTGGGCACGATGCTGCTCATCAGCGAGAGCCGTCTCCAGTTCGCCGATCCGGTGCATCTGTTTTGAGACTTCTTCTAACTGTTCTGCGAGAGCGGTTCGTTGCGCTCGCTCGTTGGCCAAACTCTGGTCCAATGTTTGTGTGTGGGACGACAAGGCGGCAACCTGCTCGTGCTGCTCCTCCAACGCACGCTGGATGTGCCCGATCTGCTGGGTCTGCGCAAGACTCCGCCGACGCTCCTCATCCAACTGCGCTTCGAGTTCGCTGATTCGCGTGTCACGTTCCGCCAAGATTGCCTGATGATGCTCACGGACATGCGCCGGCTGAGCCGGCTCAGCGGCATGGAATGCGGGAACCGCTTCCATCATCGTGTCGCGGATCATCGTCGCAGGTATGGCATGAGGGTCTTCAAGACTGATCGTGATCGGCTCAAGCGACAGCCGATGCTCCTGGGCTTCTACACGCAGCGTTGCTATTTCCTCCGGCACAGGCATAGCGGGCACGGCACACACCTCTGTCATGAAAGATGGCTCCACAGCCGTTTGCTGCTGCGGTGTTTCCGGAATCGGAACAGATTTTTGCGGGCGCTTTGTCAGCAGGTCCAGAACACGATCCCTGAGCGAGGAGCCTTGAAACGGCTTCTTCAAGACCCCGTCGGCCTTACAGGATTCCGCTTGCCGGGAAACTTCATCGTTCACAATGCCGCTGATCAGGAGTACCGGGAGGTCCGCGAGGTTTGCCTGCCCCCGAATGTACGCGCAGACCTCATAGCCGCTCTTGTCCGGCATGATAACATCGGACACGATGAGATCGGGGCGATCCTTACTCAACATCGCCAGAGCCTCCGATCCGTTCGCCGCCAGTGTGACTCCCATGCCGGCCTCGGTCAGAAGACGCTCGGCTACCTTACGGACTGCGATACTGTCGTCGGCAATCAAGATCTTTGGCATGTCGTTCCTCTACACAAGGCAAGGTTCATCAAGCGGGACGGTTCGATGAGACCCCCAAGGTTGTCAGGTTGATGATAGGAAGTTCTTCTTCGCCGGCAATACACGTTCCCGCGATGTCGGGATCGTTGCCGACGCGATACTGCACTGCGGAGCGTGCCACCATGTGCAAAGAAGGAACCTGGGAATCGATACAGATTGCCAGCGGACCGTCCACATGTTTGACAACCAGACACAGCGGCTCGCCATCCTGCAGGGGACGGTTGAACTTCGCCGCCAGGTCGAATACCGGAAGACATCCCTTCTCCTGTCGGACCAGCGCGCGCACAAACGGCGTATCGCTGGGAACCGCCGTCAAGCCCATCCACGGCATCACTCCACCGATCTCCTCGGTTCTGGCGGCCAACCGTTGCCCGCCCACCGAGAACACGGCCATGTGCTGCATCCGCGCCTCAGTGGCGCCTTTGCTGTCCTTGTGCGGTTGTCTGCGCAGCTGAGTGCGTAACATGGTCGATCCTTGTGACCTACTTAGCCGATCCGGCTGACATCGCCGACGCCTCTTCCAAGGCTCCCGAAGGCAGGCAGAGTCTGGAATCGAATTCGCCCGGCCGGGGTTCCGACCCCCGAAGGACAAACACATCCAACACATTGGTCCGGGAGGGAAGCTCGAGCACCCAAAACGGATTGGCGATCAGGGCGATATACGACGACTCGACAAACAACCCGAGCAATCGCTCCCGCTCCCCTCCTCGAAACTGTGCAGGAAGCGGCTGGATCAGCGCCCGTTCGACATCGATGAGGCCCACGACCTTGTCCACCGCAAAGGACCGCGACCGTTGCTCATTGGCGTAGAGCACGATCCTGGTCTCAGCCGTGATGCCTTCGGCCTGGATCTTCAAACGGCGGGCGAGATCGATGCGTTCGTAGGATGCATTGGCCCAGGTGACATGCCCGTCCTGCCCCCCCTCAGTCGGGGTCACAATGCCGCGAACCCAATGGGAGGGAAAAGCCACATACGTGGGGCCCATGAGCGCCACGAGAAACCGGACTGCTAGCCCGCTCGACACCACTGCTGTCTTATGTCCCCGGAGCCCCATGCCTGCCCTTTATTTTGCCAGTAACGTTACGAATCGACAAACGTTCCTATTTTTTCACGACACTTTCGCGCCCTGTCCACTTACGGACCTCGTGGATCAAGGCGCGTTCTTCCACCGGCTTGGCGATGTACCCCGAGGCCCCCACACTCACGGCCATCTGGCGATGTTTTTCACCCGCCCGCGTGGTCATGACAAGAATCGGCGTGGCCTGAGTCTGCGGCCTGGCGCGAAGCGCCTGGATGACTTCAAAGCCGTTCAACTTCGGCATTTCGAGATCGGTGATGATGAGCTGGTACTGCTGCACCAACGCCTTGCGACAGCCTTCCTCCCCGTCGGTCGCCGTTTCGACGGTATACCCGGCCGATTCCAGCATGCGTCCGACAAACTTTCTGATGCTGAGTGAGTCATCGATCAACAAGAGCGGAAGCTGCGTATCCGGAATCTGTAGCGAAACGGGCTGCCCCGGTCCCTCAAGCATCCCTGAGGAGGCGGAGTGTTGAATGACCGCCATGGCCTCATGGTATTCGCGAGTCGTCAGCCGGCTGACGTCCAAGACCAGCACCACACGCCCCTCGGGATCGATGGTCGCGCCACCGAACACGGACCGCTCATACGGCTTCAGCCCGCCCAATGATTTAATGACGATTTCCTGCCGGCCCAGCAATTCATCAACCGCGCAACCGAGCGCGCCGGTCGAGGTTCGAACGACGACCACGGGAGTCGCCCCGTCGATCCTGCCGGCATCCCGTCGAATGAGGCTGCCGAGCGGATACACTTCAATGGCTTCGTCGCCGATCTGCAGCACCGACCGATCCCCCATCTGCTGAATCGTCGACGACGTGGACATCGTAACCTCGCGCACACTCGGAAGCGGAATCGCGTAGCGCTCTTTCCCGACCCGAACGAGCAGTGCGGTTGCGATCAACAGAGTGAGCGGCAAATGCATCGTGAACTTGGTGCCTTGCCCGTAGACGGATTCCACTTCGATGTGCCCGTTCATCGTCTCGATGACTCGCTTGACCACATCCATACCGACGCCGCGCCCGGCCTGATCCCCGACCGCCTCGGCAGTGGAAAATCCAGGCAGGAAGATGAACTTGATGATCTCGCTCTCCGGCAGTGAGTCCGCGACATCCGCTCGCACGAGACCCAACTTGACCGCCTTGGCCTTGATCTTGGCGATGTCGAGCCCCGCCCCGTCGTCCTCGACTTCGATGAGCACCGAGTTTCCTCGATGCGCGGCGTGGAGATAGATTGTACCGGCTGTCGGCTTCCCTTGGCTCCGACGGATTCCCGCGGACTCGATCCCGTGGTACACCGCATTTCTGACTAAATGGACAAGCGGATCGACAAGCCGCTCCACGACACCGGTGTCGATTTCGGTATGTTCGCCGGACGTGACCAAATTGACTTCTTTTCCGGTGGCACGGGCCATCTCACGGGCCGCGCGACGGAATCGCGTGAACGGCGTCCCGATCGGCACCATGCGAGCGCGGGCGATTTCGTCGCGCATCCCCAAGGTCAACTGTTGAAGCGACCCCATGTCGTCCTGGGCGCGATGGATCGATCCGCTGAGCTGCGACATCGATTCGGTAATGTCTGCGGTGACTTCGCTGATTCTCCTGGCCAGGATGTTGAAGTCGTCGTACTTGTCGAACTCCAGGCTGCCGAAATCACTGACGCCCGGATACGCCTGTGGCGCGGCTTCGCCCGAGGACGCGGGAGAGGGCTGGAAGGAAAATGTATGCTTGTCTTCGAACGTGCGCACGGCATCGGTCAGCCGGTTTTTGTTGGCCAAGACCTGTGTGGCCAATTGATCCAACGTTCGCAGCCGCTGCTCCAGCCGACCGCGGTCGATCACCAGTTCGCCGACCAGATTGAGGAGGCGTTCCAAACGATCACGACTGACTCGGATCACCTCTCGCTCTTCGCCGGTTTTTCCATCGACGCCTTTGGTCGAATCCTGCCCGTCGGCTTCGCGAATTTCTTCCACCGAGGCGCCCTCGGCAATCGATGAGACGATGGGGTGATCATGGTCCGGTGCCGGCTGAGCCTGTCCTAGTCGCTTCAACTCCTGCAAGGAATTCGCAAACCGTTGTCTCGTCCGGCCCACCATGGACAAATCCCGTCGCATCAAGGCACGAATGACATCGATTGCGCCCAGCAGCACATCCGTATGACCAGGAAGAAGCACCAGCTGCCCTTCCCGAACGGCACCCATGAAATCTTCAATGTGGTGAGTCAGATCACCGATCGCCTGAAAGCCTACGGTATAGGCCGAGCCTTTCAACGTATGGGCCGTGCGGAACAGTTGGTGGATCGTGTCGGGATTGCCCGCATCCTTATCGACCCGCAGCAAGTCGGCTTCGAGGCTTTCCAAATATTCTTGCGCTTCCGGGGCGAAATAGGACATCACCTCCGAATCGAGGGCCGGGATCAAATAGGCCCCGGAGAGCTCGTCGGAGCCCGCCTCGCTCATGCAGTGCCCCACGGATTCTGGACCGGATGAGGCGGCAGGCACGGACTCCTGCACCGACGTCTCTTCAGGCCGGCTCATTTCAATGGCAGCCGCTGCAGATTCACCCTGGCTCACGCCCTGCTCCAAGTCTCTGAGCTTCGTCTTGATGCCAGGCACCTCCTGACGCAAGCGCGTCAGTGATTGAGCGTCCCGCGCCATCAGGGAGCGGATCACGTCCACCGCCTGCCGCAGAACGGAGATCCAATGCGGCGCGATCGTCACAGTGCCCTCACGAACGGCGATCATGCAGGATTCAATCGGATGGGCGACATCTCCCACGACTTCAAATCCCACGGTATAGGCCGACCCCTTCAGCGTGTGCGCCACCCGATACAATTGATGAATCGTGTCGGCATGGGCCGCGTCAGATTCCAACCGTTGGAGCAAGATCTGAATCGTGTTGAGGTATTCTTCTGCCTCCGGCGAGAAGTAAGACAGGACCTCTTCGTCCAAAACAGGAATGAGGTACTCATCCGCCGGCTGATCGGAACGCTGCCCAGACTCTGCCGACGATTCGCTCGAAACGGCCGGCATCAAGTCGGAGCGGCGCCTGACAAATCCCTCGACCACGGAGGCATCTTCCCCGCCTCCACGCCCGATCTGTTCGACCTGCCCTCGAAAGGACCCGGCGATCTCACGCATCAGTTGCACGGCTTCCGGCCAGCGCGCCGCCGGAATCTCCTGCACACGTTCGAGTGTATCTTCGAGTAAGGCCCCGAGTTGCCCGAGTGCCGGGAACCCGTAGAGGAGCGCCGCGCCTTTGAGCTTATGGCCGACCGTATGAAACTCGGCGACGTCGCTCGGCTCCGGATGCGCCTTCCCATCCGGATGCAACGCCTTCCAGAAGCGCCCCATATCGTCGCCGGCCTCGGCCACGAAAATGTCCAGCAACTGGTCGCGATCGAAATCAGCGCTCATTCACCCACTCAGTATCCGAGCGGAGACCATTCACCGCTCTTCAAGAGTTCTCTTATGCGAGCTTGAACTGAGCGACCGAAGAGTTGAGGCCTTCGGCCAGTTTTGCCATGTCTTCGATCGTAAGTCGGGTCGAGTCCGTCTGCTTCTGGGTCGCCACGGCGCCGCCGGTGAACTCCTTAATAGCTCGACCGACTTTTTCCGTCGAGGCGGTCTGTTCGGACGCCGCGCTCGCGATGGTCTGGGCCAACTCGGAAGACCGTTTCGCAATGTCTGAAATTTCAGCGAACACGTCGCCGGTCCGGAGGGCCGAAGCGGATCCGGCTTCCACCGCCTGTGTTTCATGCTCCATGGCTACCACGGCATCCTGGGTTTCGGTTTGAATCACTTTCACGAGGTCGGCGATTTCGCGTGTCGCTTGCGTGGAACTTTCCGCCAGCTTTCGGACCTGATCGGCGACGACGGCGAAGCGGGCACCGGCCTCACCCGCACCGGCCGCCTCGATGGCGGCGTTGAGGGCGAGCAAGTTCGTTTGATTGGCGATATCACGAATCGTCGACACGATTTGTGAAATTTCGAGTGACCGGTCACCAAGGCCTTTCACCTGCTTGGACATACGTTGCACCGCCGACCGAATGCTCTGCATGTCACGCACGGTTTCCTGCACCGCGACGTTTCCGCGTTCCGTAGCCGACAACACCTGCCTGGCGGAGTCGGACGATGCGCCGGCCGTGGTGGCCACCTGACGCATACCAGCGGCCAACTGTTCGACCGCGCCCAGCGTACGCACGGACTCTTCCGCCTGCGCCCGGGCCGTGCCGGACATATGACCGGCTGAATCCCGAAGAGTACCGGCTGACTTGTTCACCCGGTCGGCCGCCTCGCGCACCTGCTTCAACAATTGTCCGAACCGCGCGATCATGAGGTTGAACCCGTCCGCAAGGTTACCGAACATGTCGGCCGTCACTTCGCCTCGCCGGGTCAAGTCTCCTTTACCGACTTCGGAGACCAGCACGAGGAATTGCATGAGCCGTTTCTGCATCAGGTCACGCTCTTCTTCCGTCGAAACCAGGGCGGTAATACGATCAAGCATGGAGTTGAACGCGGTGGCCATCTGACCCAACTCATCGTGCGACTGGATTTTCGCGCGGGCCTGTAGATTGCCCCCGGCGGCCTGCGTCGCGACGTTGGCGATGTGGCTGATGCTCCGGGAGAGGAATGTCGCCAACAGATATCCGACGAACAATCCGAGTGCCACGGCAACCAGACCGCCGGCCACCAGAATCAGGGTGCCGTTGCTGGCCAGGGCTTGCGCATCATCGTTGAGGTCCTTGGCGACAGCCTCGATGGCCGTGACCTGCTCATTGTGACGTTTGACGGCATTTTCGAACGAGGGCGTCAGGTTGACCGTTAAGGCCAGGATACCGAGAGCCCGCATTTGTTCCGCTTGCGTCGATGACAGAACATTACGATCGAAACTATCCGTCATGGCGCTCAGTGCGCCGTCGGCATCCTGAAAGTATTTTTTCAATGCCGGTTCAAAGAGGGTCAGCTCCTTCGCCTCGTCCCGGCCCGATCGCGACACGCGCAGCGTCGTACTCTTATAGTTGTTCACCACCTTGTCGATCTGGGCCTTCAGGGGCGGCAACTTGGTCACTTCCTGGGCGAAGTCGCTTTGTTTGGTGGCGGACGCGATATCCAGCAGAATCTGGTGATGTTTGGTCAACGCGGTTCCCATCTGGGCGAACTCCGCCAGCGGCACCGTATAGTCCGCATACACCGTTTGCGACTGGGTGCTGAGTTGGCGCAGGGTGAACACACCGACGCTGGCCATGATCATGATGATGACACTCACGAGACCGAAGCTGACCAGCAGCTTCGTCTTTGTTTTCATGTCCTGGAATCGATTCTTGACGCCTTGCCCGATCATGGTGCGCTCCTCCTTGTTCTGCTTTCCTCAACTTCCGGTGGCCGGTCGCACAATCTTCGATGACGCAGATCCGCGATGACTCGCGCGCCTGCTGTTTACGCGATCGACAATATCGCACTCCCTCCGTCAACCTGTGCAAAGACCTGCGGTACCTCCAGCACTCCCCCCAGACGTTCGTCCAGGCGAAGCACAGCCGAGACGCAAGGACGCGCCCCAGCCGGTCCCGCTTGCATGGCGGGCAACAGGTGCTCACGACTGACGGTGTGAATTTCAGGCACGTGATCGACGAGCACACCCACCTGTCGGCTGCCATGGCGAATCACGACCGCGAAGGGTAACGAAGTCCCGGTCACGGGCAGACCCAGGCTTCCTCGCAGATCGACCAGAGTAATGACCGTTCCCCGGAGATTGGTCACTCCGGTCAACAGGCTCGGCACGCTGGGCACGACGGTCACCGCTTCCACCTCAAACACTTCGCTGACGTGGCGGAGGTCGATGGCAAATAACTCGCCCCCCAGCGTGAGGACACACATACGCAGCGTGCCTTCGATCGACGCGGCAGGAGACCTCGATGGGCTGGAGGGTCCGTGAGCCGGAGATGAGTCTGAGGAGTGAGGCTGGATCGTTGGCACGTCGCTCATGGATTAGTTCAACGCCCGCTTGACTGCGGCGACCAGATCTTCGGCTTTAAACGGCTTCACCACATACCCATTGGCACCCTGCTGTTGGCCCCAGAATTTGTCGCTTTCCTGCCCTTTGGACGTGCAGAGCACGATCGGGATGCCCTTGAAGCGATCATCGCTTTTCAGGTCGCGGCAGGCCTGAAACCCGTTACGCCCAGGCATCACGACATCCAGCACGATCAGATCCGGCTTATCCAATGCCAGTTTATCCTCGAGTTTGTCGGTGTTCGGATACGACACGACTGTGTGATTGGCAGACTTCAAATAGCCTTCGATCAACTGCAGTTCGGCGTACGAATCATCGACGACAACGATCTTGCTCATGAGTACGTCCCCCCTTCAAACCCGCTAAATGTGTGCGCAATAAAGACGTTTGATTCGTCGACGGCTACCGCATGGGAATCACGATGCTGATCGCACCGGCCAGATCGCCCTCGTGCCACCCTTCTTTCTTGGCGCCGGTGATATCGCGCTCCCCTTTCGGATCGCCATGGCAGCTCAGACAGGTGCTTGCGGCGTACTCCGGATCCATCATGCGCAATACCGGCTTCCCATCCAACATCGTGGCCTTGCTGTACGGCTGGCCCTTCGGATGGCGCGTGTCGGCAAAAATCCTCAACACTTCCGACTCAAACTCATCCGGCCGGTTGCCCGGAAACCGATAGTCGGTACCCGTCAGCTTCACACGAATTCCGGTCTTCCGATAGAACCGCTCGCCGGACTTGCGGGCGAAAACAGCGGGGATAATCCCTTTGAAACCGACACCCTGCTTATTGATGACGGGTTGCGCCTCGTCGATGACTTCTTTTTCGGATTCCACCATGGCGAGAAAGAGCGGCGCTTGCGGAACCGTGGCGGGCCGGCTCAGATCGATCCTGGTGGCTTTACGAAACCGTTCGATCACCTGATTGGACACAAAGTCACCGGTAACCCCTTTGTCGCCCTTGCTGGCGTCATTGATCGTGGCTTGGTATTCAGAAATCACCCCACGACCGACTTGCAACAACTTGATGAGCAACTCGGCCGTTTCCACCTCGGTATTGGCCGACGCGGGAACAGCCGCGCCCATGCAGATCACGGTCAGTGCAGCCATCACGATTCTCTTACTGATATGTTTCGCCATGCCGTCTCCTCCTGCCTGCCTGGTAGCGCCCGGTCAACTCATTTCGCCCTAAGTCGGCCAATCCCTTGTCAAAGATAGCGCAAAATTCTTCGTTGACAATTTCATCGACGCATGGAGCCACGCTAGGACCCTGCAGCCCCGGCAGACGTTGTGCACGATCGGTGCCAAACAAGACGATTAGTTAGGATTGCGAAGCGGAAAGAATTCATACCGATGAAGTCAGCGATTTTGCGGATGATTATGTGTGGATGGTCTACTATACCCACTATGATCAGCTAGGGTGACATGGGTGCGTACTTGTTCACGATGCAAGTCGGAGCGCCAAAGTTTGGTCGCTTTTCGAGAGAAGTGTCAAAGTCCCTTCAGAACCTCGACGAAGAGAGGATAGCGGACGGCCTAAACCATCCTGCCTTAACGAAGGAGCGCCAGGATCGGGGTGAGGTCAAGATGTCGTTCCACGTGGTCGGCCCATCGATCCATCGCACCGGATCGCTGTCGGCTCACCTGTTGCGACAAGGCCATATCGGCGGCTGGAAGCCCTTTTCTGATACGCAGCCGGTTCAGCCATGCGCGTCGACAGAGTGGCTCGTCGAACAGGCCATGGATGTAGGTCCCCCAGACCAGACCGTCGTCACTGACCGCGCCGTCGAGTAACGCAGCATCCCGTTCGGCAACGTCGCGATGTCCTGAAGACGACGGTGCTTTTCTCTGCAGTTCGAAGCAGGGTCGATGTCCATGGCGATCCGTCCGCCCCATGTGAATCAAGTACCCTCGCACCGGGGGCGCCGCCGGTCCAGCGAGATGCAAGGCACGCGCTTCGACCTGCTCGGTGATTTTCTCCCGCATCAGAACCGTCGTCACCTGCAGCAGCCCAAGCCCCTCGCCGCTCCCGCCTGATTCGACCGCATCAGGATCGGCGATCTGTCGTCCCAACATTTGATACCCGCCGCAAATGCCGACCACTTCTCCCCCGCGGTGAATATGAGCATGCAAGAGTGATTCGAACCCCTTGCTACGCAGATAGGCGAGGTCCGCCAATGTGGTTTTGGAACCGGGAAGCAGAATCGCATCGGCCCCGGCCGCTTCTTCGGGGGTCGCCGCATATCGCAACGCCACATCCGGTTCACCGGCCAGCGCATTGAAATCGGTGAAGTTGCTCATGTGGGGCAGGAGCATCACCGCCAGATTGATACAGCCACGCTGAAACGCGACCTGTCGTCGGATATCGACGTCCAGACTATCCTCCTGATCGAGCGCCAGGTCGCGCAAAAACGGCAGCACACCCAGGACCGGAATCCCCGTGCGCTCCCTCAGGAAGCGGACGCCGTCGGCAAAGAGCGCTGCGTCTCCCCGGAACTTGTTGATGACGATCCCGCACACCCGGCCACGCTCCTCCGGCGTGATGAGATCGAGCGTGCCGATAATCTGCGCGAACACGCCGCCACGATCGATATCCCCGACCAACACTACCTTGGCATCGGCCATCTCGACGACCGGCCAGTTCACCAGATCGCGATCCCGCAGATTGACCTCCGCAGCGCTGCCGGCGCCTTCGATGACCATGACCTCATACTGCGAGGCGAGGCGGTCGTAACTGCGTTCCACCGCCTGAAACAATTCAGAGTCCCGGCTGCGCGCGAAATAGACCCGTGCCTCGCGCGTGGCAAACACTTTTCCCTGCACGATGATCTGCGACCTGGAATCAGATTCCGGCTTGAGGAGAACGGGATTCATATCCACATGGGGGGGAATCCCACAGGCTTCGGCTTGCAGAGCCTGAGCGCGACCGATCTCCCCGCCCTCCGGCGTGACAAAGGAGTTCAACGACATATTCTGCGCCTTGAAGGGTGCCACGCGGATACCGGCGCGATACAACAGCCGGCAAAGCCCGGACGTGATCATGCTTTTCCCGACGTCTGAGCCGGTCCCGAGAATCGCAATGGCTTTGGCGCGAGAGGGAGGAGACATAGGAAATGACAACCGTTTAGCCGCGATGTGTCACCGCCCACTCAGTCGCGCGTGCCAGACCTTGTGTGAGGCACTCGGCGACGACCCGTCCGATCAAAGACCCGAGCGTGGTATGGGTTCCGGCATAGTCCGACCAGGGACCGCTTCCCCGCAGGGCACAGGCGACAACCACCGCGTCCGTCCCCGTGCCGGTCGCGCCGGAATGCCCCGTCCAGCTGGGCACCGCATGGTCACGCAGCACTCCGGTCTTGCTCTCCGTCGCCACCTGCACTGCACAGACCAGAGCCGGCACGGCAAGGCAGGCATTGGTGACGACCATCAGATTGATCGTCCCGGCTCGGCGGACAGTGCTGTCACCCACTTCTCGCGGCGGCGGCTCACCTGCCCGCACCGCGTTGGTGACACCCACGGTGGCAAAACACTCGACCCAGGTTCCATCCTGCGCCTCACGGTGCATCACGACCTGTTTCATCGGAACCGCCGTCATCAGGCCGACACAATCGGGATCTACCCCCAGCTCTACGGCGATTCGCTTGAGGTAACGGGCAGGATGTTCCCACTTTGAGTGAGTTGCCTGCGGAACAGGATTGGCAGGAACCTGATGATTCATGATGTAGCGGGTGATTCGCAGCCCTCCCCCCCTTGGAGCGGACGACAACACCCGCATGCGAGTTCCCAGATCGAGAATGAGTGTGTCCTTGGCAATTCGAGAGCGAGTGGTGAAACCATCCGGCCACATCGTCATGCGCCACCCTCGCAAAGGAGACTCGACAGAGCTCGCAGGAGGCGATCATTGTCGGCCCTTGAGCGAACCGCGATGCGAACCGAACGGCCATTCAATCCAGGCACCTGCGAACAATCCCTTATCAAGAGTCCCTGCCGGCGAAGCACGGCCACCACGGCCGTCGCTTTCTGCCCGACCGGCAACTCCATCAGCAGAAAATTGACGGCAGAGGGAAAGACCGTGCAACCGGGTAGCCGGGTCAGTGCCTTCTGAACGCGAGCTCGCTCCCGTTCCATGAAACGAAGACTTCGCCCGGCATGTCGCGCATCCTGCAAGGCGGCGAGGGCGGTTTGCTGCGCCAGCATATTCACCGACCAGGGCGGCTGCTGCGTCGCAATTTGTGCAATCACGCCCGGCTTGGCCACCGCGTATCCAGCTCGCAGCCCCGGCAATCCATAAAACTTAGTAAAGCTGCGAAGCACGACGGTCCGTGGGGGAAGAGGCTCTGACAAGATCGACGCGTGATCTGCATATTCCGCAAAGGATTCATCCACGATACACCAGAGCCCCCGGCGAGCTACCAGACGGGCAAGCGTTCTCACGGCGCCAGCATCGCAAGCGCGACCGGTCGGGCTATTGGGATTGCAGAGGAGTACTGCATCAATGGGAGAGGCGCCGCTCGCAGGCCGCCGCCGCTTCTGCAATGCTGCGAGGACCAGTTCCAGCCGAAGACGATACCCGTTGGCACGATCCGCCATCAGCATGGTGACCTGTCCTCCGGCGCGTGTCATCGCCTCGGCATATTCAGAAAACGTCGGGCCGATCAGCAGGAGATGTCTGATCGCCAATGTCCTGGGAAGGAGATGGATCAACTCGGTCGACCCGTTGCCGACCAGAAACTCCTCAGCCGGACGATGCCAATGCCTGGCCAGCGACTGCCGCAGTGCCCAACAGGCCGGGTCCGGATAATGACTGAGCAAGACTTCGGCTGCTCGCATGGTCCGCAACGCGGCCGGGGAAGGCCCCAAGGGATTGATGCTGGCACTGAAATCCAGCAGTTGATGAAGGTCTCGCCCTAACTCACGGGCCGCCGCGTACACATCCCCGCCATGACCGATGCGCGTCATGATACCCATAGAGACAACAGCGCAAAGAAGAGCCCGAGTCCCGCAGCGACAACCATAATGCGAGTGGCCTGATCGATGTGCCCGGGGATCAACGCGGTGCCGGCATCACCGATCAATTCACCATCGTAAGGCACACCGTCATAATAGTTCTGTCCGCCGAGTTGCACGCCCAATCCTCCAGCCATGGCCGCTTCTGGCCTGCCGCTGTTCGGGCTGGCATGTTTGTCGCCATCCCGATGCAGGATGTACCAACTGTCTTGGACGCGATGCCACTGACCCGTCGCCAAGCCCGAGGCCAGCGCGATGAAGCCGGCCGCCAGTCTGGCAGGCACCCAGTTCATAACATCGTCCAATCGGGCAGAAGCCCAACCGAAATGTTCATACCGCTCATCGTGATGTCCCACCATCGAGTCGAGTGTATTCACGGCCTTGTAGGCCAGCGCGAGCGGCGCGCCGCCAAGGGAGAGGTAGACGAGCGGTGCAATAATGCCGTCGGCGATGCTTTCGGCGATCGTCTCCACAGTGGCGCGCACGACCTCCGGTTCCTCTAGCGCGGCGCTGTCCCGGCCGACAATCCTGGCCACAGCCTCACGCGCCGAGGCAAGATTCCCTTCCTGCAACGCACGACTGACCGGCTGGACATGATCGAACAGATCACGGCCCGCCAGAGAGGTATAGGCCAAGCCGATACCGAGCAGTTGTCCGAAGAGCGGAGAGAACGTGGCCGCCTGCGCAATCAGCCAGGTGGCCGCCGCATAGACCGCCGCTGGTAAGCCCAGCGCAAGACAGGCTCCGGCAATTTGTAAGGCTTGGTCGCCACGGCAGAATGTTCGGACCCGGTGATCGTACCAGGCAATGAACAGACCCATGCCCCGCACCGGGTGGGGCAACCAGCGGGGATCTCCTGCCACGACATCCAGCGCCGCTGCCAACGCCAACTCGCCGCCGGTCATCGCGCCATCACCAACAACGGGATCAACAAGAGGAAGAGAATCTCGATCAATTCATTCGTGGCGCCGAGCAGATCTCCCGTCACCCCGCCGAACCATGCCCGACAGCCTCGCCGCACAACGACCACCACCATGACTCCCAACCCGATGGTCGAAGCTGCCACAATCGCTCCTAATCCGGCCGTCAACGCACAAGCCAATACGAGACTCGAGAGCAACACGTGTTGCCAGGAGAGATGAGTCAGAAACGCCGCCGCCAGCCCGCCTTCGCTCCTGGCATAGGGAGATGCCCAGGCGACTAAGACCATCGCCCAACGGCCCAGCGCCGGCATACAGAGCAGCACGGGAAGCCGAACCGGTTGAGGGAGGGCGAGCAATCCGGCATACCGCAACAGCAGCGAGAGAAAGAGACCGGTCGCACCGAGTGCCCCGACGCTCGGATCGCGCATGATGCGCAGCCGATCGGCCGCGGTTCGCCCGCCGGCCAGCCCATCTAAAGTGTCCGCCAGCCCGTCCTGATGCAGCCCGCGTGTCAGGAGCACCAGCAGGACAATCAGCAGGACATTCGCCATCTCAGCCGTCAAAAACAAGCGCAGGCCCTGATCAGCCGCCGCGAGCAATCCGCCGATCACGAGTCCGACCGTGGAGTACCAGGCCATCGACGTGGCCAGTTCAGCGGACGACGGCGCATGGTGGCTCCGGCTGATCGGAATCGCCGTGAGAAAATGCCAGGCAAAGACAAAGGGTCTGGTCATGGCGGCCATCTCAGTCACGTTGCGACACACCCGCTTCTTCGAACGTCGCCATCTCGGTCAGAATCTTGATCGACGCCTGCACGAGGCTCATCCCCAGGCAGGCTCCAGTTCCTTCACCTAACCGCAGGTCGAGATCGAGCAGCGGCTTCAAGTTCAGATGCTCCAGAATCGCCTGATGACCACGTTCCACCGAACGGTGCGAGGCGATCAGATAGTCCCGGCAGATCGGCTGCAACCCCACCGCGATTAGCGCCGCAGCACCGGCAATGAAGCCATCCAATACCACAGGGACCCGCCCTGCCGCCGCACCAAGAATGAGTCCGGCCAAACCGGCAATCTCCAGACCGCCGACCTTCACGAGCACATCGATGGCATCGGCCCGGTTCGGACGATGCCGGTTAAGCGCCTGCTCGATGACGGCGACTTTGCGGGCATGACCCGCTTCGTCGATGCCGGTTCCCCGCCCCGTCACCTCAGCCACCGGCCGCCCGGTCATGACTGCTGTGATCGCGGCGCTCGGCGTCGTGTTGCCGATGCCCATCTCGCCAGTTCCGACCAGACCGATCCCTTCGCGCGCGGCTTCCGTGGCCAACCCGATCCCGACCTGCAACGCTTGCACCGCCTGGTCACGACTCATGGCGGATTCCACCAGGAGATTGTTCGTCCCCGGCATCACCTTCTTGTGAATCAGGCCGGAGACCGACCCAAAGTCGTAGGCGACTCCAATATCCACCACCCGCACTTCCACCCCGGTGTGACGCGCGAGCACATTGACGCCGGCGCCGCCACGGAGAAAGTTCAACACCATTTGCGGCGTGACTTCACGTGGATAGGCGCTGACCCCTTCAGTCGCCACGCCATGGTCGGCCGCAAACGTAAACACGACCCCGCGTGGCACTGCCGGTTTCACTTCGCCGGTGATCGTGGCATAACGCACCGCGGTTTCTTCCAGCCGCCCCAGACTGCCGAGGGGTTTGGTCAACCCGTCCAGGCGGGCTTGCGTGCGGGCTGCGATCGCCTGATCCACCGGTTGAATTCGTGTCAACACTTCCTGGAGCGTCATCGGGTCTTCTCCCCTGTCATTTGAGTTTGAGCGACTGGCCGCTGATAACAAAGTAGACTTCGTCGGCCGCTGCCGCGATCTGTTGGTTGACCCGACCGGCGACATCGCGAAACGCGCGCGCACTGCGACTCGTCGGCACCAGCCCGAAGCCCAATTCATTGCTCACCAGTACCACCCGCGCCTTGGTGCCTCGAATAGCCTGCAGCAACTCCTCCACACGAGGGACCATCTCCTGCCCGGCCATGCGACGTCCGCACACATTGCTCAGCCAAAGCGTCAGACAATCCACCACGACGGTGCGATAGCCCCGTGCTTCCGTCCGAAACCAGCCGGCGAGATCACGCGGCACCTCGGCGGTGATCCAGTCGGTGGGACGGGTCTCGCGGTGCCGCGCAATACGCGCTTTCATCTCACCGTCCAGCGCCTGCCCGGTCGCGACAAAGGCTTTCGGGCCTCGGCGGCCCGCCCGATCGAGCGCCGCCTGACTTTTCCCCGATGCGGCACCGCCGAGCACCAGAATAAGATGGGATCCTGCCGCCGGGTACTTCTTCATCGGCTTACTCGGCGGTTACCCCGGATTCACGTTGCCATAAAAACTCCGGTTCGCCCTGGGTCTTCGACACCCAGCGAGCGAGGACGAACAGCGCGTCGCTCAATCGGTTCAAATACTTATTGAGCTCGGCTGCGACCGATTCCTCGCGACTCAACCGGATACAGATTCGTTCCGCGCGACGGCAGATCGTTCGCGCCTGGTGGAGTGTCGCCGAGACCTTCCCGCCACCGGGCAGAATAAATTCCTTCAGCGGGGCGAGTTCCTCCTGGCATCGATCGATCATCTCTTCGAGCTTCGTCACATCTTTGGCCGTCACCTCCGGCATGTTGGGAAAGGTCTGGCCCGGCGCCGTGGCCAGAATACTCCCCACATCGAACAGTTTGTTTTGCACCCAACGCAAATCTGCCTCCAATTGCGTCGAAGCGGCAGAGCCACTCCCGGCCTCAGCATTCATCGCCCGCACCAGTCCCACGGAGGCATTCAACTCATCGACCGTGCCATAGGCCTCGACCCGCAAACAGTCCTTCCAGACCTGTTGGCCGCCGGCTAACCGCGTTTGGCCCGCGTCGCCCGTTCTTGTATAGACCTTGGTAATTCGCATCGACCATTCCTTCCCTTTCGGCACGGTCCTCTCCCTGACAAGGCAGGACGTTCTTTTTCGGCTACCGGCAGATCAACTTACTTGTGCTGCGAGACTTCCGGTCCAAGTACTCCATCCGCCACTTGCTGCAAACAGACGGGGCAGAGGCAATCCTTAAACCGCGCCGCAATCCAATCCATCTGCTCCTCGGTAATGCCGATCTTCCCGCACCAGCATTGATACCCGCCACATTCGAACGACTGCCGACAATGCTCACAGGTCTTGCTCACTGGCCCTTTCAAAACTCCACCCCCGCCTGCGCCTTGATGCCTTTGCGGAACGGATGCTTCACCTGCTTCATCTCCGTCACCAGATCTGCAGCCTCGATCAATTCCTCCGGAGCCCCTCTGCCGGTGCTCACGACATGTTGCATCGCCGGCCGCTGCTGCAAACGCGGCACGACTTCGGTCACCGCCACGTAGCCATGGTGCAGCGCGATATTGAATTCATCCAGGATCACCATCGCATAGGAGGGATCGCTCATGAACTCGCAGGCCTTCGCCCAGGCCGCTTGCGCATGGCTCGTATCCCGCTCCCGATCCTGCGTCTCCCAGGTATACCCTTCGCCCATGCGGAGGAACGTCACACGGCCGCCGAACGACTTCAACACCCGCTCCTCAGCCGTATCGATGGCACCTTTGATGAACTGGACGACCGCCACCTTCATGCCGTGGCCGAGGCAACGGAGGGCCATCCCGAGCGCGGCGGTTGTTTTTCCCTTTCCCGCGCCGGTGTAGACGATCAGAAGCCCCTTCTCGTCCTGGGCCGCTTCGATCCGCCGATCCACGGAGGCCTTCAAGCGTTGCATCTTCGCCGTATGCTCGTCCTGTTCCGCCATCTCATCCTTTCGTGGCAGAGGCCTGCGCCCCGCGCAGTCGACGGGCAGTCCCCAGCAGATCAGTCACGACAACCGGATGACTGCCGAAATGCAGGTGGCTGTACAACGCAAGGGTATTCCCCATCGTCAACCCGTCCTGCCCAACCGGTTTCCCCGCCGCATCCGACAACATGCAGGCATAGCGCAGGTCGCCTCTTGCTTCCAGCATGGAATAATGAAACTCATGTCCACGCATCGACGTGCCTGAGCGACCCAGGATACAGGGCTGAGTGACTGCCACTGTTCGATAACCCAACGTCATCCCGTTTCTCCGCATGACCGCGTCCGCCGGAAACAACCCCACCATTTCATGTCGCCTGCCTTCCCCGTCACGAATGGCTTCCGTCAAATACATCAACCCGCCGCATTCGGCATAGACGACTCCGTCACGCCGGGCAAAGGACTGCACCGCCCTGCGCATGGAGACGTTGGCGGCCAAGATCTCGCCGTACAGTTCAGGGTATCCTCCCCCGAAATACAGCAGGTCCGCATCAGGCAACTTGGCATCGCGCAACGGTGAAAACTTCACGAGCTCCGCCCCTGCGGCTTCGAGCAATTCCAGATTGTCCTGATAGTAAAAACAAAAGGCCGCATCGTAGGCCACGCCGACTCGAACCGGTTGTTGCGTTGCCACCTGCCTCGTGATCGAGAGGGCTCCTCCAGGAAATTCACCGGCAGATCGAGCCATGGCCTCGACCAGGCCCAAGTCAACCGTGTTCGCAGCGGATCGAGCCAACCGGTCATACAGATCATCCTGCCCCTGCTCGATGGCGGTCCTGAGACCCAGGTGCCGGTCCTGGATCGTCACGGAGGTATCGGGCTGAAGATACCCGACGACCATAAGATCCGTCTCCGCCTCCACCGCCTCCCGCAATAACTGATAGTGGCCTTCACTCCGCACGCGATTAAACAGGACGCCGCGAACCTGAACGGCCGGGTCGAATGTCGCATACCCGGAGGCTATGGCGGCTGCCGATCGCGCCATGGCGCTCCCGTCGATGACCAGCAACACCGGTGCGTTGAGCTGCTTCGCCAATTCAGCCGTGCTGCCCTGCTCATGCACCGCTGAGCTGCCGTCGAACAGTCCCATCATCCCTTCGATGATGGACAGATCCGCATCGGCGGAAGCACGTGAAACGATGCTACAGTTTACGGTCTCCCCCAACATCCAGCCGTCCAAGTTGCGCGAGGGCCTCCCCGTCACAGCTTGATGGTGGCCGGGGTCGATGAAATCCGGCCCGACCTTGAACGGCTGGACCACCAGCCCTCTGGCCTTGAATGCAGCCATGAGCGCCAGGGTGACCGTGGTTTTGCCGGCACCACTGTGGGTGCCGGCGATGACCAGACGCGGACGGTGCATCAGACGATCCTCATGCCGTTCACGCATTCCCGCCGAAGGTAAAGCGGAGACCGCCGAAAATGGATCGGATGGGCGTCCCCCCGCTGGTGATTTCTTCGTACTTCTCATTGAAGAGGTTTTCAGCCCTCAGATAGGCCTGCAGGCGCTTCGTCACGTCATAAGTCACGGCCAACGACCAGACGTCGAACGCCGGCAGCTGCTGCCGATCGCCGGTGGTATTGAAGCGCGACCCCACATACCGGCCGGTCACCGTGATCCACAGCGGATCGATGGGCTGATAGCTGATCGTGGCGCTCCACTGATCGGTCGGCCAGCGCGGCAGACGGCTTTGGCTCTCCAGATCACGCGTGAGCGTGTTCGTGTATTGGGCCTGCAGAATGAGACTCTTCAGGAACGGCTTGTCGCTGGAGTAGGTATAGGAGAGTCCTGCCTCCCACCCTTTCGTGGAGGCTTCACCGAGCTGCTGCGGGCAGAACCCGAACGTGCTGAACGGCGCGCAAAACACCGGATCAAACGTCGTGGTGATGAGATTCCGGTAGTGGTTCCAGAAGAACCCTCCCGTGAACTTCAGCTGCTTGGAAAAGAAATACTGGTCGATCCCCACGTCCATACCCTGACTCTTTTCCGGTCCCAGATTGGGATTCCCGAAATTGGGAAAATACAGTTCGTTCATGCTGGGCGCTCGAAAGCCGGTGGAATATCCGGCGCGGAGTTTGGTGTCCGTTTCTTTATGGATATACCCGCCGGTCAGTCGATAGGTCGTCGCATCGCCGAACACGTTGTAACTGTCATGGCGAATACCTGCTGTGGCGAACAGGCGATCCCACAGATTGAATTGCGCCTGCGCGAACCCGGCGTTGGAACTCAGAATCCGGTTGGTAAGCCCCGTATCATTCTCGCCCTGTTGTTCGCGAAATTGATACCCCGCGCTCAGCAACAACAGCTTCGTGATGTGAAAATTGTGCTGCCATTCCAACCGATTCGAGAGCACACGAATTTCATTGTTGGAGTTGAACGGCGTGTTGAATGCCCCTGTGATCAGACTGCGCTGCAACGTTCCTGACAAAAACTGCGAGGCCTCCTGCGCCCGCGCAAGGGTGAGCTTCTGGGACCACCAGGTCGTGATCGGCTGTTCATAACTGCCGCTGAACACATATTCCTGACTCCGATTTTTTGAGCCATAGACGTCGTTTGGAGAAGTCGCCGAGATATTATCGAGCTGCACGTCGGAATTCATCCAACGCATCATGAAATCAAGACGACCGTCCTTTGGAAGATCGACCCCGATCCGGCCCGAGCCCTGCCAATTGCGGTACGAGTCCCGCTCCGTGGCGCCGCGCCGGTAATTGACGGCTGAAAAACTGGAGGTGTCCCAGCGAGACAACGAGAAGCTGTAGTCGACCGCGCCATGTTTTCCCGACGCGGTGCCCCCTTCGCGAATCGACGCAAAGGACCCGTATTCCATGAAGCCGGTGGCGGAGAACGGTCCCTGCCCTTTCTTCGTCACAATGTTGATGACACCGCCCATGGCGTCGGATCCCCACAACATGCTCTGCGAGCCGCGGAGAATCTCCACTCGCTCGATATTGTCGGTCGTCAGGTTGGCAAAGTTGTAACTGCCGACGGTGCCGCTGTTGACGATCGCGCCGTCGATCAGAACCAGGGTCTGATTCGCGCCGCCACCTCGAATCTTGGCCGTGACCTCGGTGCCGGGCCCGCCGTTTGAAAACACCGCCACACCTTGGGCTAACCGAAGCGCATCCACCACACTCCGGATGTTCTGTCGCTTCATGTCTTGCGCCGTAATAACTTCGACCGCGCTGGTGACCTGAGTGACCGGCAATGGGGTTTTGGTGGCCGAGATCACGACCTCCTCGGCTTGCACCACGGGATCAGGCTCCAGAGGCTCCTCGGCAGATGCGACGGCCGTCCACATAGGGGGGCAACTCGCAGCACACAACAACACGAAATAGACAGACCATTCCCGGACAATACCCGACATACTGACACTCCCTTTCGCTCGAAGGGTTCAGTTGTAAACCCGTCAGTTGGGTCTCCTGACTTGCGGATCATCGCCTTCTTCCGCCTTCCCAGTCTTCGTCATTCGACATTCGTCATTCGTGCGATGCAAGAGAGGCTCGAAGCCTCCCGCATATCGAGTGACGGTTGACGACTGACGTCCAACCAGTGGCTTACCTGGAAGAACACTCCCCGCTTACAGTGGCGGCACCGTGATGGTTTTGCACCATCTTCCCCGACGCTGACGGCGTCTTCCTGACACTCCGCTCTCCAATGATGACGCGCCCCTGCTTTTCATACGGGTGGGCCGAGCGCGAACCCCTCCCGCAACAACCGATCACACTCTCAACGGCACAGCCTGTCTCGGCAGCGTAATCCTCGGAAGGCCCGATTCCGGATGCGGATCGATCAAGACCTCACAGCCATAGACCGCCCGCAATGCCTCCACCGACAACACCTCAGCCGGCGTGCCCATCGAATACATCGACCCTTCCTTCAGCATGACGATCCGGTCGCAATACTGGCTGGCCAGGTTCAAATCGTGCGACACGACCACGACGGTCAGCCCCTGCTCGTCGGTCAGACGACGCAGCACCGAGCAGATCTCGAGTTGATGCTGAAGATCGAGAAAGGCGGTCGGCTCATCGAGCAAGAGGACCCGCGGCATTTGGGCCAAGGCCCGGGCGATCATCGTACGTTGACGTTCGCCGCCGGACAGATCAGTCACCGCACGCGAAGCCAGCTGTGCGATATCCATCGTGGCCATGGCCTGCGCAGCCGCCGCACAATCCTCCCGATCTTCCCAGCCGAACCCGAGACTCCACCTGCTCTGTCGGCGATGCGGATACCGCCCCATCAACACCGTCTCCGCCACCGTAAAAGAGAAAGCCGGCGGACTTTCCTGCGGGACGAACGCCACGGTCCGTGCTGTCTCCTCTCGTGAAAGGTCAGCCAGGTTTTGGCCGAAGAGCGAGAGGGTCCCCCGTTGAGGCACGGCAAGCTTAGCCAGGAGTTTCACGAGTGACGTCTTGCCCGACCCGTTGGGACCGACGATACCGAGTATTTCGCCTGCCTCGACGTGCACGCTCACATCGCTGAGGACCCACCGGCTTTCCCGCCCTGGAGACTTGCCATAGCAGAAGGAGGCCCCCTGCACATCGTAGGCATGCCGTTCGTCCGAGTAGGCACCAGCCGCTGCATCAACCCTGGCCATCAGGTCGACAGGAAACCTCATACGAGCCGATCCTTTCGCCAGACCAGCAGGTAGACAAAGAACGGGCCGCCCGCGAGGGCCGTGATGATGCCGACCGGGACTTCCGACGGCACAAAGAATGTCCTGGCCATGGTATCGGCCACCATCAAAAATATGCCGCCCACGAGTGCTGAAGCCGGCAGGAGCAATCGATGATCCGCCCCGACCACCAGGCGCACCGCGTGAGGAATGATCATCCCGATGAATCCGATCATGCCGCTGACGGACACCACGGCGCCGGTGAGCAGCGCCGATACCAAAAAGATCACCCGTTTGGCGCGTTCGGTATCGATTCCCAACGACCGTGCCGGTTCTTCCCCCAAGGCCAGGATGTTCAAGACCCGCATCTGCTTGAAAAGCAGGACGAGACCGGCCAACAGATAGACTGAGAGCGCAGCCAGGGCGGGATAGGCCGGTGCCGTGAGCGATCCCATGAGCCAGGCCATCATGCCGAAGGAGCGGTTGGGTTCCATAATCGAGGTGATGAACATGATGAGCGCCGAGAAAATCGCGTTCAGGATCACCCCGGCCAGCAGCACGGAATGAATCGGAAGCCGGTCGTAGGTCGCCGCCATACGATAGACCACCAGGAGGGCCACCAGCCCGCCTAAAAACCCGCAGACCGGGAGGAGCGAATAGGCGAGGATCGTGGTCCCGATCCCGAACAGCACCGCGACAGCCACACCCAGCGCGGCACCGCTCGACACCCCGAGCACGTAGGGATCGGCCAGAGGATTCCTGAGCAGGGCCTGCAGCGCCACCCCGACCGATGCCAGGCAGACGCCCACCAGAAATCCCAGAAAGACTCGCGGCAGGCGCACTTGCAGCAGGATGACGCTGGTCGTTCTGATTGCCTCGTTCTCCGTCGGCTGATCGAACAGCGCGGACGACAGCACGCCGACGAGTCTGCCGAGTCCGATGTACTGTGTCCCGAGTTGCAGGCAGACGACAGCCAGGATCAGCGCGAGCACCGACAAACTGCCCACAATGACGCACCAGCGCGCCGGAGTCAGGACGGCCCCCTGAAACGGTCGTTCGCGTCCGGTCATGGGAGGGGAAGTGTGGAGGCTCGTGGAAGGCAACGGGGGCGAGGCCAATGCGGGAGCAGGTGACGTCGAGTGGCCGGCTGAGGGCATCATGGTTGGACAGGCACCGCTTGGGGAGAACGGGCCTCGGGGTGAATGACTCTCACGAGTTCTTCGAGCCCATCCATGACGCGCGGGCCGGGCCGATTCAAGGCGTCAGCCGACACTTCGCGCAATCGGTTCTGCTGCACGGCGGCCAGGGTCGTCCAGCGCAGCCATTCCTGCTGTTCGCGTCGGGGCACCGTTTCAACCGACCCCATCGGGAAGATCAGCACTTCGGGATCTTCTCTCAACACCGTTTCCATGGTCAGGCGCGGATAGGCGGTTTCAGCTCCGGAGGCGATATTGGTTCCCCCGGCGAGGCCGATCATTTGATGGATGTAACTGCCGGGGCCGACCGTGATCAGAGGCTGGCTGTTGATCACGTACAACACCCGGATGCGCGGCAGGTGTTCAGTTCGACTGCTGATTTCGGCCATCCGGCTCCGCATGGCCGCGGTCATGGCATGGGCTTCCGTCGAGCGATCGAAAATGCGTCCCAGCGTGTGAATGTGCGAAAAAATGTTCTCGACCGAGGTGGCTTCTAGCAGGAGCACCGGAATCTTCAATTCCTCCAGCTTGGCCAACACATTTGCGCGATGAAATTCCCTCGGCGCAACGATCAGTTCCGGCCGCAGGGCCACGAGGGATTCGAGATTGGGGTTGGCGTACCCCACCTTGGATTTGGCCTTGGCCGCTGCCGGAAAATCACAAAACTCGGTCACCCCGACGATCTGTTCATCCAGCCCCAACGCAAACAACATCTCCGTGATACTCGGCGCCAATGACACGACTCGCGCGGGCGCCTTGGCCACATAAAGTTTTCTGCCCGCATCGTCGATAAACGTGCGCGGGGTAATGTTGGCCATGAACGGCATGCCCGTAAGGATGCCCTGCTGACGACGTTTCATCACCGTGTGATCTTCCTGAGTCTCTCCGAATGCGAAGACAAGGCATACCAGCAGCATAGATGCGACAACGCCGATGCATGCGGCTGCAAACCGGCGACTGGGGATGATTCGAGCGGCGCGCAAATAAAAAAATCCCCAGGGCCAACGTGGAACCCTGAGGATTGCACCCGCAATATCATCCTCGCCTATTCCCCAGCCCACGAGGGAATAAAGGGTCTCCCTCAGGCAGGTCTTCTGGCTCATGGTTCATCCTACTCCCCGCGCCTTCCCAGCAGGCTCGTGTTTCGTCCCTCGTGAATCGTATCTTGCGTCAGGAACCAGACGCATCACGCTTCACGAACAACGCTTCACGGCCACGCGAGTGGCATCGGCGGGTTTCGTCCCCATTTACAGCGGCGGGACCGCGAGGGTTTCTCACCCTCTTCCCTTGACCCGAGGTGTCTTGAAAAGAGACAAACTTTAGGAGCGCATGGCCGATCTTGTCAAGTTCAAACTTGCCCGACCGGATTTGGCGAACTATTCTCCGACGCAGGTGCACATCCGGTGACGCGTTATGAGCGATACCGGAGCTTCAGGATGAGAATCGCCAGGGTCAACACCAGGGTCACGAGATTCGCCAGAATAATCGGCAAGGCGCCGAGCATGAGCCCATAGATCAACCAGAGAAACACCCCGGTCACAAAGGTGAGCAACATTCCCAGCGACACATCCTGGGCGGAACGGGTTCGCCAGGTCTGCTGAAGCTGAGGAATGAACGCAATAGTGGTGAGGGTCCCTGCCAGCAATCCGATGAGCGTGACCTGATCCATATCTGCAACCTCAGTGGAGTGAGCGGCACGAACGAAAGAGGGCATCCAGGTAGGGAGAATTCACCTCAGCAGCTTGTCATGACCTGTGATGCTATGGTAGCATCCCCTCCCATCCAAGGACTAGTCGTTGAAAGACGCCGCAACAAAGGAGTAGGGCCGTGGCATTTGCCTGTGATCTCTGTGGGAAAAAGCATCAAACCGGTAATAACGTCAGCCACGCAAATAACAAGACGAAGCGCGTCTTCAATCCCAACCTGCAGCGCGTGAAGGCGCTCGTGAACGGGTCGGCCTTGCGCATTCGGGTGTGCACGCGTTGCCTGCGGTCCGGCCTGGTCAAAAAAGCCGTCTGATTGCTCCGCATTTCTCCCCTAATTTAATCAGCTCGTGATCTGATCTCACGCCCAAGTTGCGCCTTCTCCCCGCTCGCCTTCTTCAGATAGCGTGTAACTTCACGCACCACCACGAATCGTCTGCCACCTCAAAGTTCCTGGGCTCGCGGAGACCGGGGACGATGCAGGAAATCTTCCCCGAAGGAGACGCGCCTCCGCTATCCGTGTACAATCCCCTGCCAGACACGCCGGTGGAAAAACACAGATCCCAGTCGAATCGGGGGGCAACATGATACAGATCAGTCGGTCGCTCAGCCTCGTCATCATTTCCATGTTGATCACGGCATGCAGCCATTTTCAGAACCGGGAAGCAATCTATCTGGATTCCGCCAAGGGGTGGGCCACTCAAGCCCAGGTGCGGGAGAAACTAGGCGCTCCCAAGACTGTTCGACAGGATGAGGGCGGAGCCACCGTGTGGGTCTATGAATGGCGCGAGCAACAGTCCGGGAACCGTCTGACCGCACCCGGAATGTGGTGTGAACAATATCTTCTCACCTTCGACGACAAGGCCGTGCTTCAGAAATGGAGACAGGTATCCCACTTCCATGGCGGCGAACTCATGCCGCAGGAATGTATTCCGGGGACAGAGCAGCCCAAATTATAGACAACGGGCAAAAGCTGGTCTGTGAAAGCCACACTCTCTTCTTGATCTCTATGTTTTTCTGGCGGAGCGGAGCGAAAGAGGAAAAAGAGGTGACGAAGGAAAGAGGCGCTGGGGCTGGAATCGGAGAGGAGGATCTCTGCGGGTACTGACGAATGAAGTGTTCTAGCGCAAACGAAACTGCATCAGCCGATGTCGCGCGCACAGTCTCTTGCCCAAATGTTGAACTGATCGGGTCGCCTTTCGATATTCAGTCGGATTACCCGACAAGCAACCTGGTCCCTCATACGGCAACTGCGAGCACGCTGCCGCTACAAGCCTGGTTATGAGATTTCGGCATCCGGGCATATCGGCTCCCCTGCTGTCTTCACATCTTCATCACGGAGGTGCTGAATAATGCTGGTTAGCATTCGGTTTTGGCTTGGGTAATGAGTGCTATCCTGAGCGTATTGTAGTCCAGCGACAGTTCGGCGACCTTTCGCTTCAATTTACGATTTTCACTCTCCAGGTGGTGCAGGCGTTCGAGGGAACTAGTTCCTTGGGCGCTGAGTTTTTTCCGCCAGCGATAGACCGTCTGTGGCGAAACATGATACCGGCGGCAGACAGTTTTCACAGTCACACCGGCGTTCAGATCCTTAACAATGCTCGTCAATACGGTAACACTAAGACGGGAGGGCGGCATGGCTGCTCCTCTATTCCATGTCACTCTATCGGAACGCGCGCACCGTGGATTATGGTGTACCAGAGCCGAAGGGTGATTGAAGGGTTCGTGCATCAATGCTGCGTCGATCAGCTCCATGCGCACTGCCACACATGAGTCAACGGGACGCATCCCTCTGCAGCAACACAATATTCACATGTGAATGGGTATCTTTACGTCAAGAGAAGAGATTCCACATGTGCCAGAGGAGGGCGAATCGGCTGAGTTCTCAGATCTCGCGCCGATCTGAGAAGGAGCGGCGAACTCACGGCCATAAGTCCATCGCCATCGTGTGGGCCATTTCCACTTCAGATTCCAGTGAGCTTGGGCGCGACTCACCAAAATCGGCACTAAGCCTGATGTCCTCGTTTTGGAATTCAAAACTTTCCCAAGGTACTCTGACGATTTTTCCTGTGTCCGCGAGGACAACGTCCGCATGTCTGATTTGCCTGGTGACCGAATCCATGATCAACCGTTTGATAAAGCCCCACTCCTCGCCTTCCAACGTCCTAACGATCAAGCTTTCGGTGCTCATGGTACATCCTCCTTGCCACAATACGGCCACATTCATAGACCAATATGTACTCGATGCGATATCTGGTTCGCCATGCCGGTCATAGAGGCCAAGTCTGTGCAGACGTCTCAGCGAATCCGGGGCTGGCTTAGAATCGAACGCGCAGGTCGATCGCAGGAACTGTTCCCGTAGTCGTCAAATCATCCCTGCCCATCGTGATTAGATCTGAGTGTCAGTCGGCACTTGAGCCGAGCCATTCTTCTCACAACCTGAGCACTCACGTAAACGAGCAGGATCCGAGCCTAAGGAGACCGGGCCTTCCCGACAGCCGGTCGTGCGAGGCGTATGGGAGCAGAACCATTGGAGCCGATGCGAAGGGACAGAGGTCTTCAGCGACGTACTGCTTCCGCGCCAGGTGGAGCCAGGAGACAAGAGGCGACCCGGAGCAAGATGCTCAAGGCTGGATTACTCAAACAGACTTCTGGGGGGCGAACAATTCTGCAGATTGGGCCAAAACGGACGCTCCGCATCCCATACTCACATTCTCTCGTCCGGATGCCAGGGTGTTGGCGGCACTGTTACGTCGACTGGACTTTCGCTCGCGTGTAGGAGTGACCATAGACATAGGAAGGCAAGGCATCGCTCCCTACCCGGTTGAGCAACACCTGAAACGGCACATGCGTGCCGAGGGATTTCAGCGCGCGCCTGACGACCTGATGAGGAGTTGAATTGGCGCGCACAACGAGCACCAGATGATCGATGTAATTAGTAAGGACATTCATGGTCGCCAAAGGGAAAATAGGTGGTGTGTTGACAAGAATGATATCGAACCGTTCACGCAATTGGGCAAGGATGCTCGGCAGGCGTTCCGTTTTCAACAATTCGTTTATAGACACCTCAGAATTCCCGACCGGCATCACCCAACAAGGGACATCAGCAAACTCCGAAAAACAACTCTCGAGAGGAATGTCCCTTGTAAGACAATCAGCCAACCCCCACTTGGCAACGGTATCAACGTAGCGGTCCGGCATCGGAACGGCGAAATCGCAATCCAGCAAGAGCGTGCGCAGACCTAAATCCCGCGCAAGCGTATAGCCGAGATTGATCACTGTCGTTGTTTTTCCCTCTCCTTTGACGGCGCTGGTGACAGCTACAATGGTCGAATCTCCGTTACTCTTCTGCAACGCGAGCCGCGTCGCGGCGACACGATATTGCTCTGCCACAAGAGAGTGCGGCATCCATTTCACAATAAAATCGTCATTCCATGGCTGGGGGCTTCGCGGATTCAGGTGAGCCGAGGGAATCAGCGCGAGGTCTCCCACAACGGCACCCTGTTCTGCAGGCACAATAGCCGCTGAACGAGCGGTCGGAAAGTACCGCTGCCACCTCAAGCGGTTATATTCAATGGCGAAGTCCGGAATTACCGCAAGTAGCTGCGGTCCCAATATATGCTCAATATCCTCAGGACGACGGAATTGAGGGGTCGAGAGCTCCCGGATCAAGGCGAGTCCTGCCCCAAGCGCACATCCAAAGAGGAGCCCAAAAACCATAATCCGGCGTTCATTGGGAGACTCAGGCACTCTCGGAAAACTCGCCGGGTCAAGAATGCGAAATTGAGCGCCTTTCTGCCGCTTCTCAAGGTTTTCCGCCACCCTGGCATTGAGGCGCTTCTCCAGAAGCGACCGGTAGTTGGTCTTCATGTTGTCGTAGTCACGCTCCAGGATCAACAAGTCCTGTTCGATTTGCGGCGCCTTCTCGATCCGTCGCTCAAGCTCCCGCTTCTCAGTCTGCAGCCCCAGTTGCCGTCTGTTCTGCAACTCCCATTCGCTTTTGGCTTCTGTCTGCTGCCTCCTCAAATCCTGCAGGTACGGATCGATCGGTTTTTCACCGGGTTTAAGGATATCAGGACCGTATACTTCCGTGAGTTTTCGCTGAACGTCTTGCATCTCATCTCTTGTCAAAACGACGTCCGGGTAGGTATCCCAGAATTCAGCCTGTAACTTGACGAGCTTCTCCCGCAATTCCTTCAATCGACGAAAGAGCGGATCCGGCTCTACGGATCCGGGGACGAGAGAGAGGTTTGGGGTGCCGGAGCGTTGATAATCTCGAATCGCATTCTCGACCAGCGCCAGCCGGTCCGACAGTCGCTGTGAGCTTTCAGTGCTGGCCTTCAGGTCGCCTTGCAGCCGGTCGAGGGCACGCAGGTTCGACTCGATCTGTTGAGGGAGCTTTCCCACGTGCAGCGACTTGAACTGACTGATCTCGTTCTCCTTCCGTTCAAGTTCCGCCTTCGCTCTGAGAACCTCCTCATCAAAAAACTCCGTCGTGCCCTCGGCGGTCTGTTCGCGAGTTTTCAAATTTTGCTCGATAAACCTCGTCGCCACACGTGCGGTCACTTCCATGGCAGTCCGAGGACTCTCATGGATAAAAGAGACCGTAAAGGCGTCAAGACTGCTACGACCCACAAAATTGCCGCGTGGGCCCTTGCCGACCATTTCCACCATAATCCCGTTGGCCAGCGCCGAGACGGCCGCCTCGGGCCCTTCCTTCTCCATAAGGTCCGGATACAAGTGGAATTCGTTCACAATGTCGGTCAGTACCGCCCGGCTGCGTACCTGCTTTTGAATCACGAAGATGCGCTGTTCGAGATTTCCCTCGTCTACTCCCTTCACGTAATTTTCGGGGATCTTCTGATCCTCGACGAGAATCATGGTCTCTGAGCGGTATAGCTTCGTGGCGATGAGACAATATGTCGCAGCGGCGACGACGGATAAGAGGATGCACGCGACGATGACCCATTTCTGATGTCTCGCGACACTCAAAAAATCGCGGGGAAGGCCCGAATGGGGCTGCTCGATCTGTCTTTCGGCATCGAATGTGGTCATCTCAAACTCCAACGGCTTGATCCAGTTGCCTTGTCCAATTTGTCACTCGCCATGCCTACCAGGATCAAAGCATCGGGCGCATATCAACAAGCGTTCACCGAACGATTATACTGAAGGAGTTGCACCGGACTCCACCAGTGAGTCCGTCTTCCGGGCAACACCGAGATCCTCCATCACCGCGGGCATAGCCGAAATAGGCACTCTCTCCAGTTCCCCGGGAGAGTGGAACTCTGGAACCAGTTCCCGTAACCGATCGATGGCCCACGTGGTGTGGTTCAGGCGGGCGGCTGCTTCCAAAGCCGTCACCTTATTCTGCAGATTGTCGAAATCAATCGGAGCCATGCGGCGAATTCTGAGGATGTTCTCGATCGGGGACGGCTCGGTGGCTTCCCCGTCTCCGACAAGTTCTTCAGAGAGCTTTTCCCCCGGGCGTAACCCAATGAATTGGATCGGAATTTCCTGGCCAGGCACGAATCCAGACAGCCGGATCAAGTTCCTTGCAAGGTCTAAGACGCTGATCTGTTCTCCCATGTTCAAAATATACGTCGCACCTTGCTCCCCTACTGAGGCGGCCTGTAATACCAGGTGCACGGCTTCGGGAATGAGCATGAAGTACCGCCGCACTCCTGGATCGGTGACCGTGACAGGACCGCCCGTCCGAATTTGTTCCTGGAATCGCAAGAGGACGCTCCCGTTACTCCCGAGGACGTTCCCAAACCTGACGGTGATGAAACGCGTCTTGCTCTGCCGGGCGATCCCTTGGACGATGAGTTCCGCCACGCGCTTGGTGGCGCCCATGACACTCGATGGGTTCACAGCTTTGTCCGTGGAAATAAGGACGAATCGCTCCACACCGAACCGGGCGGCCACCTCCGCAGCCATTCGTGTCCCCATACAGTTATTCTTGAGGGCTTCCGCCGGATTCAGTTCAACGAGCGGGACATGCTTGTGTGCGGCGGCATGGAAGAAAATGGTCGGCCGGTATTTGGTAACCGTGGAAGAGAGTCGAGAGACATCCGTCACATCGCCGAGGACCGGATGGACAAAAGAACCAAACCCCTGATCATCCAACTCCTTGGCAATCAAGTAGAGACTGTTTTCATGGCGCTCATAGAGGATAAGCGCTTCCGGGCTCAGGGCGGCGACTTGTCGCGACAATTCCGATCCAATGGAGCCGCCGGCTCCCGTAATCAACACGCGCTTTCCCTGAATCATGTGCCTCATCGCATCGGCCTGTGAGTTCACAGCAGCCCGTGGCAGCAGATCGCTCATAGACACGCTTCGCATCTGGCTCTCTGCGCTTCGATCAGCGAGAAGATCGGACAAATTCGGCAGGGTCTTGATCGAGACTTTGAACGGCTCAAGAGCCGAGATGATTTCTCTCAGAAGCGCCGGCTTGGCGTTCGACAAGGCCAGAACAACCTCCACGACTTGCTTCTCGGCGAGCAGTCGAGGCAGGTCCCTGCGGGTTCCAAGCACTTTGACTCCATGAATCCGCTTGTTGAGGAGGGACACATTATCGTCGATGAGGCCCACCGGTTGATACCGAGAGGAACTGTTCGTTTTCATTTCCCGCACAATCCGCTCGCCGGAGTGCCCCGCGCCGACAATGAGTACGTTCTTCTTATGGCGATAAACGAGTTTTTCCCCCAGTAATCGAGACGGCAACCGGATCCCGGTGACAAGCCCGATTAACAATACGCTGTCGATGATCAGAATCGAACGAGGGTACGCGGTCAACCCGAGCCCCCAATAGACGAGGCCGTAGACGGCCAAGGTGCTGAGGACGACGCCACTGACAATCCGTTGCAAATCCCATATCCCCGTGTATCGCCAGAGCCCTTCGTTGAGACTAAACAACATAAACGCGCCTCCCCTTATGGCTACCAGCCAGGGAAGGACCTGAACAAATAGTTGTGCCTCAGACTCCGAGAGGCTTCCGTCGAAGCGTAACAAAAACGCCAGATAGTTGGCGCAGACGATGAGGGCAAGGTCCACCACGACGATCAGGGGTCGCCGCCATCGAAGCAACCAGGCGATCGCTCTGGATCCGGCCTCTCCAAATGAGTGTTCATGCGAGGATTGAAGTTCAGGTATCTCGCACAGGACGAGAGGCAGGCCAGTCAGTCGGAAGATGGTTTGCGCGATAATAGCCACATCAAATCGTAATGAGGCATGGCGGACATACAGCTTAGCCAGGCGGATTTTCTCAGGAAGAATGACGGTTCGATACTCCTCTTCCGGATCACGTGCCCCGGCCAGAATCGTCGCTTCGTCGACATACTTAACCGAGGCCAGATCGGTGAGCCCAGGACGCACAGATAAAATTTCACTGTAGTCGGTCTTAAACAATTCGACATACTGCGGAACTTCCGGCCTAGGACCCACCAGGCTCATGTCGCCCAGCAGGATGTTCAGCAGCTGAGGCAACTCATCGATCTTGTGCCGACGTAACACCCGACCGACACGAGTGATGCGAGCATCCTCTCCAATCGTCAGCTGGCCTCCATTCGACGAGGCGTCTCTGGTCATCGTACGAAACTTATAGATTCGAAACGGACGAAACCGCCTACCGATCCGAACCTGCCCAAAGAAGACCGGCCCGGAAGAGTCCAGCTTGACCAGAAGGGCAATCAGCAGGAACAGCGGCGATAGCGCCAAAAGGCCGATCGCGGCAACGAAGAGATCAATGGCTCGTTTCATCATCGTCGGGAACCTTGAATAAGTGTGCGAACGACTGAAATGACACGTTGGATATCGGTTTCGGTCATCTTGGGATAGAGCGGCAGCGACACGATCTGCTGGTAGGCCGCTGTGGCGACCGGGAATTGCTCGGAGGTATACCCCCAGGTGTCGCGGTAGTACGGGTGAAGATGCAGCGGGATAAAATGGACGCTACAACCGATGTGCTCCTTCCCCAGATGCTCAATCAACCGGTCTCGTCCGATCCCCGACCGCTCGGAGTCCAGCCGAATGACATACAAGTGCCACGCGTGTTGGACATGAGCCGCCGCGGTGGGGAGCACGATTTCAGGCAGATCCCGAAATCCTTCGTCGTAGAGACCCGCATACCGTTCCCGTGTCTTCCAGAGACGATCGGATTTGTGGAGCTGTGCGATGCCCAGGGCTGCGGCAATATCGGTGAGATTGTATTTGAAGCCCGGTGAGAGGACTTCATAAAACCATGAACCGTGACCGTCGTAGCGCTTCCACGCATCACGACTGAGCCCATGGAGGCTCATGGTCCGGATTCGTTCCGCCCACTCGGGATTGTCGGTCGTAATCATGCCGCCTTCACCGGTGGTGATGTTCTTCGTGGCATAGAAGGAAAAGCAGGTACAGTCGCTGATGGTGCCGATGAGTCTTCCTCGGTAGCGGGCCGGGAGCGCATGGGCGGCATCTTCGATGACACGGAGCCCGTATCGGTTCGCAATATCAGAGATACGGTCCATGTCACAGGGATGTCCCGCGAAATGCACCGGGATAATGGCTTTCGTTTTCGACGTGATGGCTCGCTCGATCTGGTCGGGATCGATATTCAACGTATCCGGAAGGCAGTCCACCAAGACAGGCTTGGCTTTGAAATAGGTCACGACCTCGGCTGTTGCCGTAAAGGTCATCGTGGGAAGAATAACCTCATCGCCCTCCTCGATTCCGATGGCTTCAAGGGCAAGGTGGAGCGCAGCGGTGCAGGAATTGACCGCAACAGCATAACGGGCCCCCAGCATGGCCGCAAAATCCTGCTCGAACTGCTTGGCCCTTGCTCCCGTGGTCAACCAACCGGACCGCAGAACCGAGACGACGGCATCGATTTCCTCCTCCCCGATATCAGGGAGGTGAAACGGTAAGAATTGTGTCATGGTGGATCCTTCCGAATGTGTGGGCATGATGATCACCCGGAGCGAGTGATGCACCGAGGTGCGGCCGGCACAAGATACGCTGTCAGCGAGGATTGAGGTGATCGCCCAGATGGGGCGCGATCACCATTGCAACCGATACGGTACCTGCTCCGACGAGCAGAAGGGAGGTTTCAATCGGAGCATTGAGGGCCAGACTGCGAACGATTTGAAAAAACACAAGACTTCCTGTGAGAACGGCCCATGACACCCATCTTGGGTGGATCGGGATGAGCGGCCTTGCGCTTGCTCTAGACGCGAAGTATCCGAGCGGGAATGTGAAAGCAGAAAACAAAGGCCAGGCGAACTGCTGTCCTAACAGGCCGATGAGCCTGTCAATCGAGGCATTCTTGAAGCGTCGCCACCTACGTTCCACTTCGATCCCATTCACGTACGACGTTTCCAAGCCATCATCGTAGCTGACCACAACGTGCCGCGGGACTGTTCCCGATACCTGGTCCATGGAGCCTGCCACCGGGACGGTCCAGCCCCTTCCTTCATGAAAAGGTCCCAAGGACAGCGTAACCTCCTGTTTCCACTCGGTGAGCGAGAAGGCCCCACGCTCAGGTTTGGTCGAATAAGAGACAAGACGTACAGCCCCCCAGTCCTGCGGATCGAAAGGCACAACCCAGGCCTCTACGGAAAAGCGACGGTGTGCGAAAAACCGGCCTGCGGAAGGGCTGGCGACCGGCCGCGAGAAGAGACTTACCCGAGTGTCTCGAACCGCCAGGCCGTTCGGAATCAGCCACTCGATCCTCGACGAATCCTTGATCCCAAGGTGGATCGGCACTGCGGGACCGTCGATGCCGGTTCCCGAGGCGCGAACGGTGCGAGAAAAATCATAGCTGAAGCGCTGTCCCTCCTCGACCTGCGGCAAGCCCGATCCCCGATGTGGACCGGCAGAGAAGTTCGTTCTGACCTCCGCTTGGTGAAGCACGTGGTTGTAGAGAGAGATGCGGTAGATCTCTCCGCTCCAGGACCTCTCTATAACATCTTGGCCTCCGAGGTAGAGATCGAATTCAGAGGTCCACTCGGAAAAATCCTCGGCGAGGGGAAACGGGACGCCAAAGAGAAGGCCCAAAGCCAAGGCGTAACTGACAAGCGGAAGCACCGACGACGTTCCAGATCTGAAAACGTGATGATCGGTTTGCCGAGGCCTGCGACGCAAACGGTGAACGGCGTAACCCACCCCTCCGGCGAACGCCCCCAGGGTATTCAATACAATGTCGCTGACCGAGGGATGGCGGGGAAGCAGCGCCTGCAAGCATTCAATCCCCGCGCTCATCGAGCAGGCCGACAAGGTGCCTAGCACCAACCTCGTCGCCAACGGCCGCGTGACGACGACGGGCAGCGACGGAAACAAGAAACCGAATGGCACGAACAGAAAGAGGTTGGTCCACACATCCCACGGCATCACACTCGATAAATCATCGAGTCCCCCGAATGTGTTCCGGACCTGAGTGAGAAGTGACTCCGACGAATGAATATGAAACGTAAACGGCGTCAACGCAAAGAACAGCAAGTATGTGAGATAGACTCCAAACAGCACTCCCCCTCCGCCCTGTCATACTCCGAGATCAATCACCCAGCGGCTCGACCGGGACAAGGCTCTGCATCACGCCAGGCTCAACGCCGAACCTCCCATGCTGCGTAGAGAAACCACTTGTGTTCCATCCCTGCGAGCAGGTCACGCTGAATCAACCTGAGGCGATTCTCCGTGAGTCGCATCTTCCGTTGTGTCGTCACCCCACGTCGTCCCCACCCACGCCAGAAACACGATCGTGATCCCGTATACGAGATAGCTGAACACCCGATGATCCGTGCCTTCAGCCAATCCCACAAAGTCGAAGAAAATGATACCGAAGGCCCTCACTCCGTTGGCCAGAATCAAGAACAGGCCGCACAGAATGAGAAACGCCACACGCCGCAACGCCTGGCGATACATCATCGCCGCATACATGTAGCCCAGCGCAAGTCCTGGAAGAACATATCGAAGACCTGCGCAGTCCGTGGCCACCTCCCACCGGCCCGAAGGGATGTGAAGAAAGTACCCCTCGCGGAGTAAGGGAACTCCAACGGCGTTCAACGTCACCTCCAGAAACGTGGTCGTGAAGTCTTGCAGCCACACTTCAATGGCGGTACCGATTGGTAAGGCGAACGTCAGCAGTCCTAACGGGAACGAGAGAACCCGCAAGGCGCATGTACCAGCAATGACCCAAACCAGAGCCGGCAACATACCAACTAATGAAACTTGCTCCCACAGGCTGCTACCCGCCTGATGACTGATGAACCACCCGCAGACCAGCAGAGAAAATACCGCTAGGCCGCTTAAATTCGGAGTCGGCACAATCCCTGTCAGATGTTGGCGATAGAACCAGAGGAGATACACCGTTGCAGGCAAAACCAAGAAACCATGAGTGAACGTCCTGGATACCATCCACGACGCGATCAGAGTTCGAACGGTAGGCCAGAACAACCAGAACATCGCCCCCCAGGCAAGTATGGTGATCGTCGCCACCGTCGACCATCTGAGCAGACATCTCTTGTCGCTCTGTCCTGCCGACGTAGGAACAGAGGTAAAGATGCCTTTAGCCATTTGTGTCAACATGCGTACAACGATCCATCGATCCATCTCGCCAAACATCATGTCTTGGCAAATAATTTTCATGCACAGGGTCACCCCGTTCTAATTTAGCTCGACAGGATCAACACTCCCATATCGACAGGAGGCGATCCATGAACGTGCCTGAACGAAGGCGCACTCCAGAGTCTTCGGACGGGGCATTCACTGGTCACCCGGAGCCACAAATGCCTGTGGTTCCGGGTGGCGTTATTGTCAACGCTTACGCTGCTTGCGGACATACGCTCTGATGCTTCCCCACGCCATGAGTCCGGCGAAGCCGATTCCGAAGGGCAGGATCGTACCCGGCACAGGAACACTCTTGGTCCCGTAGGTCCCATAGGAATTCTTGTGGAGATATTGCCTCAGGATGGACCAGAAATCCCAGGTTGCCTGGTGCGTGGCTGGCCAGGTAGACATGGCTATCTTCGAAACCACCAACTTACTGGCAGAGAGATGGGTTGGAGTAGCTTGTGCATCCGATGTCTGGAAGGCCGCCAAAAACGCGCACATCACAATGACAGGGAAAATACTAGCCAGTTTCATACTGTGCTCCATATTCAGAGGTGGATGAAGTTGGCGAACTGAATGAATGTAAGCAAACGCGACCCACAAAATCGATCCTTCGGTCGGACGGGTCACAATCACCGATTTCCCTGATTGTGTGCAGATCGAGAGAGTTTGATAGGTGACCGAGACCAACTCGCAGTGCCCTCTACTCGACCGGCAATCCGTTGGCGCCAACCGACCACCTGTTTTGTCAGGTTGCGGAGAGACGCCAATGCCGGATACTTTGACTTACGCAACCAGGGCACCATGATCTCACAGCCTCCAAACTTCCGTTTGTATTCACCACCTCCTCCCATGTCATACCGTCGGATGCCTCTCGCCTTCCAATACTGCATGGCGTACCATTGAATCGCTTCATTCGGTCGATAACCCAACGATTCCCTCCAACTAGCCCCTCCCCAGAAGAACATGGTGGTGTTCATTGCCGGGAAAATCCCCGTGGCGATGCATTTACCCTGAGGATCACGCGCGCGTAAGAGGAGCAACTGGCCCGTGTCCGACAAACAGGTGATCAATTCCCGCACCCGTTCCACACCATATGTCGGCACTAACAATCGTTTTTGAAAGACCTCTTGAAGCTGCGCATAATACTCCCCGGCAAAGGCAGCATCGTGCGCCTCCTCAATGGTGACCCCGCTCTTTTCCGCTCGCCGGATACAGCGCCGGCAGGCACTCGCCATGTTGGAAAACAGCTGTTCGAGGTTCTGAGTCAGATCGACTTCAAACCCTCCGAACGCTCGATACTCAAAGCCGAGTCCGTCGGCATCCTCGATCCTCAGATTGCGATCCATCATTTCGATGTGGACGCACCCCAAACGCTCGAACGCCAATCGCTGGAGGGCTTCCAGCGCGGAACGCCGCGAGACGCCCGGCAAGAGATTCATGCCCATGTATGAAGTCGTCCAACCGGGCAGCGGGCTGCCGAGAATCTTGAGGCCGAACCGTTTCACGATCAGTCCGCTGAAATAGCCCAACGGCCGGGTTCCGTCACGGAGGCAGGCAAAAATAGGCTCAGCCCGCTGCGTCTTGGTGACGAATGCGAGCCAGGCCGGCGACTGGAAGATCGTCCGATCTTCGAACGTGCTCAGGATTTTTCCCCAGGAGGGAAAGGGCAGGTCGACTTTTTCAAAAGTGTGCGTCATCTGTCCACATCCTTTCGTCGCCGGAATCCGCTTATCGTGCCGCAGATCCCCGCGAGAGTGTGGCCCATGATTGTTGCGGTCGCTTGCGGATGACCAGAAAATCCCACAGGCCGCGCAGGAAACCTAGCCCGTAGCTGACATGGTAGGTGGCAAACACCACGGGGAGAATGGGAAGGAGTGTCCACCCGCGCTTCGCAGCCGTAACGAAGGACGCTCCGAGAGTGCCGGCTGCATAAAGAGCGGCCACCGTGGCCAACACCCAGATCGCGGGACGCCACCACCAGGAGAGAAGCAGCAATCCCGCTAGGGATAACAGAAACACACCAGGAATCACGTGCCGGATCGAGGCCGGAAGTCGATGCTTTTGGATGACACGAACTTTCCAGTATCCATACTGGCAGTACTGCCGGAACAGGTCCCGAAGTGACCCTCGTGGACGGTACCAACTCTTGATGCGCGGCGATTGCCAAATCTTCCCGCCTGAGCGAATGAGCCGAAGGTTGAACTCGTCGTCTTGGTTGCGGACCAACTCTTCATCAAAGAGACCGATCTCCGAGAAAACCCTGCGTGGCCAACAGCCGTAGGGAACGGTATCGACAAAACCTTCGTAATCCGGATTGTGAAATCGTGCTCCACCCACGGCGAACGGTGAGTGATACGCGGCCGAAATGGCCGTCTGGAAATAACCTTCTCCGCTCGTCAACGCCGGACCTCCGACGTTCTCTGCGCCCGTTTCCCGCAGCGCAATGATGCATTGCCGGATATAGTCGGGAGCATAGAGCGTGTGTGCGTCCATACGTATGATGATGGCGCCTCGTGCGGCCTCCAAAGCGGCGTTCAGTCCACTCGACACTATACGCCCTGGATTGTCTATGAGCCTGACGCGGGCGTCGGCCTGGGTCATTTGCGTGAGGACCTCGCGAGTTTTGTCTGTCGAGAGTCCGTCTGCAACGATCAACTCCATTCCACCGGCCACCGGTTCTTGCCGAAGGATCGAGTTCACGCAATCGGCGATCGTGTCCTCCTCGTTTCGGCAAGGGACGATCACCGAGACCTCGATCGGACAATTTTCTGTTGACTTCTCAGGTGGCATGTGAATAAACGTACTTGCTATCCGGACACGTACCCACTTCGACAACTTTCCAGTCGTTCATGTTGTGCCTGCCGACGACTGGTGATTTCGTTTGAACGCAACATCGAAGAATGGTAACCCAGCCCCTCATAGCATATTGAAGACGGTAAGGAGACTTCAGAGTGACGAAGACTTACCCGCGGCACGCTGTTCCTTAGTAGGACGTCCATACAGTCCAGACTTGCCTGAGCCGTGCTGCCCAATTGAAAAAAATCGATGATGCGACTGGCAGGTGATCGGCGCTTTCCAGAACCTGCGTGTCAATGTTGTGAGAGGGTGCCACGCCGCCCTTGAGGGATCAGGGAAATTCCGATGCCCTCTCGGAAAGGAACAAAATGATCAAATTATTGACCTCAGCGATTCTCATTCCCCTCTTCTTCACACTGAATTCTCCGTTACTGACTTCGGCACAGACTGTCTCGACAGCAGGATTTTCGATCATGGCAACACCGACGGCATCGATCTCAGGAGGAGCCGTGGCAGTGACCTGGACGGCTCCAAGCACCCACTCCTCGCAGGACTGGATCGGTCTGTTTCTTGCGGGTTATCCGAGTGCCGGGAACACTGTCGTGGCGTATAAATATGTTCCCAGCGGAACTAGCGGTATTCTGTCATTCACTGTTCCAAACGTTACAACTGCGCAGAACTACGAATTTCGATACTTTCTCAGCAACACCTTTACCACCACGGCGACGAGTAATGTTATCACTGTCTCAAAGACCGGTACCGCAACGCCACCGCCGTCCACGACACCACCCCCGCCTCCGTCTTCATCAACGAGCGGCACGAGCACCAGTTATTCCATTCTTGCCTCCCCCGTCACCATTCCGCCAGGTGGGCTTACGTCCGTGGTCTGGCGAGCGCCGAGCACGCATACGGCGAAAGATTGGGTGGGATTATTCCTGGTAGGAAAACCGACGGCCGGTAACAACATAGTGACGTATCGCTACGTTCCGAGCGGCACCAGCGGTGTCCTAACCTTCACGGCTCCTAACACCACTGTTTCGCAGACATACGAATTTCGCTACCTGCTCAATGATGGCTTTACTGAAGCAGCCAGGAGCAATGCAGTTACCGTCACATCCAGCGCCACTTCCTCGGCAACCTCACCGCCCCCCCCGCCGCCTTCAACAACGCCGCCACCGCCACCACCCCCGCCGCCGGCCACCTCGACAGGCGGCTCCTGTGCCAATGGGGCTCCGCTCGCCTTCGAAGGCGCCGAAGGCTTCGGCCGCTGTGCGCAAGGCGGCCGTGGGGGGCGCACCATCGATGTGACGAACCTGAACAACAATGGGCCCGGCAGTCTCAGACAATGTGCCGAGGTTGAAACCGGCCCGCGCATCTGCCGAACCACAGTGCCAGGGATCATTAGTCTAGGAACCTGGGACATCCTCGTTCGCAACGATTACCTGACCATTGACGGAAGCGCCGCGCCGGTGACGCTGAAGGATGGCGGGATCACCGTGCGGGCCAGTCATGTGATTATTCGCCATCTGCGGGTACGTCCGGGCCCGGCATCCTTACAGCAGCGCGGCTCGAATGCGAACGGTATCACATTAATGTCTCGTGAAAACGGTACGGGGACGACGGATATCATCGTCGACCACTGCTCGGTGTCTTGGGGCACGGACGATCTCATGGCGGTATTCTACGGAACTGACAATGTCACGATTCAAGACAGCATCATGTCCGAAGGACTGAGTTGCGAGGGATGCGGCAGCCGGGGACTTCTCATCGGCAACAACGCGAAGCGGGTATCAGTCCTGCGAACGCTGAACGCGCACAACTTCATCCGCTTCCCGAATGCCAGCTCCGGAGACATCGACTTCGTCAATAACGTGGACTACAACGGCAATGGCTCCAGCGCGCAGGTGGTGCCATTCCACAGCCCCGTCCATATCAATTTCGTCGGCAACTACTGGAAAGACGGCCCATCGGCCGTGCCGTTCAACCTCGGCTACAAGGTTATCCGCACGGTGGGCAGCTTTGCCTATAGTCCTCAGTCCGGCATCTATGTCAAGGACAACGTAGGGCGCTCAAGGTGGACAGGGACTGCGCCGGAAACAGATATTATCTGGAGCGACAATGGCGGGGTGGCAGTGCAAGCGGTGCGCTACCCCTACCCACAGATGACGACGACGAGCGCCTTGCAAGCCTACGAAGATGTGCTCAGCCGGTCTGGAGCGCAGCCACGGGACTCGGTCGACGCCCGCGTCGTAGCCGATGTCCGGAACGGAACGGGCGCAATCATCTCCAGCCCATTGCAAGTAGGTGGTTGGCCAAGCCTTTCGGGAGGCACCCCGTAACCAAAGACTGACTCAGTCCTGAGCCGTTTTTGTCGAGGGGACGGAAAAGTGATCCCCTCTGCTGCGATCAGCAACCTAAGGGTTGCTGATCGCAGCCCTTGGTAGTTCCCCACAGTTACAAAGCCCACGCCCTGGTTCTCATAAGTTGACAGATGAACCTGCAGGCCCCTCCCCACCCGGGACTCACCACCACTGTATGGACACACACTTTGTGTGTACACATTGGGGAGCGACAGAAAGCCTACAATGACAATAGCTTAGCCCTGCCATGCTGTTCCTTGTGAGCAAATCCATACAGTCCAGTCTCAGATGATTCCTACTAACTCATTGAAATCATTGATGGTGGAATTGGCATATAACTGGCAGTGTCCAGGTCTGCATCCCAGATGTTGTCCGAGGGTGCGACGTCACCCTTGGGGAATCCACGAAACTCGATTTCCCCAGGAGGAACCCGATGGTGAAGCTGTTCAAAATATCCACCGCTGCGATTCTCACTCCGTTCCTCTTTGCCCTGTATTCTCCGGCGCACAGTCGGGCGCAAAACATCTCGCCAAATGGATTCACCGTCATCGCGTCTCCAGCAAGCGCAGTCTCCGGAGGATCCGTGACGGTTGCCTGGACGGCTCCAAGCACCCACTCTTCGCAGGATTGGATTGGTCTTTTTCTTGTTGGTCAACCGAGTGCCGGGAACACGATCGTGACGTATAAGTATGTTCCAGGTGGGCCCAACGGCCTGATGACGTTCAATCTACCAAACGTCATGACTCCGCACACCTACGAATTTCGGTATCTCCTCAATAACGGTTTCACTAAATCGGCCACCAGCAATGCCATCACGGTTTCACAGGCAGGCACAGTAACTCCTTCCTCCTCTACCGCGACACCACCTCCTCCGCCGCCGCCAGCCCCGGCTATTTCCCCCACGGCGGAAGCTTCGAGTCCCACCCAGTCAGCCCCTGCGCCCTCATCCGCAGTCTATGCAGTCCTCGCCACCCCCGTAACCGTTGCCCCCGGTGGCACTGCGGTCGTTTCCTGGAAAGCCCCTGGCACGCATTCGGCCAAGGACTGGATTGGGCTCTTTTTGGTCAGCAAGCCTTCGGCCGGCAATACCTTTGTGACCTGGCGTTACGTTCCGAGCGGGACCAGCGGTGTCTTGACCTTTACCGTGCCGAGTAGCACTGCGCCGCAGCTGTATGAATTTCGCTATCTGCTCGACAACGCCTATTCCATGGCAGCAAAAAGCAATCCGATGACGGTCTCCTCTGGGACAAGCTCTCCATCAACCTCACCGACGGCTGCTGCGACCGTGACGGCTGCCCCAACCAACGCTGCTCCATCAAGCACAGCATCCGTCCCCCCCACGCCGTCAACCAATACCGGTCCTTGTCCGAATGGCCTTCCGCTTGCCTTCGACGGTGCCGAAGGTTTTGGACGATGCAGCCAAGGTGGCCGCAGCGGTGTCGTCATTGATGTCACGAACCTGAACGACTCCGGCCCTGGCAGTCTGCGGGAATGCGCACAAGTGATGAGTGGACCGCGGACCTGTCGAATCATGGTGGCGGGAACCGTCAGCCTGGGCACCTACGACATCCTGGTGCGCAACGACTCCCTCACGATTGACGGCTCGGCGTACCCGCTGGCCATCAAAGACGGCGGTATCACGGTACGGGCCAACCACACAATCATTCGGCACCTCCGTATCCGTCCCGGCGCCGCTCCCTATACGCAGCGCGGGGTCAACGCCAACGGCATCACCTACATGAGCCGCGAGGACGGGACAGGGACGCATGACCACATCGCAGACCACATCTCTGTTTCTTGGACCACAGACGACAGCATCGCCGTCATTAACGGCACCAAAGATGTCACGATTCAGGATTCGATCATCAGCGAAGGGCTCATCAGTGGGCCGGGGTGCTCGAACTGCTCCTCGAAAGGCATCCTAGTCGGCACCGGCAATAAGGAAACGCTCTCCGTCCTGCGCGTGCTCAATGCCCATAACTTTCTACGGTTTCCAAACGCTACCGGGGGCGAGATCGACTTCGTGAATAACGTCGACTACAACTCCAGCGGGTCGAGCGCACAGATTGCACCGTATTACTGGCCGGTCCACATTAATTTCGTAGGTAACTATTGGAAGGACGGACTGAGTAGCGCGGAGTACAACGGTGGCTTCAACCTAGGCTATCACGTCATCCGCACGATCGGCCAGATGCCATACAGTCCGCAGTCTGGCATCTACGTCAAGGATAACGTGGGGCGCTCCAGGCGGACAGGGACAGCACCTGAAACAGATATCATTTGGAGCGACAATGGCGGGGTGCCAGTGCAATCGGTGCGCTATTCCCATCCGCAGATGACCACAACGAGTGCCTTGCAAGCCTACGAAGATGTTCTCAGCCGATCTGGCGCACAGCCACGGGATATGGTCGATACCCGCATCGTCGCCGACGTTCGCAACGGCACTGGTCGCTGGATCAGCGATCCGAACACCGTGGGCGGCTGGCCTCTGCTCTCATCGAGCACGCCGTAGCTGGATGCCGACCACGCGTGGTCGGGAGAACTCCTATCGGGAACTTCAGCTCCGGAGCCGACCAGTACGGTCGACTCCGGAGCTCTCAACATTCGAGACAACTGCCGCTCAACATCATGTCATCATTACAAATGGCCTATATCAGCCTAAGTGCGACTAAGGCCCTGTGAAGCTCATGCGCGGCAGCGAAGTGACCGGTCTCGTTCCAATGCCAATCAAACTCCGATTCGAAATGGACGCGATTCGCTGCGAACTCTCTCGAAAACTCATGCGTCAAGTCAATGAAGTGGAACCCGACCGTCTCGCACGTGGTTTTGAGAAGGCGGTTAAGCCAGAACACGTCGCTGTCTTCCAATGTGCCTGCATAAATGTCCCGGCGTGGCGCATCCATCATGAAGATGACCGGTTTTTCACCGTTCTCACGTTGCAAGGCCCCGAGCACATACTCCGTCGCCTTCTGGATATGGGCCTTGCGGGCATTCACCTGTTCGACGTCAATGTTGGCATTATATGTTGGCTTGTTTCGTCTGCCTGAAAACAACCCTTGCACTCGACTGATGATTTTCAAATTTGTAACGGCATAACGAACCACGCTACTCCATCGTGCCGTACGAAAGACCTGGTTCGGCTGATACGGTTCAATTGCAGCTTCTCTCACTTCCTGCCCTTCGTCTGCCAAGCACAGCATGCCAGACTGGCGTTTAATCGAACAGAGCGATTCGTCGAAATCGTTATGAACCACATTGATCACCAGTATATCGGGGTCAAAATGCTTGCGAGCATAACGTGCCATCTGAAGATACTGGCTGAGGGCCGCGCCGGAGATGCCGAAGGCATAGACCTCCATTTGCGGAGAGACAAGCTCCCTCAAGCGACCGGCAAGAGAAGTCTCTACGTTGACCTGTAGCGCTTCGACATAAGAATCGCCGATGATGGCGATGCGTGGCTTACGCTTAATTTCTTCAAAGTCGATCGCGCTGTTCCATCCCATATTGTTGATATGCCATCGGGCACGCTGTTGGGCCATCGTTCCCATGGTGAAGATACCGTCACGAAGGTCTGTCGTCGAAAATCTGAGGATGTGATCGGCCGGATCGTAGTAATAGGACGGAAACTGCGCTGCCGGCACAAAAAAGGTCGCCGTGAGTTCCAAAAATAGGATAGCCACGACGCAAGACGGTATCGTTAGGACAAGAATGTTTCGAATCATGATGGGACGGGTGAAGGGCGCCAGACTGCGTGAGACCTTAGGATTCTTTTTGAGCAAAGATGAGGACTCCCGGTGACAAATTGACTCTCCCGAACGTCCCCTTGTACAACCCCTGCGCCACGGAATAGGCAGTCCGGGTTCCCAGGCTGAGCGTGTTCCACTGAGCCGTCGTGGCAAACGGCTCGATCTCAAGTTGGTCGAACCCGATCCCTCGCAAGATCTCCCCTAGAGAGTTGGCGCCGATGGAGTGAAACTGACCCTTGAGGATAGCGGTCAACCGTGCATCCCTCCTCTCCCCCGACAAAGAGAGGAAGCGAGCCAGGTTGAGTATGGCATGCTTGTTGGTGACCCGCATGGCAAGGACTCCACCTGGTTGAAGAAGGCTATGGAATAGCTGAAGCGTTCGATAGGGGTCCCAGGCAAAACAGAAGCTGTCTATGGCGGTCACAGCCGAGAAATATTTATCAGGGAAGCCTGCTTTTTCAAGAACCCATTCGCAACGAACGTCAAATCCCTTCTGCGCGGCCTCCCTGGCCGCCGGTCCGTAGGGCTCGAAGCCGCTCGGCGCCCAGCCCTCTGCCCGAGCCGCCAACAAAAACTCTCCGAAACTACAGCCGACGTCCAGCAGCGGGCCTGGCCTGACCCAACTGGCCAATTGAGACAAGACTCTCCGCTGGAGCAGGTCTTTCCCTTGTGCAATCGCCCTGGCCTGAGAGGGATCGTTGTAGTTGGCGCGATTGCAGTGCCCTTCGATCTCCTCCGGCGTCGGGACCGGGCTCACAAACCAACCCGAGCAGGCGCCACATTCCCACCAGGAGAGGGAGAGCGGATCCCGTCCGACTTGCTTGTAGCCCTGCCGAAACCCGGCGGGCCGTATCTGTTTGGTCTTGTGACATAAAAGACAACGATCAGGTGTCGAGACATTCATGGCGCCGTTTCCTACGACATTTACGACATTAAGGAAGTGGGACTATTCTCCAGCAGCGTCAGCAACATGCCACTGGCTTTTTTTATCATTCGATTCTGCGGCAACATTTTAGTGACCATTCTCGCCCCACGTAACATCAGCGGATTGCCGAATGGACGCAGGAGTGGATGCAGGACAAATGCTCTGTGCACCGGCTTGGCATCGAAGCCGACTTTCTTTTTATAGCTGTGCAGCCCTATTGCTTGATGTGCGTCCTGAATGGAGCTGAGGCCGTAACTGACCGTATTGAAGCGACGCTTGATCAGAAAATGACTGAGAACGAAGTGGGCCAAACCATCGTTCGGGCACGAGGCTCGAGAGTTATCGGCCGAGAAGCTGCCTTCGATCTCGACCCAATCGTCAACGACGACCAGAGTCATAAATGCCACCAGGGAATCGTCTTGCCAGGCCCCGACGGCACAGTGAAAGGGATTGAGCGAGAACTGGTGAAACCGGTTCTGGAATTGCTCGACCGTACCATCTGATAGTCCCACGCGAGTGCGGGTCTCGCTGAAGGCCGTGAAGCCGTGAGCCATCACCGTCGGCCAATCCATAAATTCTATCCGAAGGCTCCTGCCGGCCCGTCTTGCATCCCGCCGGCCCGCGGCGCTGAGATTTTCAAGACAGTAGGATTTGTTATTGCAAATGTACAGGTGGGCATTTGCCGGATGGGACTCGTCCGGTTCAAGCAGATAACTTGCCACGGCAGACCGACTGTCTTGTAGGACCTGGTGTAGCTCATCCCGGGAAGGTGGCATCAGCGCAAAAGTTGGAACTCGTACTATGGCGTACGACTCGTACCTGATCCAGAAAGTGCCAGGCAATCCAGGCAGCAGCCGGCTTCCGCTCCTCGCCAGCGCCGAAGCATACCCGTCCAGCGTACAACTCGTCGATGCAATACCGATTGGTGATACGTTGTTCATGGGTGCAGCACATTCCAAAAGTACGCCGGCTACTCAACCGTTCCTCTCCCACAGCACAGAAGCCGTCTACGGCTCAGCAGCCTCTCAACGGACCTCGGATGAGGGAGACGAGGCGGAAAATCACTCGCAGTGTACCTTCAGCGTTCCCCGGTCTTGACGGCCAACTAAGGCCGCTTCATACAGCATTTTTATCCGAAGAGCGATGCGATCGATTGCCAGGTCGTGAACATTCTGGCGGCCGTTACTTCTCTCGCGCGCGGTCACGATGGTGGCGAGTCGTTCGCCGAGCTCGCATGCGTCGCGTGAGCAGACGTAGGACAAATGCACACCCTGTAGTCTCTCCGACGTATCGCCGCAGGCGGTGGCGACGACCGGGAGATTACATGCGAGGGCCTCTTTGACTGTGTTGTTGGATCCTTCATGCCGGGATGTCAGTAACAGCGCATCAGCCGCGCAGAAAAATAGCGGCATGCGTTCAGCAGGCTCATGTTCCAAGACGTACATCCTTAGCGTAGGCACCGTCTTTTGTGCCTCCCTATAGGCGGCATGCGCAAGCTCCGGATCCTTGACCCACGCGCCCTTTCGATCCATGAACAGGACCACCGGATCCGCATGATCCCATCCCAGCAGCGAACGTGCCTCTCCCTGGGGGATGGGCCGAAATACATCGAGATCGACTCCGTTTGGAATCACTGCGCACTTCTGCCGCAATAGCGTCAGCCAAAGGGCCTGTTTGAGTTCCTCGCTCTTTGCGATCGCCCGACGACAGCCGAGTGCTCCCAGGCGAGAAAGAACACCGGACAGGATGCCCGACCAGGTTCTACGTCCCTTCTCATCGTAGTTGCCAAGGAGATCACTTCCACAGAACGAAAGAATCACAGGCTTCCCCGCGCAGAGCACTCCTGCAACCGCTTGGGCCGCTCCAAAATGGACATGCACAAGATCGGCATCAAAATCGCGAGCCTTTCGCCGAAGCTCCAGCCCGCCTCTGATCAGTCCCAAGAAGGAACGTCGGTTGTGAAAGACATAGGTATCGACGATGACGCCGAGAGCGTTCAGCGAATCGATCTGGCGCTTGGCCCAGACGGTCGGCAAATCGGTGCCGGGCGTGGGCGCGATGACCATTAACACACGCATGGGGTGAGACGGAGCCTTGTCGGTGTCGCTCAAGGAAACATTACCCAGCAAATACCCGCTACCGCTGTAAACGTTGTACGGCCAGTGCTCTCAGCTTGAGGTATTTTTTTCCGCCGACTATCTTGGCGAGTTTCCTCATCATCCAGGATACATGTTCGCTTGTTCGAATCAGGTAACGGCCTTGGATAAGTCGGGCCTGTCGTTCAGGGGTCGTTCCACGCCGGATCACATAACGTCCGAAGACCCTGGCGCTTCCGACCATATGGCTACGGCCGGTAGGTTCGCTGGTAAAAATGGCGTCAATGCCGGCAGAGGAAGCCGCTTCCGCGACTTCTTGAGAATAATAGCCGCCTGGAATGGACGCCGTGGTCACCTCCTCGCCGAGAATATCCGAGAGGCATTTCACGCTGTCGGTCCACTCTCTGAGTATCCTGTCGTGACCTTGCGCGGACATCATCGACGGATGGGAGCAGGAATGGCTACCGATCACATGCCCTCTCTTTCTCAATGTCCGAATGTGCTCCCGCGCCATGAACTGTGGTTTTCCGATCAAGTCCGTCGCGACAAAGAAATGAGCTTTCCATCCGTATTGCTCCAATATATCCATGACCGTAGTATAGGCGCTCAGCCCTCCATCGTCGAAGGTCAACATCACGGAAGGAGTTCCGGGCCAGGCGCGAAGGACATCTGGAACCAGCGAAGGTCCTCCCGGCAACTGCTTGCTCAAGGCAGCCATGTGAGCTTGGAACTCCGCTCGTTCAACAGTGTATCGATTGGCGAAATTGTCGGAAAATCCGCTTCCCTCAAACGCATTGGAATCAATGATGTCGTGATACATCAAGCAAACAGCACGCATCGCACGTATCCCTTTCCCTTGTTCTAAGGGAAAAGCTCTATCGGTTCGGCGGGATGCGTTCGAGCACGCCCGCATTAATAGGGAAAGGACTGGGGCCAGGCACAGCCTACTCAGTCTGGATTAATTGCCGCACTCGTCTTAGGCCGCATCCGTAACAATTCTGAGCAAACACACCCTGTGCCGAGCCCGCCCGGCACCGCGTTAGTCGAGCACTGTTGGATGAGACTTGCTGCTTAACGCAAGGTGGACGGATAGGAGCATGACGACCCTTTGGTACAGACCCTGCCGTGAGATGTCGGGATGGAGCTGTCCGCTGCAGAATGCTTCGATGATGGGGCGATAGGCCTCTGGACGAAACACGTCAGGCAGCCGACTCGTCCGGCCGAGAAGTGTCTCCCTCACGCGCACCTTGAAGGACGCATCGACCCAGGTGTCGATGGGAATGGAGAAGCCCCACTTTGGTTTCCGAGCCACAGCCGGCGGGAGGCGCCGGTCGGCCACGCCGCGCAAGACCAGCTTGCATGTCCTGCCGCTCACCTTGAGGCGATGCGGAAGGGTGAGCCCGAACGCGAAGAGGTCCTCGTCCAACATCGGCACTCGAACTTCCAAACTTTCCTTCATACTGGCCGTATCGACCTTGAAGAGGAAATCGTTGGGGAGCACCAGCCGGAGATTTGTTTCTGTGGCGGCGGCGGACAATCGCTCGAGGCGAGACGCACCTCGGGGAAAGCGGATGTCCAGCTTCGGTTCGAAAAATCGCCGGATGGGAAGCAGTTTCCCCTCATCGAGACAGAGACGGCGGTGCTCGTCTTCACGGATCCAGGAAAAGAGATTCTGCATCACGGAGATATCATCGGCATTCTCGAACTCGCGCAGCCGGTGCAGCAACCTGTGCGGAACCAGCCCCAATCCGGCCGCGGGCGTGAATAGAAGGGATGCCGCATGCAACAGGGGCGCCGGCAACAGTTGCAATCGCGCGATTCTGGCGATCTGCCAAAACGTGTTATAGCCCCCGAATGCTTCATCCCCTCCGTCTCCGGACAGCGCCACCGTCACATGTTGTCGCATCAGCCGGCACACGGCATGAGCCGCAAACAGCGAGGTGTCCGCAAAGGGCTGGCCGGCGTGCTGCAGAAGGCCGGTGACATGATCCCAGGTTCCTCGCACCTCATCCATGTCCAGGGTGGTATGGTCACTGCCGATATGTTGCGCGACCGCCACGGCGGCCCAGGTCTCGTCGTACTCCTGTTCGGAGAAGCGTACGTTGAAGGTGTGCAGGGACCTGTTTGCCGCTTCTTGAGCGGCGGCGCTGACGAGGGACGAGTCGATTCCGCCGCTGAGCAGCGCGCCGAGCGGCACGTCGCTTTCCATCTGCCGCTGAACGGCGGCCGTCAGCAAGGCATCTGTGCGATCAACGGCTTGCGTCGCAGTGATGGCCGGATCGGGATTGATGGCCCACTGATGAAAGGTGCGCGTTTTCCATGATACGCCGTCGGGGTTCAGCCGGCCCTCCAACACCTCACCGGGCTGGAGAGCACGAATGCCCCTGTAGAAGGTCTCCGGCGCGGGAATGTACAGGAGGGCGGCGAAATCGTACAGGGCTTGCTGGTCAGGCCGGTCATCGACCCCCGGCAAGGTGAGGAGTGCATTGATCTCGCTGGCGAAGGCCAGCCGGTGCGGAGCCTGCGCATAAAAGAGTGGTTTGATGCCGAATCGATCCCGCGCCAGGAGCAATGTTTTTGCCCGCGTATCGAAAATCGCCAGAGAGAACATCCCGCGCAGCCGGGAGACGAACCCCGGACCTTCTTCCTGGAACAGATGCGGCAGAACTTCAGAATCCGATCGCCCTCTGAAGACATGTCCTCGGGACTCGAGTTCACGGCGAAGCTCACGATGATTGTAGATTTCACCGTTGAAGACAGCCCACACCGTTTCGTCTTGATTCGCAATCGGCTGAGCGCCGGTCGAAGACAGATCGATGATACTGAGTCGCGTATGGACGAGCGTCGCGTCCGGCCAGGATCGAATCCCCTGGCTGTCCGGTCCGCGGTGCCTCAGCGCCCGCGCCATCCGCGTGGCGGACTGCTGCCCATCGGTAACGGACCCTAACCATCCGGCAATTCCACACATCTTCGCTCGCTCTCTACCTTGATCGCTTCGGAGTTATCCAATGGGGGGTCTGCAGCCAACCTGGATGAGGCTACACCTAACCTTTCCAGCCGGCCTCTGCGTACGTGCGGACCGTACGATCGACCAGTTGGTTGAGCCCAAACTCTTGCTCAATCTTCACGCGTCCGGTCTGCCCCATGCTGAGGGCCAAATCAGGATGCTCGATCAACGTCGCAATGCAGTCCGCCAGATTGTGATCGTCTCCCCTCTTGACGACGAATCCGGTCTTTCCATGTTCCACGAGAGCCGGGCAATGGCCTGCATCAGTGGCGACGACGGCGCGAGCGCAGGCCATCGCTTCCATGACGACATTTGGACACCCCTCTTCGTCAGCCGTGTGGACCAGGAAGGTCGACTGCGCCAGCAGGGTCGGAATGTCTTGACGGACGCCCAAAAATTCGATCAAGTGATGCACCCCCAAGCGCTTGGCTTGATCTTCCAACGCCTGGCGCAACGGCCCTTCACCGGCGTGCCGGACGCGGAAGGAGAGACCTCTTTTATGAACCTCGGCAACGGCATCCACGAGCCGGTCCCAACGCTTTTGAGGATAGAGCCTGCCCACAGCAAGTAACTGCGGCGTTCGAGGAAGGTCTGACGTCGCCTTGAAATGTTGAATATCCAGACCATTAGGCACCACACTCAATCGCGAAGGTTTGAACGGCCCCGCCGCCTCAGCCACCGCTTGCTTCGCCGCAAGACTGTTACAGATCTGAATTGATGGCCAGCGCGCGCTTAAACGTCCCAAGATATTGCCGGCTTGCTGGCGATCACTCAGGAAATTATTCCGGATGGAACCAATGGAAATCATATCGGTGCCGAGAGTGCACCACCAGGCTGGAAAATTCGTATAGAAACTGTACGAATGCACGACTTCCGGAGCGAGCGCCTTCACCAACCGGCGCAGCGCCATCATTTTTTCATGGACGGCAAGGTGCTCAGAAAATGTATAGAGGGGAACCCCCAGGGCCTTGATTTTTTCGGCAAAGGCAGTGCCCTGCGCGGCATTCCACACCGCCACGGCAGGCCTGTACCGATGACGATCAATGGCCTGGAGTAGATAATAGAGCTGCCGCTCGTATCCGCCCAGCCGTAGCTGGCCTATGAGGTAGAGGATTCGTGGATGCATAAGATCGTCTTGGTAAACATGTGATTGAAAATGGCCTGAGTGCGAAGCGAGAATGTGAAATCCGCTACGTATCCTTCACGAACCGGCATGCCGGCGAGCAAAACATCCGATCAGAACATCACATACACGGAATCCGATACGTCCTCTTCGAGAGTGTCCGTCGTCGCGAACTCCTGCCCGAGCTTGAGCAGGCTGACAAGAACCGGCTGCAGGGCATCGGTGAGCGGCCCCGGTGTCCAGGATTCGGTGATTGCTCGAGCCATGATTTCAGCGTTGGGATTGGGCGAGTCCATCCCCGCAGGAATGGAGAAGATCGCCTTCGGCGACTGGTCTGCGGCGACCTCAGACCAATTGGTGGCCCCTCGCGTCCACACCGTCGAAATCCGGATAAAACGCTTCCCCGACGATGCGAGAGCGATCGGTGAAAACTGTCGTTGGTAGATCTGCCGAAGCCCTTTCATGAACCCATCAGGACTGGTTTGATGCAAGGGACTCTCCTCCTTTTCCAAATGCCCCTTCGTTTCCGGCCATCCGGGTTGCTCGCACTTCATGAGCAAACAGTTGCCGAGAACCAATACGTCCATTTCGGTTCGCATGAAGCAGCGGTAGGCGTCATAGGGTGTGCACACGACAGGTTCGCCACGCACGTTGAAGGAGGTATTCACAATGACCGCATAACCGGTCCGTCGCTCGAAGCTTTCGATCACTTCGTAATAGAGCGGATGATCCTCCCGTCGGATCGTCTGAACACGGGCCGAGTAGTCCACGTGCGTGACGGCAGGAATGTCGCTTCTGGTTTGCCTGACGATCGAGAGCAGGTTGTTATTTCCGGCCTCGCGCTGAAATGGCCTACGTCGACCTTCCTTCACGGGGGCTACCAACAACATGTAGGGGCTCTCCCCGTCCAGGTCAAAATACTCCCCGGCTTTTTCGGCCAGAACCGTCGGGGCAAAGGGACGGAAGGACTCCCGGTATTTGATCTTGAGATTCAGGGTCACCTGCATGTCTTGATTGCGGGCGTCGCCCAAAATAGAGCGGGCACCCAGGGAACGGGGACCAAACTCCATTCTGCCCGAGAAGTGCCCGACCACTTTTCCCGCTTCCAAGAGACCAGCTACCGTGTCCGCGCGCTCGCTGCAGGACAGGGTGCGGTACGGAAACCCGTGCGTATCCAGAAACCCTTGAATCTCCTGGTCGGAAAATTCTGGCCCCCAGTAAGAGCCGGCTTGCGGTGAACGCGTTTTGCCGATGGACGAAGGCCGCCGGTCGAAATAATTATGATAGGCGTCAAGAGCGGCCCCTAATGCCGCGCCGGCATCACCGGCTGCCGGTTGGATCCAGATATCCTCAAACGGTCCTTCTCGTATAAGGCGACCGTTGGCAACACAATTCAGTGCAACCCCTCCGGCCATACAGAGGTACTTTTCACCTGTGAGTGTATGGGCATGCCTGGCCATGCGGAGGATTGCTTCCTCGGTGACCACCTGAATCGAACGGGCTATGTCCATCTCCCGCTGAGTAATCACTGACTCCGGCTTCCGCCCGGGGCCACCGAACAGATCGCCGAACCGTGGCCGCGTCATGGTCGGTTCTGATAGGAAAGCGAAGTATTCCAGGTTCAACTCCAGTGAGCCATCTTCCTTCAAATCCACCAAGTGTTTGAGGATCGTCGCGACGTACTTGGGTTCACCATAGGGGGCGAGCCCCATCATTTTGTATTCACCCTCGTTGACCTTGAAACCGGTAAACTGCGTGAACGCGGAATACAAGAGGCCCAGGGAATGGGGGAAACACATCTGCTTCAGGATCTGAAGGCCGGTCTCCGTCCCGACACCGATCGAGGCAGTCGCCCACTCCCCAACCCCATCCACCACCAGGAGCGCCGCGCGCTTGAAGGGCGAAGGATAGAAGGCGCTGGCTGCGTGAGAACGGTGGTGCATCTCATTCAGAATCAGTCCCTCGTAGCGGAGATAGCGGCGGATCAGTTGCGGCAGATGAAGCTTGTATCGAGCCCAGGAGGGGATTGCGCGTAACCAGGCTTCTTCCCCTTTCGGTGCGACGGCCAGCAATGTATGCAGTATGCGCTCGAACGTGAGGGAGGCATTGTCGTAATACACGACCGCCGAAAGGTCGCTCTGATGGATTCCGCCTTCCTCCAAACAATAGTTGGCCGCGAGATGCGGAAAACCACGATCGTTCTTAATGCGGCTGAAGCGTTCTTCGTCCGCGGCGGCGATGATCTCGCCGTCCTTGATCAGCGCAGCGGCGGAGTTGTGGTAGAAGCAAGACAGTCCCAGAATGTATGTCGGCTTTCTGACCGGCGCCGTGTGGAGAGGCCGGCTCACAGGATTGTGCTTGGCCGGTTGAGGCAGGAGTCCGCGCGCCAGAATGTCTTCCTTCAGCAGGTGTGCAACCTGCTCATGGCCGAATGGTGAAAAATGGCTGTCGTGACGAAAGCTGAGACGCGCTCGTGTTTCCTCAGGCAATGAAACCAGCCGTGTAGTCACATCGGTCACGTGCAGCCCTCGATCCGGCGCCTCCAGACTGTTGAACAGATCTTGATACAGCGGCTTCAAGCCGTGGAGGTAGAAGAAATACGTTGGAATGGGGACGACCAGGAGAGGGATGGAAGACGTGTTCGCGTGAAAACGCTCGATGATGGCCCGCATCAACTTCCATCCATCGTGCCTTGCCGATGTGTATCCTTGGTACGGCTGAAATCCGATCTGTCTGAGAAAATGCCCCCGCACTTTTTGAAGCCGAGCCTGGACAGACTCTCCGGCGCGTTTCAACCATGGCAAACTGCGATAGAGCTCAATAGACTGATCAATCCATCTGGCGCGGCCGTTTCGATCAACGGCGGTCGCCTGAGCGCTGTCGACGTCCGGTCGGTCCAATGGGACTGGTACCTGGTTCAGTCGCAGGTGATTTCCGTCCAGCATGAAGTAGGGCTTCGGCACGAGTACGCGTTTCCCCGTCACACGGTCGATGGACTCTCGGTGGGCGACCGTGATCCGTTGGATATTTTCCACGGTAATGCCGAGCACGATCAGATCCGCTTCAACTCCACGGGCAAACTCTTCAAAAATCAACAGTTGCTGATCCGTGCCGGATCCCGACATTCCATAGTTATATACCTCGACATCCAGTTCGTCGCCGAGGCGTTCCGGGAAACGTTGATGATTGTCACACCCGTCCCCGGCCGTATAGGAATCGCCGAAGAACAGGATGCGGCGGCGACCATTGCGTGGTTTGGAGAACTCGATCTCCGACCGGAAGCCGAGCGAATTCGTCCTGACGAAGTATCCTCCCAATTCGTTCGGAATACGGGCCTTCAAATTGGGCACGTACAGGAACCCGACACGAGGGTGGTATTGGACCGTCATTCGGTGGGTCGATTGGCGCAGCAACATCATGATGAGGAACTCCGTGTTTTCAGGACAACCATGACCCTGGGTCAGATCGGAAGTATCGAATGCGATCCCCGCACACAGGTACTAGACTGAGCGTCCCACGCAGTTCTTCCCGTCGCTGCGTGCACGCGCCGGGCCATGTGACATGTCCACGGCGGCACGGAAGAAATCACCCGTGCCCCTATCGGTAAGGCGCGGTGGTGGTTGAAACCCTAGGAGATTCTGTAGTGAGGAGTTCGGTGCACTATGCCGAATGACGGATAGACAATGCCTTGCGGCCATATCCAGCGGTGAGCACCAACCAGCAAGCCCAAGGCCAGCGTAAATTCTTTCGCATAAATGTTATGGCTCACCATGGAAAACAGCATGATGGAGACGCCGATCCCAACGAGGGCTAACGCAGCCGCTTCTCGATTGGAATGGCGGGGCAGGCAACGATAGGTCTGCCAGAATATCAATAGGAACGTCATGAGCCCCAAGATACCCCAGTACAGGGTCACCTGCATGAAACAGTTATGAGCCCCGCTGACCCGTCCGCTATCGCTGGCAAATTCAGTGCGCCGGCCCCAATGTGTCCAAAAGTTTCCTGCGCCGACACCTGTCAGAAAATATTCCGGGAAATGATCGATGGCCGCCCCGTATACAAGGGCTCGCCCTTCCGTCTTTCCTTCGTGCTTCTCAAACGTGAAGGACATGCGAGACCAGACCGCCTGGGGAACCCACATCAGCACAGCCCCTACGAGGAGGACTGCGATGAGTATCCCCTTCCCATGCCTGAGGCCGAAGGCATACATCACCGTCGCGCAGGAAGCGATGGCAATTGCGACGCCGCTCCGTGAGAGAGGCAGGAAGGCGCCCACCAGGCAAATTAGTCCGCTGGCGGTAAAGAAACCACGAGGGAGCGTCGCGCGCGTGACCAGTCCCCAGGACAGTGCGATAACGGAGGCCTGCGCTGCGCCGAACGCCATGTTATTTAAATTGGCTTGTAATGGGTTATCTTCGAAGGCCGCAGCACGAAGCTGTGAAGCTTGCTGAAAATCGGTCGCCGTCGCCGCGTTGAGCGCGCCGTAGGAGGTCAGGAACAACAGGATCGATAACCACAATCCAGCCGCCAGATATCCAAAACAGGCCATCCTGAGGGCCGGGATGTCCCTGCAAAGAGTGGCCAGCAAAATCGCCCCGATGACCATTTGAGCCACACGAAGCAACTCATCGTAACTGTGATGAGCGTGCGTCCATTCCAGCAGGAAACCGACCGTCAAAAAGAGGTACGCGGCTATCAATGCCGGATGTCCGACTGTCCTCAGCAGTTCAGGAAATCGATTCCACGCCACATAGACGGCAATGATTCCGAACAGTATAAATTGAAGGCTGAAGCCGGGAATGAAGAGGAAATGGTTCTCCGTGGGCAACGCGACAATGGCGAGAAAAATCAGACCTTGTTCAAGACCTGAGGTGGGAGCGCCGCTCCAGACGTTGCTCTGCACTGCGGTGGTTGACGTAGTCGTCAATGGAACAACCCTCTGTCGTTTTTCTCGAGAATAGTGCGCAGACTCGCCGCCACAACCGGTGCATGGAATAGGCTTGCGGTCTGCAGGGCGTTCCGGACGAGCGAGGCCCGCAGGTCGGCCTCTTCGCGCAGGCGTCGAACGGCAGTGAGAATGGCCTCTTCGTCGGCAGTATCGACGACCAGCGCGCATTGATGCCTGCGCAGAAATCGCGTCAAGTAACAATCGGGGGGAGTATGGGCCAATATCGGACGTCCACAGATGAGGTACTCGATCGTCTTCGTCGGGAAAATCGTGCGGTACTCTTCTTCGGACAAGCTTCCCTTAAAGCCGTGAGCGAGGATTACGATATCTGCCTCACTGAGACGACTGAGAACAAGATCTCGCGACACCGTTTCGTAGTGAACCCCCTCGCGAAGTATCCCGAGCCCATCCAGATACTGTTTCGGAGATCCGGACAGTATGGTCAGCCGACTATCGATCCGCGCGATGGCGGACGAAACGCGAGTCGCCGCATCCGTGCAGGAGGCGTTAATGTTGCCGGACATCACGAATCGAACCGGTGACCCCGGCTCAGGCGGCGGAACAAACTCGGGAATGTCTTCATTAAAAGAATGAAGCAACGCTGAGCAACGCACCTTCGGATACCGTTCACGATAGAGCTCGACCATGCCTTCACTCATCAAGAAAATGTGAGCCGCTTCGTCGAAAACGCGTGATTGCAGCCATTGCGCGATTCGATGATGGACACTGTGTAAGGCGCATTGCTCCACCAAGGTATTATGGAAATAAGGATAGAGATGCGCTTTGATCAGTTTTGCCGTGAGATACCCGACCAGCAGAAACTCTTCGTTTGGAAACACAACCAGGATGTTGGTACACCGGTGTTTCCTGGCGAGATACAGACTCCGGAACAATAACACCGGGAGCTGACATCGCCGCCACCACCTTGCCCCTCGTCTCGCGGGCGGCCACCCTTGGGCGACGTAGACGATTTCAGGCCAGTCTTCCTTCCAGCACACCGAAGGCCGTTCGGAAGGTTTTTCCCCGACGACGACCATCTCCTCATGGGTGAACTGTTTCGCCAAATTTCCGACGATGATCGCCGACCCTGTTGTCTCCGGAGGGACACCCCACGAGATCAGCAGCACCTTGCCCATCCCGCTCACCTCCAGCCCTGTGCGCTTGGCTTTTGAAACACAAACTCATTGCAGCCGTGTGAGGCGGCATGGTTGACCCGTATCACATCGAAGCCCTTTGGAGCCAAGAACGAGCATACCTCATCGACCGAAGCATACTCATACGGCAGGCCGCCCAGCCAATCTTCAACATCACGAAAATAACTCATGCCCCGCTTTTTGACATAGTGCCGGAGAAAACGACGCGGATTCTGGCCGTGCAACATCAGACTGGTAAAGGTCTTGGCATGAAATCCAAGGAGCAACAATTTCTTAATCGGCGTCGGCGCCCAGTTATAGATGCGTTTGATGGTCAGCCATGTGCCGGAATGGTTTGTGCAATTATAAATCGCCAGAATCAACCTGCCGTCTTCTGCGACGCATCCCGCGACATGATCAATAGCTTCCCACATACTTCCCGTGTGATGCGCGACTCCCCAACAACAGACAATATTCGCCGGCGCGATTTTCAATGATAGGTCACGGTCAAGCAGGGAGTGCGTATGAACTTCCCATCTGCCGGCATCCCGCGCGAATCGCGATCGCAGTTGTTCGGTGCATGCCACGGAATTGGGGTCAATATCGAACGAGACGACCTTCTCCGCGTTGAGACGGGAAGCCACGAGACTGGAGAGTCCGCTGCCGCACCCGGCATCGAGAAAGCTGTACCCGGAGAGGCTTGTCAGTCCGGTGGATTCGACAAACGAACGTTGGGCGGCTGTAATGTGTCGTTCCTCGAGCCCCGAGACGTAAGCCAGCCAATTTTTCCCGAACGAGAAGTCGATCTGCTCACCGCTTCTCGATGCGGCCTCGTTGTTAACGTACGTGGTGTCCTGGGCCTCCATATGGCTCCCCTTATCCAGAAAGAGAGTCAAACCGTCCCATACAGACAGGATACGGTCATCTCTCGGAAAGTAAGGGCACGGAAAGGCCGGTATCCAGTCGTTGTTCCCAGGAGGAACAGATTTCTTTCAGGATCGTCGGTACTGTCATCGTGAGGGCCCACGATGGGTAATGCGTTTGAATCTTGGAGAGGTCCGAGATGTAGCAGATGTGGTCTGCTTCCCGGTTCCTGTCGATGTACTCATGGGTCATGGATTTCCCCGTGATCTGTTCGACCATCTCGAACGCCTCTAGGATCGAACAAGAGTTGTTCCGCCCGCCACCGAGGTTGTACACCTCGCCGCACCGGGCTTCTCTATGAAGTGATGGATGAACCGCGCCACATCGGACGAATGAACAATGAGCCCGCTTGAGCCGGTTACAACGATCTTCATGAATCTTCCCTTACCCGTTCATTCTTAGAAAGCGATGACCCTACGACCACGGCCGGATTGCCGGCCACAATCTGACAGGCCCCGACGTCCCTGGTGACCACTGCGCCTGCGCCGATGACCGCCCCCCACCCCACGGTCACACCCTTTAAAATCATCGCACGCGCGCCGATAAACACGTCATCGTGGATCATGACCGGAGCGCACCGTGCCGCATGCGTCGGGTGTTGATGCCGCTGGTAGGGATCGACGGGATGGAAATCGGTATCCCAAATACAGGCGCCCGCCCCGATCATGACGTGACGGCCGATCGTGATCTTCACCCGCGCGGCGATCGATGCGCCAGAAATGGCAGTGTTTTTTCCGATGGTAATGGCGCTTTCCGGCGTCAGTGCGGCAAGAATCGTCGGATGAGGCAGTCCGGCAGGATTGCTATTCGCGCGGCTGAAGACACGCACCCCCTCTCCCAGCGCAATGGCTCCACCCGGGGCCAAGGTGATAATAGGCCGCCCAATGAAGGAGCACCCCTGGCCACAGGTCACCCCAAGCCAGCGAAGCCAGACGGGAATACAGATGCGGTCCAGGAACAGCCGGAATGTCGTGTACGGACCCCGCAGGACTCTGATCAATCCCTGATTCATCGGAAGTCTTTTCCAGGAGTCACGGAGTCACTCGATCACATGGCGGCGCAGGTATCAGCCTGGGCCACGAGAAAATCGGCGACCGCCTGTGTCGCACGGCCGTGATTCACAAACACCGTTTCGGCCAGATGGTGTGAGCGGTCCGGCAGGACCTTCCCCTGGAGCGCCTGCTCGATCATGGCACAAAGCTGATTTGCTGAACCGATTCGTTGCGCCAGGCCCTCTTGCCAATTCGTGGCCAACTCCGGCCAACCATCGGCGTGAAAGTGCCAGACCGGCTTGTGATACAGCAAGGCATCCAGCATGGCGGTAGAACACAGAGACGCCACACAATCGCTGCCGTCCAAGAGAAGCGCGAATTCAGGACAATCTTTGGTAACCACCAGACACGAGTTTGGACGATAGAGCGATCCGTCCTCGTTGGGATGAAGGCGTACGATGATGTTGATCCGATCCCGATATCGTTCCGCTGCAGCCTCGAGCCATCGCACGCATTCGCCCGGAGCCGATCCGTTTCGAGACAAATCGTTGCCGTTGGAGAAGAAGGTAATGGTTGGCCTGTCTTCAAGCGACAGACTCTTGAGCAGCTCCCGCTTTGCCTGGCCGCCGGGGGCCGGTCGCATAGCATCGTGTCTCGGGCTCCCGAGTGCCTCCAACCGTCGGCGATCCGTACCCAAACTGGTAAGCGTTTCACTAGAGGACCGTCCCCAGGTGCACATCCGATCGGCCAGCATCGGAATATAGAAAGGCTGCAGCACACCATGTTGTAACAAAACTGTACGCATCTGTTTGGCCTGTGCGGAGACCAACAGCGCGGCTCCGCCAATCAGTTGCGTGGAGGCCGTGACGACCACCCGAGGTTTGGTGGCGTCAAGAATCTGACCCACTTCGTTCAAGAGGCCCTGTACATCGGCACATGCGCTGAAGAACGAGCGGGTCAGCGTCGGTTTCGCCAGATACTTCTCTGCCTGACAGAGCGCCTCCCAGGCCTGTTTCGTCCAATCGGGAAGGAAGAACACACTCGGGAACCGAAGGGTCACGGAAGAAGAAGGCAGATCAGCGGGACCGTTCATCGAGACAAGCCGGACGTTCTCGCCGCGTGAGGTGAGCTCATGAAACACGGGCAATAACGATTCGCGAATCACTTCACGAGTTCCCTCAATCCAGATCAAAATGTCGCACGGCCGGAGGACGCCCGTTGTACACCCACGACGAATGAGAGGCCGGAGCCACTGCTTCGCGGACTCCCGCCAGCCAAAGGGTCTGGGCTGAACCAGTAACTCCCGGAAGATAAAGTAGCGCAAGGGCTCGAGTTGGGGAAACCGCTCGAAGACCCGACGCGTGTTCGCCGCAAACTCAAGATACCGTTGATCGAGATTCTGTTGTGTAGTCATACGCTCGCGTGGAGGGTGCTTGGTGCTTGCTCAGCTGTTTCAGAAATTCGGCCGTGCGCCTACCAGCCTGACCGTCCAGCGGGCCGCAATCTTCGACCCGGGCGCGACGGCGCCCCTCGGACTCCAACGATGGATGCTCCAGGTAACGATTGATCAGGTCGATACAGTGCTCTCCATCATCGGCCAATTGTGAGCTGCCATAGGACATCATCTGTTTTGTATCAGAGCGTTTGTAGAAGCGTCGTACCGACAGCGCCTCCGGGATGCCAGGAAGCTGATCGTAGTACACATTGACCGTCGGCTTGTCGAAAATGGCCGAATCGATCGTCATGGTTCCACAGACGTTCACTTGCACGTCCTGATTCGCCAGAAGAGAGAGATGCATTCGTTCCTCGTCGAGAATATGCCGCACGAGATGGGCTTCATGTTCCACCCCTCCATATTCCACCTCGGTAGGGCGTGGATAGCTGCGAGCCTCCGGGTACTCCCTCTCCAGGAGTCTGAGGTTTGACCCGAACATTCTGGGATGGCCGCGGACGAGCAACTGCGCTCCCTGTGCAAACCGGCCTGCATGCGCGGCATCAGCCAGGTGCTGCGCAATCGCAACCTCATGAGGGATCACTGTGGGCGTGGCCATGGTATAGAGAATGAGGGGGCGGTTTGGATCGAGTCCGATCAGAGAGAATAGCTCCTCCCTTGTCAGACGAAGCGATGGATCGAGATGATGGTCGAATTGCGGTGCGCCTGTGACATGAACCTGACCAGGGGATGTTTCCGGATACATGGTCAACAGACATTCTCGCGCCACTTGCGACCACACCAGATAGAGATCGGCAAACGGGAGATAGGGAATCTTGTGTTGCAGATTGTCGCGGGAGCGGATCATGACGAGAGTGGGAAGACCGAGAGAATTGGCAGCCTCGATCAGGGCCATCTCCCGCATCCCCTCGGGGGAAAAACTCGCGACGACGGTGGCTCCTGCCTTCCGTAGCCGTTGCCGATAGACCTCGGTAATGGGATGTTGGCGCAGGGCCTGGGAGAATTCCGCACGCCCGCGTTCGGCTAGGCCACATCGTCCTGCAAGCCAGAACCGCCCGAACCTACCGGCCGCCCGGCTGATGCTGGCGGCCCGGCGCAACGGCTTTGTGTCGTTGTGACGATAACAACTGAACAGGAAGTCGGCCCACATCGTGGACGGATCCTGATAACACTTCCGCACAAAACCCACGGAGGAGTGCAGCCGGTCCAGTGCGGGGTCATGCCGAACTTCGAATTCCTCAAGAGCCTCTATGACTGTCCCTTCCGGCTGGGCGGCCAGGGAACCAGGCAGCTTGTTCGGATCCACCCAGACCTGTATCTTCGTTCCGGCCAGCCAGCGTCCGAGCTCGCCGGTCCGTACGTTACGTAAGGCCAAGAAACTGTCGCAACCGATAATGATGCTCATGAGAACAGACTTATTGGGTAAATCGTCAAATTTCGGTCGTTCGCAGGAGTTCCCGCTCGACCATCTCGCAGATCGTATGCCAGGCGAGCAGATGCAATTCTTGTATGCGCGGCGTCGAATCAGCCGGTGCACGGAAACAGAGGTCGGCATGCTCTGCAAGGCTCCCCCCACTGGCCCCGGTAAATCCGATCGTTGCGGCCCCTTTCGCCCGCCCCGCTTGCAAACCACGTATAACATTGGGCGATCGGCCGCTTGTGCTGATGCCTGCCACGAGATCTCCCGGTTTGGCCAAGGCACGGACCTGCCTGGCAAACACATCGGCGAACTCCCAATCGTTGCCGACCGCGGTGAGAATCGAGGTATCAGTGGTAAGAGCGATGACCGGCCAGGGCTCGCTCTCACGTAGGAATCGGCCGACCAATTCACCGGCCACATGCTGGGCATCGGCGGCGCTGCCGCCGTTTCCGAACAGAAGAATCTTGTTGCCCGAACGGATGGTCCGCACGAAGGCCTGCATGATTTTCACGAGCGTCGGCAACGACAACTCCAGGAGACGCTGATGTGCTTCGAGGCTATTCTTGACGATCGCGTACATGTCCTTTTCCAGGACACTCGCGTTTTCCTCGAACATGTGGATCTGGCGTATCAGGCCAAACGCTTCCGCGACGGCCCCCGCGCCGCCGGATTTCGACAGGATGCGATGGGCGGCGGCTTTGGCCGAACGTGTTGCGTTCAGGGGGGCGAGCCCCAACCCGACGTGCCGCAGCGCTGAGGCATCACGGTCCCCGTCGCCGACATAACAGAACTCATCAAGCCGGACGTTCAACTCGCGCGCGAGCCCCTCCAACGCGAGCAATTTCTCTTTCACTCCCCGCCTCACCAGATCGCAATTGAAACGACGCATCAATCGATCGACGGATGGCGTATCTTCGCCGGTCACGAAGGCGACCGTCAGACCGGCACGTGCGGCTTGCGTCACCGCGTCAAGATCCTGAAAGCAAAACCGTTTGTCCTCATCACCGGACTCGGATAGGGACGCCGTGCCATCCGTTAGTACCCCATCGATGTCCAATGCAAGCACTCGAATTGTGGTCACCATACAGTACGTCCTCCATCCATAACCATATTCATGCCCGTCATATAGGACGACGCGTCCGACACGAGAAACACGACTGCCGCCTTGTACTCATCCTGCCTGGCCATCCGTCCAAGGGGAATCAGGTGAGTCAGACGAGCCACGAACTCCTTGTCCTGCCCGGTATAAACACCTCCCGGGGACAGGGCATTGACCCGAACTCCTTGTTCCGCCCAATAGGTGGCGAGGTATCGGGTCAATCCGATCAACCCGTGTTTGACGACAGAATAGCTGACGGGCTTTACTGGTTGTTGATGATCCGGCAGATCCGCGCGTCGATAGATACGCTGATCAGGGGCGATGACTCCGAGATCGGACGCGATATTCAGAATCACGCCCCTGCCGCGCTTCGCCATGTCCGGACCGATCAACTGACTGCAGAGAAATGCGCCTGTGAGCCCCACAGCAAGATCGTCATTCCAGCTCGCCACCGAAAATCCTTCGAGTCTGGAACCCTCATTCGCGCCCTTGAGTTGCTCTTGTTTCGGATTGCGGGCGGCATTATTGATCAGAATATCGATCTGCCCGAACCGCTCTGTTACCTTTCGGACGGTTCCAAGGATCGACTCCGCTTGCGTGATATCAGCCGAGAATGCGACGGCCGGAACTCCGTATTTCTTCGACACGCGCTCAGCAGTGTCCTGCGCATGGCGCGTGTCGATATCGAGCAGGACCGGAGTCCCGCCCATCTCCGCGATTGCGTCCGCATGTTGCGCACCCAAGAGGCCTCCGCCTCCGGTGATGACCGCGACTCGGTCTGAAAGGTCGAACCGAGCGCGGACGCCGGCATCCACGAGATTGCCTGAGATCATCGGATGTCTTCTCCCCTATGCCGAGACGGATCAGAGGCCCACTCGACGCAACTTGTTCATCACCGGCACCTCGCTCGGATAGAGGCACTTCTTGCCGTCGCCCATGGCTTTCTGGATGGCCCGAACATCCTTTACTAAACGCCAGACACCCTGTGGCTCAATCGAAGCCGCTTGATCGCTCCCCCACATAGCCCGATCCAACGTGATATGGCGCTCGATCATGCAGGCACCCAGCGCCGCCGCGGCAACCGATGTGGCCAATCCGACTTCGTGGCCGGAATAACCGATCGGGACATCGTAACGCTCGCGCAAGGTCTGCAGAGCCGCCAGATTTAACTCCTCCACCGACGAAGGATAGGTGCTCGTGCAATGAAGAATAATGAGATCATTGGTCCCCAACACATCCACCGCATGGTCGATCTGCTCGATGGTGCTCATTCCAGTCGAGATAATGAGCGGCCTGCCGCAACTCCGGTGATGTCGTAATAGGTTGTCGTCGGTCAGACTTGCTGAAGCGATCTTGTAGCAGGGCGGATTGAACTGCTCCATGAAGTCGACGGAGGGCTCATCCCAACAGGACCCATACCAGAGAATATCTTTCTCTCTGCAGTAGCGATCGATCTCTCCATACTGTTCGCGCCCGAACTCCAACCCGCGTTTGAGATCACCGTTGGTCTTCCCAAAAGGATTCTCGCGAGGTTTGCTCAGTTCCTCAGGCGTATAGACAATCTCAAGCGTCCGCTTTTGGAACTTGACGGCGTCGCAGCCTGCAAGCGCCGCTGTGTCGATGAGTTTCTTTGCAATTTCGACATTTCCATTGTGATTAATCCCGATCTCGGCAACCATGAAGCATGGTTGTCCCTCTCCCACGGAAAACTTCCCTATCTGGACAGTGCGGCTCATCGGACCCCTCCTTTGTAAAAAATAAGTGTATCGGCTCTGCTTGTGACCCGAAGAATACCTGGCGCCCACATGAATCGCCGCTGAACTGATGGTCCATCAACTTCAACGGCGACTTCATCCAGGGATGCGGAGATTGCGAGGCCTCGCCCTCGGTCTTATGTATCCTTGTACAAGGCTTCTGCCTGCGAACTTTCACTGTAGGCAGAATTTCGGTGAGCATTGCGATAACGAATGAGTCTTGCCGGATTGCCGGCCACAACGGCATACGGCTGGACGTCTTTGGTGACAACAGACCCCGCACCGACCACAGCCCCGTGGCCGATTCTGACGCCGGGCAGAATAATCACCCGCGTGCCGATCCAGACATCATCGCCTATGGCGACAGGATCAGGGCCTGTGCCGCCCTGTTCCGTCATCGGAATGTCCACTCTGTCTGACTTGTGATTCGAAGTCATGATGATGACATCCGGCCCCATCATGACGTGCGTACCCAGGGAGACCGGACCGTACAGTCGACAGTTGATACCGAGGCCGGAAAAATCCCCGATACGGATATTGCGTCCGTCTCCGAAAAAGGCTTTCTGCTCCACATTGACACCACGCCCCATCTGTGCGAACAACCCGCGACAAGTCGCCCGGCGGATGACGCGTGCCCATTTACCATAGTGGTTATCCGATGCGGGCAAATGCCTCGCGAAGCCGTAGTACGCCACGAGGTACAGTAAACGAGTGAGGCTCATGGTTATTCCGCAAAATCGGATACAAGGAGGGCGAGTCGCACGGCCCGCCGGCGTGCACGGAAAGCGGTCGTGATCATGTCAGACCGGGTGGCGCACCGCTTGTCCTGTGGTGCGCTCCTCATTCTGCTCAATCCGCCGGAGGGCCTCTTCAACCGCCGGGATATCTTCCGGGTAGTCGACCTCCAACAGGTGCTCATTGTGGATATACGGAAGGACACAGGTTCCCCACATGGACTGCTTCTCAAGAATGGCGCGGGGCCGGATGACATCTACGTAGCCATTCTGCCAATACACAACCGGCAACTGTTGACGCGGAAGCGATTGGCAGTCCGGCACGTTTTCCATCCGAAGCACCGGCTGCAACTGACCGGCCTGGTTCACATGCCACATCTTGTACGGTGTCTGACGGGCAATACTCACCGACCGGATCGCATCCGCTTCGGGGTGCGACAGCAAGAGTTCGATGGCTTCGTCAATGTGCTCTACGCGACGCACGGGCCCCGGCGGGCGAAGGTGAACCACCAGCTCGGGTGAGTACCCTTCCTGTTCTGAGAACCAGCTCAGCGCATGGCGAAACACATCGATGTCCGGTGACGCATCTCCCGCGCACCACTCCGGACGGATGAATGGGACTTCGGCTCCCCATTCCCGCGCAACCTGAGCAATTTCCTGATCGTCCGTCGACACCACGACTCGCTTGATCCATTTGGACGCCAGCGCCTGCAGAATCGAGTAGGCGATCAGCGGCTTTCCCGCGATCGGGAGGATGTTCTTGCGAGGTACGCCTTTAGAGCCGCCCCGAGCCGGTATCAGCGCCAATATCGTCGGATCCATCAGGCCTTTCTCGCCAACAGGCGAAGCCAGGCGCCTGCTGACCGGTCTTCATGATAGTGAAAATGGGGATGCACCCTCCGATCAATCCAGCGCGGAGGCTGCTTGAACAGTTTCTGTGAGGCGCGTCGGGCGCCTTCTCTCATGATATTGCGCCATCCGGTTTCGGGCGCCCTCCGCCCACAACTTGACACGGCCACGATCGTCATGCCGCTCTCCTGAAAGAGCCGAATCAAGGATGCCTGCGTAAAGAAAAGCAGATGAGGAAGGTCCCGCGGCGATTCGGATAGGTGCGTCTCATTCGGCACTTCGCAGAACACGTGTCCCTGTTCCGTCAGGAGGCGCTGAATGTCCTTCAGAAATTGACGGGGTCTCGTCAAATGTTCCAGAACATGGGAAAAACTCACCACGTCCCAGGAAGTCTTCGTCTCGAAGAGGCTTGCGTACAGATGATGCCCTGCGTCCTGTATCTGCCTGCCGCAGTGTACGTCGGGTTCGATCGCTCCTGTTCTGGCAACCTGTTGCCGGCGGGCTTCGTCAAGCAGCAGTCCATGACCGGCCCCGATGTCCAGCCAACTTCCCACGAATCGCAGAGGTTCCAGGACAAATTCGACCTGCGCGCGGGCCCTCACGGAACCGCCATCCCAGGCATTGGGGCGACTGTCGCCGCCGCTCTGTCCTCGTTCCTCCCGATAACTTTCCGCGTAAAACACTTCAAGTTCGTTCTCCTGAGGCAACGGGCAGGCAAAGGCGGCGTGGCACTGTTCACACGATCGGATGGAGAGTCCCGAAAAAGGGCCCTGCGACGGCGCCGTTCCACTCCGGTACGGTCGGACCACGGCCGTTTCCTGGGCCAAGCATACGGGACAACGGAACGCGGTTGCTTCTTGGAGCATCGTCGGCATCATGTCGTTGAATGATTTCTCAGGTTTCGTGGAAACGTCCGACAGGAGGCGTATCAGCGTCGAGCTAATGCCGCCATTGATTCAATGACTGTCGGTGAGCGTGGTCCGTTGATCGGGTGCGAAGGCCACGGCAGTACCCGCACGAAGCGACTCGTCGGCTAGAAGGGAAAACTGGAGGCTGCGGACTGATTCCCGTAGGTCGACCAGCGGCTGAGCCTCACCCCGCAAGCAGGCAAGAAAATGACGCAGTTCATCCACAAACATCTGATTACGCTCAAACCCGCGGAATTGGACCTGCTGGGTCGTTCGTGACTTCACGTCATGAAAGACTACCTGATTGCTATAGAAGTCATAGTGAACCTTTCCGGCATCGCCGATCACTTCACACACCCGCTGCGGAGGCCGTTGCAGGTAGTCCAAGTGAATGTGCACCGGAAAGACTCCCCTGCGATCCTCGCAGGACAGCAGGACACTGACGGAATCTTCGACATCTAGTTCGAGCCCGCTGAGGTGCCCCCCGACGGCATACAGGCGGCGAGGCATTCCGAACAGCCAGAGGGCATAATCGAACTCGTGCGTTTGAATGCGGAGTGCCCCGCCACCGAGTGCCCGCCTGGCAGCATGGCTTTGCCGGTAGTCCTCATAGGGATGCCAATCCGGAAGATACTCCCCGTTCACGATGTGGGCGGCAGCGAGAGTCCCGAGGCGGCGTTCTTCGAGCAGATTCTTGATCCAGCGTAATCCCGGGTGGAAACGAAATTGATAGGCAACAAAGGCCACCAGGCTTTTGTGTTCGACGATGTCGATGAGTTCCTCGACACCGTCCAGGGAATCGGCCAAAGGTTTCTCGATAAACAGGTGACATCCTGCCTTGGCTGCCGCCAGGGCGACGGGTAGATGCACACTATTGGGGTTCGTCACAAACACCGCGTCAGGTTTCTGCCCCAGCGCGTCATCGAGGTTCGAAAAAGATCGGATGTTATACGTCGACTCCAAGGTCACGCCGTGTTTCACGGTCATGTCCGCGTTGAGGACAGGACTGTCGCCGTTGGCCCGATAAGCAAGGATCTCGACGTGCTCGCCCATCAGCGCACGAAGATTCCGGACATGTCGTTGGCCGATTGAACCGAGTCCTGCGAACAATACTTTCATCGTCTCCCCTTCACACGATCTCTGCCGTGAAGTGCCCGTATGCGCCGCGGGCTGCGATGCGATTCACCAGCCGTCCGATTCCTTCGATCTCGACGGCAACCTCGTCACCCGGGACTAATGCCGGCTTGGGCGGCGGGGTGCCGAGCGCCAGCACATCATAGGGCTCCAACGTCATGATGCTCGACACATAGACCAGGCACTCCACCACATCGAATCGAAGGGATGCGGTTGTTCCTCGTTGGACAACCTCTCCATTACGCCGGGTGGTGAGCGTGAACGTGCGGATCGAGGCGTCGAGGTTCATATAGGGCCCCATCGGTGCGAATCCATCCGCAGATTTCTTCACGGCAGGCGGAACCACACGAAGAGTGCTGTCACGACCCGAGAGGTCATTGATCACTGTCCACCCCAGGATGGCACCCGGGACCTCATCCGGAGTCAGGTTCCGACATCGCCGCCGCACGACCACCCCAAGCTCTCCTTCTGCGACGACCGACCGAAAGACATGCGGGAGTTCGACGGTCGTCAGGTGACCTGTGAACGACGACGGCGGCTTAATAAAGAAAGAGGGGTACGGATCAGGGCCCAGCGGCTCCTCGCCGGGAAAGTTGGCGCCGATTCCGATCAGTTTCGTCGCCGGGACAGGCGGCAGAAACTGAACATCTGTCATGGCGATACGCCTGTTCGTTGCAATCAACCCGTCGAGCGGAGATCCGGACAAGAGCGCCAGATCGGTTCCATCCGGCCGGGCGTACCAGACCTTTCCCTCCCAACTGATTCGAGCGAGCCGATCCTCACGCACAAACCACACTCGCACTCAGAAATCGAATATTGGCCAGATGGAGCGGGCAGATGTTGTCGATGAACCCGGTATAATGCCCGGTTGTTCTCACGCGATGAAGGATCCGTAACACCTTCTCGATCTCGATGCCAATCATTGCATGGTGCAGCGCATCGAGAAATTCCGGCTTCCGATGCTCATCCTCCGCAAATATTGCGATCGATTCCTGCAAGGCTTCGAGCGTCCGCTCGCGCTGTAAAAAAGCAAACCGCAAAATGCTAAACCCCAGACATGGCAGCCGCCGGTCGATAATCATATTGTCGAGATCGATCATGGTCGCTTGGTCTTGGTCTTGGCTGAATAACGCATTCCGAGGGTGAAAATCGGTATGGGCCAGGCACTCGCGGTCCGGCGAAACGGGACGATGGCTGAGGGTTCGTTCCACAGCCCATTCGACAGTGTCCCACTGCTCGAGAATTTGCGCATAACCCTGGCGTGAGCCGGCCTGGTCCTTGAGAAACCCATGCAGCGTGGGAAGTTCGCTCGCGGTGAGGCGGATCGGATAGGCCTTTTCAAATCCTGTCATGGCCTTCCGCGTGGCATCGCTGAGGCATAGGAGTCCTTCGGTATGAAGCCTGCGCAGAGAACAGGCACTGCGTCGATTGTCCTGATCGGGGTCGGCGTATGTCCTGCCGCTGTTGAACACATAGAGACGCAGGAGGTGCCCTTGGTAACGATGCACGAAACGGCCATCGTCACCCCGAACGATCTCTTCAACCGGGAGGCCTGCACGACGGAGCTCACACACCGCCTGCCCCACGACCTCGAGCCGCTCGGCAACATCCTGCTCTCCATAGAGGGCCTGGGGATGAGCCATTACCTTTAACAGGAACCGCCCTCCGGTCGTCGAATATTCGAACAGATTATTGCTGACTTGAAACTCAAAGGTGAGCGGGGCGAGCTTGACCGGACACCCGAGCGAAGCATAACCCGCAGCGAGATGTTTCATGAGGGTGGTGAACGGAGGCGTCAGCATCAGTCGAGCCCCGCATACATGCCGCCATCCACCCGGATGAAATTTCCGGTGAGATAGTCGGCCCGTTCCGACGCGAGGAAGGCGACCACGTGGCCGACATCTTCCGGCGTTCCCAGGCGCCCTTTCGGGATGCGCCCGATTGAGGTGGAAAGTGCCTCGTCGAACGAGGTCTTAAGAGTGTCCGCCCGTTTCTGAATCAATGAGCGTGATCGGGCAGTCATAATGGAGCCTGGCAACACCATGTGGACGTTGACGTCATGCGGAGCAAGCGCGCGGGCAAGTGTGCGGTGCACTGCAGCCAGACCACCGCGCATGAAGTTGGAAAGATCGAGCCCTTCGATCGGAGCTTTCACCGACAGCGACGCGATGGTGATGATGCGTCCCCATCGGCGCGCACGCATCCCCGGTACGACGCGCCGGATCGCTCTCATCAGGGAGATGGCCTGCTCTTCGAATGCCGTATGCCAGGCGTCCTCGGACAGATCGAGGATATTCCCAGGTTTGGGGCCGCCCGTATTGTTGACCAGGATATCGGTGCCGCCGAAACGCTCTTCTACAAAGCTGAATAACCGTTCGAGATCGTCAGATGAGGTCAGGTCTCCGGGAAAGATGAGTGCGTCGTGACCGCGTTTGATGAAGCAAGTCCGCGCAGCCTCGAGCTTGTCCTTGGAGCGCGAAAAGATGACCACACGATGTCCTTCCTCTCCGAGGCATTGCGCGGCAGCGAGACCGAGTCCTTCAGATCCTGCAAGAATGACGGCGGTTCTCTGTGTCTTCACTTGATCTGTCTCACGTTGATCACAACTGTTTCAGGGTGGCGCCACACGGCACGAGGGTGGAGCAGGCAACGGGAGCGATCCGAATCGACCTAACAGGATGCGGAAAAAGTCCGCCAGCGGCGTTCTTGCATCGCTCAGAGGCTCACCGTACGGCATGAGTACGATTCGCCTCTTCGCTCGCTGCGGCCTTGCTGGACGGCCATTTTGCGCATCCTGCAGGCTATTCTGATCCCAACACACCACGTGAGCCGATCACGATGTATTGCGCAAAATTGGAGTTTTTCCGCAACCTGCTAAGTCTTGTGAGCGGCTTTCATCGATTCAATAAGACAGTGATTGAGCGCGACACTGATCCACTGCCACACGTAGAAAGAGTTGTCGCTCTCGCCTCGAAGGTATTGCTCCCATGACTCATGCAGACGGTCGGTGTCAAACCACCCGCTCTGGGTGATGCTTGCATGCGCCAGACAACTCTCCACCCAGTCCCGGAGAGGTCCTCGCAGCCATTCGCGCTGTGGTGTCTGGACGGGCCGTTTCGGAGCCTCCGTAAAGTCTTTCGGGAGGAGTGGGCGAACGATTTTCCGAAGGAGATACTTGTGCTGATCGTGGCGGATGAGGCGATGGTCAGGTTGTTTGAATGCCAGTTCAACCAACCGGTAATCCAGAAACGGCTCCCGCAACTCGCAGGACGCTTGCGAGGAGGCTCGATCGTTAAACCGCAACGCACGTGGAAGCTTCGTATACCGGAGATCACGATAACGAAGGTTCGACAGCCGATCTTGAAAGGGGTCCGGATAGACGGGCCGAGGCCGCAGCGAGGTGAAGGCATCTGAGAGACACCCATGACGCGTCGACCCATTGAGAGAGCCCTGGACGGGCATGGATCCTGATAACGCACTCTCTGCGCCCTGTGCGTAGTAACTATACCCGGCCCACTGCTCGTCGAGACCCTGTCCATCCAGCAACACCGTTGTTCCGGAGGTCTTGGCCAGTTTAAAGAGCTTAATCATCGCCAAGGTCGGGAATCCGCCGAAGGGCTCCTCTTGCGAAAGGATCGCTTCCTCGGCGAGAGCGGGGATCTCAGCCGCAGCGAGATACGCTATGTTGAGCGGATAGCGGGTTTCTGCGAGCAGTTGCTTAACCCACGGCGTTTCATCATAGGCTGCATCACCACAGGCAAAGTGATAGGTCTGGATATCCTGGGCCGAACCGAAAAGCTCCTTCAACAGCGCCACCAAGGTTGAGGAATCCAGGCCACCGCTGAGGCAAACCCCGACGGGGACGTCCGAGCGGAACCGAATACGCACGGCATCCTGGAGAAGCCGGTGGTATTCCTCGCCGACGGTGCTGTCCGAACGTTCGTCCGGCCAGTCTGACTTCACCCGTTCCGGAAGGTCGTACCAGCGGTGCAGCTCGATACGACCATCTTGCCATGAGAGATAGTGGCCGGGAGGGACCCGCCTGATTCCCTTGAAGAAGGTAGCGGAACCGTGGTCATACGCACCGTAGCGGAGGTAGGCAAACCAGGTGTCTTGATCCGGCTCCAAGGGGACGCCGGCCGCAGCGAGTGACTTGATCTCTGATGCAAAATAGAGCGTACCATCCACTTCGGCATAGTAGAGCGGCTTGACCCCGAAGCGATCTCTGACCAATAACAATCGTTCGGTGAGGCGGTCCCAGATCGCGCAGGCGAACATTCCGTTCAAGCGGTGAAAACTGTCGGGGCCCCACTGGGCAAAGGCTTCAAGGACGACTTCCGTGTCGGTTCCGGTTTCGAACGACTTCCCAAGATCGGATTTCAACTCGAGGTAGTTGTAGACCTCTCCGTTGTAGGTCATGACGAAACGCCGATCGTGACTCATCATCGGTTGGTGACCGCGCGGGGACAGATCGAGCACGGCCAAGCGCCGGTTGCCAAGCGCCACGTGAGAGTCAACCCATACTCCCTCCCCGTCCGGCCCGCGATGTGCGAGGGGCCTGGTCATGAGTTGAATCGTGCGATCCGAAGCGACTCGCTCTGCGCTGACGTATCCGCTAATGCCACACATGTTAGAGGCTTCCACTCCGTTCTAGGGCGATTTGCTCCGACATCATGAGTTCGGCCAGCTTGAGATCGAGCTCCGTATCGATACTCACCGATCGTTCCAGAGGCATCACATAGGGACGAATCGTTTGTCCCCAAATGGACCCCTGCTCCATCAAGACGTCTCGCCTGCTCAGATAGATCGATCCGTTACGCATGTACGCCGCCGGCTGGTAATCCTGTCGTCTGGTGCCTTCCCGCTCTTCCACGCAAAACGGCAGAAGGACGTCATCTTCGATGCGCTTCATCAAGATGGGATGTGTGGCGAAAACCCGCACCACACTGATGACGGAATCACAGCCGCCCGCAAACCCCAAACGGAGGCACTGCTCTAGATCTGAGACGGTCCGAAACGGTTCCGTCGGCTGGAGAAGACAAATCCAATCCATACGGACCCCATCCTGTCTTTCAATGAAATCGACCGCATGTTGGAGCATGGGAATCACGGGTGATTCGTCGCGGGCCAGATTCGCCGGTCTGAGAAACGGCACCTCCGCCCCGTACTCCCTCGCTACCGTCGCAATCTCCTCATCGTCCGTGCTCACGATGATACGGTGGAACAGGTGCTGCGCCGCGCGAGCATGTTCAATGGTATAGGTAATCAACGGCCTCCCGCAGACGGAACGAATGTTCTTGCGAGGCACCCCTTTCGAGCCGCCCCGAGCCGGAATCACCGCGAGTACTTTCTGGGTCCTGTCCATCAGTATGCAATCCTCTTCTCCACGGTCAGGGGAACCCGGGCCAAGATTTGCGCAATACGCTCGCCTGCTTTGCCGTCGCCATACAGAGGACTGGATGGATACCGGCCATTGGCCAGATGTTTCTCGGTGGCCTCCACGATCTCGGCAGCGTTATATCCGACGTCGATGACGTTCCTCGCTCGTTCTCTCCCCTGCTGACGATTGCCGATGTTGACCACCGGAAGACCAAGATACGACGCCTCCCTGATCCCCGCGCTGGAGTTCCCCACCAGACAACGGGCGCCGGCAAGCAGCCGGAGAAAATCCTCCGGTGTCATATTCTTGAAAAAATAGATCTGCGAAGTCTCTCCGGCCTCGCGAAATTGGCGCAGGCCTTTCGAAATCTGATCCGAACCGGCATCCACATTGGGCCAGAACCAGAAGGTCGGCTGGTTCAACGTCCTGACGGCAGAAATGGTCTCGTGAATCTGCGATGCCGAATCGCGATACTCGGTGGTGACCGGATGCTGCATGACCACCATATAGCCGTCGCGAGCGTCGAAGCGGTTTCCGACTCCGGCATAGGCCGCAAAAGGGTCAAACCCCTTATCCATGGAGCCTTGAACACGCTCGGCGAGATCAATCGAAGGACAGCCGGTGATAAAGACCATCTCCGGGTCTTCTCCCATGCGGATCACCCGGTCTGCTGCCTGTCGATTGGCGACGAAATGCAGGATAGACAGCTTCGTCACCGCATGCCGGACCTTCTCATCGATCGATCCCGTGACTTCTCCGCCTTGGACGTGCGCCACCGGAATATTGAGATAGGATGCGGCAATGGCCGTCGCGATCGTTTCAAATCGATCCGCGACACTGATCACGACATCGGGGCGAATATTGTCGAAGATCGTGGCGAGTTCGACCACGCCCAAGCCGGTCGACTTCGCGGTCGTGATCAGGTTCTCGCCTTCCAACACCATGTAAACGATTGCGTCCGGTTGGAAGCCGTCCGCACGAATGACGTTCACGACCTCGCCGTATCGCTCCAGCAGAGCCGACGCCGCAACAATGAGCTGGAGTTGAAGATCCGGATGAGACTTGATCGCTTGAAGAACGGTTTTGATCCGGGAATAACTCGGTCGAGCAGTGATGACGACACACACTTTCCGCATAATGACTCCGATCCGGTTTGCGTTAGGCCGGGAGGTTGTGAAGGAATTGAGTCAATTTATGAGCCATGAACACTTCCGTTTTACACATGGCTTCATGAGTCGCTCCGCCGATGTGAGGAGTAATCAACAAGTTCCGCTGCTGCTTGGCATAGATCAGCAGCGGATTGTTTGAACGGAGGTCGTGACGGCGTTCATCCGCAAGCACGTCCAGCGCCGCTCCGCTGAGCCGCCCGGAAACGAGGGCGTCAAGCAGGGCCGCTTCATCCAAGATCTGCCCTCGCGACGTGTTCACCAGCACAGCGCCTCCGGGAAGTGCGGCCAATTCCGCTCGGCCGATTAGATTCACGGCGCCCGGATGAAGATTGACGTGAAGGGTCACAATATCGCTCTCTGCGAGCAACTCAAGCAAAGACGGTTTGCGCAGCACCGTTGTCGGCCAGATGTCGATAAAGGGGTCGTATGCGGCGACACGCATCCGGAAGGCCGATCCATAGCTCGCGACCTGCCTGCCTAACCGCCCGAAACCGACGATGCCGAGCCGTTTTCCTTCCAGATCGTGTCCCTTCAACGCGTCTCGATTCCACAGTCCGGCCTGTACTGAATCGATCGCTTCAGGAATGCGTCGCATAAGGGCAAGCAACAATCCCCAGGTGTGCTCAGCCGTCGCGGTGATGGTGCTCAGAAAGGTCTGTTCGCCTTTCAGGCTGAGTACAGGAAGATTCCGCGCCTCTGCCGTCTCGAGATCGATATGGTCGAGGCCGGTTGTCGCTGACACGATGGCTTTCAGATTCGTGCCCGCTTCGAACACTTCCCGATCGATCTGGTGGTGTAGCCGGACGATCAGAATGTCATAGGCTGAGATACGCTCCAGCAGTTCACGCCGACACAGCGGCCCATCGCTGATCTCCCCTAACCGCGCCAGAACCGCACGTGCTTCTCCGCAGTACCCTTCCGGCTCGAGGTTGAGAATACGATACGTCCCTGGCGGGACATCGAAAACAGGGGTGCTCATGGCTCGAAATCATCCTGCGACAGTAGCGTATCTGCCGGTACCGGCCGTCGCAGCTTGCGCCCCAGAATCTCTCCGACTCGTTCGACGGCAATCCCTGTGCCAGGTTTCTTGAAGGTCAGATGTTCGGATGACAGAATCGTTCCCGCAGGAAGATCCGACATCGCCACGGCGCTTTTGGTAAAGAGGCGCCTGAGCGGTCGCATTTCTTCCGACAATTGGTCCTTATCGACAGGGTGATTCCGGATCTTCTCAATGAACCGGATCCCCTCGACAAGCTGACGGAGCTCATCGGCGGTCACACTCGCCGGCACGTCCGGCCCAGGCATCTCCCGACTCATGGTCACGTGGACTTCGAGGGCGTCGATCCCAATTGCTGCTGCTGCCAGGCCGGCATAGATCGTCCCCGAATGGTCCGACAGTCCGACGTTGCAGCGGTAACGGTCTCGGTACATCGGAATAAGATTCAGGCCGATCTTTTCCGGCGGGCAGGGATACGCCGTTGTGCATTGAAGCAGGGTGGTAGGCGCCTGATGCGTCTGCAAAAACCCGACGACCTCATCGATTTCCGGCAGAGCGCTCATGCCCGTGGATAGCAGGATCGGGATGCCGGATGCGACTATGAACTCAAGCAGCGGGCGGTTGGTAATCTCCCCTGATGCGACCTTCCACCCATCCAACCCTACACGCTGCAACATCTGAGCGGCAGGCAGTGAAAACGGTGAACTGATGAACTTCAACCTACGATCTGCAGCATGGGCGCGAAGACCCTGCCATTGTTCTTCCGAGAACTCCATGCGTCGCCAATAGTCGTAGCGCGTGGCATCCTGGCGACTGAACTTCACCCGCCAGGGCTCACCCGGCGTGCTCTCGGCTTGCGCAATATGTGTCTGGAACTTGACCGCGTCAGCCCCCGCGTTGGCAATCGCGTCGATATAGGCATGGGCCAACCCCAGGCTTCCGTCGTGGGCTTGCCCCACTTCACCGATAATGAGACAAGGGTGAGTCATGATGGCCAAGAAGCGGTCCTTTGGGTCCGCCGGCGAACGCCGGCCAAATCGTCTCTCGAAGCAAACGCGTGGAAAGATCCTGGCGAGACCTCAGTCTGGTCAGTCGAGCAGCGAAATGGTACGAACTGCCTCTCCCGGACGAAGCGGAATCAGGGTCACAACACGGTCCACGAAGCCGACGCGGACACCGGCGTTGACCATTCGTCTCCACCGGAATGCGTCGCCGCCCATATTGATTTTGAGGGGGGTGTGCGGATCATAGGGAAAGACCTGGTCGAGGTACTTCCGATACAACACGGTGGAATGGGACACATATCCCGGAGCCTTTCCGTCCGCACCGACAGCCGCACCCCGTTCCTCCCATTCACCGGGCCGGAGTTCGACCCGGGACCGGCCCCATACAAACTCAAGATTCCCGGCCAGTGCACATGCCAACAGTTGTTCGATGTGATCCGGTGTATACACATCGTCGTCATCAAGGTGCGAGATCCACGGGCCCTTGGCCATCTGATGCGCGAGGTTGTTCGCCTGGGTGCCCACAATCATCCACCGCTTCCTTTTGTTCTTCGGATACTGAGGACGCGTCGGCAGGTTATAAAAAGACACCCGCGGATCCTTCACCGCCGCCATGCGTTCCACGGTGTCGTCGGTGCAGTGGTCGCCCACGACCAACCATTCGAAATTCACGTAGGTCTGCGCCAGGACGGCCGGCATGGTGCTCTCCGCCACCAACTGCCCTCGATTGTATGTCGGCGTGGTGATGCTAACGAGCGGCGACCGCTCTCCCAGGTACTCACGCTCCTTTTGTCCGCGGACATGGGCCAGCAGCTTGCCGTCCTCGATGGCCAGCTTCTCGAACAACCGTGCGCGCTTCATCGCCTGATACCTGCGGTGCGCCCAAATGGGCGCCCAGACGAGGGGTCGAACAATACGCTCATACAAGCCTGATCGTTTCATCATTTCAAACGCCATGATGGTCAGCCCACCTCCATTGCACCAGTCAGTCGGACAGCGGTCGAATCAGTGGTGGCGGGAATCACGGGCAGAACCAGGTGCGAAGGATGCGCGCGATCGTGATAGATCCGTTGCGTAGCCGGCTGTATCTCGGCGTCCATCCCTTGAGGGTGCCCGGTATTGGGGTTCCGATCCCAGAGCGGAAAATTGCTGCTGGTGACATGGAGCCGGATTTGATGTCCGGCCAGGAAGACATTGCTCGTCGGTTGCAGTGTGACTGTAAATTCGTAGATGGTCCCCGGCACCAGGAGCTCCGGCTCCCCATAAATGGAGCGGTGAAAACGCGCGCGAAGAATTCCTTCGGTCAGATTATAGGCGGTCCCATCCGGATACACATCGATCAATCTGGCAACAAAGTCGGTATCGGGTGCCGAGGATGAGGCAAACAACTTGACCACAATCGGCCCGGTCACTTCCAGCGGTTGCGCGAGCGGCGCACTGGACCAAACCAACACGTCGGATCGTCCTTCATTGGGTCGCTGGTCCACCGTACCGGCTCGGATGATCGACGCCAACTCGCCATCGATGACGGAGTGGTTCCCACCTAATGTCGGAACCGGGTTGTCGGGATCATACTCATAGGCGGACGGTCGCTCGTTGCCCGGGGGGTGAGTGTCGAGTGTCCCGAGCCGTGTTCCGTCCGGGGCGTGAAAGTAGTACTTTGTATACTGGGTGCGCGCCAGGGGCCACTCTCGTTCATATCGCCATTCATTGATGCCCATGACGAATATTTTGATCGGGAGTTCAGCTTCCACTCCGTTGTTGGCCCCGCGCACCACGTAATCCAACCATCTGGTGGCAAGAGCGATTTCGTCCTTTCCGGCATGGCCCCCGAACTCCCGGCCGCTCACCACGCGATTCAAATGATCTGAGGGATTGATGACGATCCGCACATCCCTCGTGGGATCGGCCTTCTTCAGCTGCTGAAAGCTGGTAAAAGCGGCCCCCGCGTAGTAGTCATACCATCCGCCCATAAGGTAGACGGGAATGTTGATCTTTCGATATTTGCCGTCCTGACCATCTCCGCGAATGGTGATTGCTTGCCAATACTCATCGAACGTGGAATGGCTCACATACTGTTCCCACAGTTCATGGGCGCCACGCAGGCGTGTACCACCGACTCGTTTGTCCAGCGTGATGAGCGGGAGATGGCGAAAGAAATTCTGCAAGCCGAGGGCGGTGATCTCAGCCATGCTGTCTTGGCTATAGGCTCTCCCTCCGGCCGCTAGCGCCAAGGATAACGCCCCATTACACCGGTAACCGCATTGCCAGACGTCGGCATTCATCACTTGCGGGATAATGGCCTTCAGATTCGGATGCTGTTCGACCGCGACCAGCCACTGCGTCCCAGCCCAGTAGGACTTGCCGTACATGGCAATCTGTCCATCGGACCATGGTTGCTCGCTGATCCAAGTCAGCGTATCGTATCCATCGCGTGCGTCGGCAAAGAAGCGATCGGCGACACCATGTTCCCCTTCCGAGCCTGCATGCCCACGGGTTGCTTGCCCGACATAGGCATAACCTGCATCGACAAACGGTTTAGCGAGGGCTGGGCCCGTCGTATTGTATCCGCGGCTCAAGACCACCGGATAACGCCCCGCCCCGATCGGCCGCCAGACAACCGTTTGCAATTTCACTCCGTCGCGCATCGGCACCATGACGAGGTCGGTCACAAAATCCGACGTGCCTTGGTGCCGCCACACATACAAGCCGATGCAGGCCGCTCCGAGCACCAGACCCAGTACGATGCCGCTCACCACACTGATTCGCACCTCACACCTCAATGGATCGCCGGAAGCCTATCCTTGGTCATTGGCGCGCGCGATGGATCTCACGACTTGAACCAGCCTGGTAGAAAGGTGTCAGCATTCGGCCGGCACGTTGCCGAAGCTCCAAGCTCTTGTGAAACCAGGCGGACAGGGAGGCTCCGGCATAGAACCCGGAGTCAAATCAGCAGCCAGTTCCGCGAGGGCCTCGACGATGATGTCACCCGCCCCAATTTCAAGGTTGGAATGACTCGTCAATCGTGTTTCATAACCACCGCCGGTGGCGCTCATCGCCTCAATTGTGGGCAGATACCCGCAAAAGCCGTTGGCGAGTGAGACGGGAAACACAAATGCAAACTGATTGGAAGTTTTCAGCTTCAGCCCCAATTCACAGAAGAGCTCTCCTGGACAGGCAAGCAGCACAGCCGGACCGATCTGCATGACTTGAACTTCCACGTCGGCTTCAGATTCGCGCTGTAAGAGCGCATCTAGCAACACTATTTCTCTCGCAAAGAACCTTTCAGACGTCTCCTCCCGGGAACTGTCGTCCATCAGCAGCAGGCTGGCCTGTTCAACTCTTTCCGAACTCGGTCGCCGCCGAGGAATGTTCAGCTGCCTCACCCGAGCGCACACCGGCGCCATTGCGCCCGGGACGGCATCCAGGAGAGCTTTGATCGCTTCAGCTCCTACGCGCGCGCCGATACGCCGAGCCCACTTCTCGCCGATCTGGTTCTCGTATCGCCCCAACGTATCAACAGGAGTAATGTCGCCACAGGCGCCGTTGAGGAACAGAACCACGACATCGGAGCCAAGGCCCGCACGGATGACCTGTTCAAGATAATAAACCCAATCCGCAGAAGTACCGCCGGGTTTGCTCGTCAGATGGCAGGCATAATTGACGATACAGCCCCGGAGACGCCCCTCCTGGTCCCATGCTCCTAAAACGCCCACATCCGGGTCGATCGGACCCGCTTGCGAAATGATATCGGGGTTTCCCTGCCCTGGGAACGTGTAGGTGAGTCCGTTTCGCATACGGAATCTGCGATTGAAGGCCGCCTTGGTTTCGCACCCCTTCGCCACCCCACACTCGACTTCCATGCGACTGGCCCATGCCTCGGACACTGCCGATACGATTTGCTCTCTCACATGCCTGATGTAGCCGGTGTCGGCGCAGGACGATTGCTCATAGGCTAGCCGCTGAATCCATTCTGGTGCATGATCGAATCGGCCACGTTCATAGAATCCCAGCGGACCCGCGCTATGGGAATGGGTGGCAGCGATCATCACCGAGGAGGGGCGAATACCGCAACGAGTCTTTATTTGCTCCCGGACCGATTGCACTAGCGTCTGAGGCACGATGACCGCATCGACGCTGACCAGGGCAACCTGCTCGGTGCCATCATCGAATACCATCGCACGCACCTTGCACGGATCATGAACCGCGCCCTCGTGAAATGCCCTCCGCGATCCCCCCGGCATTTCCAAACCGCGTGGAGGGGTGATATCCCGCTCGGAAAATCCAGCTCTCATAGCCTCACATCACCGGGTGCTTCAATGAACTCGGGCTGACACCTGGGAACATCCTGACTTTCGTGGCTCTTGCACCCGGGTCATCCTTGGTACCGTCTCTGCTTCAGATGGGCTTACGACAGGGGGCTTGTGGCAGAAACGTCGAACACGGCTTTCAGAATTGCCAATGTATTAGCACCTGCGCCCAAATATAGGTGACTCTTATCACCAAACAGCGTGTTGGGCAGGCATGAGATCTTCTGAATAACCTTTATGCCCTTTCTTGACTCCAGAGCGGAGAGGTATGCTTCGTAGTCCCGGTTGAAGGATTCCGGCAAGTTCTTACATGATTCATGATTAAACGGCATCGTATACCAAAACACCTGGATATCTCTTGATTGCGCAAGATCGATCAACATATTGAGATAAGCGTCCAACAAGCGAGATGTCGCAAATTTTTTCAGCTCTGCCTCTTCATTCAGGTCGATTGAGCCAGACTTTTTCCCATAGTAAAAATGCCCATTACTACTGACCACAGTCTGATACGTCTCATCGTTGGTTTTCCACCTTCGCTCCTTCACCGCATGTCTCACGCTTCCCCAGTATTTGCTGGGCAGGAAGAAGTATTGCCATCTCAAACTTTTCTCGCCGAGAGTCTTATCTTCCAGGCGACGGGAAGTCTCCCAAACCTCTCGATAATCATTGTAATCAAGAAAGTCATACTTGACCGACATTTCCCAAAAGACATCGACCATGGTGAGATGATAGGGCGCATAGCTCAACAGTAGGTTCTTCGGCGCCGGGTGCCCCTTGAGATAATTCACGAGAAGGTAATACCCCTCGATAGGTGATTGGCCGGTCAGTGCCAGATTCAGCGTTTTTTTGTCTGCCAGATTAGGAATGTACCCAGCCTTGGCTCTCGAGTCTCCGATGACGACAAGATCCTGCCGACTTGGTGAAGCAGAACTTGCAACCCGTTTTGCGTTGAGCCACATTGGATAATCACGTTCTAAAATCACCATCTTCTGAGTATGGACAAAAAGCATCGTGATCAAATAGACAAAGACCACGCACTGCAACAGACCAACCAGATACAAACCGTGATCTTGGCTCTCGCTCGTATTACTCAACTGACTCACTTCCATCACGGCGCTTTAAAATCTAAAATAGATAAACTCGGTCTCTTCCGTCAGCGACACAACCGCCAGGTAAAACATCAGCCCGATCACTATCGACCAGCTCAGATTGGGCTGCCACAAGAGCCAGGGTTTATCTTCTGACTTCACATGGTTCGGCTGATCGAGTGATTCATCTTCAACTTGGCCCACTAATTCTTGGGTATTAGGCGCAACCAGACATACCAGTAACAGAATCGGCGCAATGAAATACCCCATGAGACTCGTGGAGGTACCGCCTAACCCATTCATGCCCGCCATACCAGTCAGCATATTTAGTGCACCGGAAAAACTTGAGGCTCTAAAAAAAATCCAGGCCACGACAACAGCGCCAAGGGTCGCAAATCTCCCGCTTCCACGTCCCCACCAGGTGGTCCGGGTCAGATCATGTCCGAACCTCGCTCGCGCTGACCGCCAGGCATGATTGATACACAAATAGAGCCCGTGTAACGCCCCCCATGCAACAAACGTCCACCCTGCGCCGTGCCACAAACCGGCCACAAGCATCGTGATCATTAAATTCAGGTATCGTCGAACTTTTCCTTTGCGGTCACCCCCGAGGGATATATAGAGATAGTCGCGAAGAAAGCGCGACAATGTCATGTGCCAACGCCGCCAAAACTCAATGATGTTGCAGGCTTTGTATGGGGAATCGAAATTGAGCGGCAACACAATGCCGAACATGCGCGCAATGCCGATCGCCATATCGGAATAACCAGAAAAATCAAAATAGATCTGACATGTAAACGCCAGTGCTCCCCCCCAGGCTTCAAAAAACGTTATCGCCGTTCCTCCTTCGGCAGTCTGAAATACGTGTGTCGCATACGAACCGACGTGATCGGCGCAGATAACTTTCTTGAATAACCCGATAACAAATACCGTCACCCCAGTAGCAAACCACGTCGTGTTGAAAGAGCCAAATGACCGTTTTCCATACTGCGGCAATATTTCTCGAGCTCGGACGATAGGGCCCGCAATAAGCCGCGGGAACAACGTAATGAACCAACAGTACCGAACAAAATCCCTTGGGGGTGTTTGGCCTCGATAGGTGTCTATGAGGTAGGCGATCTGTTCAAACGTGAGAAATGAAATCCCTATGGGCAGGACAACGTGTAGATCGCTTATCGGCAGAAACCGCAGATTCTCAACAATGAACGTTGCATATTTAAAGTATGCCAGCAACCCAAGATTGACCAGTATGCCGCCTACCAACATCCATTTTTTTTTGTCAGCGTCTAACGCTTCCCCCAGGAAGTAATTGAACACCACGGAGAAAAGCAGTAACGGAACGTAGGAAACATTCCAGTATCCATAAAAAAACACCGACGCGGCGACGAGCCAAACTATTGAAAATTGACGGCGACCAAATCCGCCCAGCAGAAAGAACATCGCCGCCGTCGCCGGCAAGAACAGGAATAGAAACTCATGTGAATTAAACAGCATGGCGCGGTCGCTCTATCCTGAGTGCATGTTGCAATCTGAGCCCGACTGACAGAGCAACTCGCAGGAACGGCCTCCGACTAACGATGGGACCACATATCCCCGCTTGGACTTGTGTGAGCAGCTGATGGGCCTTCTTGAGCAAAAAAGCGGCTATCCGGAAACTATCACTCGTAAATATCCGCTCCGCGATGTGGCACCACCGCACATTCCGTAGCACGCTCGGCGCATTGCTTCCGGCTGTCCTTTCACCGTGGTACGATTTCCAATTCTGCAGACAATTCGTGGTTCTGGTCCTGGACAACCCGAGGCTGCAGCGCAGGAACCGGTTGCTTCAGCCGATCGCGAATCTCCCGGCCGCTGGAAACAACCATTCGGATAATCTGCCCGATGAGCTTGATGCTCTCGGTAGTCACGGCTGCGCCGGTGGGCAGCACCAGCACCCGTTTGGCCATACGCTCCGTCTCCGGCAACCACAGTTGACTCAATGGAAAATAAGACCGGTAGGGCTCCATATTGTGACAGCCCGGATAGAAATATCGTCGGGCGAGCACATTCTCTGTACGGAGAATGTCCACCAACTGATCACGGCTCACACCGGTTACAGCCTCGTCGAGCTCCAAGACAACGTAATGATAATTGTTGCGTTCCTGCTCATCGTACATGACCGGCCTGAGCCCGCGAATCCCCGTCAGCTCCCTGACATAGGTTTGATAGTTCGATCGGTTCAACTCAATGAACGTCTCAAAATCCTCCAGAGAGGTAATTCCCATCGCGGCGGACACTTCATTCATCTTCCCGTTCGTGCCAATATAGATAACCTTGTCGGTGCCCCCGAAACCGAAATTCGTCATCAGACGAATTTTCTCCGCCAGCTCATCGTCGTTGGTGACGATCGCCCCCCCTTCGAAGGTGTTGATGCATTTCGTAGCGTGGAAACTGAACACCTCCGCATTGCCAAAGTTGCCGATCATGTGTCCGTTATGTGAACAGCCGAACGCGTGGGCTGCGTCGAACAAGAGTTTCAATCCGCGATTCTGGGCAATTCGGGTGAGCGCCTCGACGTGGCACGGGCGCCCCCAGAGATGCACGCCAATAATTCCCGTGGTACGCGGCGTGATCATGGCCTCGACCTTCTCCGGATCCAGGTGGAACTCACCCGGCGCGATATCGCAAAAAATCGGCGTAACCTCCTGCCATTGGAGCGCGTGCACCGTTGCAATGAAGGTCATGGAAGGAACGATGACTTCCCCGGTAAGGCCGAGCGCGCGAATGGCAATTTCCAGCGCGACCGTGCCGTTGCACATAGCGATACAATGTTTGACGCCGAGCATATCCGAAATGCGTTGCTCGAATTCCTGGCTGTAGGGCCCCATGTTGGTCAGCCATCGTCGATCCAAGATGTCGTTGATGCGTTCGAACAAGGCCGCGCGATTTCCGATGTTGGGGTACCCCACATGGAGCGGTTTCTCGAACGTCGGTTTCCCTCCGAAAATTGCCAGGTTTTCCCATGCCTTCATGCCCACCTCCTTCAACTCAGCCGCGTGTATGGACTTTCGTGTAAACCCGGTTACTGAAAGAGCCGATGCACCTCATCGGCGGTGGGGAACCCGGGATGCAGTATCTGCGTTTCCGCATGGAGGCGAAAGGCACAGGGATAGCCTCGATTGACAAACGTGTGCTCTTCAAGATTGTCGAAACGCGCCCCGCAGGCGATACGGAGTCCTTTGCGAGTCCCGGTGCCGGTCCGATGCACGAGGAGTCCCGAGAACATCAAGACATCACCACGATTCATTTCGACGGACACAAACTCCTTCTCGTCCACAAAGCCGGGTTGAATGGTAATCAATGCGCCCCTGTTATTGGCATTCTGCCGATCTCCAGGTAACACACCCAATTTGTGGCTCCCGGGTACGATTTCGACGGGATAGAAGTCTTTGTCCACATCCATGAGCGGCGTCCATAAGACCAGCTGGTCCAAACTGCCTTGAGCCGACGACCAGTCTTGGTGCGCGCCCCACCCGAAGTACCCGCCTGGAATCTTCAACTCGTCGGCCACAAGATGGATAGCAACTCCACAGGGCAAGACACTCGCCTTGCAGCCTAATTCATTGAGCAGGTGAATGATTCGCTCATGCAGGGCCAACGCATAGACCGACTGCAACTTGCTGCCCAAGCGCAGAATGCTCAGATACAGGTTCAGATCCAGACTGAACACCGCCTTGAGCAATTCCAAGAGTTCTCCACGATGGAGTTCCGGAGTGAGGAGATCACGGCACTGCAAGAGCTGGGTGGTCGCGAGCCTAAGATCCTCCAAAACTCGGTTCCCGATGACTTCGGGAATGAGATTCCTTACGAGAACATAACCTTGATCATTGAAGGTAGTTCGAAGAGCAGTAGCAGCGGACGCTATAGCCTGCATGAATTCTCCCCTTTCGTCACGACACCGCACCCGTGAGCGCGAGTCCTATCTCTCGATCAGATCGTTCCACTGAACGGTGCGATACCCGTCTCGGCGCAGTCGTTGGGAGACCAGATCCTGTCGACAAGGATTGACCGCCACAATGACTATGTCCGCCTCCTGCTTATGCAGGCTCGAGTATTCGATTACGGGTTTATTCATGTAGGTGGTTGTCGGGGGATGGTCAACCGTACAGGCTTGTATGCGCTCCCATATGGCCGGCGCGTACCCGGCTAAATTGGCAGACCAACCACCGGTGCCAAAACAGATGAGGGTGCCGCACTGTCCGACTCGTTTGCTGAGTTCGCCTTCAAGGCAGGACCAGCGACGCAGATACGCATTCCGTGCCCGTTCCAGCCGGGCCACCTCATCCTGGCTGATTACCGGCATCCTGCCGACTTCGGGTGATTCGGAATCCGCGGCCTTGCTTGCCACCACGAGTTGATTGAATTCGCAGGCTTCATCAAGAAAGAATTCGCACCCACCACGACGGATCAGCCCAGCCTGGGCCGTCACGGCCGCGAGATGAGACGGAGCGAACGAGAACAGATGATCCGAATGGATAAGTTCTGCATGAGGCACCACCCCATTGGGGCAAATCGTCACTACGACTCCTCCGGGTGCCAGACAGGATCTTTGCGACGCTAAAAACGCGACCGGATCAGCTGTGTGCTCGATAACCTGAACGCTGAACACGAGATCGAAAGCTTGCTCCGCCGCGTCATCCAACGACGACTCCGCCATCCCCTCGATTACTCGGTGGCCTCTTGCTCGTGCCGCTTCTGCGGCATCGCGGGATGGTTCCAAACCCACCGTTTCGGCGTCGGGCCACAGTTCCCGTATGGCGCTCAACGTGTTCCCGTCTCCACATCCGACTTCAAGAATTCGACGGGGCCGGAGAGGCCGTATCGAGCTGGCGATGAGATCGACCACCGCGGGATACCGCTGACGATTGAACGCGTCGGCGCCTGGGCGGTTGCTGTATAAGGCGTAGTCCTGTCGGTACATCACCTCCAGGTCTTCTTTGGATATTCGAAAGCCGACCCCGCAGCCTTTGCACTGGCGCCTCCCAAGCGGCGACGGCGAAATCACTCCGTCGACCCGAACGGACTGACGGGGATGCGGCTCGACCAGCTCGACCCATTCCTCGGCCCCGCACAACACGCATGAATGTGCCATGACAACCCCGTCCATCAGGACGGAGCGAATGCCTGGGGTGATCGGCTTAGGCATATCAGGTCACCACCGTGTCACCATAGTGGCGGTCCCTGCCGTTACAGAAGGGAGTGCTACCTGGAGATCGAGTGCCTCTCGACACTCCAATGCCGGCACAAACTCGAGGTCATGATACCCGGCATCGACGATCGTCACTTGATCGCCATCCACCCGCACACGATCGTCGATCAGCCACTTCACAACCTGGAGAAGCGTCTTGCATTGTTGAACGAAAATACGGTGGCGCAACACTGCGCGACTCAATCTTGGATCTACGGTGCATGCGGTTTGCATAATGATCTTGCCTTCGTCCATCACGTCCTTGATGAACTCCACCGTTGTCCCGATGATCTTCGTATGATAGGCCACCCCGTCGCCAAATCCGTCCATTCCCTTAAACGCCGGCAACAGCGACGGATGAAAATTGATAATGCGGTCCCGATAGGCATCGCGGAAGGCTTTGCTATAGAACTGCGTGTAAAAAGAAATGACATAGTGGATGTGGTGCTCTTCCATATACTGGCTCAACCTGGAACAGAACGCCTCCGGTGAACCTTCCTCGAACAATGTCACGGGGATCCCCCAAGCCTGCGCTTCCGCCACAGCTTGACATGGTTGATCCACGACCACGGAATGAACCACGGCGCGGAGAAAATTGCTTGCCAGGACTCGCTTCATCACCGACCCTGAAGTCGAAACGACGAAAATGAATCGTGTATCTTGTCTATGCATGCTACGACTCCACACAACATGAAGAGGCGTCTGTGGGCGGCTTGGGTGACGGATGGAGCACCGGTTGGCCGGGAGTGGCGCCGCCTGAAGCGGCGCCACTCTCCTTCTGTAAACCGCCGGCACAAGGCCGGAGCAGTCGCTCTTCGTCTGCGAGCTCTAACGGGACCTAGGCACTTTGGTGAGCCGACTCCTGCCCCGAGGCCACTTCTCGATTGAGCCACGGGAACTCCCAATCGTCTTCGAATTCAATCGTTCCCCACTCCGGCCGAATCGTCGGACCGCTCAAGTGCGGGAACAATTTTGGCTCCATGATGGCCTGGGAGTTTTTGTTACCCAAATCGAGGTTGTATTCCAACCAATACCAGAAGCGGCCAAGATCCAGTCTGTACGGCACATGCTCCTTGATCTCCGTCGTCCATTGGTACATGCCCCACATGATCTTACCTTCCAAAATGGCCGCCCAGAGGCGCTCGGGCACATAAATCGACTGGTCGACAGGTTCCGTGTCTTCCCAATCGATGGAAAATCCATCCTGAGGATTGGCTTTCAACACAAAGGAAAAGTTCGAGTTGTCTCCCTCCACGATCACGCGGAAACGACCACTGAAGACGATGCCGTCTTGCGTAATGTGCTTGTTGATGGTCTCCGTGTGCAGACGCGAGCGTTGAAGGAGGTTACTCCGATCCGATGCATCGATCCATGCATTGTAGTGATCCACCTTCTTCTGAAGTTTCTGTTTGCAGGTTCTGACGAAGTCCAGATATTGCCCCCAATCAACATCGGGATGATTACGAACAATACCAGTGGAAATGGACCAGGTGTCGGATGGATAGAGCGTGGCGACATCCCGATCGGGATAATTTTCGCGGATCCAATTCTCCAGAATCTTCGGCGTGGACCGGCCCTGCCAATTGTGGCTGAAATACCGATCGTCATACCAGCCGAAGTCTCCGGCGAAAGGAACGATGCGTTGCAGGTGAAGCATTTCGATTAAACGTTTGTGCAGTGTAAACGTCTCACACTTGTTCCGGGCGGCTTCCTCCTTGGCTTCAGGCGGCATGCGATAGCAGGCTGGAAACACTGTGGCACTGGAGGTTTGGACAAAGCCGATCTCAAAGGTCGGCCAGCGCGAGTGGATCTCCGAACAGAGTTCTTCGTCATCACAGTTGTCGTTCATGTTGATAAGACGCGTTCCGGGATGATCGATCACGAAGCCGGAATTCTCCCAATCGTGAGCGCGCGATTTCGCCGATGGCACGACGGTAAACGGTGTGATTCCCCCGAGGTGAATCGTTTCCCACGGCTGAATTTTTCTGATCCGATGAAAACCCATCTCCCGCATGGTGCGTTCCACCAGTTGGGCGCGCAAGCAAGGTCGGTTGGCGTATTCCGGGAGCAGCACTTGGATGTCACGGGGGATACGATTAATCGACGGAATATGAAAGTGATCTTCGTGCGAATGTGTGATGTAGAGATAATCAAGGTCCTTCAGCAGAACCTCAGGCGGAATCACCGCCGGAGGAAACTTCCAGAGGGCGTAGTCGTACACAGGCTCATTCAAAAACCAGGGATCGCACAACAGCGAGCCAAACTCGCCGTCGATTCGGAGACAAGCATGCGAGACGTAAGTGACTGTGAGATCTTTTGGCATGGTACGTTTCCTCTTTGTCCTGATGTGCTTACCTGCGGTAATCCACCACCTGTTGGGGCAGCAACGAATAGCTCCGCTTCATATCGATGCCATGCTTTTCGTTGTCATAAGGAACCGAACAGTACCCGAGCACGCTTTTTTCGCGTTCGGTCAACTGATCATAGAGCTCTTGGGGAAGATTGCCCGGGATGTCGAAAGCTTGCTTAATCCACCAGCGGCAAAATGTAGCGATCATGGCCCAGCGCGTCCCCCCGCTGGTGTTTTGACGGGCTCCATGCCAGATTCGACTGTCCCAAAAGACGAGATCTCCCGCCCGAGCCTTGATGGACACGGCGGAAGGGAAAGCATCTTGCGAACAGTATTTTCCCGAAAGGTGAGAGCCCGGAATCAGCACGGTACAACCATTGTCTTCCGTCTGATCCTCCAAAGGAATCGAACACTGCATGATGAAAACATGGGGACCCGCATAGGGGATGAACGAGTCGATGTGCAAAGGCATTTGGTGATTGCTGCTTCGGGCAAGAAACGATCGTAGAATATAATTGGGTGCATCTGACGGGATTGAGGTAAACCACCGGTCATTCAGAAACTGCATCAGAACCTTCTCGATGAGCTCGCAGCCGAGCACCATCCGAAGAAGAAAGAGATCCTTGCTTTGGAGGTTGTACACCATCGATTGGTCTTTGTTGAGATACGGCATCCGCTCGGATTGGGACGACAGCGTGTTGTCGAACCAGTACTTAATCCGCTCCAGCGCCGTGGACACCTGTTCGGGCGAGAACATCTGCGGCACGTAACAGTAGCCATCGCGCTCGATTGAGGCGATACACTCCTCAGCGGTCGGCAGGGACCTGGCTACATCAAGAGACACTTGGGACGACATGATGGCTCCTCCTTCCGGCCTCCTTACGGTTGTATATCAGGCCCCCCGCCCTTCACGCCGTATCCGACGGCTCTTTTCACTGAACCGTTCCGGCAGGCAGGATGTTGGGAGTAATGCTGCGACGGTCCATCGTGCGTGAAACGTTACAGCGGTCAGAGTCTATAGGATTCGGAGGGGCAGTGAAGCGGCTATGCCGTCCTGACGTCACCCTTCCTGAGGATAAAATGATTAGAACGGGATGCCTGCTCGATAGGCAGGAAAATAGCTGCTGCCGGTTGTACCGCGGGCCGCGGACAATGAATCGTACAGAGAATGATTAAAAATTCGGCAGCAGAGATAAGCGGGGACGGTTCCGGTGCTCCACCCCTCTTTATAGACGGAAAGGCCGTCGGTCGCGTTCGAACTCACACCGGCGCCCCCTCCCAGATCGACCCATCTCACCTTCCCGGCAAAGTGATTGAGCATAAACCACTTCGTGGCGTACGACGCGCGTAATTCATACCCAAGCTGACTAAACGCCACCAAATGTCCATAGGCGACATCTGCCTGGGTATACCACAGATCGAGTCCGACGGTTCCTCCGTTCGCCTGGGCCTCAAACATCACCATGCCGGGAATGGCTAATTGCTTGGCAAAGGCCTCCGGCGAAAAGGCGCGAATGCCCGTGATGTGATGTCTCTTGACGAGCACGTCGAACAGTTCGACCCACTTTGTGAGATGTGCGACCGGGTCCACACAGTGTGACACTGCTACCCTTTTCGCCGCGCGCGCCACCGTATCCTTGTGAGATTTCTTGACGATCTTCTCCAGCGGCTGCGTAAGATCGGTCACATAGTGCGATTTAAACGGAATCACCTGCGTAAAACAGCGCTCAAGAAGCGGACGAGAATACCCGTCAAACGGGGCAGGAACGACCATGAGGCTGACCAGATCCGTTCCGACTTCGTCCAGGTCCTGGGCAAGTTGAGACCAATCCAGGCAGCTGAACAATGGATAGGGGCCGATCGCATCTCGATACGGCGTGCCCGGAATCTGACGCTCGAGAATCCACCCATCACAGCGCCGAAGATGGCGAGGGGTTCCAAATCCCGCCAAGGATGCAGCGTAGTCCGCATGCGCATACCCAGTGTGGGCAAGCCCAGTTCTGGCATGCACCTGGCCTGGGAACTCAGGAATCACGTGATCCATGTTGTACGACAGCGGCACAGCCGATGTTTCTGACCGAAAGAGTTGAGATGGATTGAGGCGAGCGACTGACATACGAACTGCACGATCGTCGCATCCCTGTCCATGGGACGCAATACCCATGGATCTCTGGCATCGGTGCGAAATTTCGCTCCTGCCGCGTCTCCCTCAATGGGGCAAGGGTGTCATATTGACGGGTTCGTCCGCTTGGACCTGGATGGTCGTCCATCTAAGCACCGGACGAACGGCGCCCGGCTCTCGACCTTGCCATCCGAAGTGGCGCTTACTGAGCTCGACCATCTCAAAGGAGAGGGCGTCTTCAAGGCGATACGTGACCCTGCTTCGGTTTTCGACAATCAGTAGCACGATTCTGTGCACGCCGGTATTCAGCAAGTTGGCCGGCAAATGGCACACGCTGCGAAAGAGTCCCGCAGGCATTGCGCCGTCTTCCATGGCGGCTTGTTCCGCCGACCCGGTGGTAAATGCGAGAATTCCCTGTTCGGTGTATACATGTAGCGTGGCATGGAGCACGGCCTGCGGGCGCTGGTTCCAATATTCGACTTCGATTTCGCACGGCTGATCGATGCTGAGCTGATCGGGCCTGTCGCGATCAGCCCCCCGCACGCTGATCTTCCGAAGGCGGACTTTGTGATTTCCAGGGGCCTGAGTCACGTCGTTCCACACCTGTTCCGTCAACATCGACGCGGACATCCTCAGGTAGCTTGAAACAACATCGGCCGGCTTTCCATCCCGTACGATCTTTCCGTCGTGCAGCCAGATTACTCGCGAGCACAGATTCTGGACCGCCAGCATGTTGTGACTGACGAACAAGACCGTCCGTCCTTCCTTTGCCACTCCCTCCATCTTCCCAAGACACTTCTTCTGAAAGCTCGCATCCCCGACCGCAAGCACCTCGTCAATGATCAGGATTTCCGGCTCAAGATGGGCGGCGACGGCGAAGGCTAGACGGACGCACATGCCGCTTGAATAATGTTTGACAGGGGTGTCGATGAATCGCTTCACTTCAGCAAACGCGACAATCTCGTCGAACTTCCGCTCAATCTCCGCACGAGACATCCCCAAGATGGCGCCGTTCAAATAGACATTCTCTCGTCCCGTGAGCTCCGGGTGAAAACCTGTTCCGACTTCCAGTAGAGACCCGACTCGCCCGAACATGTCTGCGTGGCCTTCGGACGGCTCCGTGATCTGGGAGAGGATCTTCAACAACGTACTCTTCCCGGCGCCGTTTCGACCGATGATCCCGACCACTTCACCGCAATTAATTTGAAACGACACGTCTTTCAACGCCCAGAGGATATCGTCGCCAGTCCCAGCATCTTGCCGATTTCGACGCATCAGGTTGGCCAGCCGATAAAATGGCGCCCCCACGAGGTCCACTAGCTTTTCACGAAGGGTGCTGTAAGACCCGGTGGCTGCTCCGACTCTGAACTGTTTACCGAGTGATTCGACGGAGATTGCTAATTTGCTCATGAAACCCTTCTAGACCACATCGGCAAAGGTGCTTTCCATTCGCCGGAAATAGAACATGCCCGTTATAAGAATCGTGAGCATGGTCAATGCAGACACAAAGATGAGCGGGCCTGGAGCAGTTGCGGTTCCAAGAAGCGCCCACCGGAAACCTTCGACGACCCCTACCATTGGATTGATGCCATAGATCGTTCTCCAGGGTTCCGAGAGCAAACTGCTGGGATAAGCGATGGGGGTGGCGAACAGCCAGAATTGAGTCAGGAAAGGAATCGTGTAACGAACATCTCTAAACTGTACATTCATCGCCGATAACCATAACCCCACCCCCAATGCCGTTCCGAACGCCAGGAAGAGAAATACGGGCAACCATATAATATTGATCGTCGGAACGATCCCGTACCAGAACATCAGACCGATGAGGACGAGGAAGGCGAACAGGAAATCAACGGCGCCTGACAGGATGCTGGAGATCGGAACAATCAAGCGAGGAAAATAGACTTTCTTGAGCATGCCGGCGCTCTGTATGAGGCTGTTTCCCGACTGCGTGAGTCCGTTGGAAAAAAACGTCCAGGGGACCAAGGCTGCAAAAGCAAAGATGGGATAGGGAATGCCGTCTGACGGCATCTTGGCAAGATTCCCAAAAAACAAACTGAATACAAGCATTGTCAGGAAAGGTTGCAGAATGGCCCACAAGGCTCCTAGCGCCGTTTGCTTGTATCGGACCTTGATATCGCGCCAGCTGAGAAAGTAGAGCAGTTCGCGGTACTGCCAGAATTCTCGCAAATTCAGTGCGCGCCACCCATTCGAGGCCTTCAGGCGAATTCTTGGCACCGCTGTGAGAGTTTCAGTCGATGAGCTCATCTCTACGCTTCTTTCTAAACAGATTCGGTGGTCGGATGGTGGTACGGACACGACGATTAGCAGCCCATCGGGCGCGGAACGGCTACCAAGACAATCTGTTGGAGTTCGGGAGAATGATGCATCGTTGTTATTCAGGAGAATGCATTACTTCCACCTTGTCGTGAGCGACAGCAGTGCCACGCTTCGATTAACCAGGAATCCGAAACCCGATTGGCTTACTTCGAAATGAGTGTATTGGTAGGAGACGGAGGGTGTGATGTCGCGCCATCCTGTGTAGTTAATGAGGACCGTGCCTGAGTAAGACTCGAATCGGGCAACCTCGACGGGCGTAGCCTGGTTGAGGGCATAATTTGCGCTGCCGGTCACGGAAAAGGAATCGCCGAGATTTCGGCTGAGGCTCGCCCCAACCACCGTACTGATCAACGCTCCACCCGTAGCGAAATATGCCGGGGCGAGTTGCCGGGACACGTCCAATGACACCCGTGTAGATGGATCGAGCTCTCTGGAAACAGCCAGCTTTCCCGAAAAGAAAAATAACCCTCCGCTTCCATCTTCAAGAAATGTCGCACCGGCACTGACGACTGCCGTCCAGTGTTTAGTTCCCGTCGAATATTCCGCCTCGAGACCTCGGGCCGTGATGCTTTGATTGAAGGATTGTCCCAAGCCACTGCTTTTGTTCCTGAAATCCGCAGTCGTGGTCTGGAAATTGAGGCTCACTTGGTCTCCGCCCGTCAGCCGATAGCTTGGCCCGATGGACCATCGTTGAAAGTCGGTGTCGAAAAATACCACCGGAACATCCGTAGCTTGTTCAAAGACAATATTTCCTACCCGAAAAATAGAATACACGTAGTCGCCGCGAACGCTCAATGACTGCGAGATGGGATACGACGCGACAAGGGATGTGGTGTTTGTATACGTATTTGCACGTACCGTCTGAATGCCTCTTGCAAATACATTCTCGGTGGGCAAGGTCGTTCCAGCCTGAACAAAACTCGGCTGTTCAGGCGTAAACGCAAACGAATCTGAAATCCTAAGCTTCAGGCCAGGAATGAGTTGTCCGACCAACCCGTCCAGCTTGACTGAGCCGCTGATTTGGGCGGAGAAAAAATTCAGTTTCGAGTTATTGACGAAGACATTGCCGCTGCCGCCGACATTGAGAGTAGTCTCGACATCTCGTGTTTTGTCAAGGACTTGCACTGTGGGAGTTACAGTCGTGACAAAATCCCACGGTTTGAGTCCTGGAACAGACCCGGCCGGAGCAAAAAATACGTTGGAATCGTATCGCTCCGAGAGGCTGACCGAAGGGATGACTCTTGTTTCCGCAAAGGCAACCGAAGGGCTGAGTCGACTGGGATCACCAGTAACTCCCACTACCAACAGAGTGATTAGCCAGACGCTGTATGGATACGTCAATTTGCAGCATCTACGGAACCACCACGGTATCACCCGATAGCAGCACCAGGTTGCCCGGTTCGCCCTTCCCCGCCACCACATCGTCATATCGGACGGGAATATGAATTTCATGAAGCTTGTGGTCTCCGTTTGGCGTTGTACGGACAACCTGCAGTTTGTTTCTCTTGGCGTACTCCGTGAAGCCTCCGGCCATGGAGATCGCGTGCAAGATGGTAATGTACGATTTCAGCTGGTACTTGCCCGGTTTCGCTACTTCTCCCAGGACAAAGATGGAGTAGCTATTCAGATCCTTGACGCTGACAGAGACGGCGGGATTACTGGCGACAAATTGCTTTAAACGTTCAGCGATCCGTTGAGCTAACGCGTCTGCGGTTAAGCCTGCGGCTTGGACATCTCCGATGATAGGCAAGGAGATCAGGCCATCCGGTCGTATCGCCACAGACCGGGAAAGATCCTGATTTTTCCACACGGTGATATCCAACACATCCTCTGGCCCGAGTAGGAATCCAGACGGAGTGGGATACTCGCGCTCGACGAGCACTCCTGACGCACACCCTGATAGAACTTGGGTGAGGAAAAGGCCTAGCCATAACAGAAGAATAGGATGAGCTGCTCTCGGCATCACGACTAGCGCGTCCTTTCCGGTTGTGGCACTCGCCTGTTACTGAGGATGACCCGGAAAAACGACCATGGCTTCGCTTGGCACAACCAGCGTATCGCCGGCTCTCAGCTCCAGGTTTTGAGCAATGCCTCCGCGAAGCACGATATCGTCATAGCTGGACGTCAAGGTCTGCATACCCGACCCGTTCTCCCCAAATCGGAACACCACCACCTGATTCCTGGCCGCGACCGGCGTAAAACCTCCGGCGATGGTAATTCCCTGCAGCAATGTAGTCCTGCTCTTGAGTGGGTACTTGCCGGGCTTGACGACTTCCCCGAGCACGAAAATGCTATAGCTATTCACTTCTTTCACGCTGATCGCTACGACCGGATTCTGGACATATTCTCTGAGCTTTCGAGTGATCTCATCAGCAAGTTGAGAGGGTGTTTTGCCCACGGCGACAACGTCGCGTATAACCGGCATGGAGAACCGGCCGTCCGGGCGAACCTGAACCGTTTTCGATAGGTCCTGGTTTCTCCACACCGTAATTTCCAGCACATCCTCCGCTCCGATGGTGTATTCATCGGAGACAATGTTCGAAAGCTTTTCGATGACTTGAGTTGGTGAGAGGGACTGAACCGTCGAGGATGTCGTTACATTGTCCTTCCCAGTTGATGACGAGGCATCTGCGGCATGGGCTTCAGTCAGTAGCGGCGAACTTCCATGGAACAGCGCAAATGCACAATCTATCCCAAAACCCGCCAACACTCCCGCCAATAGGACACCTAACAAACGCATTGTAAGCCCTCCGAAACTTGAGCAATTTCATGATTGCAGGATGTAGAAGAGCGGTCAAGCAGTGCATCCTGAAGCAAGACCTGTAGCCTCAATCGCACCCGTGTACGGTGCGCCCCTGGAAGGCATCCCAGAATTTCCATGAGGATATTCTTGAGCAGACACGTATACAACCCAACAAACCTGGAGCCGTGATTGGCCGCTCCCCTCTCCGCGGCTGACACGCGAGTCAGAACGACGGTCTTTCTTTACTCCAGACTAACACGTTCTGTTGACGTCGTTCACCAAGGCTGCTCGAAGTGACGTATAATCCAACACCAGTTCGGCAATTTTGCTTCTGAGTTGGCCGTTTTCAATCTCCAAGGAACGAAGGTGATCCCCCAAAGGCTTTCTTTTATCCGCAAGTTTTGCCCGCCACCGATACAAAGTGGACCGCGAGACCCCATACTTCCTCGCGATATCCTTCGGCGCACGCTCCGCATTTATCTCCAGAACGACCGCCTCTATTTGTTCCTGGGTAAATTGTGATTTTGCCATGGTAGTTTCCTAGATCTTCTCCGTCTTTCATCCAAGAAACTTGAAGGTGAAAGACGAGTGGAGGGTTCACTGCGCTAGGATTACTTCGCTCATATCGATGTGGACGGTAGCGGCTTGCTGAATGAGATGCACACGGATGACAAGACAATCGTGGCTTGCCTTTCTCAGTAACTGTCCTCGAAGTCCTGCTAGAGGACCTCGTACCACTTCCACCCACGTCCCTTCGGTCAAGTAATCATGACGCTCTAAAGAACGCGCACTTTGTGCCAACTTCATGATTGCTTCTAGTTCCTCGTCAGGAATGGGCTCGGGCATGACAGAACCTACGATTCGGACAATGCCAGGCGTTTGAAGAACGGCATGACTGTTCGTGAGCGCAAACCTGGCAAAGCAGTAGCCCGAAAACAGCGGGCTTTCCGTCCAGACTTTTCGGTCCGACCATTGGTTCAATGTTCTCGTCAGCGGGAGAAACGGTTCAACACCAATACCAGCCAGGCGGTCGCGCACCATTTTTTCATGACGAGAACGTGTGCTGATGGCGTACCAACGAAGATCGGCACAGAGGCCGCTCGGCGTCGACACTGTGGCAGTAGAGTCCGAACTGGAGGCATTCAACATAGCTTCGCCCTCTGGGTCCCATGAATGGGTATGTTCTACAGATTTCGTCACCCTCTCACATCGGACAATGGTGCCTTTATTGCGCATCGAAACCACGAGCGACGCTAATACTTTTGTGCCGGCTGAAATGCCGATAATTGCCGCTGAATTGGAGAGAAAAAATACGGCCATTAATTCTCTTTCGATTCTGCGGTGATGTATAGCACGGGTCACATAATGGACTGGGAAATACACCAGCAAGGAACCTCGTACACCACGATAAATGCACAATACTGTACATCCCTGGCGACAAGTTTTTACATACCGACAATCGGTGGAAATCGGCTTCCTGAAAGGCCTCACAGAGACTTCACTGTTGACTTTAAGGTTGCTCGGCGCCTGGCTGATATGCAATCATGCATCCCCATGCATGAAGGACCAATCACCTTTTTGACCTAGCATATTATACGTATCATCGTTACGAGTTATGTAGATGTATTTGTGATTGTGCGACAAGCCGATGCTGACCCAGGAGGCAGATGATGAGTGGAGTCAAACCAGGAAAAGCCACGACGACGGTTGCACTCATGAGCAACAACTCTCTCCTGCGTCTCGGCCTGCAAAAAATTGTGGAAACGGAACAATGGATTCGGCTCATTGATCACGTCACCAACGGGATGAGCATCGATGACATCCCGATACGTGAGCAGCCTCACATCATGATTGTCGACACAGAGATTGAAAGCGATGTCCCTGGATGCATTCGAAAGATCAAGGCGGCTGCCTCACATTTAAAAATTATCTTATTGAGCGGACTCGACAATACGGAATGTACCCGACAAGCTATTGCGGTCGGGGTTGATGGCATTGTCCTAAAAGTCCAACCATCGGCCGTATTAATTGCGACGATCGCGCACCTCGCTTGTCCTTCCAACGCTATCACGTTGCCGATCGGAGGCGAGGCTACGCATGTGAATATGAACAACTCGCCGGAGATCCCTATCCAAAACTCCTGGAATCCAGATCAGCCGAAATGGCCGGAAGGTTTAACCGAACGAGAGCGCGAGATCATCAGGTTGATCAGCGAAGGGCTTTCCAATAAGGACATTGCCGACCGCCTATGCATTTCAAGCATCACGGTCCGACATCACCTCACCAACATCTTCGACAAACTCGGCGTCTCCAATCGACAAAAACTGCTCATCTGTGCTCATCGGTATGGGCTTGTAAGGCCGCCCGCATTGGCGTAACACAAGTGCGCAACCAGCGAGGAACCTGCTTTCGCCTCCAGTCACCCTAAATCTGCCCCTGGTTCCCACTGGGATGCCATGCGCTTCCCCCGATTTCACAGACACTCGGCAAAGAAGGAGAATGAAATCGGAGGCCCCCCATGCCGACACCATGTCGTCAGTATACGGATGAGTTCAAACAGGAAGCAGTCCGATTAGTCCGGGAAGCGGGACGTCCGATTGCTCAAGTCGCTCGTGACCTTGAGATTGCAGAGCGTAGGTTCTATCGCCGGCGCGTAGCCCAGCAGGCGGCCGAGTCGCATGGCCCACAGTCGGTGACGCGCGCTGAACTGGCCCGGCTTCAGCGAGAGAACCAGCGTTTGCGTCAGGAGCGGGATTTTTTACGACGTGCGGCAACGTTCTTCGCACGGGAGTCCACATGAAGTATCGCGCAACTCAGGCGAATATCTCTGCCGCTATCCCATCCGGCTTTTGCGCCGTCCTCTCGCGTGTCGCCCGCCGGATATTCGGCCTGGCGATGGCGGCTGGAGAGTCGGTGGCAGGCGGCTAATCGGGCGCTTCTCGTAGAGACGCGGTTGCTTATCGGGGGGCCCGGGAGACATACGGCAGTCCTAGCATCTGGCGGGCATTGGTACGGCGCGGGCGGCGAGTCGGCAAACATCGGGTGGCGCTGGTGAGGCAGGCGGCTGTCCTGCGGGTCAAGACCATCACGAAGTGGCGGGCGACGACTGACTCTCGACACGTCTGGCCTGTGGCGCCCAATACGCTGGCGCGTCAATTCACGGTCGATCGCCCTAATCGTGTGCGGGCCAGCGACCTCACGTACGTCCGGACGACCGAAGGGTGGCTGAATCTCGCCGTCGTACTTGATCAACTGCTTGCCACGCACGGCATCACAGCGAGCATGTCACTTCGAGGCCACTGTTGGGACAATGCCTGTGCGGAGAGCTTCTTTGGCACCCTCAAACGGGACCTGATCCACCACCGCCGGTACGCGACGCGCCAGGAAGCGATGCAGGACATCTCTGAATACATCGAAGCCTCTTACAACAGACAACAACGTCTCTCCACGCTCGGACTGTTCCCCAGCACAGTTCGAGGCAACGGCGAAAGTCGCTTAACCAGATGTCCGCGAAAGTGGGGGAAGTTCATTCCAGGCCGAGCAAGCTTTGTATCAGAAGAAGCAAAACCCTAGAGGAGTGTTCCGGGTCGCCTGGATCAATCAAGGAAGGTTCCCTGTCGGTAGAAGCAATTTGGAGCGGGCGATGGGATTTGAACCCACGACAACTTGCTTGGGAAGCAAGGACTCTACCACTGAGCTACGCCCGCCCCTAGCGGAAGAGGAAATGAATCCTACGCCGGAGCCGCTGCTAAGTCAAGGCAACCGGCGAGCGCCGCTTACACCACATACTCAGCCACCGCAAACTTACGACGGCCGACACGCATATAGAGCGACTTCCCGGCCGACAGAGCAACGCTCGCGTTCACATTCGTCAGTTTCTTTTCATTAACTTCCACGCCACCCTGCACAATTAACCGCCGCGCTTCGCTTTTACTCGGCACGAGACCAGTCTTCATAACCAGATCGACGACACCAATCATTGGATCCGCAGCATCTTTCACATCGGATGGCGTCAGGGTCACACGGGCGTCCGGCTGCTCCGGGAATTCCCGCGATTGAAACTTCTGCTGAAACATGGCCCTGGCTTCGCGACCGGCCTCAGCCCCGTGGTAACGGGCCACGATCAGCTCCGCCAGCGATTGTTTGGCATCCATAGGGTGAGCCGTCTTCACGCGTTCCAAATCTTCCGTCGTCAGCAGTTCGTAGTATCGATGCATCAGTGCATCGCTAATCGACATGAGCTTGCCGAACATGTCGTCGGGCTTGTCCTCCAGTGCAATATAATTGCCGAGGCTCTTGCTCATCTTACGAACGCCGTCGGTTCCTTCGAGAAGGGGCATGGTGATGACGACCTGCGCGTCTTGCCCATAATCGCGCTGCAGGTCCCGCCCCATCAGGAGGTTGAATTTTTGATCGGTACCACCCAATTCGACGTCGGCCTTGAGCGCGACTGAGTCATACCCCTGGATCAAGGGATACATGAACTCGTGGATGCTGATCGGCTTCCCCTCCGTATATCGCTTATGAAAATCCTCCCGCTCCAACATGCGCGCCACAGTGTAATGCGCGCTCAATTCGATCAACCCATCGGCCGTCATCGCACTCATCCACCGGCTGTTGAACTCCACCTGCGTTTTTTGACGGTCCAGGATTTTGAAGATCTGGCGCTCGTACGTCTTGGCGTTCTCCAACACCTTTTCCTTCGACAGCGCGACACGCGTCTCCGACCGTCCCGTCGGATCGCCGATCATGCCGGTGAAATCACCGATCAGAAAGATAACCTGATGCCCGAGGTCTTGAAAATGTTTCAACTTGTGGATCAGGACAGTGTGACCGAGGTGCAGGTCCGGAGCCGTGGGATCAAAGCCCGCCTTGACCCGGAGCGGCCGCTGCTCCTTGATTGAGCGGGCCAGCTTTGATTCCAGCTCAGCCGGATTAATAACCTCAACAATCCCTCGAAGTATGAGATCCAGCTGTTGCGCTATGGAAGTCACAGAGTTCCTTTGTGCCGAGCCAGTGATCGGGTATTAGTGACGAGCACGTGAGGACGAAGTCGGTCGAACTTCTTCCGGCCGATGCCTTTCACCTGCTGAAGGTCTTCGATTTTTCCGAATGGCCCACGTGCGGTCCGGTGATCGATCACCCGCTGTGCCAACTTGGGACCGATACCGGGCAGGGCCTGCAAATCCGACGCGGTGGCCTGGTTGAGATCGATTTGCCGTGCCGCCTCGCGATGAACCGGACGCAGGCCGTGCACCGGCGGCTCCTGTCGCAGAGGGATTTCGGATTCTTCGACCGCTTGAGCGACAGGGATATCGGAGGCCTTGGCAATGAGGCTCGATCCATCGGACGAAGATGCAGACTGTGGGTGCGCAGTCGAATCCTGCCGTACGGTTGCGGGAACCAGAACCTCAGCCGCAGTCTGAACCGAATTCGACGGTATCTGCTTGACCGGCGTGACTGAACCGATCCAGATCAAGGATCCCAAGGTCACCGCCAACATCGCAACCTTGATGAGAAGTGAGCGAAGCATCAGGACGATGGTTTCCGTGCAAGGTGGATGGCGTGGCCATGGACGTCCTCCATGGCCTCCATGAGGCCCTCGGCCAGGGTCGGGTGCGCGTGAATCATCTCCGCCACCCGCGAGACGGTCGCGCCAAGATGCATCGCCAGCGCGGCTTCATGAATGAGATCTGTGGCATGCGCCCCGAGAATGTGCACACCCAGAATCCGGTCGCTCTCCGCATCGGCAAGCACCTTCAGCAATCCTTGAATGTCTCCGGCGGCCTGCGCTTTTCCCAACCCGCCGTAACGGAAGCGCCCGACCTTGATCGCCTGCTGTGAATCCTTCCCGGCTGCCACGCACCGGTCGCGGGCCTGTTGCTCCGTGAGACCGACCCGCCCGATTTCAGGTAACGTAAAGATGCCCGTCGGGATGACATCGTAGTCGATCGTCCTAGGATGGCCCATAAAATTCTCGACGGCCACCTTGCCCTGCGCCGACGCGACATGCGCCAGCATCGCCTTGCCGACCACATCGCCGATCGCATAGACCCCGGACACATTCGTCTCCATCTGGTCATTGACCACGATTTCACCGCGCGCCCCGACCTGCACTCCGGCCTTTTCCAATCCAATGCCACGCGAATTGAACCCTCGCCCTACCGACACCAGGACCTGCTCCACATTGAGCGACAGGCCGTCGCGCAAATGGGCGGTGACGATCTCCGGTTGCCGAACGATCTGGTCAACCGTGACGCCGGTCCGGATGTCCACGCCGCGCTTCTTCAGTTCGCGCTCCATCATCTGACCGATCTCTTCATCCTCCAGCGGCAACAGACGCGGCACGAGTTCGACCAGCGTCACCTGCGTACCGAGCCCGCTGTACAGCGAGGCGAATTCACAACCTTCAACACCACCGCCGACGATCAACAGGCTCGCGGGAATCCTGGTGAGGTCCAACGCCTGCTTGCTGGTGATGATTTGAGTCCCGTCGATGGGAAACAGCGGGAGATTCGGCCAGGACGAGCCGGTCGCAATAATCAGACCGTCGGCCACAACCCTGGTTTCGGTGCCATCCGGTTTGGTCACGCGGATGGTGCGGGCATCCAGCAACTCACCGGTGCCTTCCACGTGCTCGATGTTCCACGTTTTGAATAACGTGGCGATGCCTTTCACCAGCGTGGACACGACCTTATTTTTTCTGGCCACCATGACGGCGGGGTCGTAGGTGACAGGCCCGCTCAGCTGGATCCCGAAATCCTTCGCCTTCTTCGCCTTGTCGCCGAGCTCCACGACCGAGAGCAGCGCCTTGCTCGGGATACAGCCCCAATTCAGGCAGACTCCCCCCAGAGCCTGGTTTTCGATGACGGTGACACGCGCCCCGAGCTGAGCCGCACGAATCGCGGCCACGTATCCGCCCGGACCGGCACCCAGAATGGCAAGGTGGTTCACAACGGGCCTAATGTTTCTGCTTGCTTAGAAATGTTTCGTACTGGGCGGCCGTCATCAACTGATCCACCTCAGCCGGCGCTGTGAGATCGATGACGGCCATCCATCCCTTGCCGTACGGATCAGAATTGACCACCTCAGGATGATCTTTGAGATCGGGATTGATCTTCGCAACGGTTCCGCTGACCGGGGTATAGATCGTGGACGTGGTTTTGGTCGATTCCACTTCGCCGATCTGTTGGCCGGCGGTGACTTTGGCGCCTACCTTCGGAAGGTCAATAAACACAATGTCGCCCAGCGCATCCTGAGCAAAATGACTGATGCCGACGGTCGCCTGCACTCCTTCGGCACGGACCCATTCATGTTCCTGGTGGTAGCGAAGATTGGACGGTATCATGACTCTCCTCGTGACGGCCGCTGCACGAGCGGCCTACGTGAATAAAAGCGCACAGGAAACGGGCTGCGCGATCGTAAAAGCTGCGAAAAACTTTGTCAAGGAATCACCACGGGCGCATCCGGAACGAACACAAGGTGACGAATGTCGGGCGTGCGGAGTTCATCCGCCTGCTGCGCGAGCCCTGTGAACATGCCACCTCCGTGCTCCGCCGGCGTGCGGAGCAACACCCAGCCCTGCGGAAGGGCTTGTGGCTCGCCCTTCTCCGATTGAATGACATCACGACTCCATCCCTTATATGAACCGCCAAACGAGCGCACGTCCGAAGCCTCGCGAGACGGGCCGCCCAGTAAGAGATCGAATCCTCGGCGACGCGCCTCCGCCGCATCTTCGCCGTAGTTCACCAGGGCGGACGTCGGATTCGACAAGGCCTCCGGATGAATTTCGATCACCATCCGCAAACGCGGGACTGCTTGCTGTAGATATTTCTTGAAGCGGGCCAGCGTATCGAGTTCCTGGCGGGCCTTCCACCCGACCCACCGCCAAAGGGTCCTGTCGGAAGCCGGAGCGGGCTCGTTCGGTCGGAGTGCCATGCGATCGCGAAGGGCCTGGGCCACCTCGGAGGAAGGCTGATGCACCTGCGTTTCGAACTGGCGCAACACGCCGTCGCTCACTTCATAGGCGAAACTATTCTCGGCGCGGCTGCGGAACACCAGGCCATCGACACCGGTCTTCAACAGATCCGCCAGCAGCTGCGCCATTTGTTGCTGGACGGCCGGAGCCAGGAGATCGAACTGCGTCCAGGGATGCACCTTGCGTCTCGTCGGATCGTAGAGCAGCATCTTGGATTCCGGGCGATGATCAGACAGCGGCGCATGATACAGATCGAGCACAGCATAGACGGAAATCCCCAATTCATGGGCCTGCGGCACCATGACCCCGTACCAGTCCGTGAGCACAGGCCCACGCGACGTGGCGAACAACGCCCCGCCTGGCAAATTCGGCAGCGGGCTGCTCGTGGGAGGGCTAGTGGGAATCAGCGGCCTCGTAAAGGATGACTCCAGACTGGCATCCAGGAGAATGGCACTGATGCCCTGCGCGCTCAGTTGCCTGATCCAGGCCTCGACCTGGGACATCGGCGGCAGATTGCTGAAAGAGACATACAGCGCGGTATGACCCGATCTCGCGCCGGCCGACGAAGCCGGCTGGTTGCGCAGGGCATCGATTCGATGCTGAGCTCGTTCGGCGTAGGAGTTTTGCGCGGAGAGGGGCACACCCTCCGGTCCGGCCAACGTCCGGTACTCTTTGATCGCCGCCGTGACTTCACCCATTTGTTCATAGGCCTGCCCCAGGTCCCAATGGGCCTCCAGTGCGCGACGGGATTTCGGATAGGTCGTGAGATAGCGTTCGTAGAGATGAATGGCGGCGGAATACCGGCCATCGGAGAACGCGGTGGAGGCTTGGTACCAGAGGCTGGTCTCCGCCGCGCCTGCCGGGGTTTCCGTCGGCGGAACGACAGCAGGCATCGAGGCCGGCGGCGACCCGGCACAACCAGCCACGAAGACCATGAGCGGGAGCAGAAAAAAAAGTAGTGGGCCGGCTCGACGGCCCGGCAAGGACCGTCGAGCCGGGATCACATAAGCATTGGTTGCGCTCAAGGTGCGCCTACCCGACCAACTCCATTTCGGCAAAGAAATACCCGATTTCGAACCTGGCCGTCTCCGGCGCATCTGAGCCGTGCACCGCGTTGAATTCGATATTGGCCCCATGGGCCGCACGGATCGTCCCCTGCTCGGCCTTGGCCGGATCTGTTGCTCCCATCAGCTCGCGATTCTTCTTGATGGCATTGTCGCCTTGCAGCACCAGCACCACACAGGGGCCGGATGACATGAACGTACAGAGGCTGTCGAAGAACGGACGCGCCTTGTGCACGGCATAAAAGCCCTGGGCCGTGGCTTTCGACATATGCATCAGCCGCATCGCCACAGGTCGCAATCCGGCTTTCTCATAGCGATTGATAATGTCGCCGATCGCATTCTTTTTCACGGCATCCGGTTTCACAATGGCAAGCGTTCGTTCACTCATGGATCGTCAGGCTCCTTCAGCTAGAAAAGTCGATAGAGATTGAGGCTCAGGATACGGTCTCGCGGCATTATAAAGAAGCGGCGGAAGGGCTGGCAAGGAAGGACTCGCAGAAATGCCGGACAACCATTCGGAGATCCGACCATCCGCTCGCATTTAGTGACATAAAAGCCAGGCGTAGCCCGCCTCTTACGACTGAAAATGCGCCGCCAGTTCTCCCGGCTTGAACACGCCCCGCTCAGTGATGATACCGGTAATCAACTCGGCCGGGGTGACGTCGAAGGCGGGGTTGTACACCGCCACGCCGGACGGAGCGATGGGATGACTGCCGTGAATGGTAGTGACTTCAAGCGGATTGCGCGCTTCGATGGGAATCTCGGCGCCCGATTGCGTCGTGAGGTCGATGGTGGAATAGGGCGCCGCCACGTAGAAGGGAATATTATGCGCGCGCGCGAGGACAGCCACTGAGTATGTGCCGATCTTATTGGCCACGTCACCGTTGGCGGCAATTCGATCGGCGCCCACGACACAGAGATGAATCTTCCCCTGGCGCATGAGTGCACCCGCCATGTTGTCCGTGATGAGCGTGACCGGAATCCGATCCTGCATCAGTTCCCAAGCCGTGAGCCTCGCACCCTGTAATACCGGCCTGGTTTCGTCGGCGATGACATGGAGCTTCTTCCCCTGCTCCCACGCCGCCCGAATGACACCCAGAGCCGTTCCGTACCCGGCGGTCGCAAGTGCACCGGCGTTGCAGTGCGTCAGGATCGTCTGACCACTCTGGATCAACGCGGCCCCATGCTGCCCCATGGCCTTGCAGAGGGCTATATCTTCATCCAGGATCGTCTGCGATTCTCTGACGAGTTCCTCTTGAATGTTCGCCACAGGTTGCTCCTTCAGCGCCGTCAGTTTCTGTTTCATTCTGGCAATGGCCCAAAACAGATTGACGGCGGTCGGGCGCGAGGCCGCCAGATGGTCGCAGATCTCCCCCACCTGCGCGGTAAAGTCGTGGTACTCGGTGGCGGTCACTGCCTGCGCGCCCAGCGCCACCCCCATCGCTGCTGTGACACCGATCGCCGGCGCGCCACGGACTTTCAAGTCCCGGATTGCCTGCGCTACCGCGCGATAGTCCCGACAGTCGATGAATTCGACGCGCATCGGGAGACGACTTTGATCCAGCAGACGAACCGCTCCGTCTTTCCACTCAACGGTGGGCACCATAGGCATGTCCTCCGGTTGCGTAAGGGGAAGGAATCGGCCGTCATCTCAGGACGGCCGAAAAATCGTGCCATCATGACGATCAGCAGAGCGCGGGTCAAGGGTATGATGGCGTGGTGCCCACCCATACGCGGTACGGAACCACGCGGGTCTCGATCGAGAGAGCGATCAATACGAAGGCGGCGTTACCGGAGCTCTTCCTGCAGGATCTGCGCTACCAGCTTCACCTCTTCCTCGGTCAACAACGGATAGAGGGGCAGCGAAATCGAAACTGCGTCGGCGTCGTCACTGGCAGGGAAATCAGCCAATTCGAGATACCGATGCAAGGGCCGGAAGACGGGCTTGCGGCACTGCAGACCTCGATGCGCCATGCGCGAGAGATAGTCCGTGAATTCATCGGACGACTGCAATCCTTTCTGCAGCCGCACGACGAATCGATAATAGGCATGGGTTCGTCCTGCCGGAACCGAGGGCGGAGTGAAGAGTTCGGTAGGCAGGCTGTCGCGATAGACCGCGGCCAACACCGCCCGCTTCTCGAGAAATTCTCCCAGCTGGTTGAGCTGCGTGACGCCGATCGCGGCTTGCAGATCCGTCATCTTGCAGTTGAACGCCGCCGCATTGAGTGACGGCGCTTGATCGTACTCCCGAAGGGCCCGAACCCGTTCCAGGAGCGCCTCATCGTTCGACAGCACCATGCCGCCCTCGCCGGTGCAGAGCAGTTTCGTGGCATAGAACGAACAGACCGTGAGCAGGCCGACACTGCCCACTGCGCGGCCCTGCTCTGTGGCACCGAGGGTCTGCGCACAATCTTCGATCAGCGGAATCCCGAGGGATTGCAACACCGTCAGATCGGCCGGTAACCCGAACAGGTGCGGCACGATCACCGCCCGAGTGCGTGACGTGCGGGCCTTGCGGACTTTGTGTGGATCCAGATTGTAGGTCACCGGATCGATATCGACGATCCTGGCTTGTGCGCCGACTCGCTGGACCGCCAGCCAGGGCGCCGAACAGATATAACTGGGCAGGATGACATTGTCGCCATGTCCGACTCCCATGGCACGCAACGCCAACTCCAGGGCCACCGTGCCTGAGCTGACCGCCACCCCGCCCTGCACGCCGATGTAGGCGGCCATGCCGCGCTCGAATTGCCCGACGACCGGTCCCCCGGCGATCCGGCCGGATCGGAGCACCTCAGTCGCCGCACGAATGTCGTCTTGTCCCAGGGACGGTTTTGAATGCGGAATCATCGTCATGGCGTCAGGAACCGCTTGTCATGCCGGGTGAGCAGGGAGCAATCAGGGCCTGCAATCGTGCCGGCGGGAAATATTACGTGGTGGCCCGGCACAACACAACAGATGCCTATAGTACCGGGCCCAACTGTGGTTGGAGTGAGACCGTTGAGAGGTCACCGGACGCGATGCGCAGCCAGCCGGTGGCAGCGCTCAACAGGCCATGGCCTTCGGAATCAAAAGATTCTGATACAGCGGTTCCAGGGGCCAGAGACAGCGGCTCCAGTCATACCAGATCTCCGCCAGATGGCGCGCCGCATGGCCGAACCGCTCGCGATCGGGCTGGCTCATCAGCAAGGTGTGGATCGACTCAATCATGTCGGCGGGCTGGTCAGCCACCAACACATCCCTCCCCGGTTGTACCTTCATCCCTTCGATCCCGACCGACGTGGTGATGATCGGGAGACCTGCCGCCATGGCCTCCAATATTTTTGTCCGGGGCCCGACGCCGGTAAAATGGGGCGCGACATACATGGTCGCGGCTCGCAGATGGAGTTGCATGTCGGGAACCGCGCCGGTCACTTCGATGCCGGCGCCAGCCAAGCGGCGCACGCGGGGGTCCGGGTTCTTCCCGACCAATCGCAATTCTGCCTTGGGAAAATCCCGTCGAATCGCAGGAAACACTTCCGTGGCCAGGAAGAGCGCGGATTCGACATTCGGTTCCGCCCCCATATCACCTGTGAACAGCAACAGGGGCGACGTGGCGGCATGATCGGGCTTGGGAAGGATCGTCCGGCAATCGACGCCGTTGGGAACCACCAGCACCCGTTGGCCTGGGTGGGCACGTTCGCAACGGATTCGATCCTCTTCCGATACGACCGTCACACAATGTGTCATGGGCCAACAAAGTCGGTCGAAGATCCCCGCCTTGATGAGCCGAACCAGTTGGCTCGACCGACCGGTGGCTCCGCCTCGGCCCCTGAGTATCCGCAACGGACTCGTCGAGCTATAGGACCAGACATCCAGCACCACCGGCACCGACACCTGGGACGGGAGATAGGGAATCATCGCGGGCTTTTCTAACTGCACGGCCCCGTATTGGCCGCTCGCCAGGCGTTCATGGACGACGGCAGCCAATGCTCGATCTTTGACATAGGGACTCACCTGGCCGATTCGATCGAGGAAACCGGGCCCTTGCGGCGGAACAAACATCATCTCCGCGCAGACATCCTTCAACAGTCGTTGCGCATCCTCCGCGCCGTCGAGCGCCGGAGCGATCAGATCTACCTGAAAGCGACTCCCCAGGAACCGCACCAGGTGCAACATGCGCAAGGCTCCCCCAACCTGTCGGTCGGAGGGCGGCGCAGGAGCCAGAAACAAGAGACGCTTCGTCATCATCTCGCTGCTTGTTCTCCCGCAATCATCCGGATAATCCCCCAGCCTGATGTACCGCCGGTCGAGGACTGCACAGACCATACTGTCGGCTATGTAGCCTGACTGTCTGAGTCCATCGAGTCGAGTCTTCACTGCTCCGGTATCTGGCTGATGAGACGGATGCCGTGCGACCTGCTGTGGCCTGTGGTAGACCGCATGCCTGGACAAGTGCCACATGTCTGCATGTGCTATGCCCTGCCGGTGCTCCGCGGCTCCTACGCAATATTGACGACTTACGCGGGATACGTTTCCTGCCTGTCGACAAAATTGACAGCAGGCTGCCATCCGAGACGGCTACATCTGCATAGGAGGGAGATCGTTGAGCAGGCCTGGGCTACATCCAATTCCAGCGGCGCCATAAGCGGCGCAGATTGTTCTGCTCGATGGACCACATGTCCGCCGAGGGGAGCGCGGGCTGCAATATCCATTCTCTGGTGCTGTGTACGGATAGTTGCTGTCGACGGAGATCGAGATCGACCCAGATGGCGCCATCCTGATCCGTCCTCCAGATCTGTGTCTCCACCGCCTGATAGGCCGCCAAGACCTCCCCGGCCGGATGACCATAGGGATTGCGCCGACCGGCGGATACGACCGCGACGGCCGGCCTGATTGTTTCAAGCCACTTCCGTTCCAGCGAACTCTTTGCCCCATGATGCGGAACCTTCAAGAGGGCAATATGAGCGGAGTTCCCGGAATGGGTGAGACGGGTCAAGGCTTCCCGTTCGATATCTCCTGTGAACAGCAAGCGCTGCTCGCGACAGACCAATTCAGTGACGACCGACAGATTGTTCAGTGACTCGCCTGTTGTGGAATTCGACGAGACCGGGCTTGGCCGTGGGTTGAGCACCACCATGCGACAGGCAGGTCCATCGGAAATCAATCGGCCTTCCGTCGCCACCGTGGCTGCGAGCTTCCGCTGCACCATCGCTCGCTCGATCCTGCGCCAGAATTCTTCCTGCCGCGCCGCCCCGTTGGTCCAGAATTTCTCGACCTGAAAATGAGCCAGGATCCAGGCCAGCCCTCCGACGTGATCCAATTGCGGATGCGTCCCGATGACATGATCGATGCGTCGAATCCCTCGATTCCACAGAAACGGCGCCACTACACTCCGCCCCATGTCAAACCGCTCATAGGTCGCCCCGCCATCGATCAGCGTGACCGTCCCATCCGGCAATTCAATGACCGCACTATCACCCTGCCCCACGTCGAGGAAGGTCACCCGCACCATCTCCTCTCCGCCGAATGGACGTGGAGACCAGAGCCACCAGAGCAGGATACAAGCAAGGCCCGAGGCCATGGATCTTCTGAGCAGCAGCGCAGCATGGGCCGGCCACCCTGCCAACAGCGCCCAAACCAGTAGATAGAACAGGAGCATCATGGGAATCGTCGGTGCGGCCACGAACCATTCCGTGCCCGGCAAACCGGCCAGGACATGGGTCGAAGCAATCAGCCCTTGCCCCAACGAATCGATGAGCCCAGCGCCAGGGAGCGTGTTGCTGTCCGTCGCAATCACCCAGACGGCCGACAACAAACTGATCGGCAAAAAGATGAACCCGACGAAGGGCACGATGAGAAGATTCGCGAACAGACCCATCCATGACACTTGATTGAAGTAACAGGCCACCAGAGGCACGGTGGCAAGCGTGACTAACGCCGTCAGTCGCAACGACTCGCGAAACCAGTACCACATCCGTGCGGGGTTGGATTCCCGCGGAAGCGGCAATTCCTCGACAGGCTTCTCACGCGCCAGTGCCAGGGCCAGCGCCCAGACCGAAATGTAGGACAGTTGAAAAGAAATATCGAACAGCGCCGCAGGATGAACCAACAGCGTCAGACCGGCGGCGGCAGCCAGTGCGTGAAGGAGATAGTGCGGTGAACCGAGCCATACGGTCCAGAGCGCAACGGCGATCATGATGGCACTACGAATCGTGGCGGTCTCCGCGCCGGCCAGCACCGTATAGGCCAGCACCGGCAGCAGTGTCAGCACAGCGGCCAGTCTCGTCGCCGTGAGCCACCGCGAGAGGCTCAGCAGAAACAAAGACGGCAGCAACAGGCACGCCTTCCTGACCAATGCGAACGAGAGCAAGGCGATGAGACCGAGATGCGAGCCGGAGATCGAGAGAATGTGCACCGTCCCGGTCGTCATGAACCATTCACGGACTTCCGGTGCAAGAAACCCCTGTTCACCGATGGTCAGACTGAGAAACAGGCCCCGACTGGGTTGGGGAAGCGACTCGGCGACGGCTCTGACCCGGCTGCGCCACTCTTCGATGAGGGAAGTGAGCAGATGAAGCGGCGACTCCCAGCCTGGATCAAGTACCTCGACGGAACCAGCACCTGAAACCGACCCGACGGCATCGACGCCCAGCGCATCCAGATAGGCCGCATAGTCGAATCCTCGCGGATTCAGGGTTCCCGCGGGCGCATGAACATGGGTGCGAGTACGAATCTGCGCCCCGCGGCGGAGATCTCGGTCCGGGTCTCGCCAGGTCAGACGCAACTGAAAGGGTGTGGGCAACAGTGGGGCGTCGCTGCCCGTCACCTGCACCATGGCCGTGAGACGGCCCGGTGAATGGCGAACGGCCTCAACAATCGTTCCGGTCAACCGAACAGGAAGTGCACCGGAACTATCAGGTACCAGCACGTGCGGAGTGAACGATGCACACAGGGTCCAGTACAGACATCCACCGAACAGACAGGCCAGCAACCCGCTGCCTTGTCGCGATGTGAGGTGGTTCCGACGCTCAAGCCACAGGCAGCACGCGGTACAGGTAATCAGGACCATCGCGATGCTGAGTGGGAAATACGTGACGTAGGAACCGAGCACGAGGCCGAGCACGAAGAGAATCGTAAGAGTCGGTAACATCCGGCGCCTACGGCATCGGCCTGATGCTATCCGATGCGGGCGCGCACGATCTCCGCAAGATGATCGGCGACCTCACGGATGGTGGAATCACGTTCGCCTTCGACCATAATGCGGAGCAGCGATTCGGTGCCGGAATACCGGACCAGCACACGGCCGCTCCCGTTCAGGGTCACTTCGGCGGATTTAATGGCCTGCTGAATATCCGGAATTTGGTTGAGATCCGGCTTATGCTTCACTTTCACGTTCAACAGAATTTGCGGTACGGCAGTCATCGCCTTCGCCAATTCGGACAGCGGCTTTCCGGTGCGTTTCATCAGCGAGAGAATCTGCAACGCTGAGATCAAGCCATCGCCCGTGGTGTTGTGGTCCAGGAAAATGAAGTGGCCGGATTGTTCTCCTCCGAAGTTGTATCCGTCGGCCAACATTCGCTCCATGAGATAGCGGTCGCCCACGGGCGTACGCATGAGCTGGATTCCAGCCTTCTTCATGGCAATTTCCAGCCCGAAATTACTCATGACGGTTCCCACGACGGTCCGGCAGGCGAGTTGGCCTTGCGCGTGCAAATCGAGTCCCAGCGCGGCCATGACATGGTCGCCGTCGACGATTTTCCCCTGCTCACAGACAAAAATGGCCCGATCGGCATCCCCGTCCAGCGCAATACCGACATGGGCGCTATGCCGGCGCACAGCATCCTGCAGGCGCTCCGGATGCACGGCTCCGCAGCCGTCATTGATGTTCATCCCATCCGGGGTGTTGGCGATCACTTCAATCTCCGCGCCCAACTCACGGAGTACGGCCGGCGCGACCTTATACGCCGCGCCGTTGGCGCAATCCACGACGAGTTTGATGCCTTGGAAATCGAGATCCCTGGGGAGCGAGCGCTTGACGAACTCGATATAGCGTCCTTCCGCGTCACCGATGCGGTAGGCCTTTCCGATCGCGTCCGCCGTGGGGCGAAGATGTTTGATCTCGTCGGAAATGATCAATTGTTCGATGCGCGCTTCCAGCTCATCAGGCAGCTTGAACCCCTCGTTCGAAAAAAACTTGATGCCGTTGTCCTGATAAGGATTGTGCGACGCGGAAATCACGACCCCGGCGTCAGCCCGCAGACTTCGCGTGAGAAATGCAATCGCCGGGGTGGGCAGGGGCCCGACTAGGAGGACATCGACACCCATCGAGCAGATGCCAGAGGTCAACGCGGATTCCAGCATGTACCCTGATAACCGTGTGTCCTTTCCGATGACCACCTGGTGTCGGCCTGCGCGCCGCATGAAAATATGGGCGGCCGCGCGCCCCAGCTGCATGGCGATTTCACTGGTCATCGGTTCGAGGTTGGCCACCCCGCGAACACCGTCTGTGCCGAACAATTTACGCATTGGATACCCCTACATCAGAACGCGCGTGACGGGAAATGGCTGACACGACGGATACGGTATCTCGCATTGATCGCACGTCGTGTACACGAATGATCCGGGCCCCTTTGAGGACGGCCACTGCCACCGCGCCGGCGGTGCCGTACCCCCGTTCCTGCACCGGCTGTTGAGTCAGGTTCCCGATAAACTGCTTCCGGGAGACCCCTGCCAGAACCGGATAGCCCAGCTTCGTGAAGGCGTCAAACTCAGCGAGCAATTGAAGATTATGCTCTTGGAGCTTACCAAAACCGAAGCCTGGGTCAAGGACGATCTGACTTCCCTTGATGCCGTGAGCGATGGCGACCCGCACCCGTTCACGCAGAAATCCAAGCACCTCTTCCACGACATTGGTATACCGTGGCGACTGTTGCATGGTCTGCGGAGTCCCCTGCATGTGCATCAACACCACCGCCGCGCCGGTTTCAGCCACCAGCTGGCCCATCAAGGGGTCACCGCGTAATGCGCTAATGTCATTCACGATGGTGGCACCGGCACGAATTGCTCGACGGGCCACTGCGGCTTTGGTCGTATCAACGGAAATAGGAAGCGGCACCACGTCATGGACTGCTTCCAGAACGGGAAGGAGGCGACGCAATTCTTCTGTTTCGTCGATCGGTTGTGCCCCCGGCCTTGAAGACTCAGCACCGATGTCGATGATATCGGCACCTTCGGCCTGCATCTGTCTGGCATGCTGCAAAGCATGCTCGACCGTGAGAAAGGCCCCACCGTCTGAAAATGAATCGGGGGTAACGTTGAGGACCCCCATGAGGAGCGGGCCTGATTCAAAACTGAACGTCCGAGAGCCCGCAGTTAGGAGGATGGGGCTTGGGGATGAGGTCGTGATCACAATCAGACAGGTCCTTCTCTCTTCCGGATCAGGAACAGGACATCAGTCTGCGACAAGACGCCCCTACGGGAGAGAAACCAAAACCGACGGCGTTCAGGTGTAGGAGCTGCGTTCCGATCCACGGCACGAATTGTATAGGAAGCGCTGTCGTCGCAGGGGCAATAAGAATGAGCCCCCTGCGACGACAGCGGTACAGAGCTTAGGCGGGAACCGTCTGGGACGAGGACCCTTGAATGAGGATCTGATCGATTTCCAACGCGTCCAACACTTCCTTTTCCAACAATGCCTCGGCAAGCGCTTTCAGGCTCGTCATATTGTCGGTCAGGATGCGCTTTGCACGTTCATAATTTTCCGTGACCAGCCGCCTGACTTCATGATCGATTTCAATCGCCACTTGTTCGCTGAAATCCCGCTTGGAACCCATCTCACGACCGAGGAACACTTCCTCTTCTTTCCTGCCGAACGTCAGCGGTCCTAACTTTTCGCTCATGCCCCATTCACACACCATTTTTCTGGCGAGGTCCGTGGCCCGCTCCAAGTCATTCCCTGCCCCGGTCGTCACATCATGCAGCACCAATTCTTCCGCCACACGACCACCCATGAGAATCGCGAGGTTGTTGTACAGAAAATCCTTCGAATAATTATGGCGGTCGTCGGTGGGTAGCTGCATCGTCACGCCGAGCGCACGGCCACGGGGGATGATCGTGACCTTGTGAACGGGATCCGTCCCCGGCAGCAACTTGGCCATCAGTGCGTGACCGGCTTCATGATAGGCCGTGGTGCGTTTCTCTTCGTCGCTGAGCACCATGCTCTTGCGCTCGGCCCCCATCAACACCTTGTCTTTCGCCATTTCGAAGTCGATCAACTCGACTTCTTTCTTGTTCCAGCGGGCCGCCCACAATGCCGCTTCGTTGACCAGATTTTCCAGATCGGCGCCGGAGAATCCGGGCGTCCCCCGCGCAATCTTCTCCAATTCCACGTCGGCAGCCAGCGGCACCTTCTTGGTGTGGACTTTCAGAATCTCCGAGCGGCCTCGCAAGTCCGGCCGGTTGACTACAACCTGGCGATCGAAACGGCCCGGGCGCAGCAACGCCGGGTCAAGCACATCAGGACGGTTTGTGGCGGCAATCAAAATGACGCCTTCCGTCGTGTCGAATCCATCCATCTCGACCAACAGCTGGTTGAGCGTCTGCTCGCGTTCATCATGGCCGCCACCAAGACCGGCGCCACGCAGACGACCGACCGCATCAATTTCGTCAATGAAGATGATGCAGGGAGCATGTTTCTTCCCCTGCTCAAAGAGATCACGGACTCTGGATGCGCCCACCCCGACGAACATTTCCACGAAGTCCGACCCGCTGATACTGAAGAACGGGACCCCTGCCTCACCGGCAATGGCCTTGGCCAACAGCGTCTTTCCGGTTCCCGGAGGACCGACGATCAGGACGCCTTTGGGAATGCGCCCACCCAGTTTTTGAAACTTTCTGGGATCCTTTAAAAACTCGATGATCTCAAGGACTTCTTCCTTGGCTTCTTCAATGCCGGCGACATCGGAGAACGTCACCTTTTTCCGCTCTTCGGTCAGCATGCGAGCGCGACTCTTTCCGAACGAGAGTGCTTTGTTTCCGCCGATCTGCATCTGGCGCATGAGAAAGAACCAGAGACCGAGGAAGAGAATAAACGGACCCCACGTGACCAGGAAGGTGATGTACCAGGGACTCTCGTCAGGCGGCCGAGCTTCAATCTGGACATCCTTCTCGCGCAGGTGCTTGACCAATTCAGGATACTCGGCCGTATAGGTCCGAATCCGGCTTTGGTCCTTTAAAATTGCGCTGATATGGTTGGCCTTGATCGTCACCTTCATGACCTCACCCTTGTCGAGCTTAGCCATGAAATCGCTGAATATGACTTCATCTTCCGGCGCGTGAGTCGGCACGCTAAAGAGATTGAACAATAGAATCATGAAGAGGCCGACGACGACCCAGAACAGCAAATTCTTTACACGTGAATTCATCCACCTCTCCTTTGAGGATATTAGGCAGACCGAAAAATCAGCTAACCCTGCAGAATGTTACCATACGTTCCGCAGGGGGAACAACCTTTCATGCAGACTCCTGTCCCTGTTCATCCCCCTGATCGAGCGCCGCAAGGTAGGGCAGATTGCGATACTCCTGCCGATAATCGAGGCCGTACCCGACCACAAATTTGTTCGGGATCTTGAATCCCACGTATTCGAGGTCCACCTCGACGGTTCGACGATCGGGTTTGCTCAGCAGCGTACAGACCTTCAACGACCGGGGCTTTCGCCGGGATAATGTCTTCATGAGATATTGCACCGTGAGGCCGGAATCGACGATATCCTCCACCAGCAACACATCTTTGGACGCAATGGGTTCCGTCAGATCCGACACCAGCTTGACCTTGCCGGAACTTTTCTTGCCGGCGCCATAACTGGTCACCACGATGAACTCCACCCGCATCGGAATCCGGATGGCCCGCGCCAGGTCGGCATAGAAGGCATACGCGCCCTTGAGCACCCCGACCAGCACGAGATCTTTTCCGGCATAATCAGACGCGATTTGCCGGCCGAGTTCACGGATGCGGGTCCGCATCTGCTCTTGCGTCACAATGGGGCGACCAAAAATGCGTTCCATTCCTAGCAGACTCCTTTCCGGCGTAAAGGCTGCGTGACACGGGCCAGAACAAATCGAGCGGTCGATCCGTTGGCGGCAAAGCGGGCATCGACCCGCTGCCCGACGATCCAGACAATGCCCTCACCCGACAATACCAGTGGGATCCGTTCTCGCATAGACCGATCCAGTTTTGCATCTGTGAAGTAATCTTGCAATTTCTTTCGTCGCCCCGCCATTCCAATCGGGAAAAACCAATCCCCGTGGCGCCAGGGCCGAATCGTCAACGGCCACGACAATCGGTCGGCATCCAACAACGCTACGGAAGGCGATGGTTTCTCCAGGAGGATCAATCCCCGCTCGCGCGTCACCACGCGCAGACGAATCACCGCTCCCGTCAATTGCCAGGAAACAGCCGAGGGGAGAGCGGCTATCGTCACGACCTCGGGGACTGAAGCCGCACTGATCGGCTGAAGACCCTTTCCACCCATCGGAGGCAATGGAGAGCCCGCCGTCACCCGCACCTGATCCTGTTCGCAGAGCACCGTCGCAGCACCCACGTGCCAGACGCCTCCCGAATGTGAGGCCAACGAAGCCAACATCGAGAGCAGGGCATCGCTTCGCGGCGCGCCGGTTGACGGAGCGACCGCCTGGATCGCCTGACGGAGAATCCGGCGCTGTAGGGCCGACGGCTGTTTGAGCAACACTGTGCGATCGAGCACGATCGCAGCCGAATCGTGGCTCCGCATAACCCGCGCCAAACGACGGGCAGCCAACAGATCCAGCAGCCGATCATCATCCCGCAGGAGATCGGCCTGGCGCGCCAGCATTCGAACCGCAGCCGGCGCCAACGACTGCATCACCGGGAGCAATTCGTGCCGGACACGATTGCGAAGATAGATCGATTTAGCATTGCTGGAGTCGGTCCGATAGGACAACCCTACGGCCTGGAGATAGGCCAGGATCTCCTGACGCGAACAGCTGAGTAGCGGCCGAACGAACAGGCGTTCCCGAATATGCGGCATGCCGGCCAATCCTCTCAAACCGGCCCCGCGCAACATCCGCAAGAGCACGGTTTCAGCCTGATCATCCGCCGTATGCCCGAGCGCGACACGATCTGCACCGAGTTCGGTAAGCACGTCTCGAAACAGCCGATAGCGAGCCTCTCGGGCACGCGCCTGCAATGAGCTCGACTCCCCTGCACCCGCGCAGTCTACGGCGAGCCGTCTGATATGACACGGAAGTTCGAGGCGGCGGCAGAGGGCTGCGACAAACGAGGCATCCCCGTCGGATTCGGCGCCCCGCAACCCGTAGTTGCAATGGACGACCGTCAACGAAAGATTCCAGGCCGGTGCGAGCTGGCGCAGAATGGAGAGCAGCGCCAGCGAGTCCGGCCCCCCGGACACGGCCACCAGAATCTTCTGCCCCGGTTCCAGGAGCCTCCGCGCACGAATAGCCCGGACGACCTGCTTATGAAGCGGGTGATGGAATTCTGACGGAGAACCTGTCATGGCTCATGACCGGGGCTGGAGAGCCGAGAGCGACGCGGTGGTCCCGGTATCGCACAACTGTGCACGGGCCGCATCCACATCCAGCGCAATTTGCCGGGCCAGGGCTTCCGCTGACGCAAAGACGCGATCCTCACGAATGAAGCCGAGCAGGTCGACTCGAATCACTTCTCCATACAGTTCGAGCCGCTTATCGAGGATCGAGACTTCCAGGAGTCGTTCGCCGGCGCCGAATGTCGGCCTGGTCCCGATGTAGACCACTGCATTCAAGCCACTCCCCTTCCAGGAAACTTGCGCCGCATACACGCCATCCGGCGGAATGACACGCCCCTCTGGAAGGCGGAGATTCGCCGTCGGCCAACCAAGTTCCGTTCCGCGATGGGCACCTGAAATCACAGTCCCCTCGATACTATAGGGTCGCCCCAGCAGGCGAACGGCCTTTTGCAGTTCCCCCGCCTGGATCAGCTGACGAATCCGCGTGGAGCTCACCACCTCGCCGTCGATGGTCACAGGCGCCATCGGGTGAACGCGAAACCCGAGTTGGGCACCGAGTTCGAGCAGATCCGCAATGCGTCCGGCACGGCCCTTTCCAAAGGCAAAATGCTCCCCGACATACAACTCCCGCGTGCCGATACCGTCGCATAAGACCTGCTTCGCAAACTGAGCCGGGCTCAGCGCAGCAAAGGCCGTCGTGAATTCAAGAAAAACGACCTCATCGATACCGGCGGCTTCGAAACGGGCCAGCTTCTCTTCCGGTGTCGTCAGAAACATGAGATTGACTTGCGGGGCCAGGATCTTGACGGGATGAGGATCGAACGTCAGGACGAGCGCCGTTCCGGCCTCGCGGCGGGCTGTCGCCACCACCTGGTCGAGGAGAGCCCGGTGACCATGATGGTGACCGTCAAAATTTCCGATGGTCACAACCGAATAGGGTCTGGACGTAGACGGGGTGAGACCGCGGAAAATCTTCATACAGGCCGTGACTGCAGAAGCCTGGCGGCCTCTTTTGCAAAGTAGGTCAAGATGATCTCGGCGCCCGCTCGCTTGATCGAGAGCAGCGACTCCAGCATCGCGCGGCGCTCATCCAACCAGCCGGCTTGTGCCGCCGCTTTGATCATGCTGTATTCCCCGCTCACCTGGTAGGCGGCAATCGGCAGAAGCGTCCGTTCACGTGCGGCGCTGATGATGTCCAAATACGGCAGGGCCGGCTTCACCATGATGATGTCGGCCCCTTCCTCGATATCCAGGTCGATCTCCCGCAGGGCTTCCCGCTTGTTGGCCGGATCCATCTGGTACGACTGGCGATCGCCGAATTGCGGACTGGAATTGGCGGCATCACGAAAGGGCGCGTAAAAGCAGGACGCGAACTTAGCCGCGTAGGCCATGATGGGAATATCGACAAATCCGGCGCGATCCAACTCATCGCGAATCGCGGCCACGCGGCCGTCCATCATGTCGGACGGCGCGACCATGTCGGCCCCCGCCTCCGCATGGGTCTTCGCCATGGTCCGCAAACAATCCAACGTCTCGTCGTTGAGAATTTTGCCGTCCCGCACAATGCCGCAATGACCATGGCTCGTGTACTCATCGATGCAGACATCGGTGATCAGCACCAGATCCGGCACCTGCGCCTTCACAGCACGAATGGCGCGTTGCACGATTCCATCGGGGTCGAACCCGGAACTGCCGCGCTCGTCCTTTCGATCGGGAATCCCGAAGAGGATCATGGCCGGAATGCCCAGCGCCTTGACCGCGTGCGCTTCCTTGACTAGGAGATCGATCGACAATCGCGATTGTCCCGGCATCGAGACGATCGGTTCACGACGACCCTGCCCTTCGATGACGAACACGGGATAGATGAAATCGTTCGGCGTCAGGCTCGTTTCTCGAACCATCCGCCGAAGCGGTTCCGTCTCCCGCAGACGACGCAGGCGCTGAATCGGAAAGGGCATGGTCCGCTCACTTCCTCGGCAGGTTGGTCAGGAACACCACCAGATCGCGCACCGAAATCATGCCAACGAGCTGTCCGTCTTTCGTCACGCCAAGGTGGCGAAGATGGGTTTGCGCCATCAAGTCGTTCGCGTCCAGCAGTGTCTTATGTTCTTCGATTGTCACAAGCGGCGCCGACATGATCTGCTCGACGGTCGTCTTGGTCATATCGGCCCCGGTGGCGACCACCCGCCGCACCATGTCCGTGTCTGTCAGAATGCCGATGACATCTTTTCCGTTCGTGACGAACAGACTGCCGATGTTGCGATCGCGCATGACCCGCCCTGCAGAGCGCACATCCATGTCACGTTCAACCGTGATGAACTTGTCTTTCGGAACCATGAATGACTTGACTGGAACCATGCCGCATCCTCCCTCTTGGTAAGAAACATCTTCATGATCACTGCCATCCGGTCAATGGCTCACCGCCGAAGCGGTTCGGCCCTCGGTCGGCTTTACAACAAAATCCACGATGGCGTCCGCCAGCGCCGGAACGGTGTTCACTCCGGCCATCACCTGAACGGTAAGACCCGCCTCGCGGGCGGTCGCCGCAGTAATAGGCCCAATGCAGGCCACGGTCGTCTTCCCGACCGACCGCAACAACTCATCCTTGGTTGGAAACAACTCGACGAAGTTCCTCACCGTCGAGGAACTCGTGAAAGAAATCACGTCGATCCCGCCGGTACGGAGTTGTTCCATGAGGCGATCCGTCGCGACTGCAGGCCTGATCGTGCGATACACCGGCACCACATCCACGTCCGCCCCCTGGGTACGTAGCTGATCCGGAAGCAGCTCCCGGGCCACCAATGCACGCGGAATCAACACGCGGGCCCCGCGCATCTGCCGGGTGGCCAACACCTCCAGGATTCCCTCGGCTTGAAACTGTTCCGGAATCACGTCGGCACGCAAGCCATAGGCGGCCAGAGCCTCAGCGGTGCGCGGCCCGATGCAACAAATGGTGAGGCCGGACAAGGCACGCACGTCACGTTGCGTCTCCACCAGTCTGGTCATGAATGGCGCAACTCCGTTCACACTGGTGAAGATCAACCAATTGTAGCTCACCAGGCGCGACAGGGCCCGATCCAGCGGAGCCCAGTCTTCGGGGGGCACGATCTCGATGGTCGGACATTCCACCGGTTCCCCGCCTTGAGCCGCGATCAAATCGGAAAACTCCGCCGCTTGAGGCTTCGGCCTCGTCACCAGAATCCGTTTTCCGAACAGGGGCCGGCGCTCGAACCAATTGAGTTGCTCCCGAAGACGCACCACCTCGCCGACCACGATGACCGTGGGCGGTTCCATATGAGCGGCCGCCGCCTTCTCCACAATATCGTCCAAGCTTCCCACCACGGTTCGTTGCGAAGCTCGCGTCCCCCACCGAATCAGCGCAACCGGCGTCGTACCCTCTTTGCCTTCAGCTCGAAGGCATTGGACGATTTTCGGCAGGTTGGTCATGCCCATGAGAAACACCAGCGTGCCATGTACGGTCGCCAGGCGCCGCCATTCGACGCCACTTCGATCTTTCGTGGGGTCTTCGTGTCCGGTGACGAAAGTCACCGTAGAGGCCATCGTGCGATGGGTCACCGGAATACCCGCATACGCCGGCGCCGCAACGGCGGCCGTCACACCGGGGACGACTTCAAAATCCAGCCCGGCGGCCGCAACGGCTTCCGCCTCTTCCCCGCCCCGACCAAAGACGAACGGATCGCCACCTTTCAAGCGGACCACCCGTCTCCCCGCTTGAGCGTGATCGATCAGCAACCGATTGATCTCCGCCTGATCGCGATACTGCCCACGCCCGCGCCGGCCGACGTACAGACGTTCAGCAGTCGAAGACACATGCTGCAAGAGCGCTTCATTCGCGAGATAGTCGTATAGCACCACATCGGCCTGCTCCAGACATTCCTTGCCGCGTATCGTCAGCAGCTTGGGATCTCCTGGACCAGCCCCGACCAAATACACTATTCCTGCTCGCGTCGTCATACCACTCAGGCCTGCCCGTAAATCTCCTTGAGGATCACATCCCCCCCATCGGCCAGCAGCCGCTCCGCAAGCTTCGTCCCCAGAGCATGAGCTTCACTGGCCGGACCTTGGATTTGATGACGAATCACCCGACGGCCGTCCACGCTGGCCACCAGACCATCAACCGTGAGCCTGTCTCCCTCAAGCGTGGCATGCGCCGCAATCGGCACTTGGCATCCGCCCTCGAGACGATGCAACAGCGCGCGTTCTGCCGTGACGGTGATGCGGGTGGGCCGATGTTCGAACCGGCTCAACAGTTCGCGCACAAAGGCGTCGTCGCTGCGGGCTTCGATGCCGAGAGCACCTTGAGCAATAGCCGGTAAACTGAGATGCACGGGAAGATATTCGGTAATTTCCGCATCCCAGGCGAGTCGCCGCAATCCTGCCGCGGCCAGCACAATCGCGTCGAATTGTCCCTCGTGGAGTTTCCTCAGGCGTGTATCCAGATTGCCGCGCAACATTTCGATGGTGAAATCAGGGCGGTAATGCAGCAACTGGGCCTGGCGCCGCAGGCTGCTGGTGCCGATTCTGGCACCGGACTTCAATTGGTCCAGCCGAGAACCGTCGCGCGTAATCAACGCGTCCCGCGGATCTTCGCGCGGCGGCACGCACAGAATGTCCAACCCTTCCGGCAGAGCCGTCGGCACGTCCTTCATGCTGTGCACGGCCAGGTCGATCTCTTTGCTCAACAGCGCGTCTTCGATTTCCTTGACAAAAACTCCTTTGCCGCCGATTTTCGCCAGCGGAACGTCGAGGATTTTGTCGCCCGATGTTTGGATGCGCTGCAGCGAGATGGTCAGGCCGGGGACGAGTTCCTGGAGCCGTGCCTGCACCCACTGACTTTGATGCACGGCCAGCTTGCTGCCGCGCGTACCAAGGATAAGTGTTGAACGACTCATGAGTGGCCGTCACTCGCTCGAACCGCCACGGATGCCCGGTCACATGTGGAAGCGAATCTGATCATGAAATTTCTGAGCGGCGGTGTTAGCTCACCCGCCGGCCTTGCTCCTTGCTCGTGTGCTGGACCAGTGACGCCTCGGGCAGGCGACCAACTGCGTTCCCGGCGATGTTCTCGTCCGGAAGCTCTGAGAGGTCGACTTGCCCGGGCGGATAACCGGCGGGCGTCTCTTCCAGATTGAAAAACCGGCGGGCTGCGTCGACATACGCCGCGCCGCTCGAGGACTTGGCCTCAGCTTTCAACGTCACCATCGTGCCATGGACCATCTTATTGACGATGGCGGACGCCAAGGCTTCCACCGCGCCTCGATCCTCGGATGACAGATGCGCCAGCCGCGCCAGAATCTTATCGACTTCCCGCCGTTTGAGTTCTTCGGTCCGGCTGCGAAGCGCCACGATCGTCGGCGTCACCTCCAGTGACTGTAGCCATTGCCCCAGCACCGCGACTTCTTCAACGACCATTTGCTCGGCCTTCGCCGCTTCCCGCAGACGGTCTTCACGGTTTTGCTCCACTCGCATGTGCAGGTCGTCGATATCGAACAGGAACGCATCATCGATGGGCCGAACCGCCGGGTCGATATTGCGGGGCACGGAAATATCGATCAAGAACATGGGCCGACTCATCCGCTGGCGCATGGCACGCTGTACATCCTCGGCCGTCACCAGGTAATGCGAGGCCCCGGTAGACACCAGCACAATATCGGCCCCGGCCAGTTCCGTCTTGTAGTCCTCAAACGGCACGGCTGTACCGTTGAACCGCTGAGCCAATTCCAACCCATGCTGGAAGTTGCGCGTGGTAATGCGCACCTGGCGCACGCCGTTGGCGATCAGGTGCCGCGCCGCCAGCTTGGCCATTTCCCCGGCCCCGATCAGCAACACCGTCTTCTCGGTCAGGTTTGAAAAGATCTTCTTAGCCAACTCCACCGCCGCATAACTGACCGACACGGCCGTCTCGGCGATCTTGGTTTCGGTGCGCACGCGTTTGGCCACCGAAATGGCCTTCTTGACGATCTTATTCAGCAACAGGCCGGAGGCTTTATGCGTCAACGCGACTTCGAACGCATCCTTGATTTGTCCGAGGATCTGAGATTCACCGACGATCATCGAATCGAGACTGGAGGCCACACGGAACAGATGACCGATGGCGCGGTCGCCGGCGTGCCAATAGAGATGAGGCGTCAGATGTTCGGAGGAAAGGGAGAGATGGGTGTCGGCCAGGAATTCCTGCACGCGACCATACCCGGCTTCCAACTCTTCAACGACCGCGTAGACCTCCACCCGGTTGCACGTCGAGAGTAACAGCCCTTCGCGCACACCGGGATAAGAACAGAGGCGACTGAGGGCTTCTCTGAGTCGGCTTTCAGGCACGGCGAGTTTCTCGCGGATCTCGACCGGGGCAGTCTTATGGCTGAGCCCAACAACAATGACATGCATGTCAGGACACCGACCCGTGACTTTTCATGACGACACCGATCAGGGTCAGAATGACGCCGGCAAACCCGATGATCGTCAGATACGCGGCTCGTTTGGCCCGCCATCCGATGGTCAAACGCCCGACCAGGACGGCAAAGTAGAAGCCCCAGGTCACCATGGCCCATGTCTGTTCCGGGTTCCAGCTCACATAGGTGCCACGGACGATCTCCGCCGAGAAAGCGCCGCTGATGATCCCGAGCGTCAGGAGTGGAAACCCCATGACAATTGACTGCTGGTTCAAGTGATCGAGATAATCCAGCGCAGGCAGTTTTGCGTAAAGCACGTTGAAGCGCTTCGACTTGAGAAGACCGTCCTGAATGAGATACATCACCCCGGCGACGAATGCGACGGCAAAGCCGACCGTACCCAGCATACTGAGGGTGACATGAACCCACAGCGTTTTGAAGACCGGCTGAAGACTGGACGCCTCGTCGGAACGGAACGCCGCAGCAGTGACCAACGACACGAGCGCCAGTGGTACGATGAAGGAACCAAGGACATGCAACTGGCGGCGAAATTCGACGGCGAGAAACACGAGAATCAGCATCCAGGAGAAAAACGACAGGGCTTCGTGAAATGTCGGTAGCTGAGCCTGAGCCGTGTCGGTCATCCGGGCGACCAAAGCCACCGTGTGGGTGGCAAACCCGACAGCCGTGATCCCGAGGGACACCTTCGACAGGGTTTCCGCCCGCCGGAGCAGATAAGCCAGGTAGCAGACCGTGCTCACGAAATACAGGCCCATCGTGAGCATGAAAAACACCGAAGACATCGTGCTCTATCCTCGCAACATTTCAGCGCAAAGCCACTTTTTCCGGCAACTGGAAATTATATCGATGGGACGAGAACGGAGTCAAGGAAAGCGCACGCAATCTGCCCATCCGGCAGGAACGTTATTCATCGTCGGCGTGCCGATCGGACATCCTGACGATCTGACGATCCGAGCTCTCGCAACTCTTCGGCGGGTTGACCTCATTGCCGCTAAAAATCCGCAGGCAACGCGCGCCCTCCTGGCCCACCACGGAATCCATACCACGATCACGACCTACGATCGGAACAATGCCACAGACAAAGTTCCAATATTGATGGATCGCTTGCGACAGGGATGTCGAGTGGCACTGGTGTCGGATTGCGGAATGCCGGTTGTCTACGATCCGGGTCAATTGCTCATCACAGCCGCATCGAAAGCGCAGATCTCCGTCGAGGTCATCCCCGGAGCCTCCGCTGTGGTGGCGGCAGCGGCCCTCGCCGGAATGGACGGCAATGCCTTCGTCTTTGACGGGCGTTGGACCGGTGGCGTTAAAGCGCTCACGGGCCGGCTTCAATTATTACAATCCGAGCCACGCACGATGATTTTCTTCCCTCCGGCACAGGGCCTCCGGCAGTTTCTCACTCTACTGCAACGGACGCTAGGCAACCGGAAGGTCGTGATGGCCATCGACATGACCCGGAGCACGGAGAAGATCCTACGAGGACGAGTTCAGCAGCTGCTCTCCAACAAGCCGTGCCCCGAACACGCGTCACACGTCGCTCTAGTGGTAGAAGGCGCCAGATTGAGGAGGAAGACCAGCGTGAAGCAGTCGCGATGACTATTCTTCGAGGCGCTTACGAATCATGACGCGGTAAGACTGATCGGCACGTTCCTGCGATACCACATCATGCCCGTCGTCGCTCACACTGCGAGGCACATTTCGAATCGGATCACCATCATCTAGATGGACTAACAGCAGTTTCCCTGGAGCCATGCTCTCAAGCTTGAGTTTCGTCTTTACGAAGTTGTAGGGGCAGATGACTCCGCGAAGATCCAGCTCTTCATCGGGTACATGTACGCTAGCCGGCACCTCAGACATGAAAATCCTCAATTGACGTGATGGCTGATGGTACCAACCGAACTGTTGCGTTGCAACGGGAGAGCATGAAATCGTGCGAACAAAATAAAAGCGGGGTGCCTCTTCCGAAGCACCCCGCTCAACACCTGCCACTGTCGTGGCGTAAGTCTTAGTTGGTCAAGCCCTTCTGCAGGTTTGGCTTGGCAACATCGGTCCCATAGTCAGACTTGTTCTGCACCTTGGTTTCCGGAGCGACAGTCTGGTAGCCCCATCCTGGCTGCGGTTCGCAATTCCAGCAAGGTGCCTGTCCGGTAAATTCACCGACACTGGTGGTAACCACACCCGTCGTAACCGTTCCGGGAAACACTCCGCCAACCAATCCACCGGTAACGGTGCCGGAAGACGTCTCAATTCCACGCTCGGTCGTCGGGGCCGGACGCTGTCCGAGACCACCGAAACCCGCCAGTTTTTCGTTACCACGGAATAAGTACACCTCACGGACGAGCTTGCGCCCGGTTCCGTAGACTCCCTGCTCCGCTCTCGCATTTGGCGGCTCTACGACTTGGACGGAAATGTCATCACCGGCGTTCAGCACTCTAATCTGGTCCATGTTGGTTTGTCCATCAAGATAGAGCGTTAACGAGGACATCGCGCCCGTCCCAGCACGACCTTCGTCGTGCGAGCTTCCACCTGTTTCCAGGTGCAATTTTTGGCCAGGAACATCAACGGCGAGAACGCGGCCAAACACGGTTTCTGCCTGACCAAGCCGGTCCATGAAAGCGGTTCGATCAAACGCTGCCGTACGGCCGGAGTTACCCGAGACATCGCCGACTCCGGTGCCGACACCGAAACCTGATCCCGACGAGGACTGTGGCAAACGCTCCTGAGCGCCTGCAACACCAACGGAGCTGATGAAAAGCACCGCAGCCCCAAGTGCCAACACGTTACGCATGTGCTGCCTCCTTAGTGAGTTGGAATTGATAAGAGAGATGATGAACGGCAATAAACTGAACTGGCCATAGTAGTTCCAAGCAAATTCGGGCGAACTATAGGCTAACACCCACATCATGTCAAGATGTTTTCAGCCACGACATCCACTATATAGTGTTGTGTCGAAAAGCTTCGTCTATTTATTCGCATCACACCAGCACCAGACGACAATGTCTGCATACGCGCAGTGGTTGTCGAGACCATGGAAGGGGTGTCGAAATAGTCGAAATGATGGTGCCCAGAGGGAGGGTCGAACTCCCACTCTCTTGCGAGAACCGGATTTTGAGTCCGGCGCGTCTGCCAGTTCCGCCATCCGGGCACGTGTGTCATGCGACGTCAATTCCTTGGCTTGCAACTCGGCTCTTTGAAGGGACGCATTTTTAACATGATCCTGCGTAGGCGTCAATCGGCACGGCGCACTCTTTTTTCTGCTGCATGCGAATGCTAGAATGCCGTGCGACTGACAACTGACGAGTGAAGACCAGGCCGATTGAGGAGGAGACTATGGCAGATGTGCAATGTGTCACCTGCGGACAAGCAGGCGAAGCGATCACCGATATGTTGTTCCTTGGAAAGCTCGAAGCCGAAATCAAAGCGAAGGTCTGCAAGCCCTGCTGGAAAAAGTGGGAAGGGATGCGGGTCATGGTGATCAACGAGTATCAAGTCAATCTCGGCGACGAGAGCGGCCGCGAACTTGTTAAAAAGCAAATGAAGGCGTTCCTCAAACTGGGCGAACAAACCGACACGTCCAAACTGGATCAAAACTTTCGTCCAGCCGGCTCTTGAGGTTACGACATCCAATCTAACCGTGGTGTCAGGCAGCACCGTTTATATAAACGGTGCCTGTTCGTCACTCGCCTGAGGTCCGATCAAACATTGAGGCCTCAGGAGGGGAGAACCGTCCGCGCTCTCGTCATCCGCGCCCGATCGAATTCATTGACACTCTGATTTCGGAAGTGCTAGAGTCCCCTATTGTTGAGGTTTTTTGCTGACATCGGGAAGGATAATCCCGCCGTGATTACACAAATGCGGGTAAAGGGTCTGATCTTCGACCCCTACAACAACGCCTATATAGTGGTGTTGCGGGACGAAGAGAATTCAGACATGCTCCCGATCTGGGTCGGAAAATCAGAAGCCAGCGCCATCGGCCTTGCGCTGGAGAGCGTCACCGCGCCACGTCCCATGACCCACGACTTAATGAAGTCGTTCCTGGAAACGTTCGATGCGAAGATTATCAGTGTGGTGATAACAGATTTGAACGAGAACACCTATTTCGCCACGATTCACCTGATGTACGAAGACTCTGAATATACGGTCGATTCTCGTCCCAGTGACGCCATCGCGCTGGCGCTACGAACCAGCGCGCCGATTTTTGCCAGCGAGAAGGTCATTAAGAAACAGTCATCCGAAGAACTTGAACAGTGGCTTGAAAATTTGAAGCCGGAAGATTTCGGGAAACTGGATACCTAGTTCATGGACTCGGCGAAGCAGCAGAATGAACCCTCGGAGCTCGTCGCTCTGACCGTTAAGCAGGTGCTGGACGACGGCAACACCGATACCCGCATCGTCGTACTGAAAAATGATGACGCCAGCGTGACGCTGCCGATCTGGGTTGGATCTGCGGAAGGTAACGCAATTCGTCTTGCTATGGAACGCGTGGTGACTCCCCGCCCTATGAGCCACGACCTCATTCGAAGCTTTGCGGATCATCTTGGCGTACGAATTGAACGGGTTATGATCACGGATGTGAAAGGCAGCACCTATTACGCCAGCGTGGCCTTTGCCTCGAAGGGCGTGCACCGTACCCTGGATGCCAGACCAAGCGACGCGATCGCCCTCGCACTTCGCGCGGACTGCCCGATCTATGCCACACGAGATGTGCTGAACCGACGTACGGCCGTTCACCTGGATGCTTGGATCAATAAACTCGACACTAAGAATATCGAACCCCAACAGGCGTGAGGCCTGATACCTCACATTAGAATCCTTTCGTGCAGGAGTAGATGGAGACCATGACAAAAACGTATCTTGAGAAGCCAGCTGATGTGAAACGGAAATGGTTCTTGGTGGATGCCGACGGCAAGACGCTCGGTCGTCTAGCGGCGAAGGTGGCCACCTTGCTTCGAGGCAAACATAAACCGACGTTTACCCCCCATGTGGATACGGGCGACCATGTTGTCATCGTCAATGCGGAAAAGATCCGGTTGACCGGCAACAAGATGGAAGACAAGACCTATTCGTATCACACAGGATATCCAGGCGGACTCAAGACCCTCACTGCCGAACATATCCACAAGAAAGACCCGACGAAGCTCTTGACGCGCGCCATCGAAGGCATGTTGCCCAAGAACCCCCTCGGGAATCAGATGGCTAAAAAACTGCGCGTCTACGCAGGTTCAACCCATCCACATCACGCGCAGCAACTGGAATCACTTTCGCTGTGATCATTATTGTTCGAATTCGATCTGTGAAGGAGGCCGCCTGATATGGCAGCAATTACGCAGTATGCAACTGGGAAGAGAAAGAGCGCGATCGCTCGTGCATGGGTGACCGCCGCCGCTGGCGACATCGTCGTCAATGAGAAGCCGCTGGAAAAGGCGTTTCCCCGCCCGACGCTACGGAACGTGATTCAATTTCCGTTTGAGCTGGCCGGCGTAGCCGGCAAATATTCCGTCCGGGCGACCGTGTATGGTGGCGGCCCTGCGGGCCAGGCCGGAGCACTACGGCATGCCATCTCGAAGGCGCTGGTCATCATGAGCGCAGCCTTTCGTAGCCCACTCAAGAAGGAAGGCCTTCTGACCCGTGACTCCCGCGTGAAAGAGCGCAAGAAGTACGGACAGAAGGGCGCCAGAAAGCGCTTCCAATACTCCAAGCGATAAAGAGAAACTGGAGCGACAGGGTGTCAAAAGGGAAGGCTCCGCAGCCTTCCCTTTTTTTATGGGTGCGATCAACTGATTGAGCAACAACTCGCGATAGGCCGGGAGGCGTGACATGACGTCGGTACAAGTAGCAGTGGCAGGGGGCAGTGGATACACCGGAGCGGAGTTGCTGCGGCTGCTGTCGCAACACCCCAACGTTCAACTGACTGCGGTGACTTCCGAGAAGTCGGCCGGAACCCCCGTCTCCAGCGTGTATCCCCATTTGCAGGGCATCGTGTCGCTGACCTTCGAAGCTCTGGCGCCTGAGGCCCTGGCAGAACGCGCCGATGTGCTCTTCCTTGCCCTTCCCCATACAAAATCCATGGGCCCGGTAGCGAGTTGCATGAAGGCCGGTAAACGCGTGATCGACCTGAGCGCAGACTTCAGACTCAAAGACCCTCGTACCTATGAAACCTGGTATCAGGCCACACACGCGCATCCCGACCTGATCGGAAATGCCGTCTATGGCCTGCCGGAACTGCATCGATCCGCCATCGCACAGGCCCGACTCGTCGCCTCCCCCGGCTGCTATCCAACCGCCGCGATTCTTCAACTGGCGCCGTTGATCGCTCATAGCCTCATCGTGCCGGACACGATCGTGATTGATGCAAAGTCGGGCGTATCCGGCGCAGGAAGAAGCCCGGCTCTCCCCTACCACTTTCCCGAAGCACACGAGTCACTGGAGCCCTACAAGATCGGCCAGCATCGACACATCCCGGAAATTGAACAGGAACTGACCGAACTGGCAGGAATGCGCGGACAAGCTGACGGAGGACACAACTCGCGTGTCACCATTGCCTTCACACCGCACCTGGTCCCAATGAATCGAGGCATCTTGAGCACTGCCTACGCGCGGATGAAGGGCAGGCTCGATGTCGTCGAGCTACGGGCGCTCTACCGGGACTTCTACAAGGGAGAACGATTCGTGCGCCTGCTCGAAGGCGCGATGCCGAATCCCCGACATGTGCGAGGCGCCAACTATTGCGATCTCGCCGTCCACACCGACATGCGAGCCGGTTGGGTCGTGACCGTGTCGGCCATCGACAACCTGATCAAGGGAGCAGCGGGGCAAGCGATTCAGGCCATGAATCTCATGCTCGGCTATCCGGAAGAGACGGGCCTGGTAGCGCCGGGTATCTATCCATAATTTGAGTCCCGGGCGACTCCGCGCTACGGACCATTTCCCATCATACAGGATCACTATGAAGACCATCACTGGAGGCGTCACTGCACCGATCGGCTTTCGGGCCGCCGGGATGTATTGCGGCATCAAGAAAAAGCAGAAGAAACAACTCGACTTGGCCCTACTGGTCTCCGAACAGGAGGGACCTGTCGCCGGCGTATTCACCACCAATCGGGTCGTGGCTGCTCCGGTTGTGCTCGATCGTTTACATCTGAAGAAGGGCCTCGGCCGGGCCATCCTCGTCAACAGCGGGAATGCCAATGCCTGCACCGGACCTGACGGAATGCGAGTGGCCAAGGAGATGGCGCAGCTGGCAGCCACGGCCCTCGACTGTCCACCGCATACTATCTTCATCGGATCAACCGGGGTGATCGGCCAACCCCTCCCGATCGACTGCATCAAGCAGGCCATCCCGACCCTGCTTGCCCGTGTCACGCGGAGAGGCGGAAACGAAGCGGCCCAGGCCATTATGACCACAGACCTTAAGCCCAAACAGGTGGCGGTGCGCGCCAGACTCGGAGGACGGATGGTGACGGTCGGAGGAATGGCCAAGGGCTCCGGCATGATCCATCCCAACATGGCCACTATGCTGGGCTATCTCACGACCGACGCGCTCATCAGCCGGACCGCGCTCCAGGCAGCCCTGAGCCAGGCGGTCGATCGATCGTTCAACTGCATTACGGTCGATGGCGACACAAGCACAAACGATACGGTCCTCTGCCTTGCGAACGGAATGGCCGGCAATCAGACACTCAAGCCGGGCTCTGAAGACTTTCGACGGTTCTGCGCCATGGTCGAACTGGTCTGCCGCACACTGGCGTTAAAAATTTGTTGGGACGGCGAAGGCGTGACCAAGGTCGTTCGGGTGGAAGTCACAGGCGCTCGGTCCACAACGGCAGCCAAACAAATCGCCCAGACGATCGCCACATCCAACCTGGTGAAGACCGCGCTCTTTGGCGGTGACGCCAACTGGGGGCGTGTGATGGCGGCCCTCGGACGCGCAGGGGTACCCATCGATCCCAGCCGGGTCAGCCTACAATTCGGGGATGTCCCGATGGTCCGGAACGGTCAAGGACTGGGCCGCGTCGCCGAGCAGAAGCTGACCAAGGTCTTCCGGACGAAGGAGTTTACGATTCTTGTCGACCTCGCACAGGGCAAAGCCGGAGCGCACATGTGGACGACCGATTTGTCCTACGAGTACGTGCGGATCAACGCGAGTTACCGGTCATAAGCTGCCTCGCGCGGTTGCAAAATACCGGGGATTATGCTAGCGTTCGGACGTTTTCGTGCAGTGAATGGTCCGTCCCATCGTTCACATTTTCGCATCCAAAATCAGGGACGTCTTATTTAAATCCACACCAGCGTGATGCGCACGCTGCGCAGCCTGAGAATAAGGGGGATCTCCCCCTCGTCGTTGGCGTTCGCCAGGCGCTCTGCAGGCTTCGGAGGGAGGTGAAGGTATGGGAGTAGTTGCGATTAAGGAATTACTGGAAGCGGGCGTCCACTTCGGACACCAGACGAATCGTTGGAACCCCAAGATGAAGCGATTCCTGTTCGGGGAACGAAACGGCGTCTACATTATCGACCTTCAACAGACCGTCGAACGCATGGAACAGGCCTATGCCTTCGCGCGCGACACCGTGGCGGCCGGTGACTCCGTCTTGTTCGTCGGAACCAAACGCCAAGCGGCGGAGATTTTAGAGGAAGAGGCCAAGCGGGCCAACCAGTTCTACATCAACCAACGCTGGTTGGGCGGCATGCTGACCAACTTCCAGACCATTCGTCGAAGCATCGATAAAATGAAAAAGATGGAAACGACCCTCGCTGATCCGACGCACCAGGGGCATACCAAAAAAGAGCTCGGCCAGATGCAGAAGGAAGTCGTCAAGCTGCAGAAGAACCTGTCGGGCATTCGTAACATGCGCGCCCTGCCCGGTGCAGTGTTCATCCTGGATACCCGCATTGAACACATTGCGATTCTCGAGGCCAGCCGGTTGGAAATTCCGGTCATTGCCATCGTCGATTCGAACTGCGATCCCGATCACATTCAATATCCCATCCCGGGCAACGATGACGCGATCCGTTCCATCAAGCTGATTATTTCACGAATCGCGGATGCATGTCTCGAAGGCGCGCATCTCCGGGCGCAGCAGGAAGAAACAGAGTTCGCATCGGCACCAGCCGGTGGCGGCGCCAAGCCGGCGGCAAATTTGGCCGGCGTGTCCGCCTCCTAACTACCGCCTCTCGCATGATGGCATTGTTCTATTCGACCAACTGAGGAACCCATGGCAAGTTTGAGTGAGCTCGTCAAAGAGTTACGTGAAAAAACAGGCGCCGGCATTTTGGATTGCCAGAAGGCCCTGACCGAGAATGGAAACAGCATCGACAAAGCGATCGATTACCTTCGGCAGAAGGGGTTGGCGGCGGCCCAGAAAAAGGCCGGTCGCGAAACCAACCAAGGACTGATTCACGCCTACATCCATGCCGGTGGAAAAATCGGCGTGCTCATCGAAGTCAATTGTGAAACCGACTTCGTGGCGCGGAATGAGCAGTTCAAAGCATTTGTGAACGATCTGGCGCTGCAGGTGGCGGCCGCCAGTCCGTCCTATGTCCGACGCGAAGAGATTGCCGAGGACGTCGTCGCGAAAGAGCGCAGCATCTACGAAGGGCAAGCCAAGGAACTCGGCAAGCCACCGGCCGCCTGGCCGAAAATCATCGAAGGCAAGCTCGAGAAGTTCTACCAGGAAAATTGCTTGCTTGAGCAGGCCTTCATCAAGGATCCGTCCGTCGTCATCAAGGATCTGCTGGCGCAACAAATCGCCAAAATCGGCGAGAACATGAACATCCGCCGGTTCACACGATTCCAACTAGGCCAAGCATGACTTCTGCCCACTACCGCCGCATCCTGCTGAAAGTCAGCGGAGAAATGCTGGCCGGTGAGCAGGGCTATGGGGTTCAACCCTCGATTCTCGAAGGGCTGGCAGAAGAAATTGCCGACGTCGTCGCGATGGACGTCGAAGTGGCCGTTGTCATCGGCGGCGGCAATATCTTCCGCGGTCTGGCCGCCAGTGCTCGCGGCATGGAGCGGGCATCCGCCGACTATATGGGTATGCTGGCCACGGTGTTGAATGCGCTCGCCCTCCAGAATGCGCTGGAAGGCAAAGGCGTCAGCACCCGTGTCCAGTCGGCAATCGAGATGCGGCAGCTGGCCGAAGGCTACATTCGCCGCCGTGCCATCCGACACCTGGAAAAAAAGCGCGTGGTGATCTTCGCCGGGGGCACGGGAAATCCCTATTTCTCCACCGATACCGCGGCATCACTGCGCGCGATGGAAATCGGCGCCCAGGTCATCATGAAGGGCACCAAGGTCGACGGCATTTACGACAGCGATCCGGTCAAGAATCCACAAGCCAAGAAGTATGCAGAGATTCCGTTCCTGTCGATTCTCACCCAGAACCTCAAGGTGATGGACTCGACGGCCATCAGCTTGTGCATGGACAACCGGTTGCCATTGATCGTCTTCAATTTGAAAGAGAAGGGAAACTTTAAACGTGTCGTCCAGGGCGAATCTATCGGGACCCTGGTCACCGTAGAAAGTCGCTAAGGGAGAGGCTGATGTCCACGGCGCAAGAAGTGAAACAACGCGTAACCGAAAAGATGGACCACGCGATCGAACATTTGAAACGAGATCTGGCCGGACTGCGTACCGGTCGCGCATCTGTGGCATTAGTAGACGGCATCAAAGTCGACTATTACGGAACCATGACACCGCTCAAACAAGTCGCCAACGTCGCCACCCCCGAAGCCCGGCTCATCACGATTCAGCCATGGGAACAGAACCTCATCAGGGAAATCGAAAAAGCCATCCAAACCTCGGACCTCGGCTTGACGCCGTCGAACGACGGCAAGCTCATCCGGATTCCCCTTCCACCACTTACCGAGGAGCGCCGGAAAGAACTCATCAAGGTCTGCAAGAAACACGGCGAGGAAGTGAAGGTGCAGATTCGAGGCTTTCGTCGGGATGGCAACGAAGAACTCAAGAAGCTGCAGAAAGACACAAAGCTGACCGAAGATGAACTACGCAAGTCGGAAGCTGAAATTCAAAAACTGACCGACCAATACGTGCAGAAAATCGACGACGTGATGAAGAAAAAAGAAGGCGAGATCCTGGAAGTCTAGCGCCCTATTCTGCCACCACAAGCTGCGTGTACACGCCGTCTCAGTTCCCCCCAACCTCCGTCTCAGTCGATCTGAATGCCCTCGCGCAGAATCTCGCCCAGGTGCGTCGTCTTGCGCCGCGTTCCGAGGTGCTAGCCGTTGTCAAGGCAAATGCCTATGGCCATGGTGCCCTCGAAGTCACACGCACGCTGCAGCGACTGGCCGTTCACCGGTTCGGTGTGGCCACGGTGGACGAAGGCATCGCGTTGCGTCAAGCAGACATTCATGATGCCATTTTAGTTATGGGTCCGACCGCCCCGGCACAGTTTCCCGACCTGATCGCGCATCGTCTGACCCCCGTGCTCTATCGAGCCGACATGGTGCAAGCCTTTGCCGCGGCCGTCCTGCCCGATGCCGCGCCCTACTCCGTGCATGTCAAAATCGAGACCGGTATGGGTCGCCTTGGCATCCTCCCCCACGAGATGCCGAATCTCATCGCCATGCCGGCCTTTCGTGCCACGCTACGGCTCGAAGGCCTCATGACCCACCTGGCTGATGCGGACAATACCGAGACCACGCACACCGAGAAACAGCTCGCGGAGTTCCAGCAGACGCTGGACACCTTGCACCAAAGCGGACGGTCTTGCCCCCTAACGCACGCCGCCAACAGCGCGGGGATCATCAAATATCCCGCAAGCCTCTATTCCCTTGTGCGGCCTGGCATCATGCTGTATGGCTACCATACCTTGTCGAACGCAGCCGCCACGCCTGAATTGACACCGATCCTCAGCTGGAAAGCGATGATCGCGCACCTGCACAACATCCAAGCGGGCGACAGTGTGAGCTACAACCGGACCTTCATCGCCGCACGGCGGTCGAAGATCGCAGTCCTCCCGGTCGGCTATGCGGACGGCTACAATCGTCTCCTGTCGAATCGTGGCATGGTGCTGATCGGCGGACGAAGGGTGCCGGTGGTCGGACGTGTCTGCATGGACATGACAATGGTCGATGTGACCGACGTGCCCGGCGTGCACATCGGGCAGGAAGCGATTCTCGTCGGCCAGCAGGGGCAAGAGCGCATCACCGCAGCCGACCTTGCCACCTGGCAACAGACTATTCCCTATGAAGTGCTCTGCGCCATCGGCCAGCGCGTGTCACGCCACTATCTCCCGCTGCTATCAGACAACAAAACATCCTCACAAAATCCCTGAGCGCTTGCCTTCCGTTTTTAATTCTCCCATAGTCGAGCGAGAAGTACTGAACAAGGCCGGTGATCGACATCCACTGTGCCACCAGCATGAGGATAAGACGATGGGCGGACGACGCCGGTTCGATCGAAATAGCCTGATGTGCATCTCTGCAGCCATTCTGAGCTTCTGCGCCACAGCACCCGCGGCAGCGGCAGGAGCCGACACAGCCCGGCACCAGCAGATGCAACCCTCCAGCATGACGGTGCATGTCCCGATTCCGATGACTACCCTGGCCGAGCAGTATGGGAACATTCACCAGTCGCTCGCCGCACACCGACACACCCAGCGAGACTGGGTGGCGCTGGGCGGAGGCACCGGATTTCTGAAGTACCGGATCTGGCCGGGAGAGCAGAGTTCGACGACGACCGGAGGTCGCCTGCTGTCCCACTCCAGCTTTCCCTTCGGCGTGGAATACGCGAAGCAGATCAAAGGCGCGGTGACGAAGATCGCCGACTGCGGCCAACAAGATGCCACAACCGGCACAGGCCGGTTATCGGTGACGCTGGCAACCACCTTCAGCCAGGGCCGCGCCTATACCCTGCTGCCTGCGAGCAGCGTGACTGCGGTGGAATCGGACCGACCCTGCCTGCTTTCCGAACAGGGTGTGGATACAGCACCTCTGATGGCCCAAGTCTATCGAAGTGAGTTGCAAGGGATGCTGCCGAACGTAGATCGGAAGGCTGCCGCCCTCGTGACACTGAAGCCCGCCGTTACTCACATCTGGAACGATCTGCAGGAACCCCTGTTGCTGGACGAAGCGGAAGAGCTCTGGCTCCAACTGAATCCTGAAGCCATCGGTCCGGCCGGAGTCGAGTCGCTGTCAGGAACACCGGCCGCAGGGTATGGCGTCACGGCCAAACCGACCGTCGTGCGAGGCAGTAAGCCCTTGTCACGACATCTTCCCCTCCCCGACCTGCAGTCTCAGTTTCATGACGAGGGCTTTCACGTCGCCTTCGCCCTCCAGGTCCCCATCGAGGAAGCTAATCAACGGCTGCGCGAAGCGGTGGTCGGGCAGGAATGGTCGCTGGGCGTCGGCACGATCAAAATCGTCGGCGCGACAGTGTACCCCCTGGGCAATCAAGTGGGAGTGGAACTCACCCTGAGGGGGTTGCTCCCGCTCACGCTCCGTTTAAAGGGAACACCCGCGTACGACGAAGCGGCAGGACGGATCTTCTTTCGAGATGTCGACTACACGATCAAGGAACGTACACCGGCCACAGACCTGGCCGAAGAATGGTTGCACGAGCCCCTGCGGGAGGAATTGGCGGGAAGATTGGTGCTCCCCATTCGAGAAGAGCTGGACCTGATGCGACAAGCGCTGGAGAAGGGACTGAACCGGAACATGACCGGAGGGCGCTTGCGCGGCACGGTTCGCCGGTTGTCTCTTGAGGCGCTGACGGTGCAGACCGCCAGCCTCTCGGTGCGATTCAACACCGATGGCACACTCCACTACGACGCCCATGCGGACATCACAGTCCCGTGACGCGCGCCTTAGCAGAATGCGAAAAAAGTCCGCCACCGGCGTTCTCGCGTCGCGGCTCACCGTACCGCACGGGCACGATTTGCCTCTTCGCTCGCTGCGGCCTTGCTGGACGGCCTTTTTGCACATCCTGCGGATTATGGTGATACCGACACGGCACATAAGTTGATTGTAGCGTACTGCACAACGATCGAATTTTTCCGCAGCCTGTTAGACCTTCAGCTTTCGCCTCAGCTGTGATTCAACACTCGACACTTTGCTCGACAAGCGCCCCTTCGGTCCCTTCCGGTAGTCGATCTTGATGCTGCAAGACACGCGATTGCAGTCTTTGCGCATGCGCAGATAGCACTTCTTGACCACCGCCATGACCTCGTCCCATTCGCCTTCGAGCACCGTGCCCATCGGATTCAGCCGATAGTCCACACCGCTCTTGTCGATAATATCCAACGAGCGTGACACGTACTTGCTGACGCTCTCCCCTTTGCCTAGGGGCGACATACTGAATTCCAGTAACACCATAATCGATTACTCCTGACTGTCAGCCGACCACGGTCAGCTTGCGGCTCTCTCTTACGATTCACCTTTCACGCCTGACGCAGCCGTGGCCCGTTGATCCAGCCACACCTTCGGATACTGCACTTTTCCCAGGAGTCGGAATCCATCCAGCGCCTCACGCAACAGCGCGCGCCGTTTCTCCGCGTCCGGTTCGTTAGCCTTGGCCTGTTCGCGAAGCTGTCCGAGCCAATCAACGAACGCCACAAACTCGTTGTCCAAAATACGCTCGAGATCTTCCTTCATAAATCCTGACAGCGCCGGCGCCTGCCCGCTTGAGCTGATCGCCACACGGACATGACCGGAGCTGACGACGGCTGGCATCACCACGTTCGACACGTCGGGCTGGTCAACGGACCAGATCAAAAATTTCTGTTCACGAGCCAACCGCATGAGCGAATGGGAAAGTTCGCGATCATCCCGCATCGTGTTCAACACCAGAATGACGCTCTCCAGATCGTTCGCGCGGAAATGCCGTCCCCGATGAATGATCTTTGCCGAGGCCGCCAGTTTACGAAGCACTTCATGCAGGGTAGGACTGATGACCGTCACCTTCGCGCCTGCCTCTAAGAGCCGCTGCACCTTCTCAGCCGCTTCCTCATCACCACCGATCACCAGAACCGGCCAGCCACGCACATCGAGTGAAATTTGAAACCCTGGATTTGCAGCCATTGAGATCATCCTCCAACAAGTCGACAACAACGTGAGGGCGTATCATACAACAGCCGATTTGACAGGGTAAACCCGCTCCGCCATTCCCCTTTGTGGCATGAGCTGGGTATAATGCGCCCGCTGGACAAAGGGAGAGCCCGTCGCGCTCACCGCGAGTCAACAAAGGAGACGATTGTGGCTGGATATACAGGACGATCCCTGGCCATGGCCGGAGGGATCATCGGCATTGCGGCCGTCGCGGCCTATTTCGGCATCGCCCACATCGGGGAACCGGACCAGGGAGGCGGATCGATTGCCGGGCAGGTACAGATCGCGCCCAACTTGGCCGACCAAGTCAAACCAACCGATGTGCTGTTCGTCATCGTGCGCCGTCCAACCGGACCGCCGAGACCCATTGCGGCCAAACGGATCGACGCGCCGAAATTTCCGGTGCAGTTTGAGATTACGAGTGCCGATGTCATGGTCCAGGGCACCGAATTGAAGGGCATGGTGGATGTGATTGCGCGTCTGGATCGAGATGGCCAAGCCGGCCAGGCGCAACCGGGTGACATGGAGGGGCGCTATCCGAAGAATCCGACGTTACCGGGCGGGAAGGACGTAAACATCACTATCGACAAGGTGTACTAGGTGCTGCAGGCTGTTCACACGGGTTATTCGGCAAGGCCGCAGCAAGCGAAAGTCTGAGGCGTACTGTTCTCGTACGTCGAAGACTTGAGCGCCGCGAGAACCCGGTTCAACAGCCGACTAGGTTCCGGCCGGGTCCGTGTCAAGTTCAAGGTTCCAATACAGATAGTCCCGCCAGCTTTCCGGCGTGTTCCGGATTCCGATAGTAATCGTGACGGTGGGACTCCAGCGCGGCTTCACGGGTTTCTTGATCAGACGCATGTTGGCTTCTTCCGGCGTCCGTCCGCTCTTCCGGTTATTACATCGCCAGCAGGCCGTCACGATGTTTTCCCAGGTCTTGCGACCGCCCTTCGCGATCGGCACAACATGGTCGAACGTCAGTTCCTCGGTGCGGAACTTGTGCTTGCAGTACTGGCAACAGTAGCCGTCGCGCGTAAAAATGTTGATACGCGAAAACTTCACCGCGCGATGGCTGTCCTTGAGTTTCACCAGCTTCAGGAGGCGCATCACCGAGGGAAGCTTGATCGAGATCGAAATACCGTGGATTTGGCGATCGTAGACCTCGAGGACTTCGACCTTCCCCTGCCAGAGCAGAGTAATGGCCTTTTGCCAATGCAGGACACGAAGCGGTTCATAGGTGGAGTTGAGCAACAAGGTCATTTCCATAGTGGCTCCGGCGATCTCCTATGAGTGCACTATTTAAAGGATAGCAAATGACGGCGCTGTTGTGACCCTTCCCTGAAAAATGCTTGCTCAATCTATGCCATATGCAGCCAATGAAATCAAGCGCTTAGGCAATACCGCTCATGATGTCACGCAATATTGAGACGACCTGTACCCTGCCGTAACCTGTAGAGGACCCGCATGGATTCGAAGCCAGATTACATCACCGTGGCCCAGGTGGAGCAGGTTCCCCCAGGTACCTGCCGCACCGTTGAAGTCGAGGGAATTTTTCTCGCCCTCTGCAATGTCGCTGGAACCTTTCATGTCGTCGATAACACATGCCCGCACGCAGGCGGACCGCTGGGCGAAGGATGCATGGAGGGCGAATTGGTCGAATGCCCCTGGCACGGATGGCGATTCAACGTCCGGACCGGTGAGCGGCCTGAGAATCCGGATATCCGCGTGGCCTGCGTGGAAGTGAGGGTGCAGGGCACGAACGTGCAGGTGAAAACGCCCTTTACATTGTAGGCGGAAACGGAGGGACTTCACCGCCCGGCGCGCGAGGGCGTCCGCGCTCCGGGCCTTCCGGCATCAACCCGTCGGCCGGCAAGGAGGCGGCATTCACGCGCTTCGTCGCCAGATCCACGTGCCAGATAAAATCCCGTTCGAACCATTGGGTCGTCCCCTGCTCGCGCATGTAAATCCGGACCTCATAGCGCTGACCGTCCTGCTTGATCACCTTCCACTCTCCCAAGCGCAAGCCCAACTTGCGGGCTTCCTGAATACGGGCTCGCTCGTTGAAGGCCTGAAGTATCGTCGGATAACCGGCGGCCCGGTGGGTTTGCACCAGGGCGAGGGCCTCGGCCGCCTGAGCGTCGAGCATCGGATTCAGACCGGGTGGTTGCATCCACCAATAGATCAACCCTCCGGCCAGGAGAAGCGCGAGCACCGTGTAATGGATCACTTTACTCATAGGTCGCCACAATAAACTGCGGTGGATGGTTGATCAACTCGTTATCATAGGTGGCCTGGGAATTCACTGTCAATCGTCGGACAACAGCGGCATACGATGAAACCGGCGATGCACACGGGACGCTGTGCTTGACAAGGTCGCGCAACGCTATGGTACAAATACCGGTCAACCTTCGCGACATAATCGGAGTCTCACTGTTCAATGAAGTTCTTCTTTTACGCGGACAATTTGAACCCGTCACAACTCAAGCGGCGCGCCCCGGAACACAAGTTTCTTTTCACGGCATACCTCCCCGACCATAGCATTCAGTTCTGTCGCTGGTCGACGCAGTGGCGATGCGGTCTGGCGAGCGTGATTCCGTCGCCGGGGGAAAAAGTCTGGGGAGCCGTCTTCGAAATCACCGATGAAGATCTCAAGATCCTCGACGAATTCGAAGGCGACGTACCACAGGGAGCTTACCGGCACCTGCCGGTCACCGTGATCACGGAAGAAGGCGAAAAGTTATTGGTCACCACCCATGCGGCCAATCCCATCGGCAAATTTAAGCCGAAAGAGCATTACATCGATTGGGTGCTCAAGGGCATCAAGCAGTGGAAGTTGCCTGAGGAATGCACCGAGCAGTGGAAAGCGTATAAACCGGCCTGACGAACTCACGCAGTCGTCGCTCACCCCATACATTGAGGTCACGATGCCAAAACCGAAATATCATATCCTTGTCTGCACGAACGCTCGTCCGCCGGGCCACCCGAAACCGTCCTGCGGCGGCCAGGGCTCTGCGCAACTGCTGATGTCCTTCAACATGGGGCTCATGCAGCGCGGCATCATGCCTGGCGAAGTCCTCGTCACGGGCTCTTCCTGTCTCGGCCCCTGCGAGCAGGGACCGACCGTCGTGGTGTACCCGGACAACACCTGGTATTCGAAAGTCACGGAAGCCGATGTCGCTATGATTCTCGATGAGCACATCAAGGGCGGCAAGCCGGCGGCGAAGCTGAATCCGGATTCGGTCTGGAAGTAGCGCGCGAACGCCAGCGCGGAGATGAATCAAAAAGGCCGCCCAGCGAAGCAAGTTCGATGCTGGCGGCCTTTTTAACCTTCAGCGGATATCGATGTGAGTAGCCCCACAGCCCACGAACATAAACACCACGCACCCCGCTCCATCGGATGCATGGTCATCACCTGCAGCGACACCCGCACACCTGAGACCGACGCTAGCGGACGGTTGATCCAGCAGTTGCTCAAGGACAAGGGCCACCACATCGCCGCCTACCACCTCGTCAAAGACGAACCGGCAGAGATCAAGGCGCGGATCACCGAAGGCCTCACCAATGAGTCCGTTCAAGCCATTATCATCAACGGCGGAACAGGGATTTCCCGGCGCGACTCGACGTTTGAGGCCGTGGATGCGATGCTGGAAAAACGGCTGGATGGATTCGGCGAAGTGTTTCGCTATCTGACCTATCAGGACATCGGCTCACCGGCCATCATGAGCCGGGCCACCGCCGGCATCATCAAGGGCCGTATCCTCTTTTCGACTCCCGGATCAGAAAACGCCGTCCGCCTGGCGATGGAAAAACTGATCCTCCCCGAACTGGGCCACCTCGTCAAAGAACTCACGAAGTAAGAATAAAACGTGAGCGGTGAAAGGTGAAACGATCACCTCTTCACATCCCACGTTTGACGTTTTACTTTTGACGCTCTATCCCCGAACAATCAAGGATGTTCAAAACGGTTATCCAACGAGGCCGCAGGGAGTGCGGCGACTGAGGCGCACCCTTGCGGTACGTCGCAGGGAGACTCACGCCCGAGAACGCTGCTGGAGGCCGTTTTCAACATCCGCCTCGTCAAGGATGCTCAAAACGGCCATCCAGCAAGGCCGCAGGCGAAGCAAAACCGGAGGCGTACCCTCAGAGGTACGTTGAGGATTTTGATGAGCCGAGAACAAAGCTGGTGATCGTTTTCAGCATCCGCCTAATCCTGGCCGATCTTTGGTTCCGAGTACACCTGCTTGTCCGCCAGTTTCGATTGCGCGTACCGCTTGTAGTGCATCAACAGATCGCGCACCGACACCACACCGACGATCGAACCGCCCTTGGTGACCGCAAGATGGCGCACGCCGAGATCGCCCATCATATCTTGCGCGTCATCGACCGCCTGATTGCTCTCGATGGTGCAGAGCGGAGTGGTCATGATCTTGTCGACTGTGAGTTTCGATACGTCCTGGCTGGTCGCCAGTCCCTTGCGGACGAGATCCGTGTCGGTCACGATCCCCACCATGTTCTTCCCCTTCTTGATCAGGAGAGAACCGACCCGCAAATCACGCATCTTCTTCGCCGCACCGCGAATCGACGTCGTTGGACCAATGCTCTGGGGTTTCTTGTTCATGATCTGCGCAATACTCGCCATGTCACATACCTTTCTGCCCGTTGGGACAAGAGAGCCACTAATAAAACCGGTTATGAAACGCTCAGCACGATCTTACCAAAAAATTTTCGATTCAGAAGATATTCTTGCGCCGCCTTCGCCTCGGACAGCGGGAACGTCCGGTCGATCACGGGCTGCAACCTGCCCTGGCCGACCAGGTGAGCGGCTTTGAGCAATTCGCTCTGCGACCCCATATACGAACCCTTGATCGTCAGTTGTCGCGAATAGACGTAGCGCAGATCAAGCGTTACCTCCGCGCCCGTCGTGGCGCCGCAGGTAATCAACCGGCCGCCTTTGGCCAATGCATCGATACACTGCGTCCACACTTCCGGGCCGATGTGCTCGATCACTACATCCACACCACGGCGGTGCGTCAACTCGCGCACCCGCTGGTTCACCTGCTCGCGGGTGTGATTAATGACCTCGTCGGCGCCGAGCGCCTTCGCCTTCGCAACCTTGTCGTCGGTTCCGACCGTGGTCAGCACACGGGCGCCGGCCAGCTTGGCCATTTGAATCGTCATGTGCCCCACCCCGCTGCCCGCCCCCATGATCAACACGTCTTCGCCGGGTTGCACGGCAGCCAACCCGAACAGCATATGCCAAGCAGTGACAGACACCAGCGGAAACGCCGCCGCCTGCTCGAAACTCAACGCGCCTGGAATCGGGAACACATTCCGCGCCGGCACCTTCACGTACTCGGCATATCCGCCATGGCACATCGCCCCGATCAACCCGTAGGACCGGCACATGTTGTCGCGACCGGCCCAACAGTGCTCGCAGTGCCCGCAGCCGACTCCGGGAGACACATACACGCGCTCGCCCTCGGCAATCCCTTCCACGTGCGAACCGATCTGGTGCACCACGCCGGAGATATCGGAGCCGAGGATATGCGGGAGCGGCATCGGATAGGCGGGACTGCCCTGCCGGATCCAGATGTCGAGATGGTTCAACGCGCAGGCTTTGACCCGCACAAGCACTTCGTCGACGCCGATCGTCGGCATCGGCATCTCCTGATACTGCAGCTTTCCCGGCCCGCCATGTTCGTGAAACACCACTGCGTTCATATCACCCTCACCTGTAATTCATGGCTACATGACGTTCCACGCCACACTGTGATTCCGAGAGTACCGGTCCCTAACCCGCATTATTCATGAGCACTTCTGCTGCAATCGCCGATTCACTGCTGCGACGGGCCTTCGGCCGGCGGGCTCGCCCCTCGGACCCTCAACGTACTGCACGAGTACGCTTCGGGTCCTCCCGGCTCCGCGCGCCGGTCTCGCAACGTGACTCGTCGATTGCACGACGAACCGTCATGAATAATGCGGGCTAAACATCTCCCGCAGGATGATCAAAACGCCATGTCACAAGGCCGCTGGGAGCGCGGCGACTGAGTCGTACCCTTGAGGTACGTCGACAGGGAGACGGGCGACCGAGAACGCAGTGAGATGGCGTGTTCATCGTCCTCCTAAAAGGTGAGCGTCCCCTCCACCACCATCATGGCCTGTCCACCGACCGTCACGCCCTGGATCACATCGTCATCGGAGTCCACCTGGATCAGAATGCGGGACGGGCGATCGATCTCGTACCCCTGCTCGGCCGTAATCTCGGTCGATGGCCGGATGTCCACCACGCCATGTTGGACCAAATAGGCACCCAACGCCCCGCTCGCGCTTCCGGTTGCGGGATCTTCCACGATGCCGATCAAGGGAGCGAACATCCGCGTATGCACACTCGACGACTGTTCGACGGTCATCGTGCTGAACACCATGATGCCGTTGGCGCCATACTGTTGGGACAGTTCCGCGATAGCCGCAACGTCAGGAATGATATGCCGCACCGCCGTGAGCGTACGCACCGGCACGATGATGACCGGCAACCCCGTAGAAACAACCTGCACAGGGAAACGGGTCTCTGAAATCACAGCCTTGGTAATCCCCAAGGCACGGGCAATCGCGAACAATGCTTCCGGCTCGTTGATGACATCCAGAAACTGCGGGCTCGGTTGCGCCATAACTACGCGCTCGATCACGCCGTTACACGTATGGATATCGACAGGAAACAGACCGAGGTTACATTCCTGCAGTACCCGCGTGACCGGCTCCCGAAGCGCTAGACGGTCTAAGGTGGCCAGCACAAAAAAGGTCCCGATCACCGGGTGTCCGGCAAAGGGAATTTCCTGCGTCGGAGTAAAAATACGCATCTTCACGACAGCGGCCTTATCCGTCGGGGGAAACACGAACACGGTCTCGGAAAGATTCATCTCGCGGGCGATCTGCTGCAGTTCGATGTCGGTCAAGCCATCGGCATCCGGAAAGACGGCAACGGGATTCCCGCCGAACGGCTGATCCGTAAACACATCGGCTTGATAGAACTGCAGGCGCCTGGGACCGGGCATAGATTCCTCACAGAGATGTTGGCGGCATGTTGCCCGGAGCGGGTATTTTTTGCAAGGGGGCGACTGAGCGAAGCAGGTGAGCGAGTAGGAATTTGGACGGCTGGTCGAAGCGCTATGTGCCTAGGCCGCAGGGAGCATGGCGACTGAGGCGTACCCTTGCGGTACGTCGCAGGGAGACATGCGACCGAGAACGACGGGAGATGGCGTTTTCACCAGCCGGCTCCCCTGCTAAACCGGGCGCGGCATAGCCTCATAAGCCTGCCTCAACGGATGCTTGAGGTATTGCTCGACGTAGTTTTGCAGCGAGCCGTTTCGGTAGAGCTGCTGATTGGCGAACCGGGTATCGATCTTGTGCAACACCTTCACCCGCACGCCGGTCTTCTTGCTGAACTGCTCCAGCGTGACCCCAGTGATGTCTGTATAGGGCCCCCTGCCCGACTGCATGATGCACTTGGGCACATGCACCACCTTCTCCTTGGTCAAGCGGCGGGCAATGTCGTCGAAGGTCAAGAGCACGGTGCAGTCGGAGTCTCCGCTCAATAACGCGTTGGGCACGTACAAAAAACGCGCGCGATTCTTCCGGTACATAGTCAGGATTTTGTGGACACTACCAGCCATCACCACCGTATCCTTCTTCTCCAATTCCAGCTGGTCGAACATGCTGACGATGCGCCGGCGGCTCAAGAAAGCGGTCGCGTATGACTCGGTATGGATGGTCTGCAGATTCGGCAGCCCCAGGTCATACACCCGACCGGCTTCCTCCGCCAGAAATTTTCGCCCCTGTCGCATGAGGGCCGCTGTCTCCTCCTTGAGCCCACGCACCGGAGTCAGCGTCCCCATCCACAACACACATTGCTGATTCACCTTGGAGATCGTCGCCGCATCCTTCGACATCGTGTCCTTGTCGAACGCGTAAAAATTCGCCGATGACACGGCAGGGCCGTCCAGCACCTTCATGAGATGTTTCACGGAGGGGGCATGAGGCATCAACCGCTGCCGGTAGTCGCTCAGCGTGATGACCGACAATTCGAAGTTGATCCGGCCGGGATATCGCGCCACCAACTGATGGATCTTGGGTACATGCACGAACCCGACGGTGAAGAACTGGATGCTCTTGTCTGTTTCGCGGAGAAAGTCCTCCACCCATTCCATCGCCTTGGGGTGCAGGAACAGGTCGGTCCATTCCATGAACTCGTTGCCGCCGAGACACCAAAACTGTGTCGGATCGGTGGGCTTCCGGCTGATGTAGTTGAGGATGAACGTCCAGTCTTCGTCGCTGGTTTTCGGCGGATCGAGAGTTTCGCGGTAGGAGTGGTCGAGTTCGTAGCAGAACTCACATTTGACCGGACAATCCCGGCCGAGGCTCAAGGGAATCTTCCCCGCATCCATTTCCCGGATGAGCACTTGGCGATAGTCGGTCCGATCCTTGAAGATCGGGGTGGGCTGAAAAATAGGAAGCGTGGTGGGCATGGTGAACCGGTTCGCCTATCGCCGCTCGGGCAGCCCGTGTGAGATTGACAGGGTCATCGTCGACTTGCCAGACTCCGTGACATGACCGAGAAACGCTTCACCGACGCACTGGAACTGTTTGCGCTCTCCCAACCCTTTACCCGCGAACAACTCGACCAGAAACGCGACGCCCTCCTCCACACCTGGAACCCTGCCCGCTACGCGAATCTCACCAACCATCCCAAACAATATACGAAGGCTTTCCGAGAGGCCGAGGCGATGACCTCTCAGATTCACGCGGCCTACGTCCTCTTGGCCACGCTCGCGGACGAACGTGAGGCCCCGCCCTCACCCGCTGACGCCGTGTGACATCACCCGGCTCATACCTTCCTTGCCGTCTTCGCCTTCGCCCATCGCCACGGGCCAGGTCACCAATCCCGACACGCCCTCCTTCGCCAAGGAGCCGTCCTTGGTGGCGGCATAGATCTGCGGCAACTTGTTCGTGCCGAATTTTGAGATATAGAGAAACACATGTTCGCGACTGTTCACCCGCACCGCCCAAGGGCTGAAGTCGTTCTTATAAAATTCTTCGCAGAGCTGCATCGCGTCGAGACAGGAAATCCCCACCGGCTCGTTCAGCGTGTAATAGTAATCCAGCGGCAGGTCGTACTCCTCCTGCTTGTGGATCGTGATGCCGAATTTGTCCGGATTGCGCACCATGGGAGTATGACGATAGGCCACGAAATAGAATAGTTCCACGGAGTGAATGACCGGCTGGTTGTCGATGACGAACTGCCGCGTCTCCAGCGCCTCTTCGCGCGTCTCACCGGGAAACCCGTAAAATGCCATCACGTGGTTCCAGATGCCGGCCTTCGCCGCCTGGTGGAGATTGTTCTGAATCACGCTCTTCTTCGCGTGTTTATCCATGAGGTTCAGCACACGCTCGTTCGCCGATTCCATCCCGTAGTAGAGCGTGCAGCAGCCCGCTTTGGCCGCTAGGTCCCAGACCGCCTGGTCTTGCAGGGTCTCTTCAAATCGAATCAACGTCGTCCACTTGATGCCGACGTTCCGGTCCACCAGCATCTGCGACACCTTCTTGAAGAGCGCGGGTGGATAGGACTCGTCGGAGAAGAGGAAATGCCGGCACTGATACTTGTCCCGCAGCGCTGTGACCTGCTCCACCACATGCTGCGCCGTCATGCCGCGGTATTGATCGAAATACCCCTGGCCGTGATCGCAGAACGTGCAGCGGCCCCAGTAGCAGCCGCGCGTCGCGAGATAGGGAATGATCCGCTCGGGAACGAAATAGTGATCCAGCGGCAAGCCGTCGAAATCCGGCAGCGGCAGCGCCGCCGTCTTCTCCGTATAGACTTCCTTGCTCTGCTGCACCGCACCAGACTCGTAATACATCAGATTCGGCACGGACTCCATCGGACGCTGACCGTTCACCGCCTCGATGTACCAAAGCAGCGCATGCTCCCCTTCGTACAAGATCGCTGCGTCAAAGACCTCGGTGAAGAACCGCTCGTGCTTGGCCCATTCTTCCTGCAACCGTGTCACGACATTGCCGCCGACCACGACGTGGATGTCGGGAAAACTTTCCTTGATCATCTTGCAAAAGGTGAGGCCCGCCATCAGCTGCATCTGCGTGCCGATGGAGATGCCGATCACCGCCGGTTGCTCCTTGCTCACGCTGGGCAACACGAGTTGATTGCAGATGTCGCGATAGACATTCACCTGTTCGTCGTCGAGACAGGCGAAGACTTCCTTCGAGACGCCGGGCCGATAGCCCAGATTACTTTCCATCGGATAAAACACGAGCGAGGCGGGATAGTAAGCCGCGGAAATATACTGCATCGCTTCGCGGAAGGTGTTCAGCGCCCGCTCCAGCTTCTCGGCATCGTAGAACCGCTCACCTCGCACAATGAGCTTCGCGTCCTCCGAACGCTGCGCCAGGTCGAATACGTCTACCGCATAGGCATCTTCCAGCACCGCTTTCTGAGCGGCTTCCTGCTCCGTCAGCCTTCCCGCCTTTTCCTTATCCTGAAGCGGCTTCAGCTGCATGCCCAGGCGACCCTTCACCCAGATCAAAAACTCCATGGTGAAGAAATGGTCGTACATCTCGATGTTGATGTCGCGCTGCACCACGATATGCCCCGCCTCCCGCAACACGGAGGTGAGTGAAGGCAAGGCGAGATAGGGCGCCGTCGGCACCCACTCAGGCGGGAACAACAACATGACCTTGGAAGTCTTCCGATCCTCTTTCCTGATCGGACTCAGACCGTCGATTTGGACCAAGCCGGAGCTACTCATAATCCTCTTCCGTGAAACGTAAAACGTAAAAGGTGAGAGGGCCTGAAGAGAGCTGGCTGCTGTTCAACATTCAATCCTCGCATCTTACCTTTCACGTTTGACCTTTCACGTCCCACGTTTCACGCCTTCGCTACATTTTCCCCGCAAGCGACGGCGGGACCGTGGCCACCCTCGCCGACCGGAACTGCAAGTCCGGCAGCTTCTGCAACCCGAACCGCGCGATATAGAGAAAGATATATTCCCGGATGAACAGCCGCAGATCCCAGCCGGGGTTGTGATGGCGTTCGAATTCTTCGAACACCCGCTCGGCTTCCTCAATGCTCAACCCCTGCTTCACGGTGAAGTAGTAGTCGAGCGCCAGGTCCCACTCGGGATTCCGATAGGCGGTCACACCGAACTTCTCCGGATGTTTCGCCACCGGATTGTGCCGGCCAAGATCGAACGTGCCGAACCCCAGCGAATGCACATGGTCCTTGTTCTGCTCCAGAAACTCCACCGACGACCAGGCTTCCTCCCGCGTCTCGCCGGGAAAGCCGAAGAAGCCCATGCAGTGGTTCCAAATGCCGGCGTTGGCCGTGAGCTGCAGATGCTTCGTCATGATCTCCGTGGTCGTCGCCTTGTCCATCAGCTTCAGCACTCGTTCGTTCCCCGACTCGTAACCGAAGTGGAGATACTTACAGCCCGAGGCCTTCGCGTCCTGCCAGACCTGATCTTCCAGCAGGCTCTTCTCGAACCGCATATGCGTGGTCCAGGCAATGCCCATGTTGCTCTCGACCAGGCCGCGCGTCAGCTTGCGGAAGAGCGCCGGCGGATAGGATTCGTCGGTGAAATGAAAATGCTTCGCGCCATACTTATCGCGCAGATGCGTGATCTCGACGAGAATGTCCTGGATCTTCTTGCTCCGGTATCCCGCCGTATAACCTTCGCCATGGTCGCAGAACTCGCAGCGGCCCCAGTAGCAACCGCGCGTGGCGAGATAGGGCAGAATCTTCGTCGGGACGAAATATTTCTCCAGCGGCAACCCGTCGAAATCCGGCGGCGGCAACGCATGCATGTCCTCCGCGAAACTCGTCGTCGAAACATGCACTCCAGTCGCGTCCTTATAGATAGTGTTCGGCACATCGGCCAGGCTCCGCTTCGCCCCCACCGCCGACACCAGCTGCACGAACGCCGTCTCCCCTTCATAGACCACGGCGCTGTCGAAGTATTGAAACAGGGGCGACTGCGGGAGCACGTCGCGCAGACGCGTCACCGTGTTTCCTCCGATCGTCACGTGGATGTGGGGGAAGTGCTGCTTGATGAGGGCGCAGAAGGTCATGGAGGAAAACATCTGCTGCTGCAAGACGATCGAGATGCCGACCACATCCGGTTGCTCCGCCTCGATCGCCGGCTTCACCAGATGCTCGAACACGTCCCGATAGATGTTCACCTGGGCGTCGTTCACCGCGTCCATCACTTCGTGGGACACGAAGACTTTATAGGAGAGGTCCGTCTCCATCGGCGGCATGCAGATCCGCGCCGGAGCATAAACCATCGAGATCACCGACGTGACCTCACGAAATACATGAATCGCCCACTCTAACTGATCGATTTCGTAGAAAACTTCCCCGCGAATGATCGCCTTCGCCTTCTCCGCTTTCTTGATCAGGTCGTCGATCCGCTGACGGGTCAGGTCGCAGAGCGTGAGCTGGAGATCCTGCTCCCATTCTTCGAGTTCGCGTTTCTTCGCCAGCTTACGGAGCCGGTCGAGCTGCTGCGGCACCTTGCGCAGGACCTTCTTCAAGAAGTCCTCGCTGAAGTACCAGTCCCACATCTCGAGGTTGATGTCTTTTTGAATGACCGTATGACCGGCCTGGCGAAGCACGGCGGTGAGGGACGGGAGACTCAGATAGGGTTCGGAAGGAAACCAGTCGGGAGGGAAGATCAACAGGACCTTCATCTTCCGGCCGCTGGTCGCTTCGAAACTTTGACGATTGAGGAGGATCAGCTCTTTGGAAGCCCGCTCGCCCTTGGAATACTCCACTTTCATAATATCTGGTCCTTCTTCTTCCCGGCCGAGAAGCGACAGAAATAATCAGAAAGCCAACGGGTTACGGAGGCATTGTAATGGTGGGAAAGAATGAGATGCAAGAGCGGGAGGGATGGTGCAGCCAGGTGCCCTCTTGCTCGCGCAACGCGCGGTCGAAGACTCCCCTCGTTGGACGCGCGCACGTAGGGAACCGGCCAGGCCATCCCTCTAAGAATGGGAGCGTGAAGGATAAGAGGAAAGCGATAGGCAGTTCATCTGAATTTGTCTCCTTCGCTCCACCGTGCTATGTGAGCACAAGCTCATCCCCTATTGGAGAATCGCATGCTCATCACACAATCAATAGCCTTGTTCGTGATTGCGGGTCTGTTCGAAATCGGCGGCGGGTATTTAGTCTGGCAATGGTGGCGGAACGGCAGCCACTGGAGCGTCGGCCTCCTGGGCGCCGTCATTTTGATTCTGTATGGCATCGTGCCGACTTATCAGCCGTCACACTTCAGCCGGGTCTATGCCGCCTACGGCGGCTGGTTCATCATCCTGTCGATCCTCTGGGGGTGGCTGGTCGATCACGTAGAGCCGGATCGATTTGATGTGATTGGCGCAACGGTATGCCTGGTGGGCGTGGCGGTGGTGATGTATTGGCCGAGGTAAGAAGCTGAACCCCTTAAGCCTGGCTACGCCGCACCAATCTAAGTCTTCATTGGACGGGCTGTTGAAGGGCAGATGTTGAATGCGGATACACAGCGATAATTTAAGTAAAATCACCCAATTGGCTGCGGACAAAGTTAGTACTATCTTTGCCTGCTGATTGAGCGCATTGGGAACATGGAGAAGGGCTGAGTGGCTATCCCTGGATTTTAAGCTTTAATCTTCCCGTTATTCGTCAATTAGGATCCGCTGCTGAGCAGGCCCATTCGCCGGTGCGGGGCGGCGGTCACATTTATTTTCAAGTTTCCTTTATAGCGGAATGAACAACAGTACGGATAAAACGAAGAGGTCGAGAGTGGGCTACTTCCGGGCTCGCCGAGCATATGAAGCTTAATCGAGCAAGTCTGTATCGCATGCTCTCGGAGCGGGGCAGATCGCAAAGATCCGGGTCCGTGGCTTTGAAGACCGCGAGTCAGCTCGAGTCGTCCCGTTCCTCCTTTCACCAAGCAGGACAGTTGTGTCGCAAGACGGGGTTGATGTGACAATCCATCCTGGGACCGCCTTCCAGATTACGCACAATGAGCGAGGGATCGCGGAGGCAGTGGCGCGGCTTCAGGCCGTGCAACCGATCTTGATGGTGCTCGAAGCGACGGGTGTGTCAGCGCAAGAATCCCGTCATTTGGAACTTCTATCTTGGAGCTTCTATCTGCGCTTGTGCCAGGCGGGGAAGATAAAAAAGTTGGCGTTGACGGTCTGCATGCGGAAGCTTCTCACGATTCTCAATACGATGGTGAAGAGTGGCACGCCGTAGCGGGTGACGGCCATTCAGCCCGCTTGATTTTGAAGACAGTTGCTGACCCCGTTTTATTCGTTCCTTCCACACCCATTTTTTTAATTTGAACGCAAACGAACCAGCACCACTGTATCGTTTTCGATAAGCATACGGATCGTTTTAGATACGCTTTTCTTCTATGCTCTTTCTCCCTTTGGAATGCGTCCATTTGCAACCCACCGAAAACCCGCCGCCGACGTTTCTCTGACCGCCCCGGTACAGACCTTGCTTGAAATCTTCACAGTAATTGCCTGTCCGGCAGTAGGGAGTGTCGGTCGCCGTTTAGCCCAACAAGAACTTGGTCTCTTCTATGACCACACTACGTAGCAAGCAAATGATCATACGTGATTACAAGAGGAGTATCGTGCACACGGCCGATGCTGTTTAACTTACTGACCCATGAGTAAATTATAAAGAAAAGGTCGAAAAGAATGTCCGAGCAGTTTTATTCAGAGTCAATTTCCACAATGTTTGCGCTTCTCAAGCTCACTCGCTTGATGGAGATTTGTAGCGGCGATCCTTCGATTTCTGTAGGCATTATAGACGGACCTATTGACCTCACCCATCCGGCTCTTGTCGATTCTTCCATACGGACCGTTAGACCGAATCAACTGGCTACCTGTCAGGACGTACGGAGCGAGGCCTGCTCTCACGGGACAGGGATCGGAGGGATTCTTTGTGCCAAGCGGGGTTCTCCAGCGCCAGCGATCTGCCCATCCTGCACCTTTCTCTTCTACCCAATTTTCCCGGAGCACCCGCAAGGCCCAAATGGTCTGGCCTTAACAACACCAGCAGAACTAGCACGGGCGATCGTGGAAACTGTCGATGGCGGCGCGAAAATCATTAATCTCAGTCTCGGCGTAGTACCAGCAGACACTTCCACATACCGAGAGCTAGATGAAGCATGTGATTATGCGGCGCACCGCGGCGTCATTTTGGTGGCAGCCGCTGGCAATCAGGGCCGGATCGGATTTCTGCCACTGCTGAATCGGCCGTGGGTCATTCCGGTCGCATCGTGCGATCAGAATGGAAGGATAACTCCTGAGTCCAATGTTAGCCCTAGGATAGGAAAGGGCGGGCTGTGCGCGCCAGGTGTGGACGTTCTGACCGCCGTCCCTGGTGCGGGCTATGCGCCCATCTCAGGAACAAGCGCTGCTGCAGCATTTGTCACAGGTGGAATCGCACTACTGTGGTCCGAATCTCCAGCAATGTCGGCAATTGAGATGAGGACCGCCGTCCTGCAGTCTGCAAAACGAGAGCATCCTTCAATTGTCCCTCCGCTCTTTGACGTGGAAGGAGCAAGAATATATCGGCGTATGCCCCTTAACAGAAAGGAGACTCACATGTCAGATGAAAGTAGCCACAGGGAGCCCCTGGCCGAAACTCCGTCCTTAGCTATTCGACCAGAGGCCTGCAGTACGGTTGTGGGCGCAAATCCATCACGGCAGGTTATCAGCCAGACAGCTTCGTGTCCAACGTGCGCCGTCGGTTCGCAGGAAAATGCGGGAGCGCAAACGCCCATTTATGCGATCGGCATGGTGCAGACGCGCTTTCCGAGCCCGGCAATCGAAAAGGAGTTTTCGCAGTGCATCGCCACTAACGCAACCGCAAGTTTGACCGACCAAGCGACATTGCACACAGCCCTCAAGGAGAACCGCTATTTGGCGAACGAGGTCTGCTGGTTGTTTTCGGTGGAAGGAGTCGATACTTACGTCTTGGTTCCGCGCGAACCAGCGGTGCTTGACCAGTTTGTGGAAGCCGTGAAGCCGTCGCAGCGGGGAATTGATACCGATGTCATTATCGGGACGCGCGGGCCAATGGCTTCCGCGGAAATGTGCAATGGACTGATTGTGCCCATCGTGTTGGTTGACCGCGTCTACAGTTTTGACAAGACTGACTTATTGGGTGCCATAAAGAAACCGAAAGCTTCTCAGATGACTAATGAGGCATTCGCGTCAGCAACCCAAGAGCTGTTCGATCGCATTCAGCAGATGGGGGACAACGTAGGTGCGACGGATGAGCACCGTGCGCTCAACTACCTCCTTGTACGCTATCCACAGATATACGTACATACGGCGGAGATGTTCGCCCAGGACTACTCTTTCACCGCTGTTGAGGTTACGCCTTCGCGGCTCACCGGCAACCGGAAGCTAGTCAATGTCATTCTTTCATACACCAACCGGAAGACCGATGTGATCGACAAGTATTATGTGCGCGTGGATGTGAGCGAGAGATATCCGTACCTCGATAAGAAACTCTCGCCATTCTACGAGCGAGTATAAGCAATTCCGATGCGAATGGAAGGAGGTGATGCGTTATGGCGCTGCCCGGGTTTACAGCAGAAGCGAGTGTTGGCCCAACGACGCAGGTTTATCGGATGCAGGATCGTTATGGGACTGCCGAGGGAGTTCACCTGCATCTGCAGTCAAACGGCGAAGAGTGGGATGAAGGCCTTGGGGATGATGGAGAGACCATGGACATGCTAGAAGAGGAGACCATGGACATGGCAGAAGAAGAGGGCGAGGTAGGTGACGAAGTCTGAGGTCCCACATAATCCTAATACTAGTACAGTAGAGAAAGGAGTAAGTATATGAATACGCCCGGATTTACAGCTGAAGCGGCAGTGTATGGCAGCCATACACTCACGTATAGTACGGCGTGTAGTACGGCAAGAGCGCTGGATGCATCGGCTAGAGGAGCAGTGGTTGCGCCGCAGGCATGCACAAGTATCGGGCCCTGTCGTATCTGTGTCAATTTTAGAATCTTTCCACCGCGGGCATGTGTGAGTGTTAGCTGCTTTGGAAGAACATTGATCAACCGCTGTGTCCCATAAGAGGTGTCGTTGTTCAATTTAGCCCGGACGCGGCTTAAAATCTGCGTCCGGGCTTCTTCGAAGGAGAAGCCCTTATGAGCATACCAGGATTCACTGCTGAAACGACTGTGCATGAAAGCGCAGATGGAGAATCAGAAGGTGCCAGAAGTGTCAGGCACCGGATCAGCCTTCCAAGACTTATTTCGGACGAAGTGGGTCTCGGTGATGTGATTGCGCGCATCGCATCAGTGGTCGGTATCCCCTCGTGCGGTGGCTGTCGGCGTCGCGCACAGGCTCTTAACGCATGGGTTTCGTTTGTGCCTCGGCGATAAGGGAAACCCCTTTAGGCTGCGGAGCAAATTGGTGTGCTTTTCCGCGCAGGAGACTGTTCCCGCACGGCCACACATCTGCTCAAATTTGCCAGGTCGATTGGTACAGTTTGGGCCTCAAAAAGCCATCTCGGAGGTCCACCCAAAACGCAGATGCGTTGCCGTCTCTGGTAATGACTAGCGACTGATAGGAGCCCAGTGCCTCTGCATACTCGTCCCGTTCACGCGCTGAATTGGGCAGGGTTACAGAGGTGCCAGTGCCAGCAAGCGAGATTGGAGGGAGGAATTTGTGCCCCCAATCGTTCGAAGATGCATACATGACATCGACCTCCTGCCCACGCAATTCTGTCCAGATCGCATGAAGTCGTCCGATGGAATCGAACGCGATGGATACATTGCTCCCTCGTCGGGTGAGTTGAGAGAGTCTGGACCAGGTCTTTCCGCCGTCCTGACTGCCGACCAGAAGGACTGGCCCCATCGCATGTGCCTCATGGACCGTAATCACAATGTTCCTGCCTGTAGCATCCACCGCCAATTCTGTAACAGGAGTGCCGAATGTTGCCCCCAACAGCCACGATAGTAAAGTTGTTCCGGGCAATGCTTTCAATCTCACCCAAACTGGCGAGTCGAATTCAACCTCATTGTTGCGGCGGACCGAAAAGCTTACCCCGTTTCCGTAATAGTCGGCCCAGGAGACTATAACGCTTCCGTTTGGTGCCTCGATGATAGCAGGTCCTTGGTAGCCATCCACGAACCAGCGAGACCGTTGCACTCCCTTAGAAATCGTCTTAGGCTCTGACCACGTTCCACCGTGATCCATTGAGTGCATAGCCTGGATGGTACTCCTGAGCCGCTTTAATGTCCCTGAGCGCTGGTTGCGCTCGACGTTGGAAAAGACCAGATGCAGGTTGCCATCTGTGGCGGTTATAAGCTTGGGGCGATCGGGGATTCCGTTCTGTTTTGACGTGATCGTCGTCCATCCTGACCATGAGCGACCCGAATCGGACGAACTGGATAGTTCGAGAATTCCACAGGAATAATCTTCCTGGACAGACATCGACACAGCAAAGACGACACCATGGGTGTCCACCGCGATCGAAGGGTTACCGCTAATGGCGAAGTCCGATCGCTTATGAAACATTGGCATACTCCAGGACTGACCGCCATCCAAGCTAACGGCATACCCGCAGATCCATCCCTGCATGCCATCCGTCTTCGTATCGTCGGTCCAGGCGGCAGCAAGACAGCCACCAGGCCCGGACACAACCTGCACTTCATGCTGTCGCAGCTTTAGATTCGCAGGGAACGGGTGACCGTCTACAGGCGGTCTCGGCAGATACATTGAGGCATCACGAATAAAAGAAGGAGGCGTATCCATTTTGCGTCAATGCTCCCTATTGGTTGTTGCTGGGGCAGATGGGGTCTTGTAATCGCACATTCCGCCTCCCGCCGCAGAAACTCGCACCAGGCACCATTATCTCGTCCTTGAGCGGCTCCTCTGCCAGATCAGAACGGCAGCGAAGACTGTGAGGGGCACTAGGAGCAAGAACCCGATTGAGAGACTGTACACGGGCGCACCGAGCAATCCGAAGTTTCGAGAATCGTGATAATCGACCCCGTTGGCCGCAATGAACGACGCCACCAGCAAGCCGACGCAGGAAACCACTATCACGCGCAAGAGCCACCAGCCGCCCCCTCCCGGCAGATAGGCCGTCAGAAATGTGAGGGGAATCCCGGCTAACGGAATCACAAGCCAGAGTGTTTCGAGGAACTCGTTGCCCGCTTGGGTCGAGGGTTGATTGTTCGCCGCAACGAGAGAAGCCCCCAAGGCTGATCGCAATCCACAGTCCTTCTGGCCCAAGCAGTATAGAGACGACAGGCCGCATCACCACCTCGGGGCGGCATCCTGGCTCCGCGACGTGGACACTCGTCTAGCGTCGTCCGGCCTTCCGGACCAATTCTTTCTTCCCGCGCGGCAGACGAAAATCGCACTGCAGCCGACGGAAGAACTCCACTCCTTCCAGCCTTGCGAGGTCCGCCGGTATCGCGACTTCTTTCAACGACTGCCCTTTCAACGGCTCGATCTGGATATGTACCGGCTTTCCCTTGTGATCCTTGCCGGGGGTGAGCACGCCTCCCCCCACGATCGCGCCCTTTTTATCCGTCAACACATGCATGGTCCGTTTGGCTTTCACTTGCGACCTCCTTCGGAACGTCTATACGTTGCCCCCGCCTTGAATAGTAAAATGGGCCATCTCCTCCCCGATGTTCGTCACGGTCACCGAATAGACGATGGGGCTTGGCGAACCGGGATGCAAGCGAATGGGCTTCTTCTCTTTGGTGTGCTGGCTGACCATGAGCCGCACCGGATTGATCCCGACCCCGTCGGCCATAATCCATTGTGCACCGAAATCATGCCCGCCCCATTCCGCCTCGTTCACCAGGCCCCCGAGGGCGATATGAACACGCGTGGATTGACCGGGCGCCAGCCAGAAATCTCCGACCTGATTGAATGCCATACAGCACCTCCCTCTAAGAATTCGGGCGCATTATAGCGAACGGGTATGCGCAGGGGAATCCGAATTCCCGTCGGACGTGATCGTTCCGACTCTCCAGTGATCTTCCGGCATTGGGAAAGTCGCAAAGTAGCCTCGTCGTCATACATCCGACTATATTGAGGGTGCGGCGAGTCCCGTGAGGAAAGACAGCGCATGGATATCGTCTCGCATGGTCTCTGGGGAGCGTTGGCGTTTGGACGACGGAACCGCACAAGCTTCTGCCTCGCCTTCGCCATTGGCATGGCGCCGGATCTGTTTTCGTTCGGCGTCCTGTGGGTTGCGGCTACGCTGGGCCTGTCGCCGACGCCCGATTTCAGTCACGGCACGCCGCCGGAATCCACCATCCCGCCCTACGTTCATTATCTCTACAATGTCACCCATAGTTTCGTGCTGTTTCTCGCCGTCGTTGCCTTGCTATGGCTCTGGACGAAGCGGCCGGTCTGGGAACTCGGCGCCTGGGGCTTGCACGTATTGGTCGACATTCCCACCCATTCCTTCGCCTTCTTTCCGACGCCCTTTCTCTGGCCTCTCTCTGCCTGGAAATTCGACGGGTGGCAGTGGAATCAGTCGGCCATTCTCATCCCGAACTTCACCGTGCTGTTCCTGCTCTATGCCTGGTTCCTCCTGCAGCAGGGACGTCCCGCCCTCAGGCCGGAACGGGTGCGCGAGTGAACTGAACTGAGTCCAATCCCACGTCACAATCGGTCATTTCCCCCACTCGCACCGACCACAGATCCGCAGACCAACCTCGCGCTCGCACTCACTTCGCCGGACTGGAATGACGTGGTACGGGACAGGGATGCCGCCCGGGCGAAACACGTGATGCAGGCGCTCTTGACGATCTCAGATGTATAGCGCGTGAGGAAGTATCAGAAGCTGATCGAGCAGGAATTGCTCACGATGGACGCGTTCGTCGCCGCTGAAATGACGCCCCACCAGTGAGCTGCGGTCGTAACGATGCCCGTGCTGTTGATGCAGGTGCTGAAGGATGCCCGGACGAGACATCCCGAGAACGCGCAGCAGACCGTTGGCTGGCGATCCACCGATGAACGGCTAGGCCGGAGTCGGGTCTGCCTGGGCCTGCTTGCGACGCCGCCTGGCAGCCTCGAGTTGCGCGCCAAGCAAACTCATCCCAAAGGCCGTCACAAGGAGAGCCGGCCACACTAAGGACTTCAGCCAACCGGAGCTCGAGATGGTCGCGAGCCACAACCAGACAACCCAGGGTAACGCCGACCCCACGAGGGAGAACGCCGCATGAATCCGAAAAGATCGGGGTCAAGATCGGGGTCTTGCAATCACACATTTTTCGACGCGAGACGGTCCGGCGCCTTCCTCATCTCATGCTCTCATCACACAGCCAACAGAGACGTTCTGAGTTTCATGGAGCGTCGCAGCCCGTCGTCTTCCTCGCTTCCCCATCCCATCACCGCTCCCCCATCGCATTCGGAGCGGTGGGCCTACGCATCGAGGCTGTTTCTCGAATAACCACTTGGACTTTCGTCCCAACTTTGGCAAGATACCGGACGGGTCTACTCCCCTGTCGAAGAGCTATCGAGCATGTCACACCACACGAAGAGAAACGATCAAGGAGCCCTGACTTTCATCGGCGCCCTGTCGGGGAAATCCATCACGATTCCCGATGTAAATGTCCCGCCCATGCCCTCTCTCGCCCCGCCTGGCGTCATCCACAATGGAGAAGCAGTCGAACACTTCGGCGCGATTGATTCTTCCAGGGGATATCCGGATGTCCGGAGCTTTAGGAGGAAGTTCGGCCTGCTGATTCCCGCTACGAATACCAGCATGGAGCCCGATCTGTGGAGCATTATTTTCAAGAACCAGGGAGCAGAGGGGTTACAGGGCATTGGCCTGCACGCGACGAATGTGTTGACGCCGAAACCGGTTCTGAACACTGAAGCGGATCTCATGGAGTACAAGAAACAGTTTCTGGGCGGGTTGCGAGCCGCTGTGGACGTAGCCTTGCTGGCAGAACCGCAATACATGATCATGGGCATGAGCCTGGAACACATCATCGGAGGGATTGAACAGATCCGAGCGCCGATGGCTGAAATTGCGGCCTATTCCGGCCTGTCCTGGGCCACCTGGCATGACGCCGTTCAGGCCGCACTCAACAAATACGGAGCGAAGCGCATCGGGATCCTGACGCCGTTCGATAAGACAGGCAATGCGTTCGCCACGCAGATGTTCGAAGAATTGGGGTTTGAGGTGGTGTCGACGGTTGGGTTTTCCTGCGCGCACGCCCTCCATATCGCTCATGTCCCCGACTGGGCGAAGGAAAAGGCCATTCTGGAATTGCTGGCGAACGACAGGAATCAATTGGACGCGGTGGTGCAATGCGGCACCAACATGAGCTTGATTGATGTCAGTGAAAAGTTGGAGCCCCTCCTTGGCATTCCGATTTTGGGAATTAACGCGGTGACCTTCTGGTACGCGCTACGGGAAAACGGATTCTCCGGGGCGTTGGCCGGGTCGGGAAGACTACTTCGGGAATTCTAAATCGGGCCCAATTGAAGCGCCCCTGCCTAATTGGCTTGTCTTACGATGTTGGCGCCTTTTCGTTCTTCCTGACTGGCCGCTTCAGCCCATCGCTTGAAGGGACCCATTGACTCCTTTCTGGCTTGAGGCTATTTTTTGTGCCGGGAGGTTCCCCGTGACGACCATATTCCGATCAGGTACAACCAGCGATGCGACGGCCTGCGGCACCATCTGCTATGAAGCCTTCAAGGCGATCGCCGAACAGCACAATTTTCCTCCTGACTTCCCCTCCGCTCACATCGCGGTGGCCTTGCTGTCGATGCTGCTGTCACGCCCCGATGTGTATTCTGTGATCGCGGAGATCGATGATCGCATAGTCGGCAGCAATTTCCTCTGGGAGGGCGATACCATCGCCGGCGTGGGCCCGATTACCGTCGTTCCTGGCGCACAGAACGGCAGCGTGGGGCGTCAATTGATGGAGCGTGTGCTGGAGCGAGCCCACACACGGCAGCATGTCGGGGTCCGGCTCGTCCAAGCCGCGTACCACAACCGCTCGCTGTCTGTGTACACCAAGCTCGGCTTCCAGGCGCGCGAACCCCTCTCGACATTGCAGGGACCACCGCTGAATCTTGAATTGCCAGGCTATCGGGTGCGCCCCGCGACCCTCGACGATCTGGCCGCGTGCAATGAGTTATGCCTCAGCGTGCATGGGCACGATCGGCACGGCGAACTCACGCACGCCATCTCCGCTGGCACGGCCAGAATCGTCGAGCACGGCGCTCGAATCACCGGTTACGCGACCGATATCGGCTTCTTCTCTCATGCCCTCGGCAAGACGAATGAAGAGTTGAAGGCGCTGATCGGGGCGGCGCCGGCATTTGCCGGCCCGGGGTTCTTGCTCCCGACCAGGAACGCGGAATTGCTGCGATGGTGCCTCACTCATGGCCTGCGCGTAGTCCAGCCCATGACACTCATGAGCTGCGGTCTGTACCAAAAGCCGGCCGGCGCATTTCTTCCTTCGGTGCTGTATTAACGGCTCTCAGAAACCTCGTCCAGGACGGGGCAGTGCATCCGGTATCCAGCGCACCACCCACTCCGTTTAAAGAAAAGAGAGAAGCGCCCACCTGCCGTATGTCAACGTACAGATCACAAAAGGTGCGACGAGAGCACAGAAGGTTCAACTCGTTCGAAAAATAACGGATTCGCTTGTCCGCATACTCGGAAAGAAACCGGAGCACACCCATATCGTGATTCACCAAATCGCCGAAGCGGACTGGGGATTCTCAGGACTGCTGACGGACGATTGGAAAAACGGCAGTCTCGCAAGCCGGTGACGAGATGAACGTATAGCCTAAACCGGCAAGATAGGGTAATTAAAGACAGACCATAAAAAAGATGGGATCGCTGGCATCGCTGCTGTCTTTTGTGTCTCCCTGTTTGTTATCAACGCGTCGTTGCCCCACTGATATGACGAACGCCCCGCACGACAATACTGACTACATGATGATGAGGAGATTCACATGACCGGCAAGAAAATAGTTGCCGTAGTCGGTTCGACCGGTTCACAGGGCAGTGGGTTGGTTCACGCAGTCCTGGATGACAGGAATGGGAGCTATATGGCGCGGGCCATTACGCGCGATCCGCACAAAGATGCCGCGAAAGCACTGGCCGCCAAAGGCGCTGAAGTGGTGAAGGCCGATCTCGACGACCTCAACAGCCTGAAAAGAGCATTCGCCAATGCCTACGCCGTATATGGCGTGACCAACTTCTGGGAGCACTTCTCCGCCAGTAAAGAGAAAAGTCAGGCTAAAAACATCGCCGAAGCGGCAAGGCCGCCGGCGTAAAACACGTCATCTGGTCCACATTGGAAGACACACGAAAACTGATGCGGGCCGACGACAAGCGAATACCCATGCTGCAGGACACCTATCGAGTAGGCGGAAGCCGATGTTTTCTTTGCAGGGCTACCCGTCACGTATCTGGTCACGTCCTTCTATTGGGACAATCTCTACATGTTCGGGCTCGCACCCCAAAAGGGCGGGGATGGCCTGTATAGTTGGAGCTTTCCGATGGGCAACGCCAAGCTGGCTGGCATAGCAGCAGCGGACATTGGAAAGACGGCTTATGGGATTTTCAAGGCCGGTCAACCGTACCTTGGCAAGACGGTAGGCATCGTGAGTGAAAACCTGACCATCAACGAAATGGGTGACAAGCTCAGCAAAGGTCTCGGCATCGGCCCGATCCAATACCATGTTGTTGAGCCCGACGTGTATCGCCGCTTCGGATTTCCCGGCGCAGATGAGATGGGCAACATGTTTCAGGTGTATCGAGATTTCGAAAAGGAGATTCTCGGAGCGCGAAGCGTTGACACCACTCGGGCGCTGAACCCGCAGCTGCAAAGATTCGACGAATGGCTCGCGAAGAATAAGAACCGCATTCCGGTCTAAGGGCTTGGCCGGGGGCTCGCTTCCGGCGGATCATCGTCTTCGACGGGATCTGCCATTGATGCAGTGCCTGAGTCGATTTGACGATGGCCCACGACCGCGGACGTTTCCACGTCGCGATGCTGCGATTCGACAAGGGGCAATGATTGCTCCATCTGTTGGGATTGCCCGAGCAGGACTTCGAGGCGTTTCTCCTGTTGGAGCGGGGCCGGGTGTTCGTGAAATCCACCGCAACCTGAGAATCGCCAGACAACTCTCGGGCTGCTGGCCCTTGCTTTACCTCCTCATCCTGGTCCCTCGTCCCCTGCGCGACCGCCTGTACGACTACGTGGCGCGCCACCGCTCTCGCCTCATCGGCAAGGCCCAGACCTGCCGTGTCCCCACCGCCCACAAGCCGAGTCGATTCCTCTGACAGACTCCTAAACCCTGGCTTCAAGCACCAGATTAAACGGCGTCTGCGTCGCGCGACGTACTTTGGAGAATCCCCCCTGCTGGATGACTTCACGCAAGCGCGCTTCACCGGCCTGCGCACCCAACGCCGGGCCATGCTGGTGTAACGAAGCCGGCACACACACCATAGTGGAGGCGGCGTAGAAGACTCGACCGACGGGATTCAGGTTGTCCTCCACCCGATCTCCGGCAAAGGGCTCGACGATCATCCACGTGCCGCCCGGCGCCAAGGTCTTTCGCACCTGCTTCGCCGCCCCGACGGGATCGCCCATATCATGGAGGCAGTCGAAGTGGGTGACCAACGCATAGTCCCCTCCTGGATAATCGGTCGAAGAGGCGACCTGGAACCGAATGTTCTTCACCCCTGCCTTCTCGGCGCGCTCTTTCGCCGCCAGGATGGACGCTTCGTGATAATCGAAGCCGTGGAAAATCGAGTGTGGGAAGGCCTGGGCCATCAGAATGGTGGAGGCGCCGAACCCGCAGCCCACGTCCGCAACCCGCGCGCCTGTCTTTAACTTGGTTTCCACCCCGTCCAGCGACGGGATCCAGCTGCTGAGCAGGTTCCCCACGTAACCGGCCCGGAAGAACCGTTCGGTGCCCACAAACAATTCCGGCTCGTGTTCGTGCCATCCCATGCCATGGCCCGTCCGGAAACGTTCTTCAATTTTTGGATTTGCCGCGAAGCCTGCGGCAATGCCTTGGAACGCGCCTGGGAGAAAACAGGGGCTCGTCTCATCAGCCAATGCGGCGGCTTGCTCGGCCGGGAGTTCGTACCGACCGGAGGCCGGATCGTAGGTGACGTAGCCACCCGCGGCTTGATTGCCCAACCACTCGCGGATGTACCGCTCGGCAGTCTTCGTGAGCCTGGCCAATTCCGCTGGAGTGACAGGCCCCGCACCGGCCATCGCCTTGTACAACCCCAGCTTGTCGCCAAGCAGCACCATGTTGGCGCTCCATGCCGCACCGATGTCCGCCACGGCCTTGCCCAAGAACTCATTCAGCTTGTCTTGATCGATGGTCATGATGTGTCTCCTTTGTGTGAGTAATCGGGTGTTACGCCCGAATGCCGACGACTTCCAAATATTCGCCGTACACCGTCGTGCAATCCGGCCCCGCTTGATTGTGCGCTGTCCAGAGCGCTTCCAGATCTCGGCGCAAGTGCGCTTGCCCCTCGGCGTCGAGGGAGGCAAAAGCCCGGTTGGTCGGTCCATAGTAGAGACGGAAGAATTCCACGACCTCCGAGGGAGGAAACGGATAGCTGAACAGATACTGCCGCCTGATCAGGCTGAGCGTGGATAATTCGTGACCAAGGCGTTCTTGAACCGTGGCCTCGTTGCCCCACAGCACCGGCGACGGCATGCCCGAGGGCCCGATGAATTTCGCGACGTTCTTGAACATCTGCCCCACGAAGCCCTCCGCCGTCCAATTGGCCATCGCAATGGTCCCTCCCGGGACGCAGACCCGCAACAGCTCCTTCGCCACCAGATCAGGCCGCGGAGCAAACATCGCGCCGATCAGGCTCGCGACGACGTCGAAACTGGCCGCCTCGAACGGCAGCGCTTCGGCATCGGCGACTTTGAATCGGGCGCTCACCCTTTCGGCACGAGCCCTGGCTTGCGCCCGCTCCACCCAATTGGCGGCGATGTCCACCCCCGTCACCTCCACCCCATCCTTGGCGGCCAACAACGCGAGTTGGCCGGATCCGCACCCCACATCCAACAGCCGGCATCCCGGCGCAAGCTGGAGACGCTCATAAAATTCCCGGGCGCCGCCTTCCATGTAGCGCGAGAATCGATCGTAATCCCCTGCCGTCCAAATGGTATTGAGACGGGTTTTCAGACCGTCCATTTCCGGTACCACCGTGTTCGTCGTCATGGCGTCCTCCTCCCTGTGTGTGTTCTCTGTCCTGGCTTCCGTCGCTGCGTCCTGTCTGGTCGCACTATAGGACAGAGGCCGTTTCGTGTCTTATCAGGGCGTCTGGCTCTCTTATCAGGAGCATGCTAAGCTGCAGGTCGTTTATCCGGGCGTCCGGATTGCTTTGCTTAGCCTCCGGCCTCGCCGAGGGAACTCCTATGGACGTGCTGTCCGAAGTGCTCAAGGCCGTGAAACTCGACGGCGCGGTGTTCTTCCACGGTGAGTTTGCCGCACCCTGGTGCGCTCGGGAGCCGGACGCCAGCACCATGGCGGCGTATCTTCCCACTCAAGCCGGCCACATCATCATTTTCCATCTGCTGCTCGAAGGACGGGGCTATGTCCGCCTCGAGCAGGAAAACCGCGCCGTGCCGCTGACGGCGGGCGACATTATCGTTCTCACGCATGGGGATGCGCACTGTATGGGAAACGGCCCGCCCGTGCCACCGGTGGACACCTCACTGCAAATCCGACAGATCCTCTCGGAGGGACGCATGCTGTCCCAACTCGCCGGGGGTGGTGAAGTCACGAAGCTGATCTGCGGGTACCTGACCTGCGACGCGCAGCTCTGCCGGGTCGTCCTGGCAGGGCTGCCCGCGATGCTCAAGGTCAATATCCGGGATACCCCGTCTGGAGAGTGGCTGGAAAATACGCTCCGCTATTCCGTCGATCATGCGGAGGCCTCCGGTCCCGGAGGCGCCGCGGTCATCGCCAAGTTATCCGAAGCGTTGTTCGTAGAAACGTTGCGACGCTACATTGCGCAGTTGCCGCACACCCAGACCGGATGGCTGGCCGGTGTGCGCGATCCGGATGTGGGCAAAGCGCTGGCGCTCCTGCATCAACGGCCGGCCCAACCATGGACCATTGCCACGCTCGCCGCCGAGGTCGGAGTCTCCCGCTCCGTACTCGCCGAACGGTTCCAGCATTTCCTCACGGACACACCGATCGGCTACCTCACCCGTTGGCGGTTGCATCTCGCCGCGCAACTCCTCACCTCCACGTCCAAGAGCGTGGCCGAAGTCGCCGGCGATATCGGCTATGAGTCCGAACCCTCCTTCAACCGCGCCTTCAAACGCGAGTTCGGGCTTCCGCCTGCCCGCTTCCGCACCCAGGCCAAATCGCCCAAACAGCCGTCAGTCAGTCCTGACTCCTCGGCCGCTCCGCTGACAATCATCCGGTCCATATGACCCGTAGGTATCATCACTCTTCGTGACGCAGGAGCAATAATTCATTATGCGATAGGGGAATCAATGAATCGTGAAGCAAGAATGCGGGCCCTTGGACAAGAGCGGTCCGCGAGCAGGTTGACAGTCGCAGACAGGTCATCGATCAGGCCGTCGCGGAAGCCGTGCTGAGCCGATCACCCAAGTCTGTGTTCGATATCGGATGCGGGGAAGGCTGACTTCCTCGTGAGTTGAGCGCGAGACAGATCGACTTACTTCTTCATGCAACGAAGGTCCGACCTCTGAATCTCTGCGATCTTCTGATCATCGAACGGGATAGGCGCACAGCCGTGCCCCTTTTCGCAGACGAAGTCAAATCTCGCCGCCGGTTGATGACAACTTAGGCACGTCACCCCTTGGGAACGATTCACCACCTGCTCTCCTCGCTCGGTGATCCTGGTCCCTTCCTTGGAGACATCCAGAAAGAAAAACTCCCAGCCGTTCGTGTTTGGAAACTTTTCGCGGGGATGTTTCACCATGGCTTCAAACGGAATCAGTTGGAGGATGGTGCCGACCGGATACTCCTTGTCCGGCACGCTGTCTCGGAAGATCCGCATGGCCTCCTTCAACTTCTCCGGATCGGAATGCTTGAAACGCGTATTCCGGACCTTCGGCCAACCCAGGATGCACCCGAATGTCTGCTCCGATACCATGAGCTCTTGGGCCGACGCACCGGACGGCAGACAAAAACCCAGCCCGGCAATGAGCAGCATCAAACTACCTGTCGACAGACACAGGTGTCTGCACACGTTGATGAATGTACGCATCTCTTTTTTCCTCTCTTATTTGTTTACGTCGCACGCTCTGCGTCAGTGCCTAACCGGCTAGTCGTGGAGAGACAGCGTTCGGGTCACTTCATCGTGAGCACCACACGAAACCGCGCTTTGCCGCTCAACATGCGATCGTAGGCGGCGGAGGCCTGTTCGAGCGGCAACGCCTCCACCATGGGTCGAATCCCTGTGAGGGCGCAAAAGTTCAACGTGTCTTCCGAATCTCGCGCCGTCCCTGATGGCCATCCGTGAACGGACCGACGGCTGCCGATGAGTTGAATGGGAGTGACGGTAATGGGATCGGCCGATGCCCCGACCACCAGCAATTGCCCTCCGACCCCAAGGCCGTCAATGAGCGTTGACATGGCCTTGCTGTCCGGAGCGGTCGCAAGAATGACCGCAGCCCCGCCGAGGTTCGTCAGTTCTTTCGCGGCGTCTACGGCATCTGAATCGAGGTATCGGGCGGCTCCGAGCTTGAGGGCGAGTGGCTCCTTGTCTTTGCCACGACCAATGGCCACCGTATGGAATCCCATCCTGTTTGCGAACTGAATGCCGAGATGACCGAGTCCGCCGAGGCCTTGCACGGCCACGAGATCTCCCGCAACCGCCCCACTGTGCCGCAGACTGTTAAACGTCGTCACGCCCGCGCATAAAAGAGGGGCCGCCTCGACCGGCGAAAGCGCGTCCGGAATCGCCGCCACGGCTTCGCTCCGCACGATCATGTACTGGGCGTATCCGCCGTCTTCCTGAAATCCGGTCACTTGGAAGTACTGACAACCCATGAAGTCGCCGCGCCGACAGGACCCGCATTGACCACAATGGCCACCATGCCAACCCACGCCCACCCGCTGCCCAATTTTCCACACGGTCACTCCCGCACCGACCTCGTCGACCACTCCGGCCACCTCGTGCCCCGTGACGCGCGGGTATTGCAGCCCTGGCCAATACCCCTCCTTCACGAACACGTCGCTATGACAAACCCCACAGGCTTGCACTCTGAGACGGACCTGGTTGGCCCCCGGCGCCGGAATGTCTCGCTTAACCACTTCGAATGGTCCACCCGGGGAGTGAACTTGAACAGCGATCATCTGCGGCATGTCGGTCTCCTTCAGCTATGGGGGCAGGATGCTGTCAGGCAACCTGCCCTTAATGGGGAACAAAACGAGTGGTTGTCGTCTCACTGCTATCTAAGCCGAAAGCTCATGAAGCATAGGGAATAGAGGCTGAGCCATCTTGTTGGCAACTTCCGGCGAGAGAATCGTTCCCTCTGAGGCATAACTGCTGCTGACCCATATGCTACCGATCATCAATATTGTGAGCAAGATTTTGGTATACATGGCGACCCTCCTAAGGAATGTTTGATGTTAACGACCTCACTACTCTCACTGGTTCCGTCATCTCAGCATAAATAACAGCACACTCACCGTAGGTATCCGAAGACGTTCTGGAGCGGCTTCATTCCTGATCTGTCATCGCGCTGCCGTCTGGAGAAGAGACTCGATCTTCGCGTCGAGATCTCCGGCCATCCCGAGAGCCGACCTACTCCCGTATGGAGCGATGACGCTCGCCATCGAATCGTAGGACAGGTGCACTCCATCAGCGCGCTCGTCGATGAGAATCGTGACCGGCGCATATGCGGCTGCGTCTGGAACCGCCTTGACCATCCCTTTCATGATGAGCGGATTCCCGACGACGAGTCGGAGTATCTTAGCCCCCTGTCCGCCTTGTTCCTTACGCAGGACTTCACCGACGTCAAAGCGGGCGAACTCCATCAGATCCGACGATCCGACAGCTCCTTGGACCACTTCTTCCAGATCGGCTATGGTCGTCGCCGCAACAACAGCTTTATGGAACGCGTTCAGGTCTGGACGGCCGATAGTCGACGTGAGTCTCTTAACAATCTCGTCGAATGGCCTGGACGAGACAACGCTGAATCTTCGGACTCGGACCTCTATCGTTGGCATTTCTCTCGTTCCAACTTTTCTGGGTAGGTAGCCGTCGTGAGGAGATCCTCAGAGCCTTGGTCAGCGAATGATCTGGATTGAACAGAGCGCTCATGGACGTGCGAGGCGGGCGTGCGGTCGATCAGGAGACTGAGCAATTCAGGCCGGCTGTAGTGGCCGCGGGAATCCATGAGCTGCTTGCGCTTATCGATCAGCGTGAAATCCAGATCCGCGACCACGACCCCTTCGCTCGACCAAAGGGGCTCACCCAGCAGAGTTCCATCGGGTGCCACGATTGCGGTGAAGCAACCGCCTGAGATTGGCCCGATACTACATCCGGTGTCTGTCATGATTTGGGCCTGCTGATCGGGAGCCAACCAAGCCGTCGCGTTGACCACGAAGCAGGCAGACTCCAGCGCATGCTGCCGAATGTTGACTTCCATCTGCTGGGCAAACAGGTCGCCGAAGATGGAGCCCGGATACATGGCTGAGTGGATCTGCTCTCCGTCAGCCATCATCGCGTACCGCGCCAGAGGGTTGTAATGCTCCCAGCACGCGAGCTGACCGATGCGGCCGACCTTGCTGTCAACGGCACGCAGGCCTGAACCGTCGCCCTGGCCCCAGATCATACGTTCGTGATAGGTGGGCGAGATCTTACGGCGACGCTGGATCAAGGTTCCGTCGGCATCGAAAAGTAATTGGGCGTTATACAGTGATCCTCCGTCACGCTCGTTCACACCGATCGACACGACGACGCCAGCCAGCTTGGCAGCTTCTCTGATGGCATCCGTGGCAGGCGATGGCACCGTCACTGCCTGGTCGAGCAGCTTCTGCTGCTCGGATCCGGTAATGTTCTGCCATGGGGTCTGCACGAATGAAAAATACGGGTAGTACGGCACGATGGTCTCCGGGAACGTGGCGAACTGCACACCCTGCTTACCAAGCTGGTGAATCTTCCGCACAACCTTTTCGATCGTGCCCTCCCGGCTATAAAGCACGGGACTCATTTGGACCGCGGCGGCTTTGACGACTCTCATATCGGATCCCTTTCCATCGATTGCAGCGCGTGACGGGTGACGACTGAATCGTAAATCTCAGAAGGCTGATGACAATCAGAGCAGTTTTGGACGATACGTACTTCTTTCCCATAGGCGTCATTCGACTCACACATAACCGGCTGGCTTCAGATGAATGGCCACAAATTGTTCGGCCACAGTCCGAATGCTCATGCCAACCTCTTTTTCTGAAGTGTATTACTGCTACCTCTAGACTTTGTCCGCGGACTCATTCGTGGCCACCATGAGATACCAACACGGCCATCATCGGGGCGTGGACAGATCATTCCCCCGACATGCAAGCTCGTGGGACAGCGCGGGCAGCAAGGACGTCGCACCTTAGGCTCGCCGTGGTAACCTCCAGTTGGGTCTCGCGTAGTGACAGGTGTATCCGCTGGGATATCGTTCAAGATAATCCTGATGCTCTGGTTCCGCCTGCCAGAACGGCCCGGCGGGGCGGACCTCTGTGACCACTTTGCCCGGCCACAGCCCCGACGCATTCACATCCGCAATCGTCTCTTCTGCCACCATGCGTTGGGCCTCCGAGGTGTAGTAGATCCCCGAGCGGTATGATGTTCCTCGATCGTTACCCTGGCGGTTCACCGTCGTTGGATCGTGGATTTGAAAAAACACTTCCAGTAAGCTACGGAATGCCATCGTGTCCGGATCAAAGCGGACCTCGATGGCTTCCGCATGCGTCCCATGGTTACGATAGGTGGCATTCGGCACATCACCACCGCTGTAGCCCACGCGTGTAGAAAGTACGCCGGGGAGCTTGCGGATGAGATCCTGCATGCCCCAGAAACACCCTCCAGCCAATATCGCCGTTTCAGTCCGGCTCATCGAAATACTCCTTTCGTCGCGCGCCTGTCCCTGCATCGGAAATCCTCTGTTTCAGGCAGATCAACCCATAGCCCTCCGCAACGAGAGGGCATTGATACAGAACCGTAACCCGCCCGCTTCAGGCCCATCGGGAAATACATGGCCGAGATGAGCATCGCATACATTACACGTCGTCTCGATCTGATGCGTGCCATGGCTGTCGTCTTGGTGATAGGCGATCACGCCCGGCGCCACGGGGTGGGTAAAACTCGGCCAGCCGGAGTGGCTTTGATACTTGCCTGCCGCATCGAACAGCACTGTTTCACAGCAGAGACACTGATAGAGTCCTGGCTCGAACAGCCGACACATGTCCGAGCTGTGGGCCCGCTCAGTCCCCTTCAGGCGTGTAATGCGGAATTGCTCGTCGGTGAGGAGCGCACGCCACTGCGCATCCGCCTTCTCTACTCGGCGCGGCGGAGGAGGATTGCCGTGGCGAGCCAAACCGACCACATCATCCCATGTCAACGTCTCCGCTGAAGAGGAATCGCCCACCGCGCGATCGGCTGTGTTGGAGTGGTCCTCATACTGCATCATCGATCCTCCGTTCAGCGGCCAGATGGGGTACGTGCTTCAGGGCCACACGATGGTAGACATGGCAGACCTCCATAACCCGTCGCACATGATGACGTCTGTCGGGCCTTGAGGTCGTCCGTTACCTCAAACTCAATTCGCCTCCACACGAATCCCTTCCAAGAGAATCACTTCACCCTGCCGGGTGATTTCATCGGCACTACGAGCGACTCGCTCTCCTGTGACAACAGAAACACCAGCAGCTTGGCCGGTTCGGTCTTGCTCGCGTTCTTGGATACAACATGTGGTCTCTTGGGAGACTCATACCAGCTCTGACCTTTGGTATAGGTCACCGGCTCCTCTCCCCCTAATTGAGAGACCACGGCTCCCTCTAAGACGTAGGCAAACACTGAGCCTGGATGAAAATGCTGGTCAGATGCGGCGTCCGGTGCATAGTCCACGGTAATGACAGTGCCTTCTTTGCCGGTCATGTCGGCCAGCCGCTGCTTCATGAGCACCGACACGGCGTCTTCGGCTAGCGCGGTCTGTCCCAGGATCAAGATCGTCCCGACCAGAGCCGTCCACTGCACTGTCTGTCTCCCTACTGTGCGGATAAATAATGCGATGGTTATCATTGGCTTGTCCCTTTCTCGTGTATCTTGCGCGTCGATCACTCCTCAGTGATGCGGAGAACATTCTTGCCGCGCACAGGTTTCTGTTCATGGGCCTGCCGAACGTTCTCCATCGAAAAGACGGCGCCCACCACGGGTCGGATGACGTCGGTATCGATCAGACGCGCCAGGTCCATGAGTTGATTGCGATTGGGTTCAACGATGAAGAAGGCATCGCGCACCCGCTGCTCCTTCGCTCCTTCGGCATCTGCGGCAACGGTCACCAAGCGACCGCCCGTTCTGAGCGCTCCCCACGAACGGCCTCTCGTGTCTCCTCCGACAGTATCAAGCACCACATCCACATCTCCCACCACTGTTTCAAATGGCGTGACCTGGTAATCTACGACTTCATCGGCGCCGAGCGCCTTGACAAAGTCGATATTCGCCACCGAAGCCGTTGCGATAACCTGTGCGTTCTGATGCCGGGCCAACTGTACTGCAAAGCTGCCGACACTACCGGCGGCACCATGGATCAGCACCCGTTGTCCTGCCTGGAGGTGTGCGTGATCTATGAGCGCCTGCCAGGCGGTAAGTGCAGAGATCGGTACCGCCGCCGCCTCAGTATGGTCAAGCGTGACAGGCTTCGGTGCAATGTTGGCGGGAACAGTCAAACAATATTCCGCCTGGGCACCGTTTATGAACCAATCGCTCAGTCCATAGATACGATCACCCACTTGCACACCCATGCAATCCGGCCCAACCGCTTCGACAACACCCGAGAATTCATGCCCCAGAATAATCGGGAAAGGTCTTATTCCACCTTCAGGAGTATGGAACGTTGGATACCATTCGAACTCCGTTCGAGTGATCGCTGTGGCATAGACCTGAACGAGTACCTGATTGTCCCTGGCAACCGGTTTCAGCATATCCCCATAGAGTAGCGATTCTGGGCCGCCGACTTGATCCAATCGTATCGCTTTCATATAAAACACTCGTCACGTGGCCTTACATCTCAGGGCCTTTTATCGGAACTGTCTGATGCGGCGGTCCATCACCAGTTTCGTCCGCATACCCTTCGCCATCCCACTTTCATCCGGATGCGGTACATCGAGACCGTTTTCAGCTCACAGTGTTCGCCTTTTGGAGCGAATTCGTCCATTCCGTGAGGGCCTCGAGTAATTCGCGGATTTTCTGAGTGGTTATCTGGTCCTTTAAATTCCCTTCCTTATCAAACTTGTCTTCGGCGTGGGCAATCATGACTTCCGGCTGGTTCAACGGAAACATGTTCAGAAAGACGAACATTTGACGCAGGTGATATTGCGCTCGCGCTGTCCCAAGCATTCCAACTGAAGCGCCCACCACGCCGACCGTCTTCCCGTCCCATGCGTTGTCTCCATAAGGCCGGGAGGCCCAGTCAATTGCGTTTTTTAGAACGCCCGGAACTGAATAGTTGTATTCAGGAGTCACAATGAGAATCGCGTCCGCTGCTTTAACCGCCGCCTTGAACGCACGCACGGCGGGAGGCGGTTCGCGTTCGTGATCCTGATTAAATGGCGGTATGTCGTCGAGCTCAACGGTGTCAAGCCGGGCCCCCTGGGGTACCAGAGTGAGTGCCGCTCGTAAGACAGATCGGTTGTAGGATTCTTTCCGCAAGCTACCGGCAAACCCTAATATGTGGATTACTTCACCCATCACGCCCCCTAAGCTAAGCCGCTCGATTCAGCTCGTGACGGCTTGGAGTAATAAGTAGACAACGTATTCCTTACCGCGTGCCGTCGTTGAAGAACTGCTCGCGCGTGATCATGTTGTCCTTGACCGTGTAGACTCCCACCTCTTCCACCGTGATCCGCTGGCCGGTGGCTTTGGGGGTGATTTCGAAGGTGAAGTGGACCGCGAACTGGTTGGGACTGTTCAAGAACGGACCTCGGACCTTTTCGCTGCCGATAGGATTTTGGGATTGAAAGCGCTCGGACTTCTGAATGACCGGTGTCTTGCCGGCCGTTTCCTCGCCGTTAGGTTCGACGGAAACGATGTCGGGAGCGTACATCGTGTGCATCACGTCGAAGTTCTTGCTCTGGTTGCACAATTCCACAAACTGGCTGGCGATGGCATGAAGACTCATGCTGTGCTCCTTTGTTAAAAATTGCTCACTGCGTTTGTGTGGCGCCGGTTCGAATACCGGTAGCCATAGCAGGCCTTTAGAGTGATTCGGCCTCATACTTTTCTCTCGCTTTGCGGTGACCGCTTGATCGATCGTCTTCATCCGGGACATGATTCCGGTTTTCATCGGACAGGTCAGTCCCTGATAGTCAACGCAACGCCTTGAAGCCCGCGCGCATTTCCTCGGAGAGGAATTTCGGCTGCTCCCAGGCGGCGAAATGCCCCCCCTTGGGCAGCTTATTGTAGTGGATGAGTTGGGCATACGCCTGCTCCGCCCAACTCCTCGGTGCCTGATACATCTCGGTCGGGAAGACGCTTGCCGCCACCGGAATCTTCACGCCCCTCGGCTGAAAGAAGGCGAGCTTGTTCTCCCAATACAGACGCGCCGCGGAGACCCCCGTGTTCGTCAGCCAGAACAAAGTGATGTTGTCGAGCACATCGTCTCGCGTGAGCCCCTCCTGCTCTCCGTCGAAGCTGCGCGCGATCAACTCGAGGCTGCGTGCGTCGTGGTCGAGCATGAAGGTGGCCAGGCCGACGGGAGAGTCCGCCAACGCGGTCAGCGTTTGCGGGCGCGTGGCCATGAAGAAACCGTAGTAGACGTTCTTGTAAAAGGCCGCCAGCATTTCATAGCAATGCTTTTCATCCACGGAAAGCCCGGCCGGCACAGGAGCGCCGGCAAGGGCCGCGGCGTCGATCGCAGGCGGTATCACCTGCGGCATGTTGGTGTGGATGGCCAGCAGCCCCTTGGGTGCCTGCGCACCCATAAGCTCCGCAACGATCGCCCCCCAGTCACCGCCCTGCGCCACATACCTCGTGTAGCCGAGACGCTTCATCAGCAGGTCCCAGGCACGCGCGATTCGCTCGGGACCCCAGCCAGTCGTAGTCGGCTTGCCCGAGAATCCATAGCCCGGTATGGACGGAATGATCACGTGAAAGGCGTCGGCTGCGGTGCCGCCATGCGCCGTGGGATTGGTCAGCGGGTCAATGAGTTTGAGCTGCTCGATTATGGAGCCCGGCCAACCGTGGGTCACGATGACCGGCAAGGCATTCTCATGCTTCGAACGCACGTGGATGAAATGGATGTCGAGGCCATCGATCTTGGTGAGGAAGTTCGGCACGGCATTGAGGCGCGCTTCGACTTTACGCCAGTCGTATTCCGCGGCCCAGTAACGCACGAGTTTCTGCACCGTCGCGAGCGGTACGCCCTGCGAGAAATCAGCAACGGTTTCTCTCTCGGGCAACCGGCTCCCAACGATGCGTCTACGCAATTCGGTCAGTTCCGCTTCCGGAACATCCACATGAAACGGGCGAATCGCATCCACAACAGCTGTCTGCTCGCTGGGTTCTTGTTCAACAGTGATTTGAGACGTGTCAGCCATAAGCGCACCTCCCTAGTAAGATTCACAGTTGTACATGCGTGTAATGTGAACTCATATCTCCAAAAGTGTTTCCGTGACATGTGCGAAATAACCCAGCTCTCCAGACGAATCTATTGGACGATGGTATCGGTCGATGCTTTGGCAACAATTTGCGTGACGAGCCGATTCACACATTCGTTTCCATGAACGCGCAGTCAAAGCGTGCAATCCTGCCTGGCAAGCAACCGTCTTTGCTCTCCTTCCAGGAACTTGCCGCGGACGTACCTCCGCTGGCGGAAAGGCGTTCAGCCGATTTCCGGCGGATTCAAATATAGGGGCCGGTCAGTGAAAACGCTTTGCTTAACTTCTCTGGCGAAATCGTCCACAAGCACTTCTTCTTTGCCAGCCTCAATTCCAATCAGGCCGGCTTCCGCAACCTGCCGAGGGTTGATCTTCTTCATCTCATAGCCTGTGGTCATGTCGGTGGGACCATGGATGTCGTTGGCACGCCTTGTTCGATGCATGTTAGTTAATTTCTGCACACACTCTTTCGCCGCCAGGAGGCTGCCCACCCGCTTTCAGTTTTACAGCAAATCCTCCGCGACCTTCAGTGAGAGGGAGACGCTCCCTTAGGTATGGTGAATGTCACTGTCTTGGACTGACCGGGAACGCCCTGATGGATCGCGTTCACCAACTCGATCCGGACCTTGTGCGAGCCGGACGGCAAAAAGGCGACGTCGATCGGGTTATGACTAAAGTCCGCCCAGAACCAAGGCAGGTCGTCCACGTGTATGTGCAAATGTCCAACCCGTGGAGATGTGTTGAGCGCGTCGTTGCCGAGCACCGGTCCGATGTGCACGTTCTCCACACGCCACGGGATCCAGACGATGCCCTGAGCCAGCAAGTCAGGAAGGGGGGAATCCACAATCAACTTTGCTGGAGGCTCGTTGGCCGGTGAAGGTGTTTGGGCCCAGGCCGTAACCGCATTGGATACCACTGCAATTGCAAGCATCAACAGCGCAATCCTTTTCATTTAACCTCTCCTTTCAAAGTACGTTTAAAGTTGCAGACAATCTCTTTTGTTTCGCTTGATCACGCGTGCAACATAACCACAGGCCCACGGGCGAATCTATTGGACGATGGTATCGGTTGGCGCAACAAGCGTCGACGGACGCGAACTCAACTACTGTTCCTGCGAAGCGTCGGTCAGCACTCTATTAATTTACCCATGACGAAGCTCCTTCTTAGCGTAAGGACATAGGCAAGACCTCTTGGATTTCTTTCGTCTTGCTCGACAGGGGAGAACCGATGGCAAAGTCTTATGGACCTTAGTAGGATGGGCGGCGCATACTATGTTGGCGAGTTGCACCACTCCCGCGCGGGCTATGGGCTGATCGCAGACGCTGACGGAGGTCGCGCCGTGAATTCAGATGCCCCAGAAATCGCAATTTCATCAGACGTTCTTCGGAAATGGCAACGAATCGTCGACCTTCTGGCCAACATCATGCACGTTCCTTCAGCGGTGGTGTGCAAGATCGAACCGCCGGATTACACCCATTACACCGTCATATCGTCGAGCAACTCGACTGGAAATCCTTTCCCGGTTGATCAGATCTTCTCCATGGATATTGGAACCTTTTGCGAGACCGTCATCAAAAGCCGTGAACCGCTCCTTGTTGCGAACGGTTTGGAAAACGATCAGTGGAAATCAGCTCCTGAGATGCGGGTGGGGATGGTCTCGTACTTGGGATTCCCTGTTTTCTGGCCGGATGGACGGGTGTTCGGAACCATCTGCGTTCTCGACAATAAAACGAATCGATACAGCGATATGTACCAGGAGCTCCTGTCGCACTGCCGCGATGTCCTGCAAGGAGACCTGCAGACGCTGGCCCGCTTGGGCAGTGAACTTGAGGAGCAAAAGGCACATCTCAGCGAATTGTTCGCGCGGGTTCCAGAGGCTATTGTCTTGGCCGATCGCGACTGCAGAATAGTGCGTGTCAACCCGGAATTCACGAAGATCTTTGGATACACGGCAGAAGAAGCGATCGGTCGGCGACTCCAAGACCTTATTGCGCCAGACGAGCTTCAAGAGGAGGTCGAAAGCGTGATGTATCGGATGGTCCCGACGGGAGGAGTATTCGCCGTTGAGACCGTCCGCAGACATAAGAATGGCATGCCTGTTCCCGTCTCCCTGCTTTGCGTGCCCGTGTCATCTCTTGGTAGCGGGGACACCGGTTACGTGATCTATCGCGATATGACAGAGACGAAGCGGCTTCAGGATGAGCAGCGTCGATACCAAGAAATTCAGTTAGAACTCGCACACGCCAACCGCATCGCGACGATCGGGCAGCTATCCGCGTCGATTACACACGAGTTGAACCAGCCACTCACGGGCATCCTCACGAACTGTAGTACCGGCTTACGAATGCTGACGGACGATTCCCCAAACCTCGACGGCGCGCGAGAAGCTATTCGGCGCACGATGCGAGACGCCAACCGTGCGTCTGAAGTGATTTTGCGATTGCGAACCCTCTATAGCAAGAGAGAGGTCACAGCTGAATTGGTGGACCTCAATGAGACGACACGAGAGGTGATTGCGCTGTCGCTTGGTGAGCTTCAGAAAGGCCAAGTGATTGTGCGAACGGAATTTGCCGACGACCTTCCACTTGTCATAGGTGATCGTGTCCAGCTCCAGCAGGTCGTCCTGAATCTGCTCCTGAATGCCCTGGATGCGATGATCGGCGTCAACGATCGTCCGAGGCAGTTGGTGGTTAAAACCCACCGACAGGAGGGCGATTGTGTGGGCGTATCCGTGCAAGATTCCGGAGTCGGCTTCGAGCCTCACACCGTGGACAAGCTTTTCGAGGCATTCTACACGACCAAGCAGGACGGTATGGGAATGGGGCTGTCCGTGAGCCGCTCCATTATCGAAAGTCATCATGGCCGTCTGTGGGCAGTGCCCCATGATGGTGCGGGGGCTACTTTTTCATTCTCTATTCCATGCAGAACCAATACCAACATCCAATAGACACTCCACCTGGATCGGCACATCCTTGTGCTATGAAGCCCCTGCGAGAAAGTAGCGCCATCGAACGTTCACTGGTGGCGGTGGTCGATGATGACGAATCTGTGCGCGAATCGCTGCCAGATTTATTAAGAGAGTTCGGCTTTGCAGCTCACGCGTTCTCATCTGCGGAGAATTTTCTCGCATCTGATAGCATTGGCAAAACCAGATGTCTGATCCTCGATATTGCCATGCCGGGCATGACAGGACTCGCCCTCCAACGTGAATTGAAGATTCGCAAACACAAAATTCCGATCATCTTCATCACCGCTCAGAAGGACGAGGCTGTTCGCGTTCGAGCGTTCGAACAAGGAGCCGCGGAGTTCCTGCTGAAACCGTTTAGCGATACGGCTCTGCTTGCCGCCCTAGACACGGCACTGAGAAGCAGCTGAATGACCGCCCACTCCCATCCATTGGGAGAATATACTATGATTTCAACGTACGCACGCGGCCACGAGTTGGAGGCACCACCCATGTCGCCTGCAACAGCCATCGTATTTGTCGTTGATGACGACATTTCCGTGCGCGAGTCCCTGGAACCGTTGATCCGCTGCGGGGGCTGGCAACCAGAGAGCTTCGCGTCCGCCCAGGAATTCCTGGACTGCCCACGAGCGCCTGTTCCTAGCTGTCTCGTCTTGGACGTTTCTCTTCCAGGCCTGAATGGCCTCGACCTGCAAAATCGCGTAGCGGCTGAACGAACCGACATGCCGATCATCTTCATCACGGGCCACGGTGATATCCCGATGACGGTCCAAGCCATGAAGGCCGGCGCGGTTGAATTCTTAACGAAACCATTCAGTGATGACGCGCTATTGAGCGCCATACGGCAAGCCCTCGAACGCAGCCGCCTCGTTCTCGATCACGAAACAGAGATGCAGGCGCTCCGGGACTGTTACGCGTCACTGACGCCACGCGAACGGCAGGTCATGGCGTTAGTGGTGACCGGCCTATTGAATAAACAGGTCGCGGGCGAACTCGGCATCAGCGAGATCACAGTGAAGGCGCACCGGGGCATGGTGATGAAAAAGATGAAGGCCGACTCGCTCCCCGACCTGGTTAGGATGTCCGCGAAACTCGACCTCGTTCCTACGCCGAAAGGCTGACAGTCCACCGTCCGGCGTTCTCTGGGCCGGGATCGCGCCGGCCTGCGGGCTCGGCTCAAAATCACCGCCCGCGCCTCGCTGCTAGAGACCTCGCCTATCACAGCCTGAATCGTCGCATGGACGAATCCCTCGGTTTGAGAAACCCACCCAAAGCTCCCGGCCGAGATCCATAACCTAGGCAGCATCAGCATTGCAGCCTTTTGCCTGATCCTCAATTATGGCCACCGCTGTGGGCTCTATATAACGCAATACTCTAGGTGCTGTTCGCTCGACCATCGGTCCTCCATACGCACATGCGCAGCACTATCACACGGCCGCATCAGCTTCGTCTGCAAGAACCGGTTCTATCCAGGAATCTCCGCTTCGACGAGTTTCGCGAGAAGGATCAACGATTCCTGCCAGCCCAGGTAACAGGATTCCAGAGGGAATACGTCGGGGAGACCTTCCTGCACCACCGTCATCTCGGTGCCGCACGATACCTTCCTCAACGTGACCGTCACCTGGATCTCTCCCGGAAGATTCGGATCGTCGAACATATCCGTGTAGCGCAACCGTTCGTACGGCACTAGTTCGACGTATTTTCCGCCGAATGAATGGCTCTGGCCGGTGGTGAAATTGGTAAACGACATTTTGTAGGTGCCGCCCACCCTGGCGTCCATCTGGTGGACTTTTCCGGTGAATCCGTTCGGCGGCAGCCACTTCGCCATGGCATCCGCATCGAGGAATGCGCGGTAAATACGTTCCGGTGTGGTTCGAACCACGCGGTGCAGGCGAACGGTATTGTTCGGCATCTCTCACCCTCCTTTCCTCTGAACGCTGATGCAATCCGGACGCGAGATCGCAGAGCAAATATTGTTCAAGGATGACGGATTCATCCGTCCATGTCTAGGCTCCGGACGAACGGCAGAAGCCTGATCGGTCTGCTAGAGTAACGAACGCGCGTCGGCTTCACTCGACCGACTCTTTCAGGATGATCACATACACTGTCGGTGGCACTCACTGCCCGGGTCCACTGCCCGGCTGCATCAACCGCATAGATAAGGATGGACCATGCACTGTCTGGATCCCTTCGGCTCCCGCAGACTGATCTCCTTCTCGCTGGCTTGTGCGCTGGTCATCTTCGGCCTGATCGGGCCCGGCTGCCAAACCGCCTATTCCGAAACGATGGAGAAGCTGGGTTATCACAAGCGTGACCTGATGGTGAACGACGTGAAAAAGGCCTGTGCCGCCCAGCAGGACGTGAAAGAACAATTCAAATCGGCTCTCGATCGCTTCACCAAGACCTTGAATATCCCGGCCGGCGAATGACAGGACAAGTACGATGTGTTGAACGAGGAGTATCAACAGAGCGAAAAGAGAGCCCAATCTGTCCGGGATCGCATCGCGTCGGTGGAAAATGTCTCTGAAGCCCTGTTCGAGGAATGGACCGCTGAACTCAAGCAGCATTCCAACGCCACGTTACGCCAGACAAGCCACAAGCAGCTCACCCAGACGCGCAGCCAGTACGCCCAATTGATCAAGGCCATGAAACGGGCGGAAGCGAAAATGGATCCGGTTCTGGGAAAGCTGAAAGACCATGTCCTCTTTTGAAGCACAACCTCAACGCGCAGGCCATCGCTTCGCTCAAGAGCGAACTGGTGACGGTCGAAGGGAACATCGACTCACTGGTCAAGGATTTGAACGCGTCCATTCAGGAAGCGGATTCCTTCATTGCGTCCATAGAGAAGGACAACGCGTGATCGCGGCCGATGGACGCGCTGCCAACCGCTCGTTCGGTGTTGATCGACGACAGCAGGCTATCAGCGTCAGGTAGTCGTCGCACAGATCTGCCGGACATGGCCCCGCAGCCAGCGATGCGCGAGATCGACATCGAGCCGCGGATGCCAGAGTAGCGACACTGTGAACTCCGGCGTGGAGAGCGGGAGCGAAACCCCTATGCATTCCAGCGCGCAGAATGCCCGTATGGCGTCGGGGACTGTAGCAATCAGGTCTGAGACCCGTGTTAGAGCAATCGCCGTCGCCAATCCGCCGACCATACCATAGCTTGACCGTGATGTGGCGTTTTACGCACGAATACAGGCCAGATGATGCGCCTTCCGCCATGTCGTTTGGCAAGCTATACTTCCGACAGTTCGATGATGAATCCGCCCAAACAACAAGCGCGTGCGAGGCAACTCACAGAAAGGTCACTGAGTATGGAACCACAATTTTGGCTTGACAGGTGGACAAAAAGTGAGATCGAGTTTCACAAAAGTGACGCCAACCCGCTGCTGGTGAAGTATTTCGCCGAGCTCGCTCTGCCGAAAGGCAGCCGGGTTTTTGTGCCCTTGTGCGGGAGGACGCTGGATATTCCGTGGCTGCTGTCCGAAGGCTATCGCGTTGCCGGAGCCGAATTGAGCTCATCGCCATCGAGCAATTGTTCGTGGAGCTCGGGGTAAAACCGACGATCACGAGGAATAACGGCATAGATCGCTACCATGCGAACAACATCGACATTTTTATCGGCGATATCTTCACTGTGACGAAAACGATGCTGGGTCCGGTCGATGCGATCTACGACCGGGCTGCGCTGGTCGCTCTTCCGGAGAACATGCGGAGTCGCTACACCGCGCACGTCACAGACATCACGGAACAGGCGTCGCAGTTGCTCATTTGTTATGAATACGACCAACGCGCGACGGAAGGTCCTCCGTTCTCAATCAGCCACGAGGAAGTCCGTCGACACTATGCCCATCGGTACCAGTTACGGCTCTTCAGCAGCGCAGATGTGCCCGGTGGACTCAAGGAAAAATGTGCGGCGATCGAACATGTGTGGCGGCCCCAAAAACTCTGAGGTGTTCGAGCGCTTCGTGAGCGGACGACGGGAAGCACAAGCGGGAGGTACGGATCTGAAGGTTTCGGGAATCGGCATTTGTCGCTCATCGTCCGCAAGCGGCGATCGCCCGGGTCGCGAACCGTTTTCCACGAGACATGGATTTTGCCCCCTGGCGCCGCGATAGACTCGACCGGCGATACCAAGTAGAATAACTCCCGTTCTTCTCGTCTTCCCCGCGCAACATCGTCAGTCATTCGCCGGTTGCACCTCAGCTGCAGGGCTCGGCTGCCAACCCAGGGAGCACGAATGCAAAAGACTCGTATCATCTGCACGATCGGTCCCGCCACGGAGTCCTACGAGATGCTGCAGAAGCTCTACGAGGCAGGCATGAGTATCGCCCGGCTAAACATGTCCCACGGCGACCATGCATCGCACGCCAGGGTCATCCAGCACATCAAGTCTCTCAACCGCAAGGTGAAGTTTCCCATTCCCATCCTTCTGGACACACAAGGTCCTGAAATCCGTACCGGCGACCTTTCCAACGAGCTCGATCTGAAACAAGGCGATATTGTCTCCGTGACCACACGCGGTCCGATGAACGTCGAGGAAAGCTCCATCCACATCAACTATGCGGACCTGCTTGAGGCGGTCAACGTTGGGGACCGGATCACCGTGGACAACGGGCTGATCAATTTTGAGGTATTGGAGAAACACGAACGCCACATGCGGTGCCGTGTCTTAGACGGCGGGCTTCTGAAAAGCAAACGCCACGTGAATCTCCCCGGCGTCCGCGTCAATCTCCCGTCGATCACGCAAAAAGATATCAAGGATATCCTCTTTGGATTAGAGCGGGATGTGGACTTCATCGCCCTGTCGTTCGTGCGCGAGGCCGGAGATATTCAACAGCTCAAGGAATTGATGGGCGACAAGGCCGGGAGGGTAAAGATCATTGCCAAAATCGAGGACCAGGAAGGAGTCCGGAACCTGGAAGCGATCATCAAGGAATCGGACGGCATTATGGTCGCGCGCGGGGATCTCGGCGTGGAGATCAACCTGGAGGATCTGCCGAATGTCCAGCGCACGATCGTGCGGCTCTGTGCCGAGTACGGCAAACGCGTGATCGTGGCGACCCATCTCCTGGAATCCATGATCCACAACCCGCATCCGACCCGGGCCGAAGTCACCGACGTCGCCAATGCGATCTATGAGGAAGCCGATGCCGTCATGCTGTCCGGCGAAACCACGGTGGGCAAGTATCCGGTGAAGTGCGTCGAATTCCTCCGCAGAATTGCGCTGAAATCGGAAACCATCCCCGGATTGCAGTTTGCCAAACATTTGCGCAACGCGGAGAACAAGCAACAACTTGCCGCAGCAGCTGTCCAGCTCGCCGAGGGGGTCAAGGCCAAAGGCATCGTCGTGATCACCAGACGAGGCCTCATGGCCGATCTCGTCGCCAACTGCCGCCCGTTCGCCACCAACATCTATGCCTTCACCAACATGAGCCAGCCGCGACGGACCATGATGCTCAACCGCGGCGTTCTTCCTTTTAAGATCGATTTCAGCTCGGACCCGGAAAAGACGTTGCAGACGGCGTTCAGGATTCTGAAAGATCGCGAGGCATTCAAGGCCGGGGACAAGGTCGTCATCATTTCGGACGTTCTCGCCCAACAACGCGTCGACTCGATTCAGATTCGCGACGTCCCCGCGGACGACCTCGTCCCACCGGACGCATTCGGGGTGACCGAGTGAACGAATTGCCCGTGGTCGATCTTTCTCCTTGCCGGGGCTAACAGGACGGTGAGTCCGGACGGCGATGCTCAAAATCGATGACACCATTGCGGCCGTCCAGCTCGATGACACAACACTCCTCGAGCAGCATCTTCAGTTGCTTCCGGCCGCGCTGGACACGCGACTTCATGCCTGGCACGGATAGCCCCACCAGGTCGGCTGCTTGTTTCTGCGTGAGTCCCTCCAGTTCAACCAACGTCATTGCCTGACGATACTCCGGCGGCAGCCGTTCAATCATCGGCCGGAGGCAACCGGACAGTTCCAGCCCTGCCGCCGCCTCCGGATCCTCATGCGGCCCCGAATACATCGCCTCCAATTCCTCCGCCGACCCGCTCGGCAACTCCCGGCGACGTCCAGGCGTCCGGTAGTAGTCGATCAAAACGTGCCGGGTGATTTGAAAGACCCAGGACACGAGCCGATCAGGTTCCCGAAGTTCATCAATATGCCGATGTACACGCATGAGCACGTCCTGCAGGAGGTCATCCGCCTCCGATTCGTTGCCGACACGTTTGACGATGAAGGCCCGCAGCCTCTCGTGGACTTGCTGCCACATCTCAGCGGCCTGATTCTCCATTCTCTCCTCCACGGTCTGATTCCGGTACGATCGAAGCCCCGCAGGTTTTGGCCCCTGCGCCGCCGTGAGCCGGAACACAGCATCCGGTATTCACCAGCGACCCTTCAACGGGCAGCTGCTCATGCACGGTGAACACTTCCCAGGCGTTGCCGTCCGGATCGGAAAACCACACCTTATCCTGCCGGGCATAGCAACACGAGACATTTTCCTCCACCCGGGCGAGGATGCCGGCGCTCTGGAGGCGCGTTTTCCAAACTGCGACCTCCTCGATAGATTCCACCTCGATCCCGAGATGATCCACCGCACTAACTCGGCCGGTCGAAGACAGAAAAGAGAAATTCAAGGCGGGCTCCGCCAGATCGAACTTGGCATAGTCGCTCGTATACTTCTGCGGCGCGACGCCGAACACCTTCTGATAGAATTCCACGGATGCTGGCACGTTGCGCACATCGAGGACCAGGTGAGGTCTCATGATGAACTCCTTTCTTCAGGTTTGCCGAAGACGTTATTGCCTTCACCCTTAGAGACGGAGCTCGTTCAAAAAGGATGCACGCCTCGCCCTTCCCCCAGACGCACACATTCGAACCGCTACGAAACCCTACCCACGCGGCACGCGGTATCGCAACTCAGCAAAGCCTGGCCCGATCGCGCGAGCCGACTCCAGGATGAAGGAAGGCGACGTGATTCTGCGAGGCAGGAGCGGCTTGCCTGATCCGAGGGTAACCGAACCAACCTGCACGATCAGTTCGTCAAGGAGTCCGGCGTCATAAAACTGCCCGACCAATTCACCTCCCCCGACCAACCAGATGTTCTTGCCATGTGCCGCTTTCTGCATGTCAGCATGAACCGGGCGAACGTCCCCGCGTACAAATCGGACGTCCGCACCTTCCACCTTGGGAAGGCGACGACTTGAGAACACCCAGGCGGGCTGAGAATAGGGCCAGGCGACCGGTTCGCTCCCTTCCGCCTTGATGACATGGCGCAGCATCCACTCATAGGTGGCGGAACCCATCGCCAAAACGCCGACCTCCTTGATGAACGACGGATACCCCGTCTCGTTAATATCACCGAGTGGAAAGAGCCAGTCGAGAGAATCGTCGAGAGTCGCGATGAATCCATCGAGACTTGAGGCCGTGTAGTACTGGGTGGTCATGGCAATACCTCTCCTTGCAGGCACGCACCTGTTCAGCTTGTTCGGCAGCACGAGGCAGCGGGAAGGCCGAAGAATTCTTCTGACGGCGCATCTTGCGATCACACGATTCTCGCGCTCACCTTCGTCGCCAGGATGACCCGCCGAACGCGCGGACGGCCAGGTAGGCCACGTTACGCTTCCAATAGGCAACCTTGCTCCGAGTCATCAATTCGAGAAAGAGATCATCGGCCTCTCTTCGATCAAAGCATTTGTCGGCGGGCGTGACTTCGCCGTCAGGCAAGGCCACAGATCCGGCGGAGCCGTAAATCAAATCGTGCACGATAGGGGCGACCAGCGAAAGTTCAAATGACGCGATGAAGCCCCATAACAAACGTGGAATACTCGCCAAGTCGGTCTTGAAGCCGCGCTTGGCCGTCACCATGAACCCATCCAATGCCGCATACCGACAATCGTCGAGCAAGACCCATTCGGCGTTGTTGTACGTCACAGCCGGTTCGGGCAACCCCAACGTCCGGCGCAGATTCGCCCCGGAACCGACGGCCGGTTTCGACGCAGCCACGTTCGTGAGATGAAACTGAATCTCACCGATCGAAATCGTCTGATTCGCTTCGCCGATGTCGAAGCTGAACGATTTGGTGAGAGCCGCCACCAGACTATCGTTGTCGGCCAACGCCGGAGCCTTGCCCGTCGCGGGCCGCTGAGTTGGCGCGGCACGCTTGACGACCTTGTCACGACTGACCGTGAGGGAGATCGATCTGTCGCCGTCGCGCATATTGATGGTGACCGTTTCCCCATTCTCGATGTGCTGGTCGATCCGGGCAAAGTGCTCGATGAGTTGCGTGAGGTACGCATTCGTGTGCGCAAATTGCGCGTGGACGATGTCCGGCATAGAGCCTCTCCTTAATATGCCCTCAGCAGGCTGCCGACTCGTTGCGAGGCACAGCCGGCCCACTCCTCCCCGTTCGCACGACCCGAGAGGCGGCCCGCTCCTGGTGCGAAGCCTAGTGGGGAAGCGGTAGGGTCAGCAGCACTCCCCCCATCACGTCATGTGGCTTGAAATCTTTCTTTGGGCTGTTGGGGTGCGCGTTGTGGCAACTCACACAGGTCTGGGACAGGGCCCTGTCCGGGTAGAGAGCCTGAAAGACTGGTCTGCCTCCCTCGGTCGTCACACCGGTATGGGGACGGTCGGGATTGATCAGGATCTCGGTCAGACCGGCTCGCTCGAAGTCGGTGGCCGGACGATTCGTCTTGTTGATCGGCCAATTGCTGATGAGCCGGAATCGAATGCCATTACGTTGCTGCGCAACGAGCCGACCCGATTCGAGCAAGAACTGAGCAGGAAGGGGAAGCCTGGATGTCTCTCTCCAGTTTTCTGCGGCAAAGACGATTCCCCGCAACTGCATCCGCTCCACGATGTCGGTGGTGTAGAACTCCCGATCGGCCTGGATTACACTATGCACATAATCCGCGACCATATCGGCAGGTAGGCAGGGTGCCCTCCCCGCCGCCTTGCTCGCGGCACTCATCGTCCACTGACTCAACAGAACGGTTGCGACGATGCCGACGACGAGGCCGGTGAAAACTCCTGTACCTTTCATGCTGCACCCACCTTTCTTGTCCGCGCGTGGTTGCCTCGATCCCCGACCGCCGCCATACACCCGCCCGGCCAGAACTTGCAGGTCGCCTGACGCAAAAGCATACGCCGACACAGCAGAGAAATCGAGATTATGGACCGGCCTGTTTATGAACCGGTACAATGCCGATGGTGGTGTCGTCTAAAAAACGTGATTCCACTCCGTAGAGAGAAGACTCAGCAGTTGCTTCAGCGGGAGAGGCAGCAGATGACAGGCAGGTATGATCCGGAATCCTATCAGTGGGCCAGACATGAGCACGTCATTGTGTTCGATGGTGTGTGCAATTGGTGCCATGCCTGGGTGAGCTTTTTGATCGATCACGATCCCCACGAGACGTTCAAGTTCGGTGCCCTGCAATCCGAGCGGGGACAACAGATTCTGCATACACTGCAGCTTTCGACCGAAGACTTTTCAACTTTCCTCCTGCTGGAGCAGGCCCGGGTCTACACCAAATCCACGGCCGCGCTGAGAATTGTGCGGCACCTCCCCGGCTTCTGGCCCCTCTTCTATCTCGGCATTCTGATTCCACGCCCCCTGCGTGATGCGCTGTACGATTATGTTGCGCGCCATCGGTACCGATGGATGGGCAAAACCGATGCATGCCGGGTCCCCTCCCCGGACCAGCGCAGACGGTTCGTGTAGTGCCTGCAGCCAGCGAGTTTCGCCGCACGCAACACACGTCCGTGCCTTGAGCCATTCACGGGAACAGATACAACGACACATGCCGTCTGAGGCTGTATATTCAGGAAGGAATTATTCCCATCTGACGACAGGCAAGCGCTTTCGAATACGTTGCATCCGTTGTGAACGAGCCCTACAGAAATCCAGAGCCAACAGCCGGTGAGTCGGTCGACTGTTCCGCTCAATGTGAAGCGCGGCACGGTTCGGAGAGGCTCAGGACGACCCGATAAGCATCGGAATGATAGAACTGAGGCAGGGTGAACGAGAGCTCATCATGTTCCACTGAAAGCGCACGATCGAGTGTGACAACAGGCGCTTCGAGAGGACCGGACCCCACATCTGGTATTTGCTCGGCGCAGAGATGCACCGTCCCGCTGTGCTGCGACGGAAACAGACGCCCGATATTCTTCAGCACGACTTGCGTGTCACCAGGCGAATCGTCCTCGTATTTGCCCAACAAGAGCCGTAACGTGCCGGTGGTCTTATCCAGCGCGGCGAGGGCATGGAGTTTGGGACTATCCGTCATGGTGTACAGCCGGACACCCTCCATCCCCGCATAGGTCTTATAGACGTGCCACCCTGGCCGTTTCTGCTTTCGATCGACATACAACAATCCGTCCAGCGTAGGGTTATCACAGGTATTTTCCACGTAGCTCCGGCTCGTGTCCTGAGGATCAGGCCAACAGGAGCGCATCGCACTCAGGATGTCCGCCCGCTCATAGGCGGCAATCACCCCCGCTGTATAACCGGCAATCGTCCAGGACTCCTGCCCCAGGATCTCGTTCACTGAAATCGGCCGCGCCAGGCCGCGGGCTTTCAAGTAATCGCGCAAATCAGTCACGTACCTGATGGCATCCGATGGATCCGCATATTCATGATAGGCCACGACATCGGGAAAGACCCCCTGTGAATCACTCCACTCCAGAAAGGGCTTGAGCAACCGGTATCGACTTACGCTCGGCCCGACGACCTGTGCGCCAGGAACCCGCTGCTTGATGCGCTGATAGGCCAGCCGCCAGCCTTCTTTGAGTCGTTCGCTGTCATTGAGAGGAACCGCCGCAAGATCAGGTTCATTATAGATATCCCAGATGACCGACAGTTGTCGCTGCAGCACCTGATCGATCACATGATCCACATGCGCCAACCAGGGCTCATAGTTCCCGTCGAGACCGATCTGGTTGATATCGAAAATCTGCAGGGCACGATGCTCGAAGACCAGTCCGAGCGTGAGCTGAAACTCCCTCACCCCGGCCTGTTTGAGCCGGTCATAGTTACTCAACACATATCCGGTGTTTCCGCGAAAACTGGTGGGCTTCAAGGGAAGAATCAGCTCCATCGGCGGGTCTGTCGGCTCGATGCTGACCAGATACCCGTTGGCTCGATGATTCATCGGGCCCTGCTCGCCCCCCAGATCGACCCTGACGGTGCCGGCCAGACTCCAGGGCGCGCACAGGAGCATGAGTCCGCATGTCAGCAAGCTGATGATCGAGGCAGGTCGCACGGATAGGAATCCTCCCATGGTCCGCTCCAATCAGAAAATGCCGAGAATATGTGGTTGGTTGTACTGCCAGAAAAGACCAGGGGTCAAGAAGGCGCGAACAGAATCAAGCCGCGAGACAGAGATCGCGCCAACGGGAAAGTTGTGGCAGGCAATTTTCACGCATCAGGTAGTGCTGATCCAGGCCGGGGACTTCGGTCGGGCTCTCACCGGGACGAGCCTGGACCTCAGCCACGGCATTCGCCACATGAACGGCGGTCACGGCACAGAACCCGGATCCCTTGTAATCGTCAGGATGGTGATGATAGGCCACCGCTTCCACAATGCCGTCGCCGAGGCCCCAGATTCCGAGTAGATAGGCCCCGACATGGGCATGATCGGCCCCGAACACCTCCCGCTCGGCTTCCCAATCAGGCCGCTGTTTCGTCTGCATCAGCTCCAGGACACGCGCGTAGTCATCGGGCTTGTTGGCCGCCAGCACCAACACCCCAACGTCGTGGAGCAAGGCAGCGGTAAAGGCTTCATCCGTGACCTGCTGACTTGCACCGGCCTCCTTCGCAATTCGTCGCGCGCAGCTGCCGGCGAACATCGCATGCCGCCACAACTCATCTAGGGAAAATGACGGGAGCTGCGCCTGGTCGAACTGCGCGAAGACCTGGCTGGAGAGCACCAAGGACTTAATCGTATCGAATCCAAGCAGTGCCACCGCCTGTTCGGGATCGGAGACGCGGGTGCGAAGACCGAAGAACGCGGAATTCACCAGCTGCAGGATCTTCGTGACCATGCCGAGATCTTTGGCCACAATGCGGGATGCCTTTTTCAACGAGGCCTGCGGCGCCTGCATCTCCTGCATCAACTCCTGATAGATCGACGGGAGACTCGGCAGCGTTTTGATCTCGTTCGCCAGGCTGCGCAGCGCGGGATTGGCCAGCACATCCCGTAACGCCTCCGCCTTCTCAATGGTCGCTTTCAGTATAGCGACATCGAACGGTTTCTGAAGAAATCGATGCGCGACCGAAGCGGACCGCAGATAATTGGCAGGGCTCTGGTCTCCGGACAGAACGATGCGGGTCGCCTGTGGACAGACCTTGCGCACTTCGCCGAGAAATTGAGCGCCGTCCATCCCCGGCATCGTCATGTCCGACACCACCACGTCGCAGGGGGTGTCACGGATGGCGGCCAATGCGGCCGTAGCGGAGGGAAAGAACTCCATCGCCCATTCGGCCTGCATCGGAGCCAGTGTCCGCTGCACATGCTTCAAAATCTCCGGCGCATCGTCCACAAAGACCACGCGTCGCATCATCCCCTCCCTCCGGCAGGATCTTTCTCCTCTTCTCATCGGTCAGCCAGGTCAGAACCTTGAGTCGGTTCAGGAAAGTCCGGAAGGAAGGCGGTGTGCACGAATAGTTCGCGACAGCTACCGAGTCAGAGGGAAGGTGACGGCTGGAGGATCAGTTGCGATCGAGATCCCAACTTACGATGTCGGCGTTTTTTCCTTCACCTCCGGGGACCCCGTCAGCCCCGAAGGAAATGATCTCGAACTCGCCTCCCTGCGTGGACGGAGTCGTGTACTTGTAGGGAGCACCCCAGGGATCGACCGGCACTTTGGGAAGATACCCGCCGGCCTTCCAATTGGGGGCAGCAGGACCTGACGCAGGCCGCTCGACCAGGGCCTTCAAGCCCTGCTCGGTCGTGGGAATATTGCCGTTGTCGAGCTTATAGAGCTGAAGGGCACTGTCAATATTCGAGATTTGAGCCTTGGCCGCGGCTCGTTTGGCATCTTCCGTGCGCCCCATCACGCGAGGAATCAGCAGCGTCGCCAGGATCGCGAGGATCACCACGACGATCATGACCTCGATGAAGGAAAATCCTCCGCAGGATCTCAGTCTAGTGAGCTGAGTATCGCAAGAATCGGTCAGCGTCCCGGTGCAACGAGAGCCTGAACTGTTCAGATCGTGACGCCATCCCATATGCGCGCTGCTCCTTCTATCGACCAACCTGGAAGACCTTGTAGCCCCCACAGACATGCCGATCGGGAATTGTAACAGGAACTTCGCCCTCACTGTAGCCCAATTCCTTCGGACCATTCCATCGCGCATCCGCTCAAGGCCGCGCGATCTGAAACAGCATGACGCCCGGCTTCAACTGCGCGCGTGGCAACACGCTCTGATGCATCCGAAACGTCGGCAGGGATGCCACCGGCGTGATCGCCTGGACGTGCATTCCGGCGGTTCGACATCCGTCTGCGACCGTTGAAGGACCGACGATAAACGCGACGGCGCCGGGCAGAAGCTGCCGGGCAAGGTGCTGCATCCTCGCAGCCACCGCATCCGGTTTGTCATAGTGGCTGAACGGTGTCCACTCGTAGGCGAGATCGTACGTTCTGTTGTTCGGATCTCCGCTCTCATCGGCACGGGCGATCATGTGCACCTGGGAAAACCAGTCCAATCGTTGTGCGCGAGCCCACAGGTTCCATAACATCTGAGCCTGCCGTTGCGCGAAAGCAGGGTGGTCGTACAGCACGGTGCAGGCGCGGGGGCGGTCGCTTCCGATACAGGTCGTTACCGCCGCGTCGAATCCGCTGATCAACTGATACCCTGCCCGCCCTACCTGCGCAGCCAACGGGCGATCCTGCTCAATGAGGTCCTGCAGATAGTCCGCCACGAACGGCTGCGTCGGCAACTCACCAATCTCATGTTCATCGTCCGGATAAAGCAACACCGCACCGAACGCCTCGTTCGGACTCACCACCGGCGCGGCCCCTCCGAATACAGACATCCAATCGCTGCCGGGCCGCGTAGCGCCGACCATTGGCGGTCCGGTGATGGGGCCCCAGCTGCGGCCCAACGGAAGCACCCGTCGGATGCCTCGATCCACCAACAGGAGCTGCTCCCGCTCAACCGCTACTCCACGTTCACAGGGCGCCGCGCCGCGCCGGTCGAACGGTTGATAGGAGAGTCCGGCGGGATCATCCCAGCAGGTGGCCTTCAAGATCCGTTGTCCTTGAATCGTCACACAGAGCTTCTGCGTCGCATCGACATGCCGTCTGGGCGCATCCGGCACCGGAAGCCAGGTCACCATATGCGACCGCGGGGGATCCATGAACAGGGGAAAGGGATCGCCCCCGCCAGGGATCTGCGGGGAGAAAAAATTGCTAAACAGCCGGTAGGCCGCCTCGGACGGATAGGTGGGAATGCCTCGATACCGCAGAGCACGTGGCGCGGGTTTCGTCCGGTTCTGATCGTCATACAACCCGCGAATCAATTCAAACAGCGCCGACCCAGTGCCGGGCAGCAGCGAGAGAAACAGCTCCACCACCGGAAGAAAGTCGATCTCCTCCCAATGCATGGCTCCCATGCATGCCATGAATTGCTTGGAATCGAACGTCTCGTCAGGCAAAAAATAGATCGCATCCTTCCGGTGCCGGATCGTGGCGGCGCCTTTCGGACCGATGGTCACGTCCTGATCAGTATAAAAAAACCGGACTTCCTCGAGCGGAACCCGCATGGCCTGGGCCGCCATGCCACGAAGATCGTCCGCCCTCAACCGTTGCCACCCCGGTTTGCGCGACAGGTCTAAGGTCATGGTATTCACCAGGCCGCTGGGAGTCAGGCCGACCCAGGCCCCCCAGTCGAGATGCACCCGTGCCCGCAGGAGGCGGAGCGCGCCATCGATGGTCCCCCATTCACATTCATGCAAGGGATGACCGTCCGGATCGGTCGCACAGATGCGCCGGCCGTGGCTTCCAAAAACGACGAGATGGCCGGTCGGTTGTTGAGAAACGGACCCTGCCACAGCCGTCAGGTGTGGCAGGTCCGTGAGATTGGAGGGAAAGGTGAGCGTGCCGGGACGCCTGAGAATCTCGTGTACCAAGGAATCAGGCGGCATTTACTCGCGGATTTGACCGCTCCCGAGCACCACAAATTTTGAACAGGTCAATTCCTCAAGCCCCATCGGCCCTCGAGCGTGGAGTCGCGACGTGCTGATGCCGATTTCCGCCCCCAGACCGAACTGGTAGCCGTCGTTGAGCCTGGTCGAGGCATTCACGAGTACCGCGCCGGCATCGACCTCGCGCAGAAACCGCATTGCGCGAGCATAGTCCTTGGTCACAATCGCCTCGGTATGCTGGGATCCGTAGGTGGCGATGTGCTCCAAGGCTTCGTCCATGTTCTTGACCACTTTGATCGCGAGGACCAGATCCAGAAATTCACGGCCGAAATCGTCGGCGGCGGCCGGCGTCACCTCAGGGCACAGCTGGCAGGTCTTCGCACAACCACGGACCTCCACCTTCGCCGCTTTGAGTTTCTCCACCAGGAGCGGCAGCCAGGTGCGCGCGATACTGTGGTGGACCAACAGGGTCTCCATGGCGTTGCACGTCGACGGCCGCTGCGCTTTTGCATTCAAACAGATCCGCTCAGCCACCTGGGGATCGGCATCTACATCGACATAGGTGTGGCAGACCCCCTTGTCGTGTTTCAGCACCGGAATCGTCGCATGTTCGGCGATCGTCTTCATCAGCGATTCCCCGCCTCGCGGAATGATGAGATCGATATACCGGTCCTGTTTGAGCAACAGCTGGACGACCTCACGCTCCGCGCGATCGACCAATGTAATTGCGCCTGCCGGCACACCGGCCTTCTCCGCTGATTCGCTCAACACTTTGGCAATGGCCACGTTCGAATGCAGGGCTTCGGATCCGCCGCGCAGAATACAGACGTTTCCGGACTTGAGACACAGGGCAGCCGAATCCGCGGTCACATTCGGTCGCGCTTCATAAATGATCCCGATGACCCCGATCGGCACACGCATGCGGCCCACTTGCATCCCGTTCGGCCGCGTCCACATCTTCGGCGTATCGCCGAGCGGGTCCGGCAATCGCGCAATGTCACGAATCCCTGCCGCCATCTCCCGGATACGTTCCGCCGTCAGCCGCAAACGGTCCCCTAAGGCTTTCCGCTCCGGCGTGGCCTCGAATTGTTCGAAATCCTTCTCGTTCTCGGCCAACAGCTCCGCCTCATGTTCTTCAAGTCCGCCGGCCATGGCTTCCAAGGCCTGATTCTTGACCGCCGTCGGAAGGCTGGAGAGCCGGCCGGCCGCCCCCTTGGCCCTTTTGACCAGGGTTGCGACGTATTCCTCCGGAGTGAGTACTTCAACGGGAGCGTCCAGCTCCGGGACCGGGGATTCGGTGAGATCTTGTTCCATGTCGTGAATTCCTGCTGCTGGCCGCACACGAGGCCCGATGCCCCAGCGTATCGGCCGATCAAGATGGTGAACGAAGGCGCGACAATCTATAGCGGGACAGGATACTGTGGGGTTCGGAGTCGGGTCAAGGGTTGCGAGCCGGACCCGGTGTCGGCGGCACACCCGGAGCAGCCCCTTGCGGCCCTGGTTGCATCGGCATTGTGCCGGGAGCCAGGCCCATCATCGGCGGCATCAACATGGACATCGATGAGGGATTGGGATGTTGAAACATCCAGTCGTGATACGTTTTCCGGCCTTCGAAGTGACGAACCGCGAGGGGGAAATCGCGCTCCTTGATCGGTTTCGCTTTGCTCTTGCTCCGAACCCCCATAATACCGCCGGTCGGCGCGCGCATATACTCCCAGTCTCCGCCGTTCATCGGGTCTTGATAGACCCTCCGCAGATAGGGCTTGGGCGTTCGCGTCAACTCCGCCAGCGACTGAGGATAGATTTCGGTGGGCAGGATGCGCCCGATTTTCATCGTATTTGAGTACAGGGCAATGGCGTTTTGAATTTCGATGCCCTTGGCCATGAGATCGGCTTCTTTCTCGCGCTGAACCATGACGGTCCATTGGCGGGCAGCGGCAGATACGGAGATCCCGATCAACACGATCGAAAACATCAAGGCAAGGTAGGTGACCCCGTCATTATTTCTGAGACGGCCACGCATCCCTATCACTCGCCTAGTTGGGTTGCCCCTCAGCCCCTGGCGCATCGGTGACCGGAATCACCTGCGTGATTTTTGAGGCCACATCCTGGAGCGTAATCTCGCTCATCGAGACCGCCTTCACCAAGACTTCACCGGCGATCACTTCGCCGACCTGCACCACATGCATCTCATCATTCTTCACGACCACGGCCATGTTCTTTTTCTTTTGCGAGCCCCCTCCCACCGCCATGAACCCCACATACCGGAACTGATTCAATTCCGTCGCAATCCGCAGCCGTTCAATTTCTTCCGGTGTCGGCCCCTTGGGCTCTTCGACCATCGGCTCCTGCTCCTCATTCTGCGGCGCTTCTACCACTGGCTCTTCCGCAGGCGACGGAGGCTTGGCAAGACCGCGCCCACGACCGCGACGAGGGGCCGGAGGCGGCGCCACGACCGGCTCTGGGGGAAGGAGACTGGCGAAAATATTGCGCGGAGTCGAAAACGTCGCTTCCCGCTGCCCCTTAATGGCGGCCAGCCGTTCAAGGTGCACGTGTAGATTGCCGCTGGAAGCGGCCGCCGCAGGCGCCTTGCCCACCGCCCGCTGCCCGCTGACATGCGCCAAGGGAACTCGTTCCTGTTCGCTGAAATGGCCGAATTGCCAGACGAGCAACCCGATCCAGAGGACCACCAGGGTCATCAGCAGCAGACCTTGATTTTTGCTCACTCGATTCATCTGAGTCACGGCGTCGGGGACTGCAAATGCTCCCCGCGCAGATAGGTCGAAATTCGGATATTGAAGGTCAATTGCTGGTCCTGCACATTCCCCGAGCGAATCAAATTAAGGTCTTCAATGAACAACAGTTCCTCGGCCGATTCCAGGTTGTGCAGAAAGCGGCGCAAATCCTCGTACCGACCGGTTACAGTCCCCTGCAGGACGGCTTTCGTCGCGTCGGGGACGGCGGTCTTCTCTGTCTTGTAGGAGAGGGCCGGCAACGTCACCTGGTCCCGCTTCGCCTCTTCGGTGACCCCGAGGGCCAGCGGCGCAAAATCACGGAACAACGGTAACACGGCCCATACCCGCTGCAGATCTGCCTTTGCCTTCTTGGCCTCCTTGTGCCGATTCAACTGTTGGCGGGCTTTGAGCCATTCGGCCTCAAGTCGCACCTGTTCCTGCTCTGCCGCCCCCAAGACCAGCGCGTGGATACCGTAACTCAGGACACACAGCCCCGCCACAAACGCCACCCATGGGAGAATGGGCGCATAGGGTTGCCGCCAGGTCAATTGCAGCCGATCGAGTCCTGGAAACATCATGGGTTGCGATTCCGATACCGTAATGAGAGGTCGAACTCGACCAATCCATTTCCCATCACCCGGTGCTGCCCGAGGACCGGTTCCTTGAACTGAGGATGATCCTGAAACGTGACCGTCAAGGTCGTCACGTCTTCCAGCGCCCGAGCGGAACCGGTGAGCATGATCGTGGCATTAGCGGGATCGAGCCGGATGCTATTGACGGCGATGCGTTGGGGAATGGCACGCTCCAATTCCGTCAAAAACCGGGTCCAGGAAAAACTCCGCTTCTCGATCAGGTGATTGGCAAACTCGATCTCCTTGGGCAGGACTTGCAAGGCGGCCTCAGACAGATCCAGGCCTTCCTGCTGTGCCTCTTTCAATAGATCCCGATCCCGGTCCTGCACCTGGTTCAGAGCTGACTCCATGGATTGGACATCCTGCCAGACCAACCAGGCCTGCGAAATATCCCACAGCATCGCCAAACCGATCGCCCCGGCCAACAGCATGATCACCAACCGGGCCGGAGCCAGGTACCAGCGATACCGGCTGCTCAGATTAATCGCAAATGCGCCGCTGCGTGCCGAAGGCTGCCCGATACGCAAGGCGACATCACGAATTGCTGAAACGAAGTTGTCCAACGACATGGCTTATACGACCCCTGCAATCGCCGGCAAGGCAGCACTCGTCCGCGCCCCCGCAATAGTACCCCCGCCGTACTGTTGCACACGGTCCCATTCTAGTTCCTGCACCGGCACGCCTAACCCCTTTTCCAATTGCTGCCGTAACCCGGCGCCCATGACTTCATCGGCGATCAGCACCGCATGGCTGATGGCCAACTCCGGCGTCTGCTGCTGACAGGCATAGATGGAGTCCGCGCACTCTTGCACGATACGATTGAGCGCCACCTGCTCGAAACCCGGCACCAAGGCGCCCCCAGAGCCAATCCCGCCCTGGAGTTTCGACCGGAGGAAGACCAACGTCCCGTTGTGAAAAATCAGCGCCGTGACTCCGCCGTCCGTGGCATTCACCCATAAAAAGTCAACGGTCGAACGAGCCGCACTCCCCGTCCCGTGCGCCCATAAGTTGAATAGCCGCAAACTTGCGACATCAACTTCCTGGGGAATCAACCCTGCGGCCTCGCAGACCGCTTCATACTGAGTCAGCACGGCCTCTTGCACCACGACCGCCAGCACGGTACAGGGCCCATCACCGGATCCGCCCGGATCTGACAACACCTGTGAAAACACTTTGGCCCCGCTGAGGGACAGAAGCTGCTCCTGCCCCAATCGCCACCGCACCAACGCATCTCGCTCATCGGAGCTCCAGGGAAGGTCCTGCAATCGTAATACCGCCAGTCGTACGGCCAGATCCGGCAGAATGATGGTTGCGGCGCGCGGGACGCCCGGAGTGGAAGAACGACCGGGAGCCTGAGTGGTAGCGGAACCGGCGATCGCCCGGATATGCGTCTCCAGTTCATGAGGAGAGAGGATGTTTTGTTCCAACGGAGACAAGCGCACGATTCCTTCAGGCAACGCGGACACCACGCACTGGTACCGCGGCCTTCCCCGCCAGTTTCGATGTACCTCCGCCCACGCCAGATCGCGCGCGCCGATTTTCAGGCAGTACTGCGGTCGGCTGGTGATCCAATCCCACATCGGTTATCGCTCTTCGCTAAACGTCACGCGGTTGATTTCGCGCAGCGTCGTCTCGCCGGCCAGCACTTTCTTCACGGCGGATTGCCGCAATGTGATCATGCCGTCCGTGACCGCGCGGTACCGGATCTCCGACAGCGCGCGATCGGCCAGAATCATTTCCTTGATCTCGTCTGTCAGGTCGAGGAATTCAGTAATACACTTCCGACCCCGATAGCCGGTGTCGTGGCATTCGGAACACCCTTTCCCCTCATAGAACGGCGCGCCCTTGAACTCATCGTAGTCGATTCCGGATTCCTCAGCGAGCGCCTGGTCAAGCACGACCTGATGCCGGCAATCGGGACAGATCACCCGAATCAGCCGTTGCGCCAGAACGCAGGTCAACGCCGCCAGAAAGTTGTAGGAATCGATGCCCATCGACGCGAAACGTCCGATCACATCGAACACGTTATTGGCGTGCACCGTCGTCAACACCAAGTGACCGGTCAAGGCCGATTGAATGGCGATCTGCGCCGTTTCCGCATCACGAATTTCACCGACCATGATCTTGTCCGGATCGTGCCGCAAAATGGAGCGCAACCCTCGAGCGAACGTCAGGCCCTTCTTTTCGTTCACCGGGATTTGCACGACCCCCGGCAACTGATACTCCACCGGATCTTCAATGGTGATCAGCTTATCTTCCTGAATATTCATTTCGCTGATCGCCGCGTACAGGGTCGTGGTTTTTCCGCTTCCGGTCGGACCGGTCACGAGAACCATCCCGTAAGGCCTCGTAATGGCGCGACGGAACCGCTTGAGGTCCTCCGGATTGAACCCCAGACGATCCAGTCTCAGCGTAGACACGCCCGTGGTAATCGCCTCGCGGTCCAGAATTCGGATGACGACGGATTCTCCGAACACACTCGGCAAAATCGACACCCGGAAATCGACCGTCTTCCGGTCGAGCCGCATACGAAAACTGCCGTCCTGCGGCACCCGCCGTTCGGCGATATCGAGGTCGGACATGACCTTGAGGCGGGACACCAACGGTGGATGCAGCTTCACGTCGAGCGGATCCATCGCCGAGACCAGAATGCCGTCCACGCGAAACTTCACCGTGGTGGCCCGATCCGTCGCCTCAATGTGAATATCGCTGGCCCGTCGCTGCATGGCACTCAACATGATCGTGTCGAGGAGCTTGACCACCGGGCTCTGATCTTCGCCGAAGTGATCGACGGTTAAGACCTCTTCGCCCCGCTCGTCTTCCTTCACCAGGACCGACCGGTATTCCGCCTCCAATTCACGCAGCGCCTGACTGGACCCTTCACTCCGTTCCAACGCCGATTGGATCGCGCTTCGCGAGCTCACTACATAGTGGAGCGGACGATTGAGCAGAATCTCCAATTCATCCAGCCCCAGCAGGTTCTGCGGGTCGGAAATCGCAATCGTCAACGCGCCGGCCTCGTCCTTCACCGGCACGAAAGGATGACGCCGCATCAACTTAACGGAAATCGTGTGATAAAATTCGGAGTCCACGCGAAACCCGGTGAGCGGGTCATAGGGCAATCCATACTGGGCTGCCAATGCCTGCGCCAGTTGCGCCTCGGAAATGGTCCCCTCTTCGACGAGCGTCTGCCCCAAGGCCGCGGTGCTGCCTCCCAAACGGGCCACGACCTGGTCCACGGCCCGTCTCGGCAAAATGCCCTCGCGCACCATCACATCGGCGAGCGACGGGCGAGTGAGATGGCGTTGCATCAACATATTCAGTCCCTCCGACTTCGACACGGGTCACGACGCGGCGGGCACAGGGTCCCGCCGTATCGTCGGATTATTGAATCGTTCCGGCCATCTGGAAAATCGGCAAATACATAATGATGACGATGCCTCCTACCAAGAGCCCCATCACCAGCAACAACACCGGCTCAATCCAGGTGGTCAGCTGACTAAGCCGTACATCGAGGTCCCCCTCATAAAACTCGGCCACATCCCGAAGCATCGGTTCCAGCGAGCCGGTTTCTTCACCGACCGACAACATTTCAATCGCGAGCTTGGGCAGGATCTGCGGCCGCTCAATCGCGGCCGCCAGCGTGCTGCCTTCACGGATTTCGTTCACCGCCGACACCAAGCCGCGCGACACGAAGCGGTTCGAGACCGCACCGCGCGCGATTTCAAGCGCTTCCACTAAGGGCGTGCCGCCGGCTAACACCGTGGCCAGCGTGCGGGTCAATTGGATCGTGTGGTGCTCCACAAGAATCATCCCGAGCAGCGGCAGTTTCAACAGGTTCCGATCTACGGACAATCGACCGGCGGAGGTTTGATACCACGCCCGTCCCATCGCCACCGCCACCAACGCCACGATCGCCACCGGAATCAACTGCGCCTCACCCATCTGGATGACCGAGATGAGCATCCGAGTCGCCGTCGGCAAATTGGCGGATGATTCACCATACACCGAGATGAAGGTCGGCATCACGTAACTCAGCAGAAACCCCACCACCGCAACGCCGACAACCACGAGAAAAGCCGGATAGGCCAGCGCCTTGGTGACTTTTTGGCGAAGGCCGATCATCAGCTTCAGATACGCAATGTAGCGTTGCAACACCTCCGCCAGATTTCCAGACTGCTCACCCGCGCGAATCGTCGCAAGGTACAGATCCGAGAAATAGGTGGAATGCTTGCCCAAGGCTTCGGAAGCCGACGCCCCGCCGCGAATATCTTGACGAACGGCTTTTAACGCTTCTCGAAACGGGGCTCGTTGGGTGCGATCGATGAGCAGATCCCAGACCCGCAAAACCGGTAGCCCCGCTTTGATCAGGGCCAACAACTCCTGATTGAACACGAGGAAATCTTGAAGGGGAAGCTTTCCCCAACGGCCTGCCGCCAGACCCGACACACCGAATCCCGCTCCCCGCCTGGAGAGACGGAACACCAGCAGGCCGTCGGATTCAAGCTTGGCTCGCACCAAGTGCTCATCTTCGCCCTCGATGTGCCCCTCGAAGGTCGTGCCGTCCGCGCGAGCCGCTCTGTATGCGAATACCGCCATGAGTTCATTCGGGTGGACACGACACGCGCTGCCCCCGTCGCTATCGAACGAGGGTTTTCAGCGAAACCGGTTGCATAACCGCCTGCTGCAGCCGGGGCTCCGGCAAACGAAGCGTCCGTCCAGCGACAATCAGGTTGTTCGACAAACCATTCAGTGCACGCAGGGCATCCACGTTGACTTTATGACGGCGCGCAAGCCGCCATAAGGTATCCCCGCCTTGCACGACAATCGTCCTGACCGGCTCCGCGGCGGGCGGAGTCGACATCACAATCGGCGAAGTCTGAGGAACGTCCGAGACCGGAGCCGCCTCGCCATCGGCAAGTGTGAATTGTGGAGCCGCCCCCTCTCCACTCTCAAGCGGCTTCACGACCTGTTCCTGTGTAGCCGCCGAGGAAGGCATCACTCCGTCCTGGCTGGATGATGCACGCGTCCGTTGAAGGCGCCCCCCCGTCGGTGGCTGCTGCGCCAGACTGTGCAAAGGAGCCATCGTCTGCGCCACCCGCTCCCGTTCTGTACGGGCCGAAGCCAATTCCTCCCGCTGCAATTCGATGACTTGGCGGGCATCCGCCAACCGCCGTTCGGTCTCCCGCAACATGCCCTGCAGCTGAGCCCGCGCCACTTGGGCATCCGCTAATTCCTTCCGCTGCTCCTCAAGTTCCGCGCGCAATTCGGCCGCCGTACGCTGCGCTTCACGCACCGCCGTCTTGAGGGAGTCCGCCGCGACCTGGAGATCAGTGGGGGTTGATTCCGGACTTGGCGTCACCCGCGCGCATCCTCCCCAGAACAACAGACTCAACGTCGCCACTATCAAGCACCCGAATCGTACGCCCACGACCGTCCGCCAATCAGGACCCGCTTGTTGGATCATGGTATTCATTGCCTTACCATTGGTTGTAGGGAACTCCGTTGGTGCCGACCAGATCGGACCCGGAAAACACATCGACCATGCCGCCTTCCCCTTCATCGACCATTTCCTGCCATGTCGTCGTCGAGCCGGTCAACGGATCGGTCGGCACCCGCCGGAGATAGCCGGCCGACACCAACGCCTCAATGGTCTCGGGGTACTTCCCTTTATCGGCACGGTGCTGGTCGATCACATCGCGCAGCGAAAATAAATCCTGACGCAGCGCGCCCTCTTTCGCCTTGATGATCGCCGCATGGTAGGACGGCACGGCCAACGTGGCCAAAATTCCGACGATCGTCACCACAATCATCAGCTCGATAATCGTAAACCCATGCGGTGACGAAAACGCCCATGTGCGCTTACCAGTCTCGGTATTTCGTGCCATCCAACGCCAGCTCTTGACTATGAGTCGTAACATCGTACACATCTTCTCCGCACCAGTCCTTCACACTGGCGGGATCTCGGTAACAACGCAGGCGCCAGTCGGCGGCTCCGGTCATGGGATCCAGGGGAATCGATCGCAGGTATCGCTTGATCGTCGTCCCGCGCACCGTCGCCTGCTCCCCCGTCAGCTTGACTCCCAACAATACATCCAAGGATTTCGGGTAGCCATAGGGCCCGGTGACGTCTTTACAGCTCAACTTGTTCTTGACGCATGCCGGCCCCGTCAACGTGTCTCCGTCGCGGGACCATTCAAGGTGAAACGTATCGATCGCAGCCCGGATCACCCTCAAGTTCTGCCGCAGCTCGATCTCTTTCGTCCGCTTAGTCGAAACCTTGGTGAACGGCAGGGCGACTGAGGCGAGGATGGTGAGAATGGTCAGGGTGACGAGCAGTTCGAGCAACGTGACGCCGGACTGTTTCACCGCACTCTCACCACTCCCACGGCTTCACCGGTTCCCTCGGGACTATCGAGATCGTCATGCTTGGCCATCTGCAGGCGCAGCGACGACACTCCCGGAGATTTGGCGAGAAACGTCAATCGCAACAGGCGACCCTCATCTTTCGTGGCGCTTGCGGACCGATGCAGGCGCAATTCGATCAGGCCCTCGGTAGAGGATGGCGTCGCCGTTACCGCGGCTTTACCGGCTTCGGTCCCCAACACCTCGCCGAGGGTGGCATCCCGAAACTCGAGAATCTTCGGATCGAATTCCAGCGTAAAGGTCTCGGTATCCAACCCGCGGGCCTGAGTCGCCAGCACGTCCACCCGCAATTCCTTGTTCAGTTGAGCCGTGACGTCTGCAGGCTGGATCGCCAGCTGAAGTTCGAGAGGAACAAGTTCGGCGCTCGTCACCGCCCCCTTGGATTGTTTCGAAGCGCCTTTTTCTGCGAGCTTGCCGGACCCGCTCAATGCGGACAGTCGTGCCGAAATCTTTTTCGGCTGCATGGCGAACAGAGGCGACGTGGAGTAGACGGATTCTGTTCCGGACCAGAAGGCCTGCCCCTGCGGACTCGGAAGCCGCAACGAATTCACGATATGCGGAGTGATCGTCAGAATCACTTCCGTCGTCACCCGTTGAGTCTTGAACGAACTCAACAGATTGCCCAGGATAGGAATGTCACCGATCCAGGGGATCGTCACCTTGGTCCGACGATCTTCTTCCTGCAGCAGTCCTCCCAGGACAATGGTTTCGCCGTCGCGCACATTCAACATCGTCTCGGCGGACCGATTGCCGAACTTGAACTGCGTGATCGGAGGAGATTGTTGCAACAAGACGACATCGCCCAGGCGAATCACCTCGATCTTCATTTTCAACGCGAGTTCATTCGCCAGGTGGATATTCGGCTCAACCGTCAATTTGACGCCGGTGTCACGAAACTCGATCGATGTCACGGTTGAAGTCGTCGGAACGGCGCCGGTTGCAGCCTGCCCGGGCAACACGTTCGTGGTGGAGAGCAGGATCGGTTGCTTGTCACCGATATTGACCTCGGCCTTCTTGTTGTTGAGCACGCGCACTTTCGGCGCCGCCAGAGTCTTGGCGTCGGTGACCTGCTTGAAGAAATCCAATTGCACATTGGTGGGCAGTTTGAACAGATAGCTGTCCTGTCCCAGGCTGGCCAGGTTTCGGTAGGTGAACTGCTGCGCGATATCTCCGGCAATGGCCCCCGTGAATCCCGGCGGCACAACAGCCGCGGCAATTTGTTTGGGATAAGACAGTCCATAGGTCTGATCGACGGTTCGATTGACTTCGAGCACTTCCACGTCGAAGAGCACCTCTGAGTCTTCACGATCGTTCGCCTGGATAATTTTCTCCGCCAATTCCACCTTTTCCGGTTGATCCCGAACGACAATGGTGTTCAGCGCTTCATTGCCATGAATGTGCTTCACATCCAGCATGGACTTCAGCAGCGCCACCATGTCCTTCGCCTTGGCGGATGACAGGTAGAATGTCCGGATCATGAGGTCCTGATACTGTTCCTGCTTCTGCTTGGTATTGGGGCTGATGATATACAGCGTGGGGCCGGCCTTTTGGGCAAACAGACTGTTGCTGTTCAAGACCAGCGACAAGGCCTCATCGAACGGTTTGTCTTCCAACGAGATGGTGACGGGATCGTTGCGCACATCCTTGTCGAACACAAAATTGACATGCGCCGCCTTTCCTAACGCCTCCACCACTTCCTTCAGGCCGGCATTACGGAATTGCAACGTCACCGGCTGCTTCTGCCGGTCGTCACGATCCACGGCATGCTGTTCTGCCGACAGCCTGGCCACGCCTTCCAGCGCTTCTTTATATGTGGGATCGAGTTCCACAGCCCGCATATAGACCGCCATGGCCTCGCTCACCCGGCCCAATTGCGCTAGACGCTCCGCCTCGCGATACCGCTCGCGCGCCTCCTTGAGCCGCAAGGCTTCGGTCAATCCGGCCTCGTGCTCCTTGCTCGTGGGCTCGATCGTCAGGGCACGCTTGAATTCTTCGGCGGCCTGATCGAACTGGTGATCCTTCAGCAGCTGCCGGCCGCGCTCATCATGCGCTGCAGCTGCGCGCTCCCGGGCCACCGAATATTTGTTCTGCAGTGACGGCTCAAACGGATCATCCTTGAGCGCCTGTCGATACGCGACGCTGGCCTCTTCCCAGTTTCCAGCCGCGAGATGCTGATCGCCGCGTTTGACGTCAGGAGAGACAAACGTGCCACAGCCTATAATCAGGAGACCAGACACTACCCCGGCCGTCGAGCTCAGAACCCGACAACACCAATGGCCTCTATTCTCGACGTGTGTCGTGCGGAAGGATGAACGCATAGGTCGGATCAACAAGATGGTAACCTCTTTGGTATATCAAACTGACACAGACGCGACAATCAGTTTCTCGCTTTGGACGGCAAGTGCCATGCCATCGTCTCGCACCTCTTTCGGCAGATCTGTGACGAGGCATTAGTCGGTCGGCACATGGAGCCGGCGGAAGGGCCTGTGAGGCCGGACAGGTCGTCCGGCCTCAGGAAGAGAGAAGGATCACCGATAGGATTTCGGCAGACACTCTGGAGCGCGGTTGAAGCGTCTTCATCAGATCATGTCGACGGCAACCTAGAGCCTCCAATACTTCACCGATCCCGGCAAACTGTCCGGGTCCAGGACACTCTTTACGTCGACCACCACATTGTTCCGCTGCTTGCGCAATGGCTTCAGCAGTTCTGAAACGCTCATCTGCATGTACTCCCGATGGGCAACAGCCAGCACGATTCCGTCCAGTTGTTTGAGCTGATCCCAAGGCGAAAGGCGCAGGCCATACTCCCCCACCGCTTCTTCCGGTTCCGCAAGCGGATCGTGCACCACGACCTGAATGCCATACTCCTTCAATTCGTTTACAATATCCGGCACCCGACTGTTCCGTAAATCCGGAACATTTTCCTTAAAGGTCAGCCCCAGGACGCCGACGCGTAAGTCACTGACGGGTCGCTCAACCTGACTCAATAGCTTCACGGTCTGCTCGGCCACATACTTGCCCATGCTGTTGTTGATGCGTCGGCCGGCCAGAATCACCTCCGGATGATATCCGACGGATTCGGCCTTAGCGGTCAGATAATAGGGATCGACTCCGATGCAATGGCCGCCGACTAGGCCAGGGCTGAATTTGAGGAAATTCCACTTCGTCCCCGCTGCCTCCAGCACGGACCTGGTATCGATTCCCAAGCGATGGAAAATCAATGCCAGCTCGTTCATAAGCGCGATATTCAGGTCTCGTTGTGTGTTTTCGATCACCTTCGCCGCTTCAGCCACCTTGATACTGGAAGCCCGATGGATTCCGGCCTTCACCACCATGCCATACGTCTTCGCCACGATCTCCAAGGACTCCTCATCCTGGGCAGAGACCACCTTAATGATTCGTTCCAGCGTATGTTCCTTGTCTCCCGGATTGATGCGTTCGGGCGAATATCCGATTTTGAAATCAATGCCGCTCTTCATCCCGGATGCTTTCTCAAGTATCGGTAGGCAGTCTTCCTCTGTCGCACCGGGGTACACCGTCGACTCATACACAACAATGGCCCCCGGAGCGAGATTGGAACCAATCAGTTCCGACGCCTTTTTCAAGGCCGTCAGATCCGGCTGGAGCGCTTCGTTAATGGGAGTCGGGACGGCAACGATAATAAAATCGGCGGTTTTGAGATCACTGGGCTCTGAGGTGTACCGAACGCGACTAGCCTTTAAATCTTTGGGGGACACCTCTCCGGTCCGGTCAATCCCTCTGCGCAGCTCATCGACCTTGGCCTTATTGATATCGAACCCGATGACCGGCGCAGATTTACCGAACGCCACCGCGATCGGCAATCCCACGTACCCCAACCCCACCACCGCAATCTGCCGCTGCATCTTCTTCGCCATGTCACTCCCCTCGTCAGTCATCGCCGCCACGTCACCAATGTCGTAAAAAAGAATGGCAGAATATCTCTCATCCGTCAACGATTTCCCACGAGCGTCGGGACGCCACGAAACCAGTCGCCTTCGGATAGCTCACCACATGCGAATGACTGATCTGTCAAACTGACCAACTCACCGCGGACGGAGGATCATGGATCGATGAGCTTCCAATGGTCAGGCTCAATCGTTATCTCCGTTGCTTGTTCCTGTGTGATTTCACCGCCCCGCTATAACAATTTCGTCAAGCCGCTGCCTCCATAAGCACCATTTTGACCGGCACTGACCTCTTCCCCCCACAGGATTCCTGCCTAGGAAGCTCGGGTACCCATCGGCCCCGCGAATTGTTGATCAGGAATTGTGAAAGCATTTGCCAGGGTATATGAGCAATTGCTATGGTAGGAGCCCTGAAGGCTACGGCAGGCACCGATCTTGCTCACCTGTGGATGTCGGATACTCGCAGGACAGAAAACCGGTTCAACCAGACGGCACCGTCGCCTCATGCGAGTCGCGCAGCCGAACGGATGGAGTGACATGACCACAAGGCCAACTGATACACCGTATACCACTAACAAGAGGACAAACATGGATGGCAACTCGACGTCTCAGCCCTCTCAGAGGTTGGCTACAATTGTGGCCGTGCTGACTTTCTGCGCAGGATTTGTCGGCGCTCAGGAGGGTCATGCTGCAGGGGTCTGGACTAACGAACCGGCGGGGGCGTCGGTGGTCCTTGACTGTCCCTTCAATAGCGTGAGTGGTTGTGGCATCCTGGATGTCTACTCATCGGCAGAACTCACTTCAGATTCAAACGCACCGATTTCTCCATCGGGGGTGGTGAAATCGACCCTCTATGCAGGCAATTCAGCTGGCGGAATGCAGCTCAACTATGTGACACCACAAGTCCACAACGAGATGTACGTGGGCCTAATGTGGCGTACCAATCCTCAATTTTTGGGTCGTCCCGCTAATAACAAGACTTTTTTTGTTCGTGGACCACAGAACAATGGGGTCTTCTATATGGTTGGAACACCAGGAGGGCCGTTTCGATTAGTCTTTAGCCACAACAGTGGTGCACTCGACAATAGCCACACTTGTGGTGCAGACCTTGGGCTGGGGTGTGAACCGAACGTGGGCTCCGGCGCGGTACCAACCGGCGTATGGACGAAGCTGGAAGCCTATTTCAAAAAGAGCACGACCGCCACGTCACGTGATGGGATCGTGCGCTGGTGGATTAATGGCGTGCCAGCTGGTAATTACACCAACATGAACTATGCCCAGAATGGACTGAACGAATGGGTCTGGTCTGAGACGTGGGATGGCACGGTGAATCCTCTACCGACGGTGGACTGGAACCATTACATCGACCATCTGCACATTTCAATCCCCGGTGGAAGTAGCAGTACCGACCAGCCTCCGGGTCCGCCGGCGATGCCAACTATGCGGAGTGTGACGACGCCCTAGAGAACGTCTGAACAATTGAGGCTGCAAGACAGAGATCCCGGTCGGTGTGTTTGAATCCTCCCACACACGAGCCCGTTACCGCTCCCCTGGCGGGCAGCCCGCGCCATCATCCGGCTCACCTGCCGGTCGCACACCCCAGCCTATGCTGCGGCTGCCAGCAATCGGCGGCACAGCAGGAAGAGATTCGCAAGCTCACGCGTCACCACCAAACGATGTGTATTGGTGGCTAATCCTCAGCACTAAATCTTCGTGAAGCCAAAGACATTTTTGATGATCCCGAACACAAGTTCGATCTTGGCCCGCACCTGGAACTTACGGTTGGGCCCGATATTGAGCCGGGTTTCGATACCCGAGCGCCTGATGCGGCTACCCGTGGTTGCACCAGTGACGCCAGTCGCGAATCGTCCCTCGCGCCTGCTCAAACCACCGCTTTCGGGGGAGATGTCACCTGGCCATTGAGATTCTGTTCACTACGATAGCTTTCTAGGAATGAGTGAGTGATAGCCAGAAAAATTGCAGGAAAAGCCAGTGACAAGTTGCGAATTTCGTCGTGCCAACAAAATATCGCTAGCAAAACGACAGAGACAAGGCCTGTACTCACTAGTGTCGCACGAACAAAAGGCGGCTTGCGGCTCCAGTGATGTGCGATAAACCATGCAAATACTACAAGAAACGCAATGTTTGTTGGTTTAGGAAAAAGCACTAACTGAAGATTTGTCGTCATGAAGCCGACAAATGAGGACGCCTTCGTCCAGTAGTCAATATTCCACAGAAGATTGAACTCTACAGTGCCCCCCGGCTTGTCCGCCATTGCTAGCTTGATTAGAAGATAGGGGATGGCAGCAGAGATGCTGTGTCCCAGAAAGCGGTACCACCCATTCTTGACGGATCGGCCATTAGTCAGGAGGTGTGCTATCAGATATAACAAAAGCAACAGATTTGATTCTTTATTGACGATGGCACCAAATAGAATAGTGGCTGACCAAAAATATTGCCCTGACACCAACGCCGAGACGTAGGCGGCGGAAAAGAACAACTCTGAGAAATCATAAATGAATCCTCCGCCGCCCCGAAATGATAGCGGAAGAAATAGCCCAAACAGCAATGTGGCCAAATCAGCATTGGCTCGATCAATGTGAAGAGCCCGAATGGCAATGGTGCGGTAGAGCCATAGCGCGCCAAATAGAAAGACAAACATCCAAAGCGCGGCTATGACAAACTTTAGCTGAAGCACCACAGGTAGCTTTTTTGCCTCTTGCTCACCAATATAATATTCCACTCCCCGACGTAACATTTCCGGAGGCGGAGATAGGACAAAATTTGACGGTAAAAATTCGGCAGTTGTGTTAACCATCCAAGGAAACAGCACCCGGTAGGCATAAGGACGCGGCACCTCATACGCCAAAGTTTTTTCAAAACTGTATGGGATTTCGGCATTAAATGCCGTTCCACTCCACTTCTTAAGGAAGGCATCAATTATCGATGACGAAAGCAGCCCAAACGCGAGGCTTATAATGGCAGTGTATGCGACTTGTCTGGCTAGAGAAGTGTAGTTTGTCTCTGTTTGTAATTGATTGCGCGACATATCACTCATACTAAGGGTCTAACGCACTGCACAACCACCAATTTGAAGCATGTCGTACATTGTGAGGTAATTTTCCTACTTACCAGGGTTTGCACCATTCTCCCTTAGACAGTAAGTTACTTCCCTCTTTGTTAAACCCTTTTTGAATGAAAACCATATTGTGATAAAAATGGACAGCAGTTATGTGTTTATCGTAATAAGTAGGTTCATATTGCGGCAGATCGAATTCGGGATAATTCAAACCATCAACCAGCTTTTTCAAGAAGCCCATAGTTGTATCCGCTCGATTAAAATCCGAGCTTGAGCCGCCAATGCTTGGCCAATAGGACGTTTGGGTATCCTCTATCACATAGATCCCGTCCTTGCTTAACTTTGGAAAAAGAAACCCAAAGGTACCAAGGACATGCTCGTTGCGATGACTACCATCATCGATAATGATGTGGATGTCGCCGATTTCCTGAACCACTTGACCTAAGAATATTTGGTCTACTTGCGACCCGCGAAAGGTCTTTATTCGGCGCTCGTCATGAACATGCTTGTCACAAATATCGACACCGTATATCCGGCTATTCGGGAAATACGCACGCCACATGCGCAATGACTCACCTCCAGCTTCGGGGTCATCATATCCGCCGATACCGATCTCTAAGATGTTTATTCGCTTTTTTCGTAGACAGGAAAAGTGTCGTTCGTAGTGCTGCGCATACCAGTGGCTCCCCCACTTATCACTACCATACAATGCTGCTAGAGCCTTTAGATTAGAGCCGAATAGGGCACGAAAGATTACATGTTGAAGTTGTCTAAAGTGAAATGCCTGGAACTTTCTGATGCGTTTCCGACGCTCAGGGTGGAGGGATTTGTGAACATTAGCCAGAATTGACTGAATAAGAGACATACAGTAATAGCTCCGAATGTGATACGTGGATTCACCCAAATAAAGCTACTCGAACTGAATGTTAATGTCACGTTACTTTTGAAATTGCAAAGTGCGCGTCGGCAAGATTCATACTAAATCGGCTGGACATGCTGCTGTTCTAATTATTCACGAGCATCAGTCCTCATTCTGGCAGGTAAACTCCGGCCCTTCGTTCACCAAACTCATTTATCCGTAAGGCTCAATCTCGGAGGAAGCACTAAGCTAGGCTGATGACACACACCTTCACACATAGCAGCAGGCATCCCGACATCTTAAGGAAGGTCTGATTAATTCCCGCTTTTGATCAGTCGGCGTCTAGAATACAGGGAATCTACCTCATCGTTGTCGGGAACATCGAATTAATCAGACCTTTCTTAAGATTGTAGTATTAAGTGAATCTGCGCATCTCCCCACAAACGCGTACGATATCTGCAAGAAGTCGGGATTCTCCCCCACACCGCTCGGCATAACGCCTACCGGACTCCGCCGTTCGGTGACGCAATCCATCATCATTCCATACACGCACGATAGCCGCCGCCAGGGCTTCAGGATCCTTTGGGGTCACGATGACCGCCTCGTCCTTCAACATACCCCTGGTCGCCAACCCCTCGGTGACAATGACACATTTCTTCATCGCCATGGCCATCAGGTACAAACTCAGGCCAGGCGCATACATCGTGCTCGGCAACAACGGCACCACCACGATCTTTGCGCGACGAATATAGTCAACCCAACTTTGCTCCCCTTCGTTTTTTTCCGCAGTCAAATTAGCCGGAAGATTCGAAAGGTCCACATCCGTGGCAGATCGCTTGAGCAACGCAGCTTCTTCGTAAAGGAGAAGCCCCGGATAGTCAACCCTGCGCATGGCTTCGACAAAAGTTGGAAAATCACGGTAACTGCGGCCCGCGGTAAAGATGTAGTCCTCGACTTCAGAGAATCGATCTTCCGGTGACAGTTTTTCCCAGTAGTTCACTTTGAAGGGGACAAAGATGCACTTGGATGGAGGGATACCATAGATCCGTTCGTACTCACTCGTATCCTTAAAATGTAAAACGAACCGGTCGACCATTCGCAGCAAACGACCCTTAACCCAAGCTATGATGGACTGTTTCCAGCCATGCGGGCGAGATAAGATAAAGTCCACCGCCACAAGTTTGCACGAACTGAATGGCCATAGGGATTTCATCAAACAGAATCCAACGACCCTCCATGTCCCTCCTGTCAACACCAGGACATCCTTGCCGCGTGCTCGAAAGAATAAACACACACCATCCCAAAACGTCTCTTTTTCTCCAGCGTATTGACTAGTCGCCTCATACTGTTCGGTTCTTACCCCATCCAGACGGCGCAAATTTGAAATCACCTGTATGCGTGTCAATGAGGTCATGGTTTCAAGATTACCTTCTCAGCGGAGAGATTTCTCATCTGTCGATCACCCCCTTGATGTTTCGTACAGCCGCCTCTTCATATGCGGCCACCAGGCTATGCCCGATCGTATCCCATGCATAGGTCTGCCTGACAACCTCAGCGGCTCCTTGGGCGAGTCGCTGACGTAAACTCGTATCGGCTAACAAGCGCATGATTTGCTCACGAAACATTTCAGCCGTATCTGCAATGAGGAGATGCGCCCCATCACGCAACGCCAGTCCAGATGCCGCAAAGGTCGTACTGACCACCGGCATACCCATCGCCATGGCATCGAGAATTTTTAAACGCGTCCCTCCCCCGTCGGTGATAGGACAAACGAATACCGTCGCTTTCTGGAAATAGGGACGCACATCATCCACAAATCCAGGAACATGTACATACGGATCGCGTTGGCTCAACTCACGCAACCAGGCCGGAGGATTCTTCCCGACCACATCGATTTCAAGATTTTTCACCCGGCCAGACAATTGAGGCCATATGGAATTGAAGAAATAGGTGATCGCCCCTTTGTTCGCCAACTGATCGAGACGGCCGCAAAATAACAATCTGGTCCCTCCCGGATCCGGACGCGGCGTGAAATACCCGACGTCGACACCATTGGGAACGACGCAAATTCGACTCTCTTTGCAGGAAGATTTCACCAGCTGTCCCTCGTCGTCGGATACCACCATATTGACATGAAACGTCGGGCACCATCGGCGCTCCGCAGCAAGCAAGTGCGCCGCCTCTCGTGACCAGAACATACGCCATAGCAGACTGCGTTCACTGGCAGCGCGCCTCTGGACAAGAGCCGACTCGATATCGTGGTGATTCAGCACGGTGCCAGCAGAAGGAACCAAGGAAACATAGGGGGCCAGGCCCAGCGTATCGGCATGCACCACATCAAACTGAATTCGACCCGTAAGTCGTTGGAGACGCTTCGCCATCTCTCTCGATCGTAACCAACGAAATTCATATGGCTCGCCTGTCAGCAAGCCACCGACTGCCCGCCAATAACGACCAATACCAAAAGAATCTTTCGGGAGCGGGACCCACTCTACACTGGCACAAAACTTCGACAACGCTTCCACACAATCTGCGGGTGTAACCCCAGACGGTCTGGATGCCGGCTGATCAAACACGAGTGCATGCACTTCATGGTACTTGGCCGCCTCCTTCAGCAAGTTGTAATTTCGTTGAAGAGGCCCTCCCTTGGGCGGGTACGCGAGATTATGTCCTAGCCAAAGAATTCTCATTCAATTCTTATACAATGATCGATACATCGCAGCAGTTCTATTCGCCATCATGCTTGCGCTAAACTCGCACTCAACTTGGCTTCGTCCAGCTTCGCCAAATGCCGCCGCCTTCGCAGGATTTTCAATCATATCCCCAATCCCCGACGCAAGCTCGTCGGCATCAGCCGGGCTTACCAATATTCCAGAGTGACCATGCGAGACAACTTCCGGAATTCCACCTACCCGACTTGCGATAACCGGCCGCTTCAGAGCGAAAGCCTCCAATAGAACCATCGGAATTCCTTCATGCAGAGACGGTAAAACAAAGATATCCATCATGTTGATGAAATCATACGACTGCGCTTGATGACCCGAGAATATCACTGACTGGTCCAAACCCAGCCGTTTCGTTTCTGCTTCGAGGTGTCCACGCAACGGCCCATCTCCGACAAAAAGTAGTGTGGCATTGGGATGCGACCGACGCAGGATCCGCAGTGCTTCCAACAATACGGCATGGCCTTTCACTGGAACGAGCCGCCCGACTGTTCCAATAAGTACTGCCTTGTCGTTGATGTGCCACACTCTGCGCATCTCCGGCCGCTGCATGGTAACGTGGACGGCGTCGAGATCAATCCCATTGTGAATACAGACCACCCGATTCGAGCCATAGGTTCGGGCCAAGACCTTTTCAATATCAGAGGACACGGCAACCACCTTATCGATAAGCCGACCGGTCACCAACCTGTCTACAATCGTGTACCCAACCATCTTCACATTTCTCAGTCCTCTGAATGGTTCAGGCATACCATGAACCACCCTAACTACATGGGACACTCTCACAAATCGTGCGACGAGTGCCCCGAGGATGGAATCTTTATACTTGTGGGTATGAACAATATCCGGACGAAATTGCCGAAAGATCTTTGCAAGGCGAAAGGCAATGGCAATAGGGCTATGGTGTCTTTCAGGAATGACCGTGAGTGAAAGGGGAAGCTTCCGAAGTTCATCCGCTAACCTTCCCTCATTGAATAGGATCACGGACCATTCGAATCCCTGCAATCGCACCAGGTGGGTCATGAGTGCAAGCAATTGAACTTCCGCCCCTGCCCACAAGTCGCCCATGGCCACATGACAGACTTTCACATCTGACACTCAGCTTGGCGCCTGATACATTGCGAGTCTTTCCACATATTACAATCGGCTTTCGCTGCTTGGAAACAAAGGCCTACGATAGAAGACCTTCATCGCCTGACTGGAGTTATCATTCTGATTCCAGGCACTTGTCATAAAGCGACTGGTAGGCACAGACCATAGTCCGTAGGCTGAATTGCCCTTCGGCGCGACACTTGCCTTTCTCCGCAAATTGAGCAGCCTGCTGCCTGTTCGTCAGCAACGTCACCAAACTAGACGCTAAGGCCTGACTATCACGTGGCGGGACCAAGAATCCTGTTTCACCGTGTAGCACAAGTTCGGGATTTCCTCCAACTTGCGTCGCGACCACCGGCTTCCCGGCAATCATGGCCTCAAGGATTGCCATTGAGAGTCCTTCCGAAAGAGAGGGCAACACAAACACATCAAGCATGGCCAGAATTCTCGGGATATCCTGCCTCAGGCCAAGAAAGAAGACCCTCTCCTCCACACCAAGCCGATGTACCTGCGCCTTCAATTCACCTTCAAGCTGGCCTCTCCCGGCAAACACGAACGACGTGTTAGGACATTTCATCAAGATCGAAGGGATAGCATCGATCAAATACTGATGTCCTTTTACTGGATACAGATTGCCCACGACACCCACAATTTGATGCCTCTCGGGCAAGCCCAACTCTTTTCGACACTCATCCACGTCGACGCGGTCACATTGCGGCAACACATCCACACCGTTGTAGAGCACTTTCACGCGACTCGAAGAGACCCCGACTTTCTCAACGATGAATTGCTTCAAATTCTCAGATACAGCCACCATGGTCGCCCTGCGGCTGACCCACCGATAGGCCAGGCGGCGGCGGAGTTTTTCCCAGAAGTAATTTTTTCCATGAACGGTTGCTACAAGAGGAATGCCTGACAATGCTGCTACAAACGCCCCTTGCACATTCGCGTCAAACTCATGCGCATGAACCAGGTTCACCCGTTCCTGTTGCAACAACCGTTGAAATTGAAGCGCCCATCGCCAATCGGTCATGCCGTGGGTCGGAATAATGAACGTACGAATTCCTCGGCTTTCGCTCCGTTCCTGGAGCCATCCAGGACGAAACAAGCAGAGAATGGCTCGATATCGCTGTGGATCAACTGAGGCAGCCAAATTGCTGATGACGCGTTCAGCACCGCCAGGACCGCTGCTGGTCGAGAGAAACAGAATGGTTTTGAGATCGTGCGGTCCGGCCATTTCTCAACTCTCATGCCAGCAGCACTAGCAGGCTGCGGATAAACTCGATTGCTACGCTACGATCAACTCATGCACCGTCTCGGTACCAGAATAACCCGCAAGATGCGCAAAAAGGCCGTCACGCAAGGCCGCAGCGAACGAAGCGAGAACGCCGCTGGTGGCCTTTTTCCGCATCCTGCTAGAGGGCTCTACATCGGCAGCAGCACAATGCACCTGCCTAGTGACCTGACTTAGTCAGATCATATGCAATCCACACCCAATTGATCAGAACGTAAGAAAGCACGGGTATCAAAATCAATAGTTGTTTCTGAGCCGACGACCCGTTCGTGCGTATTTCCATCCAGAGCGAGCGCCACCGCGTGGTCGCATTCGCTGCAAATACCAGCAGCAAGTAATCGACGGCATCCCGGTACCGAGGAGAACCATATACAACGAAGGTCACAAAGATGGTATATGCGATCAGGATTGCACTGACCCACCAGAACCAGTCGCGCCTTCCGAATACAAATCCGGCGATACCTACAATCATCACACTTGCGCTCAAGACGCCTAACAACCCACTCAACAAGGTGGCCTGCCGAGCCGGCAATTTATACAACTCTTTAACTTCTTCTCGCTCAAACCTTGGCCAGAGGAACCAGGCCACCTTCTTGAACCCCAACCGCATAAAATGAACCGGGTCTTCCTGGATATACTTGAGTGCCTCCTGTCGATGCCACGCATCGGATTGAGGTGTTCCGAAACCCAGGCTTACCTCGTCCGATTCACCTGAAAATCGAACCCATTTCCCGGTCGCCTCAGGATTATTTCCTATGTGTAAATTGACCCCGGACGTATAGCTGATCGGAAGCGGTTGTCCCCAGACAATGACATTCCTCCACATCCAAGGTGTTAATGTAATCAGCAGTGTCATGGCGAATAATGCGACAAGTCTCAGCGCATCCTGTCGTGAGCCCGAAGCCATGACCAGGTATCCGCCGAATACGATCGGATAAACAATGGCCACCTCACGGGTAAGGAGACAACAGGCAATAAGAACCCCGAGAGCTAAGGCCTGGCGGCTGTCTGGGTAATTCGGCTTGAAAGAAATGATTACGAGAGCGGAGAGTAGGAACGTGGCGAACAGCGGCTCACTCATCACAAACGTGTCTGCGACCACATAGGACGGCAGCAGCCCTCTGAGCCAGAATCCCAATTTACCGCCTGCATCGTCGGTCAGATTCCGGATTAATACAAATATCAAGACACAGTTGAGGACCCCAATAAGTGCCGTGGCAATCTGACCTGTCAGAAACGTTGAGCCTGGAACTAAGTTGAAAACCCCGGCAAGATAAACAAAATACACAGGAGCGCGATATCCAAATTCGCCCCCTCCTTTCAACCATTCGGTAGAAGAATGGGCGAGCTGCTGCGAGGCGGAGTAGAAGGCAAGTTGGTCCCCTCCAGGCGCGTCATGTTGTCCTCCCCATATGATCAACGCGACACGTATCAGCGAAAGGAGGAGCGCACTCAGCACTAAGTTTCGTGTGCTCATACTCGATGCATCTCGGAATGATATTGCGCGGTATCTACTGGAGCAGGTCTCATCCACACCCATTCCACATCAGCCGATGAATACCTACCATTGACCTAGAAAGTGCCATTATCTCGCCGGACGAGGGTGCCCCAAGGATTCACTCGAGCAGAAATAGGCTGGGAGACCACTTCAGAGACATTCTTAGAATATCGCTCGGTAGTGTTTTTTAGGGCCACGGCAAGGCCCGTTAAGATCCAGAAGGTAGGATAATACAGCGTCGAGATAAATGTGCTGGTAACAAGGTATGCTACGAGGGCCCCCAAAATGGCGTTCCCGAACCATGCTGCCTTTTCCAAATCGGCATCAACTGAAACAACTTCATGCCGATGAACCAGATGTCGTCGCATACCCAACCGATTACAGTACCTGACATCTTTGTAGTTAAACACCACCATGCTTCCAAATATAAGGACCCCCAACAGCCCCAATTCTGGCAACAATGTGAAATATAAGGAATGCGCCTGTCGACCAGCCAGGGACTTGGTCTGCCAGGTCCGACCGCCGAGATATTCGCCGATCGTCCAGGGGAAATTGCCTTGCCCAACACCGAAGACGGGATTGGCCAGGAACATTTCCCATCCAATTCCCCATGTGAACATTCGCTGACCGGCAGTGCCGGACTCCATCGTACTGTCATCGGTGATCGTTTGCATTCGATCCCAATATTCCTGAGGAGCGGCAACCAACACCAGCAGTAACACACCCGTCAACAACACTAGCGACCATACTTTTCGCGGTGAATAGAACCAGCAGAACGAACCCACAGCCAACAACCCAAGAAATCCTCCTCGCGACGCAGTGGCAATTGACGACAACACAAATATGCCCAACAAAACCAAGTACAGGACCTTTGCACCTTTCGCCGTCGTCCCTTGGTAGAGGAAAAATGCGAAGGGAACTGCGACATTCATTTCCATCGCAAAGTCATTTTCGTCTCCAAGCCAACCTCCAACACCACGCCCTCCGTGTAGCATTCCATTGATTGCCAGAAGAGCATGTACCCCTAACCAGACCAGAATGAGCTTCTGCATCTTCCCGGTCGTATTCACAAATGTAAGAATTCCTAAATAAAAAAAGAAGTACAGCGTCAGGTCTTTCAATTGCGAGAAAGCATGAAAATTGTTATTAGCAAATGGCACCCAGAGTGCCATAAAAACCAAGAGCCCCATCCACAATTTCGACTGCATGTTGGAAAGTCTTGCCCGTCCCGAAAAAATTACGGCCAGAGCAATAGAGGCATCTATCACTGAAGGAAACGGAATAATCTTGAGTGGAGGTAAAAAGTCTTGCGGCCTGCCAAATTCAAACAACATGGCGAACACGACAAGGACAAAGCCGAATTCTTTGTCTTTCAGCCTTGGTTGAGAGCCAGGCATTGAATGCCCTCCAGCACCTGGCATGATCGCCTGACGCCTCGGCCTCAACATACTTTCGAAGTGCCTCTCAGGTTCCACTTGTCAACCCGCTATTTGCATACTTGGTTATCGTGTCGATCCGATGCCCAGCCCACAATAATTTCGAGTGACTCCCTTGAGACTTTCGAAAATTCGATAGCCTGAACGCTTGACAATTACACATTCAGGTGGCCTTCCTTAGCGCCACAATCATATTGGTTCGAAGGTTGCGGAAGGGCTGGGTCATGAGCAACCGTATCCACAACAACTCCAAGGCCGCCAAAGGCGGAAGCATGGCGAAGATGGCGTCGGTTGGAATCAGATCGAGTTGCAGTACCTCGAAGCCATTAGCTTGAGCAAGTGCTCGGACCTGAGCCTCCGTATTGGCCTTGTAATGCGTAGGGAAAACATCATGCTCCTCACGACCCTCCAGCAGGTAAATCAGCTTGCCCTTGAGCCACTCAGGCACGACCTTGGATAAAATCACTCCATAACCGTATGCGTTCGGAGTGTGAAACAGAAACACCCCCTTCGACTTAAGAATGCGCCCAATCTCCCTAAACTGTTCGTCTGGATTGTCAAGATGCTCGACCACCATATTCGCAGTGACCAGGTCGAACGCTTCGTTCCTAAATGGTAACTTGGTGACATCGCCGCGTAGCTTTTTGGCGATATTGGGATGCGCTTTGAGGGATGGCAGATCATAATCGATGCCGAATATTGACTTACATGTTTTTACCAACTGGCGTTCTTCATTCGCTCGCCAGCTGGGAAGGATGGAGTGTCCACAGCCTATCTCCACCCATTCAACTGATGGCGTCACATACCGTTTCAGTGATTCCTCATACGAGTACTGGGAATATCTCAGCTTCGGCACAATGGCACCGCGCAGCGTCCAATAGATGTTGAATAGTCTCGTTCGCACACTCATGTCGATGCCGGGCCTCCCTTGATCCTTGCCATCTGCACTCGCATTTCGATCAAATCATTCAACCCTATCCTTGCTTGCCCGAGGGCAACGGCAACATCTGCATCACCAAGACATCACAGGCCTGCCTAATCATCGAGAAGCAGGTCTGAAAATCTTCCAGCGTTCCACTGTAGGGATCAGCAACTTCTCGCACTGACTGATCGTAAAACTGGCGAAGCAAAAACACCTTTTGCTTGGCCTGAGGATATAGCTTGAGCACGCGGCGGCGCTGTCGCCACTCCATAACCAAAATCATGTCCGCCCGATCAATCTGTTCTTTGTGCAGGGGTTGCGTTGCATGCTTGGTGAGTAAGAGCCCCCCCTGCGTGCCGACGACTTGCGCGAGCGGATGTGCAGCTTTTCCCAACGATGTTTCAAGCCCAGCCGACTCAATCACAACCGACAACCCATGTTTGTCGATCTGATGCTTGAGATAGGCCTCTGCTAACGGACTGCGGCAGATATTGCCTTTACAGACGACCAGAATGGACCGCACGGGACTCGGAAAGGCCTGCCCACTAACCAGGCTCCGATAGCGCCACTGATCTAACGCCTCGTTCACAACCCTCTTCATCAAACGCGCAACTCCTCGCGGGGAAGCAGAATCAACTTGGGACATCACCACTCCCTATGCCAGCTTAAAATACCGCATGACCTCCAACCGGCTAGGCCCGAGATCATCAATACGCTCAACTTCATAAAATGTATTTCGTTCAAAAAACCGGCAGAAGGACAGGATTGCTTGAATCCTGGTTGGGGCGCCAGGCGGCAGATTCAGCGCACGATCACTCTTTCTGATGCGCATGACCAATTGATCCAAATCACCAAGCAGCCATCGGGACTTAACCCCGACACGATATCCATTTTCAGGTATCGTTTCGTACTGCCCCATCGCCATTTTGAGTAAAAGAAGTGGAAAATTCACCCCCGCATCCACAGCCAGCTGCAGCGAGCCCCAAAACCGTCCATTAATTTCCATCAGCAAGGGGCGGTGAGTGGCGGCATCTACTTTGAATTCCACCATGGCCACACCATGCCACTTCACACGCTGTAATAGCTTGAGGGTAGCCTCAACCATGGATTTCGGCAAGGCAATACTCTCGCGCAATACGCTGACTCCGCCGGAGGGAGGCCGTTCACGCACTCGCCTGTGAGCAAACATCCCCAACGGTGTACCCTCCTGCATCAAGACAAACAGGCCCTGGCCTTCACCGATCACACGCCGCTGGATCAACGAGGGCTGCCGAAGATAAGGCTTATCACGATAGAGGCTCAGAAGTTCCTCACGGGACTCGGCATAACAAACACTGGTTTTTGTCCACCGATTGCCGTCTTTCACCAATGAACAACCGGGCTTCACCACCACGGGAAAATCAACAATTTCCTGCACGACCCGTTCGACCCGACCATCAGGAAGAAAAATGGTATCGGGAATTGCTACACCCTCCGTAATAGCCTGTTGCATCAATCGATACTTATCGGAGATTTCTTGAAATGCCTGGGGACTGGGAGCCGGGAAATGCGTATATTTTTCGAATTGAGCCTTCTCTGGCCCGAGGACATGCATGGCAATATCGGACAACGGAATTAAGGCATCGACTCGATGGGTTCGCACGGCTTCCATCAATGTGCCGATAAAACGTTCAGGTTCTTGATAAGGAGACGGATAGACAATACCCTGTCGGCAATAACGCGAGGAACCTGCAAGGGATCGTTGGGACTCTGCCCCAACAATCACCTCGACTTGTTCACCTCCAAGTGCCCTGGTGACCGCAAGCGCCGCCCGCTCATTTCCGTCGGTAATCAATACTTTCACAAGTATTCCCGCCCCAAAGCGATTCCCCCTCTATATCCATTGCCCTTGTTGCGTTACGCTGAACTCGGTTGGGGACCGAACAATCGGAAAGAAAAAAGCGGGATGGTGCCCGATATGTCGTTGTGGATTCCTACCCGGCGAATGGCATACCTATTTTCTGGGCAGCTCCCTTCGAAGCCCATTCGCACCGACACTGCAGCCTCATATCCATTAGCTTTCACCAGCTTCTCAATCGAAGCATTGCTATTCCCGTTCGGATAACAATAGACCGGCACATAATTCACACCCTGGTCGAAAAGAACTTGCCTCGATCTCACAAGCTCTTCGGAAACCTCATCCGACGTAATGGTCGTCATAATCCGATGTGTGCAGGAGTGTGAGCCGAATGACACCCCTCCCCGAGACATTTCGCGCACCTCGTCCCAATTGACAATCACCCGATCCAGCGGCAATGTAACCCTTAGTTCTGAGGCCAAAGCATGAATCAATTCACGGATGCGCTTTATTGGCAAATGCTTGCAGCGCTCGATAATGTCGTCGCTTACCAGTTCGTGCCGACCTACTGCCTCAACCAAGCGGGAGGCACCTTCACCCACAAAATCTGAGAAGAGGCCCGCAACCGCCGCCCGAAGTTGGGGACGTTGCTTCGAGTCCGCAATACTCTTACACAAGACCGCCAACTGGTCAGGCCAAAACCATTCGTTCCTTCCTACGTAGTCGGTGGGAAGGAAAATCGTCGCGGGCATACGTAGCTGCTTCAAAACAGGATACGCATGACGATAGTTGTCCAACCAGCCATCGTCAAAGGTAATCACACAATACCGTGCCTGGTCATTCCACTCACCCCGTCCCCACAGATCCAGAAGTTCCTGCAGCGACAGCACCGTAAAATGACTGTTCACAAAAGACATCTGTTGGGCAAATACAGTATCAAGTACATACATCCCAGACTGAACCGGATAACGAGTCACTTCATCTTTCGCCAGCACGCGGTGATACATCAGCACCGCCACCTTGCCTCGATGACGCCATCGATAGATCGATGACTCGTGGAAGGTCCTCGCTACCGCAGCGCGAATTGTCTGCTTTAGCCGTCCCGCAGAAAAATTCATCTCAATAGCTGCAAACTCGACATTAAAACAACGTATAGATAAACGGAGCCACCGCTGACCCTTGCGTTAGCACGATCAAGCTGCCCAAGAGCACGAGCATCACAATAATCGGCAGCAGCCAGAATTTCTTTCGTTCTTTCATGAAGGCCCACAGCTCTGTTAGGAACTCGCCCATACTGCCCTCCGTTTGCTTAAAATTGTCTGGTCATGTGGTCGCGTGGCCTGGCCTGCCGCACGACTCGATAACTTTCGGCATCTCGGCTCAGCGCTCTTCGCATTGAGTCCCAACCAAACATCCGCATGATCACTCCCATCGGGGTGATGAGTCCAAAGTACAGAACCCCTAAAATGATCCTGGTATTGATCCATCCCATCACGTGGCCGACTTTCATCCACACTTTAAAAAGAGGCGCGAGAATGGTTGGGACCGCTAATCCCAATGGAATCAATAATGATCCCGGCACGATGGCCCATAGGCGCACCCCGTCACCATGCCGGATCAGAGGCCAGACACCGATCAGAATAAAAACCCCACCGACAATTAACCCAAAGTTGCGCAACTCTTTCTTTTCAACCATCACATTCATTCAGCACCTCACTGTACCTATGTGGTTCTTGCGTTACAGTCCCAATCAATATAGTCATTCATGCCTTAGCGCTTGGATGGCTCCCAACGGAACACCCGATCTCCCCGAAAATACCGCATCCATGCGTCGATGATGGAAAGGTTGACAAGAACAAAAAACGAGGGCAATCGAAACACATTGCTCTTTGGCATCCAGGTACAGCAGGCATAGGCACCTGCAACGGCATAAAAGAGGACTTGCCCCAGCAATAGAATCCGGTACGGCCCGGGATCTATTGCCAAAATAATATTTGAGCCCAGTAGGCCGATCATCGCGAACGGTACCAACCATCGACACAACTTGTGGCTGAACAACTGCCAGGAAAAGAGGCCATATCGAAACGGATTGAGCATAGGCAGGGAACGCATCAGCACCGCGATTCCCCTTAAGACGGTTCGGACTTTCCGCTGGTATTCCTTCTTCTCGTCCATCAAATTCTTGTAGTAACCCACGCTTCCCGGATCCGACACCCCACGTAGCCCCGCCTTCATCGAATTCAGCAATGTATTAAAATCGCTTTGCAGATCGTCTGCCCAAGGACTACAGACCGTCCTCCTGGCGGCAAAGAATGATCCACTGAGGCCGACCAACGTATTCACCTTCGTTTCCAAGTGACGCAGCAACATCTCGTACTTGACATACGCGCCTTCTCCACTGAGATTGCCCTGAGCATCCACAAACTGGTCCACACTACTAACACAGCCGACCGTGGGATCATTGAACGACTTCACAATATTCGCAATGCCATGAGAAGGCAAAGTCGTAGCGACGTCCGAGAACACCAGTATTTCTCCATTCGTCTGGCTGACCGCCAATTTCTGAGCTGCTTCTTTGCCTCTTCGCTCCTGGGCACGCACAAGCCGCACACCCAAAGCCGCATACGATCGTACGATGTCGTCGGTCCGGTCTGACGAGCAATCAGAGGCCACAACGATTTCGAGCCGCTCACGGGGATACTGCTGCTGGAGACTATTTTCAATCTTCTCTTTGATGCGCGCCTCTTCATTGTAAGCTGTGATTACAAACGAGACCCGCGGTTGAATATCGCCAATCAGCACGGGTCGGTTCCTGAACCCGGACAGGACGAGCAACGCGAGAGGGTATCCGGCATAGGCATACGCTACGAATACCAATGCCCCCCAGAATATCCATTCCACAAACCACATCGCCAGCTTCCTACCGTGTTAAGAATCTGCCGTCACTCAAATCAAAACCACACAGGCACTCAAATTATCCGAGGCAGCTCAGAAGCATGACGCTGCCGGTTCGGACTACCCGGCGGAGAAATCGTCGCTGCGCCGTCAACCCGCTGAGATGCCTGAATGACACTGGAAATCCGAGCGATATCGGACGCTGACACCAGTTCATGGGTTGGAAGCGTAATCAGTCGATCTGCGATCATAGTCGACTGAGGCACATTCTGAGATGAGAGGGTGTCACGGAGTTCAGCGATGTACTGAAGGGATGACGGGTACAGGGGACTGATTCCCAGCCCCTGATCGGCGGAGGTCCGACAGACCGCCTCTTTTTCCTGCTTCGATCGCATCAATACGGGCAATCGCAGGTACACTGACTGACCTCGCCCAGACGGCTTAATTGTCTGCACATTCGACAGGGCCAACGAGCGGAGGATCTGCTCGGAATGCCCTACCCGACTTGCGGTCGAATTGGCGAGCCGCCGTTTCCAACGACGCAACAAGCCGGCACGTATCGGATCCAGACGAGCGATTGGAAAATCCGTGTAGAACTTTGTCTCTCCCAACTTTAAAAACGGAAGCCCAGCCGGCAGCCAATAGAGGGACGGGTTAATCAACACCTTCGTAAGTGCCACCTCGAGCCAATTCTTCAACATGTCAGCCAGCGACTCCTCGGGAAGCAATGCATATTCCCGAGCCACGGCTTCACCTATCCGATCATCATTCGTAAGAATGGCGCCCCCTGAACCGCACGTAATATTTTTCCCTCTCCCAAAACTCAGAAACGAAACATCACCCATCGCCCCGAACGGAACTCCATCGCGTTCACCACCAAACGCCTGCGCCACATCCTCCACGACAAAAATGCCCCGTTGACGACACAGCTCGACGACTCTAGGGACATCAACGCCAATTCCCAGTAGATGGGTAGCCAACACGCACAAGACGTTGGAATCAGCCACGTGGGAAAGTTGCACAAAGTCGAAATCCAACGACAGCGGATCCACGTCACATAGCGCCACCGACAATCGGGCATGAACAACCGCCGACGGCACAGAAAAACAAGTGTATCCTGGAAGCACTACCTTACTGCGCCCAGACAGACTATGCAGTGCCCGGAAGATGAGGCTGAGAGCAGCTTTGCCCGATGACACAAACCAGACATGCTTCACACCGAAGTATTGGCGAAATTCAGCCTGTAGCCGCCCAACGGTTTCGTGCGGGTGCACGAGCCCCATCAACCCCTGAATGAGATCTCGCCATTCGATCGGTGCGGCCGATGGAGGAAGCGTTCGCTGAGCTTTCATGGAAGATGCTTCACAATGTAAGGGCCAATCAGATTCGCGACTACCACAGGCAATTTCTGCCACAGACGAATTGCGAGAGCATATTTCGGATTTTGCGGATTGAGCTGGGGAACCGCACGCCCGTCTTTCATCCAATAGTACCAATACAGCTGGTGTGGCTGAGCTCCCCATTGCTCCTTGAATCGATAGGTTCCGCTGTCGGGACTTGAACGGCCAAAGTCAAAGACCTGAAAACCCTGTTGGCAGGCATATTCCAACACCGTGCCGTAGAGCAACATATTTGGCGCCAGCTTGTTAAACCGTTTATCAGACGCGGCCCAAGGAATTTCTAAAGACGACCGGAATCCGTATAGGAAACCTGCGGCAACCGGCGTCTGACCATGGGAAACAATGCAGATGCGCGCCTCCTTGGGAAACACCTCGAGAATCTTTGCAAAAAATCCTTTCCCATAAACCGGTGTCCCTAAATCGCGCATGCATCGGGAAAAGACTGTATAAAACTCATCAAGACACTCATTCCCACCTACGCGCGCCGTCATACCCTCTTTTTGAGCCCGACGAACCTGGCTTCGCAATTTGGAGGGAAATCCTTTGACCAACTGCTCATAGGAGTTCGGCAACGGAAGTCGCATGGACACTTTTCGTTCGGTGGCCACCCAAGACGTGTCCAGCATCGCCTGGTGTCGGAGCTCGATATGATCCGCGTTCAGCTCCCGCGCATGCTCAACGGCACGTGCCTCCAGCAAGCGATATGCTTCCGCTGAACTCGCAACCACCCCGCCGTAATTTACGAACGGCAGGGATACAAGGAAGCGTCCAAACCCTCGGCTTGCCAGAAGAACCAGCGGCAGAACGCCCTGCACTACACCATCCTGCTCCTGCACCTTCAAATAGTATGTGGGATGCCCAAAGGCCTCTTCAATTACGCAGCGCCAGCCGGCCTGATGATACCCCGTCGCGATAGAAGAACCTAGCACATAGCTTTCCCATGCGAGGATTTCGGCATCGGTTCGGCCGAGGATTGAGGAGTCCATCGTACTCATAACGACAACATTAGGAAGATTCGTTCGCCCCAGTGGCAACATCGAGTACAGCCGCCAATTCTCCAGCCAACGATCGATAATCGAACCGGTTCAAACGCGCCACATCAGGATGAACAAGTTTTCGCGCTCCTGTTGCCAACTCGTTGAGAAGCACTTTGATCGCAGCCAGCTGATTCGGGCTACTTACACCCAGAGCATGCCGAGTGACTAGATTGGCGGTTGCACCCTCCCCACCGATCAACAACAGCGGTCGACCAGTCGCAACATATTCGTAAATTTTGGCCGGTACCTGCAAAGGGGAGTCGGGCTGAAGCACCAAGAGCACGCTGGATCGTTGCATCTCTTCTAGGCACAAGCTGTGCGACATCGGCGGCTCGCGTCGCAAAAAAGAACGTTTCTCGAGCTCTGCTGCATACCGCTCACATTCCTGATCAGTTGTGTCCCATCCTCCTACGAAGCGCAATCGAATCGCTTCCGGCTTCAATCGACCCTCTTGAAATAACTCCCACATTGCCTGCAGTAAGACACGCGGAGTCCTCTTCCCGTAGACCGTCCCGAAATGACAAAGTTCATACCCTGTCGAGGGAGAGAGGCCATCCAATTGCTCAGCAGGGATCTGCCCGAGAGGCAACACGTCCCGATCGAACCCGTTGGGAATCCAGGTACAGCGACCTCGGAGTTCATCGTAGTCCTCAATGAGTCGTTCGCGAAGCTCCACGGTATTAGCAATGACGTGACTAGCAGCCTTACAAACTCTCGCCTCAACCGCTTGTGATTTCCTGATCAACAACCGAGAACTGAAGGAATAATACGGGTTACAATTCCATGGATCGCGATAATCCAGCACCAGTGGTCGATTGAACTGCTTGGCCAGGGTTGAGCCGACCAAAAAACTTGTCCACGGCCCACCCGTCGCAAAGATAACGTCCGGCATTTCCTTCTCTCTGATCCGCTGAAAGTGCCTCACGACCTGCGAGAGCCAGCCACATTGTCGATCAGGAAACGCGAATGCCCAATCCAAGAAAAACTCCTTCAACGTTGGGCGACCTGTTCCCGGTTGAGATGACGAAGCAGATGCCTCATTTTTCAGATCCTTCCCATCCCCACCCTGATTCGCATTCCCTTTTAGTATTCCCCGGAGCACTTCGCGATACTGTAAAATCTGCTGAAGTCGGTCGATATAAGGCACACGAATCACTTCGACAGTCTCCGGCACACGCACACCGAGCTTCTGATCAATCTGATGCACCGGATAGACGCACTCTGGCGTTGTCGTGAGCACTTTCGGCTGCCACCCAAATGCCGGAAGGTTGCGGCAAAAACCAAGCGGACGCATCGCCCCACTCGCCGCAACCGGCGGGAAATAGTAGGCGACGATCAGGACTCGCTTCACAGTTTCACCATCGACGCCATGGCATCCCATGGCGTTCCACGCATGTTAGGCAACCCGCTAAACACGACCTTGATCACGAGCAAGTAGGTGTTACATCCATGATGTGGCCAGCACACACTGGAGAACTCAGCAAGGTGCAGCAGGGGAAAGCCGCTCCGGGCTATATATCACGCCGTAAGACCGAGTCTTGGCTCACGAGATCCAACAAGATCTCAAATTCCGCGACGTGGAAGATCCTGTTGGCCAAATCTATTTCACCTCTGCGGTGACGCTCCAGATCATTGATCACGACGTCCGCGTTATAAATACCTCGTTCGCGAACAGCCTGACTCCCGAGGATATCTCGAAGCGGCTCATAGAGATCATGCGCAAACCACTTCTTGCCCGCGGTGGGAAAACCCATTTTATCCACGCGTGACCGCACTGACTCTGGAATCCGCCCCTTCATGCCTTCTCGGAGCACATATTTATTCCAGGGCCCACGTACCTTCCAGTCATCTGAAAGGCCTGACACAAAGGACACCAGGCGATAGTCCAAAAACGGAAGCCGCGCTTCCACCGAGTGGGCCATGGAGTTGCGATCCTCAATCCGTAAGTACAGAGGCAACGGCGCGGAAACAACTGACTGCTTCAATGCGTTCGACAAGGTCGGAGAGGTCGGCGGGACATCTTCATTGATGAAATGCTTGGTGAGGTCATCACTAAACCACGGATTTTGACGGAGACGTATCTGGCGCCGAGCTTGCGCCCAACTGCGGTACGCACTGAATTTATACATTTCCCATGAGAGACACCGGGCAGCAGCTGCGGCAAAACGCTGACGTGAATTCCCGCCATGAGCCTCTGTATAGGCCCTCACAGCTTCCCACGCTTCTCGCACCCGCCCCTGTCGAAGAAGTGATACCCAATAGTCTTGGAAATAACTGGAATAGCCCCCAATAGTCTCATCAGCTCCCTGTCCGTTCAATACAACACGAATTCCATGGGAGGCGGCCAGACGCATGAGCTGATAGCCGACTACGGCGGTCATGGTATGCACCGGCTCGTCCTGAAACCAGAGAAGCTTGCGCAAATCGTTCCACAGTTCAGCCGGGCTGGTTTCGAGTTGTCTTAATTGGGCGTGGGTTTGAGTCAATGTGTCGGCAATATACTTCGACTCATCAAACTCCTTGGCCATATAACAAAAGGCCTGGAGGGATTCGGATTCTACCCCGGCACCATCACCTCGCTGGCGCGCCGCGGCACAAATAATCGCAGTCGAATCAAGCCCCCCAGACAAGCATACCCCCACTGGGACATCGCTTCGCATTCGAATTCGAACCGAATCTTCAAACAGATCTGCGAACGTCGCCGCAGGGTCCTTGGATGCACTCGGAGGTAACTCCTCGAGAGACCAAAAAGACCATTGATGCCAGGTACCATCTAGCGTCAGTTCAAATCCGCTCCCCGGAGGAATCTGCTCGATGCCTTGGTAGAACGTCTGAACCTGGCTATCCAGGCGTCCCTCGAACAGGAACCTGGCCGCTGTCCGCCAATTGATCTCACCGGGCTGATAACCAGATGCTCGCAACGCCTTAATCTCCGAAGCGAATTGCATCACATCGGAGGTACGACTGTAGTACAGCGGCTTGACACCGAATCGATCGCGCGACCCAAAAATCCGCCGATATCGACGATCATAAATCACAAACGCCCACATGCCATTGAGTTTGGACAAGCACTCACGACCCCATTCACGATATGCCGCAAGCAGGACCTCGCTGTCCCCGCTGGACCGAAACTGGTACCCCAATTGACGAAGTTCCGATCGCAGTTCGACATAATTGAAGATTTCGCCGTTGAAGACCAGCACATACTGCCCATCTTCACTAACCATGGGCTGATGACCCGCTTCGGACAAATCAAGAATCGAAAGACGACGAAATCCCATTCCGACAGCACCATCCAGATAGATGCCACCGTCATCGGGGCCCCGATGGACCAAGCTTTTGGCCATCCGCTCAACGGCTACTCGTTCGATGGGCCGTCCATTCAGCCCTATGGCAATCGCAATCCCACACATAATAACTATCTGCTGCCCCTGCCCTTTCTAGCCTAGCGTCACCGAACACCCATTACTTCGCAATAACCTGGCGAAAGTACTCCGTGGCCTTCCGAATACCATCCTCGAGTTCTACTTTCGGTTCCCAGCCTAAGAGACTCTTAGCTCTCGTAATATCCGGCCGACGAACCTTCGGATCATCTGCTGGTAGTGGACGCTCTTCGATAACACTCTTGGAACCGGTAATTTTCAGAATGATCTCAGCAATACCACGAACCGTAAGTTCTCGTGGATTCCCGATATTGACCGGATCATGAATGCTGTCCAGGATGGCGTCGGGCTTCTGAGTGAGGAACTTCGTACGATCAGTGCGTTGCGCCACAGACCTGTCTGATTTGACCATCAATAACGCCACGATACCACGAACCAAATCATCGACATAGCAAAAGCTGCGTGTCTGGGAGCCGTCTCCAAAGACCGTCAGCGGTTTTCCCTGAAGGGCCTGTACGATGAAATTCGAGACGACCCGACCATCCTTCGGCCTCATCCTTGGGCCGTAGGTATTGAATATCCGAACGATTCTTGTGTCGACTCCATGATATCGGTGATAGGCCATCGTCATAGCCTCAGCAAATCTCTTCGCCTCATCATAGACCCCACGCGCGCCGATGGGATTCACATTACCCCAGTAGGTTTCCGGTTGAGGGTTGAGCAATGGGTCGCCATAGACTTCAGAGGTGCTCGCCAATAGAAACCGCGCCCCTTTGGCCTTCGCCAATCCCAACGCCTTGTGTGTTCCCAAGGCCCCCACCTTCAAAGTCGCAATAGGCATCTCAAGATAATCCTGAGGGCTCGCCGGAGAGGCAAAATGCATCACCGCGTCCAATTGCCCATCGACATGCAAATAGTCGCACACGTTGTATTTCACAAAGCTGAATTTCGGATTTCCGATCAGGTGAGCAATATTTTCCGCTCGTCCGGTGATCAAATTATCCAGCGCAATCACATCATGTCCCTGACCAATCAGCAGATCGGATAAGTGACTACCGAGAAACCCTGCTCCACCCGTAATCAGAATTCGCATGAATCAATTCCTCCTTCTCCTTCACTGCCTTACTGGTTAGTCGAGCTCAAATTCTTTCTTCCAATCCGAATCGCCTTCAAGCGGCTTCTGATCGGCCTTAAGCAACACGCAATTCTCCAGCACGAGCACGTCCATTTCCGTTCGCATAAAACATCGATAGGCATCTTCCGGCGTGCCGACAATTGGTTCCCCTCTCACATTGAAGGAAGTATTTACCAACACGGCATGCCCCGTCTTTGCTTCAAAAGCTTTCAGCAACGCATAGTACCGTGGATTTGTGTCCCGATGGACAGTTTGAACACGTGCTGAGTAGTCAAGGTGAGTCACGGCGGGAATATCGGACCGCGGGATATTCAGCAGTTCTATCCCCCACAAGCCATCGTGCGCGGAACTCACAGGGAGACGTCGTTTTTCTACGACAGGCGCTACGAGTAGCATATAGGGGCTGTCGGCATCGAGGACGAAATAGTCGGAGACTCGTTCTCGCAAGACCGATGGTGCGAAAGGCCTAAACGATTCCCGATACTTAATCTTAAGGTTCATCACCGACTGCATGTCTCGATTGCGCGCATCGCCTAGGATGCTACGGCCTCCCAATGCCCGAGGTCCAAATTCCATTCGTCCCTGTAGCCAACCCACGACCTTCCCTGCAGCAAGTTCTTCGGCTACACGGGCATAGAGTTGATTCTCATCGAGCCTGACATACGGCGCCTCAACCTTTTTCAGATATGCTTCAATTTCCTCGTTGCTATGACAGGGGCCCAAATACGATCCCTTGATACCATCCTTGCCGGAAATCACCTTGCGCGGTTGTTGTTCATACTGATGCCAGGCAGTCAACGCAGCACCTAGAGCACCTCCGGCATCGCCTGCAGCAGGCTGTATCCAGAGCCCCTTGAAGGGCCCCTCCCGAAGAATACGGCCGTTCCCGACACAATTCAGCGCCACACCACCGGCCATACACATATAATCAACGCCGGTTTCTCGATGCAGCGTCCGCGACAGACGTAGCATGACCTCCTCTGTCACTTCTTGAACTGAACGAGCCAAGTCCATCTCCCGCTGAGTGAGCTTGGACTCAGGCTTGCGAGGTGGGCCCCCAAAAACGTCATCAAACTTGCCTCCGGTCATCGTCAGTCCGGTGCAATAATTGAAATAATCCATATTGAGCCGGAACGTTCCATCCGGCTTGAGGTCCAGCAAATGTTCGTAAATCGCTTTCACATATTTAGGCTCACCATAGGGCGCCAAACCCATCACTTTGTATTCACCGGAATTTACCTTAAAACCCGTATAGTACGTGAAGGCGGAGTATAGTAGTCCGATGGAGTGAGGGAAGGGAATTTCCCATAGGGGTGTCAGTGTATTCCCTTGCCCAAGCCACGCCGACGTAGTGGCCCACTCCCCGACCCCGTCCATGCACAACACCACCGCCTTCTCATAAGGCGAGGGGAAAAAAGCCGATGCCGCATGCGATTCATGGTGCTCTGAAAACAAAATCTGTGGCAGGGAAGCTGTCGTCAGGCCCGGGGCATGCTGGAGAAATTCCTTCTGCAGTAAACTCTTCAACAGAAGCTTCTCTTTCAGCCACACCGGCATGGCGGCCACGAAAGATTGAACACCCCTAGGCGCAAAAGCTAGATAGGTTTCTAGCAGTCGCTCAAACTTCACCAGTGGCTTGTCATAGAAGACAAGGCGCCGGACATCTTCGAGCTCTATCCGTCCTTCATGAAGACAGTAGTCGATGGCTCTATGAGGAAACCCGGGATCATGCTTCTTTCTCGTGAAGCGCTCTTCCTGAGCCGCGGCAATGATTTCCCCATCACGCACCAAACATGCGGCACTGTCGTGGTAGAATGCAGAAATGCCAAGAATATTCATCGCCGTTCCCCGCCTGTAGAAAAAATGTGCCTCTGCACTACTGTAGCACCGTTTAAGTAATCCGACAGTACTCTTCCAGAGGGGGTAGCCCCTGGTTCTACTGAGATAGTTAGAATTATGACATTCATCGGTTGGCCTGGCACTCCTCGATGAAGCCAAGGTATCGATGAGCAATCGCTTCCCAGTTGTATTCTCTACAGGCCCACTCTTTTCCCTGCCTAGCTAGAGTCTCTCGAAAAGCTTCGTCGGAACACAACCTGATCAGACCCGTTGCGAGAGCTTCAGAATCCTCTGCTGGCACTAGAATTCCGGTTGTGCCGTCACGAACAATTTCCGGTACACCGTCAATATTGCTCGCAATAACAGCTTTTCCACATGCCATCGCCTCTGCGATGACCAAGGGCATCCCCTCTGCTCGCGAGGCCAACACAAAAGCAAGGCACGTCTTCATCAGGCTGAGAACCTGCTTATGGGATTGATTGCCCAAAAACCGAACCTGATCTGCCACACCCTGCTCGCGGGACAGGCGCACCAAATTTTCCCGTTCTGGTCCATCACCTGCAACAACGAGTTGCAACACCGCACCGCGCTCTTTCGCTTGACGCAATGCAGCGATCACGAGGTCTATCCCCTTCCGCTGAATCAGGTGCCCTGCGGTCAACAGATAGTTTGGAGGCAGATCAGAACCCGCCTCACCTGGTTTAACCGCCTGGATAACGTCTAGCGGTGCGCCATTGGGAAGCTGCCGACTGCGCCTAAGGTGGACGCCCTGTAAAACTGACTCAACTCTTGCCAAGAGTGTTCGTGAGACACCCAATACCAGGTCGGCCTGCTCCAACAAGAATCGGACCAATCGTTGTTCTCGCTGATCCCATAAACCTAAGTCATGGGCATCGTTTCCTTGATAGGTGATGAAAAGAGTTCCTCCGAATACACGCTTCAATATCCCAAAGTAGAACATCGCAGGAAGCGGATACTGAATTAACACTGCATCCAGCCGTTTCTTCCTTGCCAGCCAGACGAGTTGCACCATCGTGATCGGAAACCAACTACAGCACATGATCATGGCACGAAGAGGGTACTGCGACGAGACAGGCGACCGGAGATACATGCCGTAGACCGGGATTCCATCCAGCGCTTCAATTTGACGAAGCCGATTCTCCCGATCGGCCACGAAAATGGTAACGTGGTGACCTTTTTTTTGAAACTCCCCAGTCAGCCGCGCGACAACGGTACTGATCCCCCCGGTAAGGGAAGGTCTCCAAGGAGTGACAAGCATAATGTTCATAGTGGAAGTGTACCTACTCCTACAAACCGCCTACCTGCTTTCGTTGCTGAAGGGGAGGGTTCACTGTCCTCAGGACATGGGCCGACTGACATAGGTCTTGGCGAAGTCCAGATACAGTTCAAGATTCAGGGGCCACTGTCGGATCAAGGCACCAAGCCGTTGCCGCGCTGCTGCACCTGAACATTCCTGCCGCTCGAGATACGCCAGTTGCCGCTGAGTTGTGTACAGCTGCGCTTGCACCAGTTGTATGATCTCAGGCTCCTGCAACCACTCAAGACCATACTCCGTTGAGAGGATCTCGTATATCTTCACAAAATCTCCCAATAACCGACGCTGGCTGGACATGAGACTCCCCGCCCTCCAGCGATATTGGCCCAGCGGTTCGGGCAGATATCCAACGCCATACCCCTGCAGGCCCACGCTAATCCAATGCAAATAATCCTGAGCAACCGGCAGGCGCAGATCAAATTTCCCCGCATCGTCAAATGCGGTGCGACGCTCTAGCACCGTCAACGTCTGGATATGAGACCGCAGCAACAAATCCCTGACACACTGCCCCTGAGGAATAGGTCTTTTGGTATCCTGATTAAAGCAGGCGTGCAGCACTGTGTCCTGTTCATCAATTACCGACACCTCTGTATGGACAAATCCGCAGGTGGAATGCGCATCAAGAAATTCGACCTGCCGTGCCAACTTGTCGGGAAGCCAAAGATCATCGGCATCCAGGTAAGCGATAAACTCTCCACTCGCTCTGGACAGGGCTGCATTCCGTGCCGCCGAAGCACCCTGATTGGATTGATAGACGTACCGTACAGACTCCTTGTAGGCCGCTACCAACGCTTGGGTGCCATCCGTCGATCCATCGTCGACGACGATGATTTCAAAATCTCGGTAGGTCTGTTTCAACGCCGAGTCGATAGTCCGCCCAAGAAATTTGGCACAGTTATAAGTCGGAATCACGACGGATACACGAGGCATGTGGGAATGTACCAGGAAAAGCGACCTATGCTACCTGCCCGACAGCCGCGGTCGCAAAGCGGTCAGTGTTTTCTCCGTCGCCGTCTCCCAGGAAAACCACTCGGCGGCGAGCTTGACAGCACCAGATCGAAGTCGCTCACGAAGATCCGCACGGTCCATCACTTCAAGCAGGAGTTTCGTCACGGCCGGATGATCTTTTGGTTCGCAGGTCAGAACATTTTCCCCATGGACAAATGCCTTGTCCATCAGAGGGCCCCGTGTCACGATGATGGGAAGCCCGTGCGCAACCATCGAGGCGAAGGAGCTATTGTTTAGTTGCACCCCCTCCAGAAAAGGCAACACACACACATCTGAGGCATGAAGCAATAGCGAGGCGTCCTCCTCTTCTGACTTGAACGCGCCCGTCCAGGTGGTCAACCCGTCTATGTGCAACTCCTTAGCAAGGTCCTGCATCTCATCGAAATAGGACACACCACCTTCAACGTCCAACCCAACCTTTCCGCCAATGAACAAGAGTCGCGCTTCAGGGCGTTGTGCGGATACGCTCGCAAACGCCCGCAACAGGGTTTCAATTCCCTTGATCGGATAGAGATACCCGAAAAACGTAACGACGAATTCACCTGCCGTCACTCCCAATCGTGTCCGTCCGCGTTCACGTGCCATGCCCCCTGCATTCGACGCGATGAACAAGTTCGGAGGCGGAGGGATTAGCGCCACCTTCTGACTGACGGGAGGCCATTCCTCGAGCAACATGGCCCGGTGACGTTCGCACAATGCGATGACGGCGTCACTATCCCGCAACAGTGTCCCCGAGCTATACGCCACATCTTTCCCGCCAGCCCATTGAACCATCAGCTTCCTGAACAAACGTGAAAAAATTCCTGTCTTCGACGGATCAGCACCTACAAACGCACTCTCATACCTTGTTACAAACGGAACGTGTGGAAATACCCCCTTGGAAAGCGTGGGCAGGAAGGTCACCATGGGATGAAATTTGTACATGAGTCCGATGTACATGAGAAACACAGCATCCGGCGAACAGTTTTTGAGAAAAGACCGCACCCTGAGCAACTCAAGCCAGCCCCATGTCTGCATGATGGGATACACGCGAATCCGAGGATCGTTGGTACCAACATTGCCAACCGACGTGAGCACATGTACGTCAATGCCCCGTTCAGTCAATTGCCGACACAAGTGGTAGGTATTGGTAGCCTCCCCTGCATGCATCGGAGGATAGGCTGCTGAAATTACCAGGACCTTCATGGCGTATGTATTTCTTCCAAGGTCGACGTTAGCACAGATTTTTCAGATCGGCACATTCACCGCAGCAGCCCGCTTCAGCCAGGACTGGTGAATTTCCTCGAAGATATGCTTCAAGGTCTTCGTAATGCCCCAACCGGGATACTGCGTTGTCATTTTTTTCAGGTTACTGATGTAGCAAATATGATCGCCTTCGCGATTCTTGTCGACATATTCATACAGCATCTTCTTGCCAGAAATAGCTTCGATCATCTCGAACGCCTCAAATATGGAGCAGCTGTTTCCACGCCCGCCTCCGAGGTTGTACACCTCACCGCTTCGTGGGTTCTCGATGAACGCGTGAATAAATCGTGCAACATCCAGGGAATGAATATTGTCCCGAACCTGTTTTCCTCTATAGCCGAAGATGCTGTACTTTTTGCCTTCTAAATTGCATTTGACGAGATAACTCAAAAATCCATGCAACTCCACGCCTGAATGATTGGGTCCGGTGAGGCAACCTCCCCGCAAACAACAGGTCTTCATGCCGAAGTAACGCCCATACTCCTGCACCATGACATCCGCGGCCACTTTCGAGGCACCGAAAAGCGAATGTTTCGACTGATCGATCCGCATGTGCTCCGTGATCCCATCAAAATCATTGGGAGACGCATAATCCCAACGTTTATCCTGCTCCACGAGAGGTAATTCATTTGGGGCATCGCCGTACACTTTATTCGTGGACATGTGCACAAACACTGCTCCTGGCGTGTACAACCTGGTCGCTTCGAGGAGATTCAGCGTACCCACCGCATTCGTATCGAAATCATCGAACGGAATCTTGGCCGCGAGATCATGCGAGGGCTGTGCTGCCGTATGCACAATAACATCAGGCTTGAGCTCTTGAATGAGCGCCAATGCGCCCTTGCGGTCTCGGATGTCGAGTTCATGGTGCCGGAACTGTTTCAGATCAGCTTGCAACCGGCGTTGATTCCAACGCGTGTCGCCTTGCGGTCCAAAAAACGTGGCCCGAGTGTTGTTGTCGACTCCATGGATCGACCATCCTTGACCATGAAAGTAGGCACACACCTCAGAACCGATGAGACCAGAAGACCCGGTGACAAGCATTCGCTTCATGATGTGGTTACTCCCTCCCTATTCTCAACTCACGATACTCGATATTCATCACGGCCGGGCCTCAGTTCTCATTTCAGCGCGAAAATGGCTGGCGATCGCCTCTGCTGCCAATTGATGGCCTCGCTCATTCCAATGACCACCATCCGCAGCGTAGACATCTTCCCCACGATGATGGGCTTCAAGCACCACCGACGCAACATCGTCCCAATAGGCGATACCATGACGGGCCGAGATATCACGAAACGCTTGATCGTAGGGCTCCGCTCGCACGCAATTAAATGCCATGATCGATCGATTTCCAACTTTCTTCCTGACCCTCCCCATCAACTCATCAGTAACTCCTACCGCACGAAGAAATCCGGGATGCCGCATCCCCTCAGATTCAATAGCGACTTCAACCGTGTCATGAGTCCTCGCCGCTCGCAGCCGGTCTATACGGCTCACTATAAAATAGAGGAACCGGCTCCTTCGGTTGATCCACTCTCGAACCTGAAGTGAGGACTCCTTTGGTGACAACAGCTGCACCTGCCCCTTCTGCAGATAGGGCCTGACCCACCCATTGTTATTCACAAGGCTCAATCGCTCAAGCTCATTATCATTATTGATAAAATCGTTGGCGCAATACTGCCAGAGAATGACCTCTGGCCTAATAATGTCGATATACCGATCAAGTATCATGAGTTCCTGCAGTGTCCCGTAACCACCAGCACCGTACGCAAATACCTCAACGTCCAGCAGCTGAGCTAATAAAGCATGGTACGTACGATTATCCGAAACTGCCGTGGCATGAGTAAACGAATCGCCAATCACCAGAAGCCGCATTTTTTTAGAATCCAGATCGCCGAACTGTCGAAACCCGTACTGTTTTTGAGAGCGCCGAACGGAATAAGGCCGACCTGCATTGGTTCTCTCTACTAACGTCTCCTGGTAATGTTCAGTCGCTTTCCAGCCGAGCTCCTGATCCAGGCTAATCGGTCCAATCCTTCCACCGTCAACACTTTCGAAAAATGGAATCCCGTCTCTCAGCAGGTGGATGGACCGAATCGTCAGTTCGCCAAGTCCAAGCATGATCGCAGCAGAAACCACCGTCACGACACCGAACGCCACGACCATCGCAAAACGTCTTGCCATCGCCGACCCCATTCTGTGGCCACATTGGCCCTATCCATCAAGCCGCGTGCGGCGTAATCAGATAGGGTTCCCAAAAAGAGCGATCGTAGCGTGGCCAGGCATGACAACCAAATGGCAACTGGCGATGATTCATGTCGTAACACAAGCGAGGCGCCACCTCGAACGCAAAGCGTAGGCCGACTTCGACCGAGGCGACTCTGAAGTCAGGCACATAGTGCTTGGCACGATCAGACCAAAAATGGTCTTCATTCTTGGTCCCGTCAGGACGGAGGTGCCACCGTGACATCTCAAGACGTGCATTGTTCAGCCAGGATAGCCGCTTTGCAAACCGCCTCGGCAGATTAAGCATGCGGACATAGGCAGGCATCCCCGCATACCTTTCCCGCCAATATTCTTCCGGCTCCATCCAATAGACGTCCGATTGGAATACCTTGAGGAAGCTTTCGATTTTCCTAAGTGACAACCCGCCATTTCCCACACGTGCTTCCTTCACCCAGGGGCTGTCCGCACAGTGAATCCATGGAGGACCGATGTAGTCCAGCCCCGTATCGCACCAGGCTTCTAACTGATCCGAAAACACCAACGCGTCAAGATGATAGATCAGTATGTATTGGTACTCCCTGAAGGAACGGTAAAAGGTTTCGGACAATAAGAGGCGTGTATTCGCGGCAACACTCCCGAAATATTCATCGCCAAAACGCTTGAGCGAACAACCCGGCAAGTCGATATTGAGGGAGTTCGGCACTACTAGATACTTGTCATACGCACGCAGATAATGCGTGAGATGCTGAAAAGAGATTTGCTCATCAGGAGTGAGCTCGCTCCGATTATGCATCGGCACTACGACGGCTACTTTCTTTTGATGTGTATTCACCGTTTCAACTCGTCCCTTTAAAAAGCATTCTGTGCTGATCAACCTCGGGAACCCAAAAATCGCAGCCACAGCAACCACGAACAGACCACACTTACAGGCACGGCTTTTCGACACACACGATCGGCAGACGTCACAGTTTCCCTAACTGCCTGAGCACCTCTTCGCCGACCAGCTTATGCCCGGCTTCATTGTAGTGGGCGTATCGTCGAAACGGAAAAAGCGACAAAGGATCCGGATGGGTGAAAAATACCTCATGCATGTCCATTACGTGAAGATTCAACCGCCTGGCGATTCCCAGCACGTTGTCACGGTCCTTGCTGGCCAATTCAGGGAGGCGATATCGTTCCCACGTGGGCAGATAGACGAACACGACACGCCCATTCCACGTCTTTGCCGTTGCCTGGGCTTCGGCCAAAATACGCTCGAACAGTTGAAGGTCTTCCGGAGCAGCGGGTGCGCCGGAATGACGAAGGAACTCCAGCAACTCAGCCGGAAACCCCTGTTCGGCTGGGCGGCGCTCATAAAATGACTGCACGGCATGACGGAGATGGTGAAGCTTCAGGATGTTCTCAGGAGAGATCGGAGCGGTCGCCTTTGCCATTGCGGCATCGAGATAGTCTCTCAACGAATGATCGATTTCAGGTTGCCGCTCAAATAAGTGTTGAGAAAATGAGGATGACAAATACTTCATCAAGAGCGGAGAGTTCTTCTCCCACCCGTCGAGATCTCTGAGATCATTGCCTTCATAATAAAACCACAGCACCAGTTTCGGCTTAAGAATCGGCCCGTACTCTTTCAGCGTTGCTAGGCTCGTAAGCGGGCCATGGCTATTTACGCCTAAATTCATCGTGCTCGGATGGTGTCCCCGGACCACGGCCACAAATCCTTTATCCGAAGGAACACACACTCCATGGGTATAGGAATCACCCAGCGCGAGAAGCTCGACCGGTCTGTACTCCCACATGCCACGCGGATTGTGAAAGCCGTGCTCATCGCTTTCGTATACGACATACTCCCCGCTCTCGTTGCAAAATACCGTCGTCGTAGTGGCCATTCCAGCCACCGGCAAGAATTCCTCATGCTGGCTCGTCAGTACGGATTGGATACTGTCACTGGATGACGGTGCAAACAGGACCATTGGAAAGACATCCGGATACGCATTGACGCCATGTGCCCGCATATCCAGGATCACCTCCAAACGCGAACGAGCATCGAACTTCTGGTGAGTCTCCTGCACAGTCTTCATTCGTTCAGCCGCAACCCGCACGTTTGCGTCCTGAGGGAAGCTTAACCACGCTTGAGCCCCCAAGGAGGTAATGGCTGTGCCGGAATAGGCGAGGAGCAATTCAGCCAGATATACCGCGACACATGTGGATACGCCGACAAGCACGCTATTGATCCTGAGGGATTCCGGCATTCGTACGCCGAGCGCCAGTATCACTGCAAGCCCCACGAACACCAGATAGCGGAGCGACATGCCATGGCGCCATACCAAGAAAGCGAACAAGCCCGCGCAGAGCACAGCCCCTAACAAAAGCACACAATTTGCCAATATTCCCAGCTGGCGCCCAAGCTTAGCCATTCGTCAATGCGCTCCCTACGCCCCAGAGAGGCTTGACAGCGAAGACATAGTTTTCCACCTTCTCCGAAGCGAACATCTTTCGGCAGATGCTGCTATCGTCTTCCATGCTTTGCCAAAATCATTTCTATGGTTGCACGATAGGAACGTTCAAATTTCTCCGGCGTGTTATTGTTGTGGGCCGCCTCCCATGCTTTCTTAGCCCTGCGACGCAATTCATCCGCCGACATTGCGGTAATCTCGCGCACCTGACGCATGATGGCTTCGATCGAAGCGTCCTCCAAAAGAAAACCAAAATTCTCCACATCAATTGAAGCTTCATAGGTCACCACAGGGATTACCCCTGCAGCCATGGTTTCTACCACAGCCGCCGCCCCTGCCTCAGAACAGGAGGGAAAGATATGTGCAAGGGATTGCTCCAGGACCATTCGAAACTCTTCACTAGACTTATTCAGCCAACCGACACACTTGATATTCGGCGTGTGGAACAATTCTTTCCGATAAACATTCACAAACTCTGGTTCATTGCGCACCGGCCCCACGATGGTAAGCTGGCATTCTGGCATTCTCGCGAAAGCCTCCAATACCAAGTCGAGTCCCTTGTGAACCATCCCTCGACTTCCAAACCAAAGAAACCGGTGGCGGGACACCTCAAAGTCCTTATTCTCCTGCCAAGGCCACATCTGTTGGACAAGCATGGGTAACCGAAAAATCGGCTTATCTGCATAGGTATATGTATTCATCGTAAACTCATTGCCGCAAGTTGTGAGGTAATCTGCGTGCTCAACCCCTAAATGCGGTGTTTCCAATCGATTCGGCGGAACAGTGAGCGCCTTCCGCCGTTGAAACGCCAACAATCTGCCCATTTCTGCCGAGTTTTGGTAGACGATCTGCGCCGTATCACAGTGCAGAATCTTGATGCAGGTAGCAGGCAAATAAGGTTGCAGTCGCTGCAAATTCAGACGTGTATCAACCATAATATCGTACGGCTTCCAGGGAATGAATCTCTGATTCTCACAGTGAATCACATCTACGTCATAACCCAAAGCGACAAAGGTCTGAGCCATGATGATGGTCTTCAGAACCTGAGGGTGGCTGGTGGGAATGGGTTGCCCTCGCATTTTACAGAGCAACCCATGATTGTCGTAAGAAATCAACACGTGGCCGTGTGGACTGCCCGCCGCGTGCAAGGAAACAACGCCTCCACGGAACTGAGGCCAAACACGGCGAACCGCAGCAATCACCTCTCGTCCCCATAGATACAGTTGGTACCGTTGCAGGTATCGCCACAACCGTTTCAACACGTCGCCCTCTGCCACCCTTCAGGAATCGGCCACCCAACTTGTCGCCACCCATCCACAGCGGCAATCCATTGATGGGAATCTAAAGGATGGGAATCGATATGATGCATCCCGCCTTGGGTCCAGAGCCTCCAACTTGGGCCGAATAATGGACCACGCGAAGCCGGCTGCTCACGGTAGGTCGAAGAAGTCAGCTCCATAATTTCGAACGCCCGTACTCTTGTCCCATAGACCGGAAAACAGTCTTGCGCAAACCTGAGGATGCGATCCTCGACAACCACGACCCGTCCTGCCGGCCTTGCGATATGGGGGTTCTCTTGAATGATCGGAGATCGAGGATGCTCCTGCCAAGGCCCTCGAAGATCAGGAGCATGATAGAGGCGAAGCGTATCGTGTGCCAACATTGGATTGGTTTCACTGAATAGCCACCATCGATCGTGATAATAAAAGATCGAACTGTCATTGAAACGATGGCCCTGGAGCAACGTGGCGGTACACTCCCACTTCGTCGGAAACAACCGAGCTTCGTAGAGACGTACGCTCTCCGTCTGGTGGGTTTCCGGAATCATATAATATCGACCGTGCCACTCGAAAACGTAGGGATAGGACAGGTGAAATGATTCCCTTAATACAATTTTCTGATAGGTCCAAGCGAACCCATCCTTGCTAGTGGCCCAGGCAATCTCACCACGATCCGCATCAAAATTGTAAACCTCGAAAAACATGTGCCACAGATCCTCGACTCGAAGCAAGAACGGATCCGCGACGAACAACGCCCTCACGTCCGAAACATCTTCCCGAGTTAGTACCGGATTAAATTCCCGTGGCGCGTGGCGAAGGCGCAAGGGCGATGCCCCAGTGACAATCCCTATCGACCAGAGTTGATGAATAGCCCCCTGTGCTCCCAACAATTGGTCCGCAATGCTCGAAGGACAAAGCTCGCGAATTTTTCGCTTGGCATACCACTTCAGGACCTGCTGCATTGCTGCGGCGGTCATGCACGACCCATAGCAGCATGAGTAGTGTACCAAGCAATCGTCCGCTTCAAGCCCTCATCCAATGAAATCTGGGCACGCCATTTCAAGAGTTGGTAGGTTTGCATTGTATCGGCGCTTCGCACCGGTTCCGATGGGCGGTCCGGCAACATACCGAATAGCGGTTGCGTCTGCTCTTCCATCAGTACGAAAATCCGCTCGACCACCGACCGGACTGTCCGGTTAGTTCCCGTTCCCACATCAAAACAGCCCCCCTCAATGTCTGGAACTGCGGCGGCCGCCAGGAACGCCTCCACGAGATCATCAATAAAAACCCAATCCACCTCCCAGAGGCAGGAAGAAAGCCGGGGGGATTCTCGCCTGAGAAGTGAAAGAATGACGGACGGAACAATTTTGTTTCGGTCTTGGCCGGGCCCGAATGTCATGAACGGAGTAAGAACCACCGTCGGCGTCTGATAGAGCAAGTGGAACATTCGCGTATAGGCGCTCGACGTCCATTTTGCCGCCGCATAAGGAGAACTTGGAATCGGTGCGTGCTCGCCCCCAGCCGGTTCGGTAAGTGATCCGGTCATCACAATACGCCCACAGCCAGCCTCTGTTCCCGCCACAAGTATATTAACAGCGCTAATCACAAGTCCTTCAAGGGTGGGTAATACGAGATCCAGGTTCGGCTTCGCGCCAGCAGACCCAGCCAAATGGTACACCACCATAGGATTCAGGTCCGTCAATAGTTTCCGCACACGATCGATGGCCGTAAGATCGACCTGCCACCAAATCGGCCCACCCGGATTCGAGGTCCGCTCAACACGTGAAGTCGCGTGTACCTCCACCCCCAGCTCGAGTAAACGTCGACATAGATGTGATCCGAGAAACCCACTGCCGCCCGTGACGAGAATTCTTTGGCCAAGCCACCGATTAAGATTTGGCATAGCAGCAATAGGTTTACAGAGACGGAGTGGGGACATCCTTCGGCTTATACTGCAACTCGCCGTTTTCCCGCGCGCCATCATCGTAGAGCGCGACGATCTCGGCAGGGATCTGGGACAAGTCTGTTCCGCGCAGGTAGTCTCGCATGGTCGTCCCGGTGCATTCCTCATCAACATGAGGTGCCCCACGGCGAGCGGCGGCATCATCCACATTCACCACACGGAAATCGATACTGAATCGGGTCTTGCCGGAGGTGTTCGGCACACTCGAATGCAGCTGAGCCGCTGAAAACAGAATAATTCCGCCCGCAGGAACAATGATGCGAATTTGAGGATCCATCTCGATCGTTTCAATAGGCTTGGAAAGAGGTCGAGGATCGGCTTTCAGAAATTGGGAGACATGTCCGCCCCGATGTTGTTTGTTCCACTCGTAGTAATTGTGGCTACGAGAATCATTCTTCACAGCCTGATTCCAGTACTTGGGATGAAAGGCCATCGCATTATCCGAACGGATATCGTAAATAGGAATCCACCAGTTGATTTGACAGGGCGGAGCTGAATACCAGGTATCCCGGTGCGGATGCCACGCATACGCTATCCCGGTCGTCAAATAGTTATCGCTGGTTGAACTTCGCATTTTGGGAACATCAAAATACGTTTTCTCTGGATCAGCTCCCATCTCCGTCAACAACCCTCTCAGGTGTTTCTTGGAATCCGGGTGATGAATAAAGTGTGGCTTCAGCTTACCTAGCACTTCAGCATATTGCTCAACCGGCATGTGATATTGCGCGGTCTCAGGATCGAGCGGGGAAAAAGCTTCTTCGATCAACTTGCGCGCATGGGCCACCAACGCTAGGGAATGTTCTCGAGGTGAATACGCTACCAACTGACCTTCAAAAATCAGCTTTCTTCTCTCGTCATCAGTCAATTGGGCATCATAGTAAATTGTGTTATTCATTCGTTACCTCCTTTGGCGTTACGCGCGTGATGATGCGCGTTCGCAACTGGACCGCGACGCGGCGCTCACTCCCAAACACCTGCACATCCTTCAAGAGCCATCGCGATGAGACGAGGATCACTGCGAGTTCTGATTCCTATCTGCGCACGCTCTCGGCACTCAAACCAGCAGGACTCAGCAATCCCTGACCTTCCAACGCATCAGCGGCTAGCTTAATGGTTGAAAAGGGCAACCCCGCTCGCTCAGCTATTTGCAACAAGGTGTGCGCCCCGTCAGATAGATTCAAGACCCAGAGAAGAGCCATTTCCGCACTCCGCCCCGTGACGTTTCCTCCGATTGTGCGATAAAGACCACGCTTGCCTAGCTGCGGTTCGCAACAGGGGGACGTATTGACGTACCGTCTATTTGACTCCAACACCTCTACGACTGACTGCACTACTTGGAGAGATCGAAACAGTGTTGTCGGTTTGACAAAATCAAGATTGTCAGCGGACGTGTGATACTCCGGATACCCTCCATTCGCCCGGCGCATGAAACATCCGACGGGAAGGTTAAACCCCGGTGAACAGTACTGGCGCTCATCGTATCCATATGGGATAAATTCCGTGACCTCAAACGACTCTCCTGAATGTCGTAAGACATGGACAAATGCCGCATCAATGTCGGCATGACCATTTCGACTTTTCTTATAGGTGAAGCCCCCCTCATCACCCACGCCGGTCAGGACAAAGCCATGCTTGATGTTGAACACTTTCTGCTGGTTGAGAGCCAGCCAGGTGATCGCCCCGATAGTAACCGGAAGGAAGAGGAAACGATATGAGTATCGACGTGAGACCGTCAGTAACGATTTAGCCAAGAACGTCGCCACCGCAATTCCTGATAAGTTGTCATTACACAAGGATGGATGGCAGGCATGACATGAAATGAGCACCTCATCTGCAGTGTCCCCGGGCAAATAGTATTCGCCATAGGTGAGGTGCCCAGGTTTCAAAGACGAGTCAATCACGACGTCGTAGTCCTCATCACGAAGTTCAAGATATTGACGATGGCTCAAACAGAATCCCCAAGACTCTTTGTAATAGGACGTTCTGTAGGGGATCCAATCTGGATGATCTGGTAGCGTGAAGAGGTGTGCTTTGAGCTCGCGCAGCGGCATACGGGCTGCAATCGGAGTGCTATAACTTACCACATGCAAGTTGGATTGCTTGAAATCAATAATTCGCACTCCCTGCTGATCAGCCACGTATGCATCCCGAATATTCCACTCGAGCGGGACCGTCCAATCAAACACCTGCGTTCCGCTTGGCACGGCAGTTATGCTCAATGGAATATGCTGTTGAATGCGCCCGAGCGTCTCCCGGATACCCTGTCCAGTAATACTTCGACAGATCGGATAAAGTTCAGAGATAAATCGATACATCTCCTCGCCGTACCCGTCCGGTAGAACTCTGCTTACACCAGAACTCTTCACGTCACGTAGCCTTCCCCCCCCACACGTCGATCAGGGACATATTCGAACTTCTGGAATCGGCACTACAAACTGCCCGCCCCAATTTCGAACGTAGCTCATTTGCTTCATGATTTCATCTTTGAGATTCCAGGCAAGAATCAGCACATAGTCGGGCTTTGTTTCCTTGATGTGTTCTGGGTCATGAATGGGAATATGTACCCCAGGTAGCCAATGTCCCTGTTTGTATGTACTTCTATCCACGAGGTAGTCGACAAAGTCCTGGCGTACCCCACAATAATTGAGCAGTGTACTGGCCTTCGCCGCGGCGCCATATGCGACTACTGATTTCCCTTCACGTCTTACCCGAATCAGGAACTCAAGAAGCGCTCGTTTCGTCTCTCGGGCTTTCTCAGAAAAGGAAAGATAGTGAGGGAGGGTCGCAAATCCCTGTGATTCTTCCTTCTTCTTCAAGGCCATCAACCGCTCGGTCACCGGATTTGAATGATGCCCATCATGACGAGCATAGATTCGCAACGAACCACCATGCGTCGATATTTCATCGACGTCGAAAATGGTCAAGCCATGTTTCGCGAAGACCTGATTCACGGTAGTTAGTGAAAAGTAGGAAAAATGCTCATGGTAAATCGTATCGAACTGATTCAGTCCCATGAGATGCATCAGATGAGGAAACTCAATCGTGATAATCCCCTCAGGCGCCAAGAGGATCTTGAGCCCTCCGACGAAATCATTCAGGTCCGGCACATGCGCCAAGACATTATTGCCGATGATCAAGTCAGGACGCCTTTCCTCCGCCACTAACTCTCGTGCCGTCTGAGTCCCGAAAAACTTCACACAGGACGGAATACCCTTCTTGACGGCCACTTCAGCCACATTCTTGGCCGGTTCGACCCCCAACACGCGAATGCCTCGTGCGACAAAATTTTGCAGTAGATAGCCGTCATTGCTCGCGATCTCCACAACATAACTTTGGGCACTCAGCGAGAATCGTTTCACGGCCATATCGACGTAATCTCTGGCATGTTGGAGAAACACGTCGGAGAACGAAGAGAAATATGCGTAATCGGAGAAGATGTGGTCCGGGCTCTCAAATTCTTCCAATTGGACTAGCAGGCACCGCTCACACACAAATGCCCGCAACGGATAAAATGGCTCCATCTGGTTTAGTTGATGGGCCTTCAGATATGAGTTGGCCAATGGAGACATGCCCAGATCAAGAAAGACGTGCTGCAGAGGCGTCCCACAAAATCGACATCCGTCACGAAGCATGACCTGTTCTCCTTTGGCTAGGACGATAACGATACGGGCGTGCAGTCACTCAAGAGTGTCACTACCTATGTAGATACTGGTGTGAATCCGACGCCGCGCCACACGACCCCTGCCGCGGCCATTGATGCAGGCTCGAATACGCCGCGGCCGTCGATCACGAGAGCACTGGTCATCAATTTTGAAAAATCAGTCGGCTGAATATTTCGATACTCTGGCCACGCCGTCACGAGACAACAGGCGTCGCTCTTTCTCAAAGCCTCAGCCCAATCTTCAGCAAACACGACATCCCTGAATTCCGGTCGCTTCTTCGCATGAGGCATTGCAATGGGGTCATGGGCGAGCACCTTCGCACCTTTCTTCCGAAGCTCAGCCACCAAGGGCAAGGCCGGTGACTCCCGCAAATCATCCGTTCCAGGTTTGAATGCGAGGCCAAGCACGGCCACCGTCTTGCCTGCCAGGTTCAACTCTTTTTCCAGCAGGGCAACCATTCGGAGAGGCTGGTCGGCATTAATGTCCAGCACGGCGTCCAACATCCGAGTCTGCTCGCCAACCGTACGCCCAAAGCTTCGAAGCGCCGCCACATCTTTCGGGAAACAACTGCCCCCAAACCCCAAACCATGCCAAAGATACTCCGTTACTCCTGCCGCCCCACCTACCTGTCCATTGATCGGCGTAAGCCGCCGATCAAGATGCACCCCCTTCCACACCAAACGTGCGTCGACACCTGGTACCGCGGAACACATATTGCCAATTTCATTCGAGAATGAAATCATCGTGGCAAGCAGGGAATTTGATACATACTTAATCATCTCAGCCGTGCGCGGGGTTGTCACCAATTTAGGACAGGTGAAATCGGCATAGACTTTTAGAAACACCTCTGCAGTCAGGGAGTCTGTGGCACCGACCACAATGCGGTCCGGAACACGAAAGTCCTCGACAGCACGACCTTCCCTCAAAAACTCCGGATTCATGCACAAGCCCCAGCCATCCCCTACTTTCTTGCCCGAGTGAGACTCAATGGCGGCCTTCACCGGTCCCTCGGTGGTTCCAGGTAATACCGTACTCTTCACTGCCACAACATGGTACCCACGTTTGCTCGCTAGAGCTGATCCGACTTCCTTTGCGGCAGCCACAATTTGCGACATGTCCATCCGACCATCCACCGTGGGCGTACCAACGCAGATCAGAGTTACATCGGAATCGAGAATGGCAGTCTTTGCATCCGTGGTGGCAGACAACATTCCCTTGTCGCACACCGAGCGAAGTAAATTAGCTAATCCTATTTCATGAATCGGTGGACGTCCGGCGTTAATTTCCTGTACCACCTCAGACCTGATATCAATACAGGTCACCAGGTGACCACGCTCTGCCAAGCAAGTCCCTGATACAAGCCCCACGTATCCTGTCCCCATCACTGATATCTTCATGGTCACCTTATGGCTAGCCGACACGTTCATCTTTTGCCAGCTCCTCCAAGCCCACGAACCGCTTGTACCACTGCAGCATTCTGCCCAGTCCGAACCGGAGATCAACCTGCGGGGTATAGCCGAGAAGTGATCGAGACTTCGCAAGATTCGGGCAGCGGCGGTTGGGATTATCCGTCAGATAGTCGGCTTCCTCACTGGGCGAATGGATAACTTTCCGATCACTACCGGCCACCTCCAGCAACATACGTCCAAGGTCACGCATTGAAAGTTCAGGCGAATCACTGCCGATATTGAACGGTTCGGCATGATGCGATGATAACAGGGTCAAGAGATATCCGGTCAGAGCATCCGAGACATAACAAAACGTGCGTGTCGGACTCCCATCCGAACGAAGGACGATATCGCGATCGGCCAGAATATCGCGACAAAAATCAGGCAACACACGGCCGTCGGCCAGACGCAATCCTGGGCCAAAGTTATTAAACGGTCGGACGATCTTCGCGCGCACCCCGTATTGCTGGTAGTACAGATAGCACAGCGTCTCGCCCAAACGCTTCGATTCGTCATAACACGCCCTAGGACCGATACATGACACATTGCCACGATAGGCCTCATTCGTTGGAATTTCATGCGCCGGCGGATCACCATAAATCTCACTTGAACTGAAATACAGGATACTTTCAGCCCGATGACTCTTGGCAAGCTCGAGCATGTGTCGTAAGCCTGAGATATTCGTATCCAAAGTTTCCAACGGGTATTGTCGATACACTTTGGGGCTGGCTATGGATGCGCCATGAATAATGAAATCAAAGCGATCACCTGCTGGTCCTACCCAGGGCTTGGTAATGTCTTGTCGGACCAGCTGTATGTCGGGGCTTGCAGCGACTAACTCAGTCAGCCAGCGTGGGCAACCCCGAATATAATTGTCGGCGGCGACAATGGACACACGCCCGGTCTTTAAGAGGTTCCGATTGAGATACGAAAAAAAATGGAGGAAGCCAAACCCGAGAAATCCCGCTGCCCCCGTGACAAGAATATGCTTCCCGCGAAACGCCTCCAATCGAGGGCCCAGCGTCTTCTCCATTCGTGCCCAATCTTCATCCAACCATGCCTCTGCCTGTGCGAACAAAGATGTATCAGCGGTCATTGACATTTGCTCCTCTTTGCTGACGCACGATGCCGCCAAAAGTCCGCGGCGTTATGCATTTCTGAATTCGTCTATTCGTTATCGTCACCATATCTTCCAGGGAGCCTTCCCAGAATTCCACAACTCCTCCAGGTAACTTTTTTCCTTTAGGGTATCCATGCACGACCAGAATCCGTAGTGTTTATACCCTACCATCTCGCCGGCGTGAGCGAGGCGTTCGACAGGCTCACGCTCCCAAGCCGTATGATCACCATCAATATAGTCCAAGGCCTTTGTGTTGAGGACAAAAAATCCGCCGTTGATCCACCCCTCCCCAGACTCAGGCTTCTCAAAAAACTCAGTCACTCGGTCGCCGTCAAACCCAATCCGACCAAATCTCGCTGGGGACCGGACCGAAGTCATGGTTGCAATTTTCCCATGGGAACGATGAAACTCCAGCAACTTGCTGATATTCAGATCCGCCACGCCGTCTCCGTACGTCAACATGAATGTTTCATCGTTTTCTAGCCATTTTCTCAAACGTCTTACCCGTCCACCCGTCTGCGTCGTCTGTCCTGTATCAGCCAGGTGAACGGTCCACTTCGGTTGGTTTCCATCATGGATTGTCGTTTTCCCTGTGGAAAGATCCACCGACAAGTCATTGTTGATGGCAAAGAAATTCAGGAAGTACTCTTTGATCATTTCCCCTTTGTAGCCAAGGGCGATAATAAACTCAGTCACCCCATACACCGCATGAATTTGCATGATATGCCAGAGAATTGGCTTACCGCCGATTTCAACCATCGGTTTTGGACGAAGCACGGTTTCCTCGGACAATCGAGTTCCCAATCCCCCAGCTAAAATCACGGCTTTCATCTCCCTACCTCCAGCAATCGATCATTGTCGCCACCCGTACTGACATCGATACTACGTCAAAGCAGCTAGGGAAGGTCTGATTAATTCCCGTTTCCACGCGGACCTCTGTTCCTGGGCTG
>JACOEL010000027.1 GCA_024998625.1 Nitrospira sp. | reverse complement strand
AGGAATACGCTACCCCTAGCACATCGCGAACGGAGAATAAATCAGAGATTCCCTAAGACACGTGATGGAGTGGGAGGGCAGAAACCACCAGCGGAAGCCGATTGCGCCTGTGCTTACCGGTCAGCCTCGCTGGGGAGGTCAGATGCTCGAAGAATGAGTGGAACCGGAACTCGGTTGGTAGGGACCTGACTGTTCGGATTGCATCATCCTGATACTCCCTTCATGGCTAGGGCCTCACCGTAACCTTGAGGACTCCATCGAGACATTCGCCGAAAATTTGGTACCCCTCTGTAAGGTTACGCAAGGAAACGGAATGCGTCGGTAACGGCGTGAGATCGAACCGACCGCTCCTCACCACCTCCATGAGCCGTCGCATACGCTCCTTTCCACCAGGACATCAGGTTGTCAGCATCCGGCAATCCCCAAGTCCAGCGGCAAATGCCCCGTACGACACCTCGAGTTTCCCGGAATACATCCCAAGACCGGAAAGCGTTCCACCCCGGTCGAAGGCATTCAAGGCACTTCTGAAACGTGTCCTGGGTTCCCAGGGCTTCAATGGCGACGTCGGCGCCTCCGCCCGTAAGCAATTTAACTTCTTTCACGACGTCCACCTCCCGGTAATGCAGTACCGACATCAGCTCCCATCCGCTTCGCCATATTCAATCGCGCCTGATCGCCGTCGACGCCGATGAGGCCCCCATGAGTCTTGCGTCGGTGCCGCAGATAGTGGTGAGGGTGATTTTGATGACCGCCTGCCCGATCTCCGCAGGGGATCGCGTGACTTCCTCGATACCGATGGCATTGACGCTACGAAAGACCAAAGCTTGCATCGTTGGCATATGGAGACGTTTAAGTCGCGAAGGATCGGAACGTCGAAGCCACCCTTTGCCTAGCCTCAGAGTATAAGGTCTCTCTGCCTGGGCGATGCTAGATAACCCCCGGAGAGTTCTTTGTGTCGGTCATCAGGATGATTTTTTCGATCGTTGTCGGCCAAACCCGAAGGCGCACAATGCCATGGTGTCGCTGTGCTGGGAAGGAACGGCCATCGCCGCAGTCTTCATCGAAGGTCACCACGACGGCGGTCTGTTGCTGCGCCCAGACGAAGACTCTTCATCAGACTTCCCGGACAATCCGACATCGCCGGTGTGGAAGACGGCCCACGTCGGCTTCAATAACTTCAGCCATGAAACGACGGCTTGGGGAACATTTTGGTCGAGAAGGATGGTCAGGCGGTCAGGCACGCGGAATGACTTTCTCTTCGTCAATCACCTGGCTGGCATACTCAAGCGCGGCAGTAACATCGTTGCTGGTCAGTTCGGGGTAGGCGTCAATGATGCGGGCCATGGTGTAGCCACCGGCCACCATGCCGAGGATGTTCTTCACCATAATACGGGTGCCTCGAATCGTGGGCTTCCCGCTGCAGACTTTGGAATCGACAACGATACGATCATCCATGATGAGCTCCTCACTGACTAACTGGTTAGTCAACCTAAGGCTAGGAGGTTCCGCGTACCCTGTCAAACAAGCCGCTCAGTCCAAACTGCAGAAGCGTCTTTAATCTGACAACATCGTGAACGAACGGGACCTCGAACAGGCCGCACGATCACTCACGGCCTACTTCGAAAAGCAGACGGTTACACTGGCAGAATTGAGGGGTGAGAGCAGCGGTGTCGCAAACCGCCAACAGGTTGATTCGTCGGAGATATTTCTGGAGCCGGCGAGTGGAATCGAACCACCGACCTGCGGTTTACGAAACCGCTGCTCTGCCAACTGAGCTACGCCGGCTTGTTGTCCTGAACATCATCTTCAGATCTGGCAAGGAGCGCAATATTACTCAGTGGATGGAAGCACTGTCAATGATTGAAACGCCTCCCGTTACAGAGACGCTTCGAAATCGAGGATGATCTCGTAACTGCTCGAACATAATCTGGGCCTTGACCTCCTCGCCCTCCGGAGAGAGATGACAATTATCCTGAAACCATTCGTCCTTGAATCGGTCCTGAGACGGAATGACAAAGGGCGTCTGGTACCGGGCCGCGATTTCCCGCATGACGTCATAGTTCTTTTCGAGCCCAAGGATTAAAGCCTCTTCGTACCCTTTGAAGGCTCCTGCATTCTTGCTGAGATTCTGCTTTCTCGCCTGCAAGAAACCGAATAGCACCACGGCCGAGCCTGCCTGTTGACTCGAAGACACAAGCATGTCGAGATTTCGTCGGAACCCTTCCGGCGCCTGAGTTCGTACCCGTTCGAGCGCGGTGTTCGGATCCACTTCCCAAAACGGCTCCGTCACCACGACTGCACCTATCGGCTCCAGCCACCTGGAGTAGGCGTATTTTGCTGTGTTGCTGTGCCGCAGCAAAAATTTCTCTCCTGGGCGTGGACTCTCACCCGCCCCAGACCGTCTGAAGTGCGTATATTCGGGAGTGTAATTCCCCAAAAAAAGCGGCAATACATCGTTGCCGCCGCCATGATAGATCACGATATCGGGTTGAAGAAAACGATGCCGAAACACATACCCGGCGAGCGCCTCGGCGCTGGTTCCGTAGTTCAATCCCCCATTGACGACCTGAACCGTCTTCTTCGAAATCGTCTGGAGTTTAGCCTCGAGGCGGGCCACCCACGTATCCGCCGGGTTCTTCACAAACGGCCACATGAAGGTCGTCGATCCCCCCAGCACCAGAATTCGCATGGTGTCCGGTGGTTTGGCAACCGTGAATTCTCTATTCCGATAACCGAGCGAATTGGTCTGTTGATACCCGTCCGTCGTCAAGTTGGGCAGGTGCGTATAGAGTAAGTAGGGGTGGGGTGCGAGTGACGCGCTTTCACCTTTTACATCAGAGCGAACGGTCGGCTGTTGCCCCAGGTACAGATCGATGATCCGCTTTCCATTCGAGAAGGGCGTGCGCTCATAGAGGTAACCTGTAACCCATTCCAAAAAGATAATCGAAACACTGACGCTGGCTAGCCACAGACATGCCAGGAAGAGGATTCGACGGGCCCATGGCCATCCTGTTCGTCCGGCCAGCATCACCACCGCCTTCCGGAAGTAACGTGCCACCCTCAGCGGATCTTACTCAGAGGTATCCCGGTTAACACCGGTTGCCGACCACCCATGGGCAGGCAGAGTGTGGGCTGGCCACCCCCCGTCGCTCCTCGCGTCACGGCATCGACCTGAGCATGCACGTATTCGCAGAGTTCCCCGGAAAACACAGTCCCGCTCTTGTCGAGATCGGCTGCTCCGCGCAACCCTTTCAATAGAAAATATGTGAACAACCCATGTTGTCCCGGCTGATAGGCTTGCGCCTCCTGTAGGCCGGAGTTTCCGATCATCAGCATGAGCCGGTCTGGCTCCCCGATTGAATCCTGCTGGACCCATCGCGGAGAGACCACCTGGCCCGGACCGGAACCGGACAACGGCTCCAGGGAGAGATCCAGCATCAACACGGCTTGCTTCACGGAAGCCTTGGTCAGAGCCCGCTGAAGCCGGGCGAGGGAAAACGTCCGGGAGGCACCGGCTCGCGTTCCATCGTAGGGCAGCAAAGAGACAATCCCGGTTTCTTGATCCACCATAGCCCGACCGGAGACATAAATATACGCGGTGACCTGCGGACTGCCCTGCTTCGGCAACCATTGCTCAAACACTTCGATCAAGTCATCCTTGAGCGCTTTCGCGTCGGACAACACCTTCACCTTTTGCGGAGGAACGCCTAAAACGGTCTTGAAGTACCCACCCATGACGTCAGCATCATGCGCGGCAAACTTCACCGCCGGCACGGCCGGATCCCGGAACGCGCCGACACCGATCGCGATCCCGACACTGTTCGGCTGCGCCGATTTTCCATTCCTACTCGGGAGTTGGTCCACATCTACCGATAACACCTCCACAGCGGCACCCGCATCAGGACGTATCGCGACAAAAAACTTCTTGGCCGACGGGAGCAGGACGTTGGAGGACGCTCGCAGGGCACAGATCAGCTCGGCCTGCTCGATGTCGGCTACGGCACCCACCTTGCCGTCAACGGCCACGCGGCGGACTTCACCCGGCTGCAGCGTCCCCAACGAGACCGGCGACTTAAGGCCTCCGACGATCGCGGCATGACCGCTCAATTCGACCTCGACTCCCTCCGCAACTACGGCCCCTTCGTTCTTGACTTCGAACTCCACACTGAACGACTCACGTTGCTCCAGGACATGATTCTGGTTATCGTCTCGGATGATGGTCCGGAACGAGAGTTGCGTCGCCCCAGATGGGATAGCCGAAGCCGGGGCTGCAGCCTGCGGCACAGAGCCAACAGCAGGTGGCACTGGAGCTACTGGACCCACCGGTGTGGCCGCCAATGGAGCCGCTGCCGGTGTCGCAGGCGGCACGGGAGCAGCCTGCATGGTTCCCCTATCGCCGCTTTTTCTGAATTGGGCCTGCTCGCGAATTTTGATGGCAGTCCCAAGCTGTTGCGCCATACCTTCCACAAGCTTGGCGGCCGCCTCTTCCGCGACTGTGTCGAGGCCGCTGATAGCGCAGGTTTCCGCCCTCGCCTCGACCTCTCCGGTCGCAGCGCTCTGCAACTTCTTGCTCACGAGAACTGCGCCGTGGTCATCGGTATACGTAAACTCCATCCCCAACGTTACCGTCGCAGGATAGGATTTATTGGCCTTACGAGGAATGAACAGGTCTGCCTGACGGAATCCTAACGCGGTATCCACCACGCCATCCACCGCACCAGTCGATGGACCTGGCTCAAGATGTACACGTTCGAAGACCTGCCCCATGCGCTTTTTCAATTGTGTTTCTAACCCATCACGAATGGGCAGGGTGAGGGCCTGGCCACAGGCATCGCGATAATCCAGCGACGCCGCAGCGATACTGTGATCCATCCGAAGCTGGACGCTGAGCGGAAGATTGTAATGAGTGGGCAGGCTGCTCCGCTGACCGAAGAATTGGCATCCGCTCGACATCCACACCGTGAACAGCAGAAAGGCGAGAGGACACCTCGATAGCTGCCGCACACTTGTTACTATCCCTGGGCACATAGATGGCTGCACAATAGTTTCGTTATACCCAATCTCACAAAGACATAACAACCGGCGCGATGCCGCGTTGACAGTCCTTCTGTGCTCGGTTATGGTCCAGCGCGTGAACGCTGCGAGTCCTTCAACTCACCGCCCAACACCCGCTTGGTCTTGGAGCGCGGTGGCCGACCTGATCCGACTGCGGAATCAATCCGGCACCTGGCTCTTATTGTTGCCCAGCCTCTGGTCGTTAGTCCTGGCCAACCAGGGCCGTCCACCGATCTGGCTATTGAGTGTCTTTACCCTCGGTGCCTTCGTGATGCGCAGTCTCGGGGTGGTGTTCAACGATCTGGCTGACCGCAATTTCGACAAACACGTCGCACGCACACGCACTCGACCGCTCGCTGCAGGCCGCCTTGCGCCCAGACATGCGCTGCTCGTCGCACTTTGCCTGGCAGTGATCGCGGCCGCTCTGGTGATCACGCTCAATCCTTTGACGATACTTTTGAGTCCGATCGCGCTCTTGCTGGCCGCGATCTATCCTTTCAGCAAACGTTGGATTCAGATTCCGCAAGGGGTGCTGGGCATTGCCTTCGGCTGGGGAGCGGTGATGGCGTGGGCTGCCTCGCGCGGCTCGATCGAAGCACCGGCATGGTGGCTCTTTACCGCGACGATCTGCTGGGCCATCGCGTACGATACGATCTATGCACTGCAGGACCGCGAGGATGATCGCCGCATCGGAGTGAAGTCGTCTGCCCTTCTCTTCGGCGAGGCTATCCCGGCAGCCGTCGGACTATTCCTTGGAGGGATGGTTCTGTGCCTGGTAGTGGCCGGACAGTTGTCCGGCCTCCGGATGGGGTTTTATCTAATGTTGGCCCTGCCGACTGGAGTCTTCCTGTGGCAGGTGCGACGGTTACAAGCGCCCGTCACTCCGCAAGTCGCTTTTGCCATGTTTAAACAGCATGTCTATTCCGGCGTGGCAATCCTCGCCGGCATCTGGATCGGGACCCTTCATCACACTCCCTAGCCGACTATTCGCCCACTTTCCCGAGCGGCTGATCGGGCTTCGGAGCACGGAGGGTTTTCAGATAGAGCGCCACAGCCTTCGCATCCGCATCATTCAATCCCAAGCTCGGCATACGCGTATCGGGCTTCATGGCTTGCGGGTTACGCAGCCACCGGTAGACCCAGGTTGGGTTCAGGCGATATCCTGCACGATCCAGCGCAGGCCCGACCTTGCCACCCTCGTCGCCGATCTTGTGACATCCATTACACCCGTACTTGGTCACATACAACTGCTTGCCGACTTCCACGAGTTTCGCAGCCGCATCGGGCTTCATGTTCAAATCAGGACGGGCAATATTGACGCCCTTCCCTGGCCGTGTGGTGAAATTCGTCACGGCTGCCGTCGCTTGATCCAGTTCCTTTTTGGCTTGTCCCATCGCCTGCATTTCCTTGGCGTAGGCGTTGTCGTCGACTTCCACGCCCTTCTTGTCCGCCTCGTCGCTGGCCTTCTTCTCCGCTTCCTGGGCGAGCCGCTCGGCTTCCTTAAATTTCTGGTCGGCCGCTTGCTGAGCCTCCTGGAGCTCTTTCTTCCGACCTTCCACATTGAATTCTAACTTCTTCCCATGGAGGGAGCGCACATACCCGACGATTCCCCAGATCTCTTCCTCCGACAGGGTGTATTTGAAGGTCGGCATGGTCGGCACGGCAAATTCGTCATCACCGATCTTTTCCCCGCCTGGTCCCGTGTCCTTCATGTCGCGAGAAATGGTATTAAAGATTTCCTCATCCTTGAAGGTGCCCATTTCGTCTTTATTGGACAGGTCCTTGGGCTTCGGGTCCGTCATGGACGACCAATTGAACCCTTCGTTCTGTTTTCCGGTTTCTCCGTGGCAATGCATGCAATAGTGAGCATAGAGCTTCTTGCCCTTCGCGGATTGTTCGTTCTGAAACATCGAACAACCCCCGGCCCCAATGAGGCCCGAGAGTCCGACCACCACTGCGACCGCTCCAAATACGCGTATTCTTCGCCACGCCCTCATGCTCACGACCCTTTCTTTAAACGTCTCACGAGGACCAACTCAAAGCCCAGCGCTAAGGCCACCGCGAGTAATGCATACATGTACGGCGAATAGTCCGGCGGCGCATCGGCCCGGAAATACCACCAGGATGAAATGGCCTTTTCAGAACCTTTTTCCTTCGGCTGGCCGGTTTCCATCTTCTTGCCGTCCCAAATAGCAAACGCGATGTTCGCAAACTGCCCGGGCTGGAATTGTGTATCCTCAGCCACATGCTCGGTGTTTAAGGCACGAGAGAAGACGACTTTCCAGACCCCGCCCTGGTAGACACCTTTGGCTTTCACATCCTGGTGCGCATGTGGTTTCAGCGTGCCAAAGCCCTTGGCGCCCAGATCCGAGCCTTTCCCATCCTTGTTCTTCCAGTACCAGATATTGACCGGGCCGCCTTCGACCTGCGCCATAGGTTGGCCATGGGCAAAATGGGCCTTGGTATCGCCGACCATGAATTCGAGCGCTGCGGCATCCTCGGGGTCTTCCGATGGATCGGTATACTCCAGCATGATGGCCACGGTCGTACCGTCATGCAGTCCCCGAACCTTGACGCTCTTGGCGGTGACCTCGGTGATACGAACCGGCCAATGCACCTGAGGAGACATTGGGAATTCCGACACCGCCGCGGTCGCCCAGGCCGCCGCAGTCGGATCATCTGTCGGAAGGGATCCTTTCACGAGCGCGGCGCGAACCGACACGCTCTGCTGGCTATAGGCCGGCTGGACTTCGGCGGCCACGCACAACCCCACAAGGCCGACGGCCCCAACCCACCACCTCGTTCCTGGTCTCCTCACTCGTGCCATACGCTCCCCTTAATTGCTCAGCAATCCCTGATCGGAGAAATTACTCGGACTCGTCCCACGTTCTGGGTTTCTGTCCGGCCCCATCGTATTCGCCCATAATGACTTTCCAGATGTCTTCATCCGACAGTTCGAGCTCCCAACGCGGCATAGCCGTTTTCCATGGCATCCCCTCGACAGGGAGCCCCACCCCTCCCTTCTTGATCCGCCAGAAGAGATAGCTTTCCTGCAGCATGGCGATTGTCGTCGGATCCTTAAAGTTAGCCGGCGGCGGCGTGAAGCCCGGCGCGGCAAACCCCTTCCCGTCGAAATTGCCGTGACAGGGCGCGCAGCGTGAAGCGTAGAGGCCTTTGCCGTACATGATATTCTCAGGGGTCTTCGGAACAGGATTCGACAGGCCCGTGTATTCCCCCGGAGGAGCGGGGTGAATGGTTCGATTTTCGGCGGGCGGTGCATCGCTCGATGCTGTGCTTCCGTAGGTCTGCCAGCCTACCAAGAGTGGGAATAACGCCAGCACGAGATACCGGGCGCTGCTCAGTGCCCCCCCGCCGTCTCCGGTAAGGAAGCGCAGGATCGGGCCGAAAAACGCATCCTTCGATGCTCCGCTGAGCGTGGCAAAGATGACAATCCCGGCGGTCGTCAGCATCAAATAGAGGAAGATCAAGCTCGAAGGCAACGGCGCGGAATGCGGCAGATTCGGGACAATAAACTTCAAGAACAGATAAATGCAGATCGTCAAAATAATCGGTCGAACGAGTACGCCTCCCATAACCACCCTCCTCTACTTCACCGACGACTAACGAGCCTGCGCCATCGCCAAGGCGCCGGTATCAGCCGCCTTGACTGGGGCCGGTGTGGCCCGTGGCAAATCCAATTCACCGGGGCTGACGCTGATCGGCTCTCCACTCATCTGTTGCAGGAACGCAATGACCGATAGAATTTCGTTCCTAGACAGACCGATGGGGTTCTTATTGATATACGGCATCCGCGCCGGGTACTCCTTCGGCACTCCCTCGTGCCGGTAGTCCAAATAGAGATACGCTTGCGGCTCGGTCAGGCTCTCAAAAATGAACTCTCGGGAAAGTTTGGCCCCGATCCCCTTGAGATCGGGACAGCGAGCCGACTCGCTCGGGCCTATGGAATGACAGAGCGCACACTGGCCCTTGCTGAAGAATATCTTCTGCCCGATCGTCGCCATATCCGTCGGCGTCTTGATATCGGCGATATTGATGCTTTCTTCAGCTGGCGGCAGTGATGCCATCTGGGGAACAGCCAGAGCGACCAACGAAAACAGTCCCAAGACGATGGCCACGAAACCGATGACCCGAAGAAATTGCCCCTTGATGAAGAGGAGGATCACTGTTCCGAGACCGATGACACAGAGACCGATTAACTGCAGTTTGACTACTTCACTCATAAGTCCTCAACAAAGGATAATGATCACGACCCGCCCCTGGTGACCCGGGGGAAGATCATCTTCCCGATCAGACCGGACGTTGTTCCTTAGAAGCCTCCGCCTCACGCCCATCCAACGCCGGCGACCCGCCGGCCATCGCCGGAATCGCACCGGGCTCTACCGACCCTTTGCTACTGGCTGCAGCCTTGGCCTTGTCGCCCATCGTCGCCACCCAGAATATGAATGCCACCAACATGCAGAACAGGAAGGTATTGAGCGCCATCAGAGCCGCCGCGTAGCCAAGCGCCGGCGAGAAGGCATATTGCGAGGAGTCGCGCATGACGCCATACACATGCCAATGAACGCGAGAGGACGAACGTGCATATCCCATGAGTGTCATGAGCAGAATGACCATGACCGCATTCAGGACCAACGCATACCCGGCCCGCGGCGGCATTTTCCCCCACACCATTTCCGTGGTGGTCTTCGCGCTTTTCAGCAACAGAGCGGTCAACGGCGTAATGGTCAACATGACGAAGATGACGATACCCACCTGGGAAGTCGAGAAGTAGTTGATGCGGATGATCGCCGGCACAAAGTATCCCCACACGCCAAGGACGATCACGGCAAGACCAGCCAGTCCGAGCACCCCGCCCATGAGAGCCTTGGCAGCCTTAGCCCATCCGGCTGAGTCTTCCTTGCCCGCGCGCCAATACATAATAAAACTCATGAATGTGACGAGCACCATGAGATTCGATACCGTCATCTTTGCCGACATAACCCCGAATACGCCTAATAAGGGATGGTGCGTACCACCCATCTTCTGCGCTTCTTCCAAACTGGCGACCAGAGAATGCGGCGTCATCCACACTGCCAGGCACAGCAAAAGAATGATCAACATGGCCATGATCGGCTTACGATACTGACCTTCAGATCCTGGTATTCGATGGGTGATCCCGAGCCAGAAGTAATAGTTGGAGCCCAGGAAGAGCACACCGATCAACATCGCCTGCAGAATGAACAACCAGGAGAGGAATCCGCCCATGAGTGTGATACCCATTTGCTGGTTGTACTGATAAATTTCCCGCATCAACCAGTACCCAGCGAACGGAAGGGGCAGGAGACCAAACACGCCGATAAAATTCCCGACGTATCCCATCCAATCGTAGTGATACCGCTCTTCCTGACTTTTGGCGGACAGATACCGGATGCCGGCGTACGCGCCGCAAATGTACCCACCGAGCACCACGTTGGCGATCAAGCGGTGGATGTTCACAGGCCACCAGGTCGGATTCCACGTCGCTGCCCACGCCCGGGCGAAGTCGCTGCCCTCGGCGAGCACCACGGGGCTGGCCTGGAATGTCGCCCATGAGTTCGGCACGATCATGATGAAGAACGCAAAGACGTTGAGCAGGAGCCCCAGGAAAATATGGAACTTTTTGCCATTGCCCTCCGCCATCGCGTCCCAACCGTACCAGTAGAGGTACAACGTGGCCGTTTCCACGAGGAAGAGACAGCAGTAGACGAGAAAAGAGGGAAAAAAGATATCCGTGAGATAGGCCATCAACTTGGGATAGAAGCCGATCAGCAAGAACAGCAGAATGCCGCCGAACAGAGCGGTTGTGGCGTATGAAGAGGTCAGGAGCTTGGTAAACTCTTTCGCCAGTTTGTCGTAGCGCTTATCGCCCGACTTCCAACCGACGATTTCGCACAACCAGGCAAAGATCGGGACGCCAAGCACGAAGCCCGCGAGCAACAAATGGAGCTGGGCGATGATCCAGACAAGGTTTCGACTGCCTACATACGGAAGGTCCCTATACGCGGTCGGAGCCTGAGGGGCGGCTTCCTGAGCGAGAGCCATATCCGGCAGGCCCACCCATGCAAGTAATGCCGCACATCCGGCCAACAGGGCCACACGGCCTGCGATTTGGCGCCCGTGATTGGTGACGATCTGACCCTGGTTCATCATTGTTCTCACCTCGTCATTCGCCATGATGTCATTTGCCGCTTCCCGCCGGTTTCCCGGCTGTTGATTGCGTAGGCTTACCGTCGCTCTTGGGAGCGCCATCCTTGACACCGGCTTTGTCCTTACCGCTCTTCTGTTTCTCTTTTTCGTCTTCTGCCGCTCGCTGTTCGATCGCGGCAATCTTCAGCTCTGCGTCCTTGAATGCCTTCTCTCCTTTTGAGAGCGACTTTTGAGCATCAAAGGGCGGAACGACCGTCTCGGTCGCGGGTTTACAACATTCGTGCGGGTGTGGAGTGGACACCGGAAGCACGGCCCAGAATAGGATACTCAATACGGCGCCGGCGGCCGTGAAGGCAGTCAACATCAAACTTTGATCGGCGGGCACGCGGATCATATCCCAGCGCGAGATGAGATCTTGGTAAGTGCCACTAGTCGGTTGGGCACCGGCAGCACGCCCTTCAACCAGCTTTCCAAGAATCAAAAGGCCGACATAGGTGAGCGCCAGGAGAACCACCAATGACGCACTGCCCCAGGCCGTAAATTCCAGACCGATTCGCTCAGCCACCGGCAGCCCCTTGAGCATATCCATATCCAAAATGGACTTCGTGATTGAACGAGCGAGATCGGTCGCGCCGCCCTGCACTACCCACAGGAAGGGAAGATAAATCGCCCCTGCGACCGCGAAGCGGACCCACAGTCCCAGTCCCAATGAAGCAGGGGGCTCAAGCCGCAGGCGTTCCAAAAACACGGTTCGGGCAACCAGGCCCAGCGACCAAATGTCGATGGGAATGCAGAGCAGGAACAATAGTGGCAGTCCGGCCCCTTCTCCAAAATGGAAGCCGACACCTAGAGAGATCACGAAGAATGCAAAGACGCTGACCGGAGTCATGAGCAGCATCAGGAAGGTAATGCCGAGTTTCGTCTCCAGATGGATCGTCCCCATCGCCATAAACAACATGGCAAACGCCATCTTGATCGGCAGGGCGGTCCAGCAGGCCGGCCAGAGAATGCTAAGCCCCAATTTAAATGACGACATCGTCTCTCGACCAGTCATGTGCCCAAGCCCCTCCGCCTATTCCAGAAATTCGCGGTTGATGATTGCCGCCACGGTGAAAATCAAAATGCTCGCCATGACCACAATCCATCCGATCAAGGCGATCGGTCGTTTGAATATATTCCGTTCCGGATCACGATCAATGAAGGGCAATGCGGCAAGCAACGCCATGAACGCGCCGGGCAGCGCGATAGCACCAAGGAACTGCCCAAACTCGCCGGCAAATACTTTGAGCCGCAGCAGCTGGAATAGGAAGAGGAAGTACCATTCCGGCTCCGGATGGTAATCCCCTGGATCTGGCGTGGCCTCTTCGAGAAGCACAATCGGCTCCCAGAAGGCGAGGCTACAGATGCACAGAAAGACCGCCACCATCCCGACAATGTCTTTCCAGATTTGACGGGGGAAGAAGTAGTCGGTCTTGGCCTTAATTTCTTCCACGCTGCCACGGAACGGTCCGGCAGGGCCGGCTTTACGGAACAGGAAGAGATGGAGTCCCGCCAGACCCATCAAAGCCGCCGGAAGGACCATGACGTGGATGACGAAAAAGCGACTCAGCGTCATCTGGCCTGGTGTCGCGCCGCCCTTCAGAAAGCGCGCCATGAAATCCCCGAGGAGCGGCGTTTTGTCCATGATCTCAACGCCGACCGTTGTGGCCCAGTAGGCCCGCTGGTCCCACGGCAACAGATAGCCAGTAAACCCGAATCCCATGACAATGCCGAAGAGGGCCAAACCGACCAACCAGATGAGTTCGCGCGGTTTTTTGTAGGCGCCCCAGAGAAAGACTTGGGACATGTGAGCGAACACGCACACGACCATTGCCGTTGAGCCCCAGAAGTGATAGCTCAGCAGGAACCAACCGTAATCCACCGAGTGGATGATGTACTGGGTGCTCGCATAGGCATGGTCTGCGGTCGGCACGTAATAGAACATCAACAGAATGCCAGTGACCGCCTGCATGATGAAGATAAAGAGCAGGACGGAGCCAAATACATAGGCCCATCGTGACCCGCCGGGGACGGGCTCGTTGAGCATTTTGGCTTGTAGAGTCTTCAGCCCGACGCGCTCGTCGACAAAGGCTAAGACTTTTTCAATGGCTGAGGGCTGAGTGGTCGTCGGCTGCGTAGTCGTATCCATTTAGACAATCCGAACCTGGGCCTTCGTGCCCGCCTTGAATTCCATATCGATAATGGTGATGTCGCCCGTTGCAGTAACTCTAATTGGGAGCGGATCCAACGCGCGGGGAGCCGGCCCATCGAGGACTTTGCCGGCTGCGTCATAGATGCTCAAGTGACAGGGACACAGAAAGACCTGCCCGAGGGTTTTGTGGGTCCGCCACTTGAACCCGCAGCCCAGGTGAGGACACTTGCCGGAATACGCGATGTACGGCACGTCTTTCTTATTGGTCCAGATAAGCTTTCCGGCCGCGTCGTGAAACTCCATGTCCTTGCCTTGATAGATCGTCTCCAACACCTTGGGAGTTGCCTTCAAAACCCAGACGTTTTTGTCGATTTCCTGCTCCGGCATGTAGGCTTCTTTAATTTTCCGCTTGTACTTGAACTGGACGCCGACGTCATCCTGCTTAATTTTTCCGGAGTTGCCGATCTTGAGCCATTGATTGTCGAACGGGGCATACATCGGCTTCATCAAGTATCGCAACACGGGAAATGCGATCGGCAGACCAATGAGAAATCCGATGGCGTGAGTGAAGTTCATGAAGAAAGTGCGGCGCTTGACGCTGCGCTCAAGTTCCGGGAGGGGAACCAGCACTTCACCCGGAGTGACATGGATGCGCTCTTCCAGATGAGCAATTTCCACTTCATGAGTGGTCACATATGCGTCACGATTAAACGCCGGAAGTGTCGCGTACTCGACCGCGGTGCCGCGAAGCGTCACGACCTCTTCGGTCACTTCTTGCACATGCCCCATGGGGACCTGGCGCTCGATCGAATCCGCCGCGCCTGTGCCGACCACGATATGGCTAATTTCGTGGGAGAGCGGGTCCATAATGACCCGGCGCACCTCCCCGACTTCACCGTCCGTACATCGAACTTTGGATTTCAGTTTCGGCTGCATGATGCTCACTTCATCTTGATCGGCTTCGGCGTGTTGACCGAAGCGTTCTTGTAACCAGCCAACCAGGCGGCCAAAGCTTCCACATCCTTCGGCTCCATCAGGTCCTTGTACTTGTCGGGCATTTTCCCCTTCTCGTACTCCTGCTCAAAGCCTTCCGCCTTGTAGCTCTTGGGATCGAGAATCTTCCGGGCAATTTCCGCAGCAGGTAGGAGGTTGCCGATATTGTCCAATTCAGGACCGCGCTTTTTCCCACCTTCACCGTTCAACTTGTGGCAGTTGTAACATTCCTGCAGCTGCCATTGCTCTTCACCGAGCTTGGCGATATCACCACCCGCAGCGGCTGTCGTCGCCGTCGGCGCAGCCTCTCCACCGGCCTTTTGATCCGCCGGAGCCTGCGCAGCGCCTAGGGCCTGCAACCGCGCGGTCAGCTCTTTGGCCTTTTCATCGAGCGCCTTGGCGCGCTGCAATAGAACCTCGACTTTGCCAGCCTCGTAATGCTCACGCTTGGGTTTCAAGATCTTTTCGATCTTGCCCTTCTCGTCTTCGGGATCGTACTGCGGCCACATCGATGCGCCGGCGATGTACACCACGGAGAGGATGGCATAGAACACGAGCAAGGCCCCGACGGCTTTCACGCCTCCGAAAGGCTTCAGTGTCGGAAAATCGAGAATCATGAATACGATGGCACCCAACATGGCATAACCAAAGAAGAGCGCCTGAAAAACAAAGGGAAAACCCAGCGCATTGGTCGCACCGAACAGGATCCCTCCGACCACGATTCCCACTACCAGCTTCTTAATCACGTTTCCCATGAATACCCTCGCTTACCGCCCTTCCAGTATGGTGACCGACTACTTAGCTCCTGCCGGAACAGGGCTTCCCTCGTGTGCATGACCCTTTGAATCCGAGGGGCGCAATGTCACGATGATGGCAAAGCTGACGACTGCGTAAAAAACGATGGTAATACCGGTGATCCACCAGGCCGAGTAGGAAAGCGTCGGCGTAAAGGACTCGGCGGTGAAGTCCGGCAACAGGTTGTATGCATGAAAGTACTTCCGCAGCAGCGATCGCACCGCGCCCATCAGACCCATGGTCCAAATCGCGCTGAACGCCAGGAAGACCAGGACGAACTGAGAGGCGAAATCGATCTTGCCCCACACAATCGTCCCCTGAGAGACCGCACGGTTATAGATGACGTAGTTCACTACCGTCACAAAGACCAACGTGAACGCGGCGGAGTTCTTCGCCGGCATCAGTGCAAGGAAGTTCCAATCGGACGGTAATTCCAACTCCGCCACCAGCTTGGCCCCAGTGGGCACAAAACCATGCGGCGTCATCCAGATTGCATTTCCGACGACGACCATCAGGAAGCCGACCTTGATGACCGTGCTGGACGATACCGTTAGAGGAATAAAGCGCCCAAGAATGACCGGCGCCAACAAAAGCGGCAGAAGGAATGCCAGCGAGGTCGCATCAGGAACAGGATAGTCGGTCAGAACCTTCGTCATAACGATCGGCAGCAATACCATCACGATCGGAGCGATCACCGTCATCCTGACTCGCTCGACACCCTCGATCCGCTTCATGCTCAGCCAGATATAGTAGTTGCTGGCCAGAAAGATAAGACCGATCATGGCGCCCTGCATCTCAAAGAACATCGAGAGCTGGTCGGCCATCATGTACGGACAGATGGAGGCATCGTAATCGCAGAGCTCATACGCCAGCAAATAGCCCATGAACGGAAGGAATAACAGGGCGCCCACTCCGATCATGTTGCCGACAAAGCCCATCCAATCGTAGTACGCGCGCTCTTCGTCCTTCTTGGCCCCCATGAACATGTAGGCCGCGATCAGCCCCGCCACAAATCCACCGAACGTGACGTTCCCCACCAGACGGTGCAAATTGAGCGGCATCCAGCTGTAGTTGAAGACCTTATCCCACAGGGATGCGGTGGCCAAAAACTCGGCCGGCGAGATACCTTCCGCCCTCACTGGCGTATTCATAAAGGAGGTCGGAGCGTCGATCACGAACAACGTGATCGATCCGATCAGATTCAACAACACGCCCAGCGCGATATGACGCGCCTTCTTCTCACCCTTCCACGCATCCCAGGTATAAAAATACATGTAGAGGACGATGGTCTCGCCGATAAACAGCAGCGGATACACCACCGCAAAGATCAAGAAGAAGTGATTGATGAGCCAGGTTGTGAACTGCGGATAGGTTGCGAGCAGCACGAAGATAAAGAGACCGCCCGTCAATGCCGTCATGCTGTAGAGAATGACCGTGACCTTGGTGACCTCTTTCGCCAGCCGGTCATAGCGCGGATCCTGCTTGCGATACCCCAACCATTCGGAGATCACAACGAAAATCGGGGCCCCGAGAATGAATCCTGCAAAAAGAATGTGGAGTTGAGCGACGATCCATACCGCCGTACGGTTCCCGGTATAAGGGAACTCCACGGGGGGCGCACTGGGAGCCTGGGCGTAAGCCACCCCTCCCAATATCGCCACTAGCGCGAACATAACCAACAAACAGCGCTGCCAGATTTTCATGATGTCTCGCCGCTCCTCCTCATTCCAACCGATTGACCCATGACTCGAACCGAACCCGGCGTGAGCTACTTCACCTGATCAGCAGGCACCCACTCCTTCTTGTTGGCATCCCAGCCCTTACCCGCCAAACCGAAGGAGCGCTCGAACGCCAAAATCTTCCAACGATCCTCTTCCGACAACTTGCTCTTCCAGGGCTTCATCTTGGTGTTGGGAACGCCCTCGGAAATACGCCAGAACCAGACCGAGTCCGAATACAACTTCATGCGATCACCGTTGCGAAAATCCCGGGCACCCGCCTTGACCGGCTTGCCGTCCTTGCCATGACAGCTCGCGCAATTGACGTCTGGATTCTTGCCGCCGATGTACAACTCCTTACCTTCTTCGATGATTTTCGGATCCGTCCACCAGCCGGCAGGCATATGCTTGTCGGCATATTCGGCGGGAGCGGGCGGCGGCGGAACCACCGGACCTTCACCTCCCCCCTCACCACCACCGCAAGCGGTGACACCCAAACCAAAACCAAGAATGCCGACCATCAAAGCCAATCTCTTCATGCCTGCCTGTTTCATAAAAAAGTTCCCGCTCCTTTCTTCATGCCGGCCCCTCTCAAGCACCGACACCCATTACCATCGACAGAAAAAAAAGACGCTTCCCTGCGGCGCAACGAGCAGCCACAGCAAAAGCGTCAAGACTCACAATACAACGAGGTCACGTTTGGACTTCCCCGCCTACTTCTTACTATTCGATCCGGCGAGGAACAATGCCCCACGGACCGTGCCCTATTTCTGCCGCTTACCCTGTCCCTTCTTTCGCCGTTGCTCTTCTCGCATCCGCTTGCGGGAGATCTTTAGCCCAATCCATCCCACAATAGCAACAGCCGCGATCCCCAGCCCGTACAACAACCACTGCGGAGGACCAAGATCGCGCTCACACCCGCTACCGAAATCAACTCGAAGCTTGCGTTCCGTCTCCAGATCGTTCGGATCGAACTGGATCTTAAAATTCTTTTGCTCCCCGCCGGCCTCAACCAACAGCGGGTCGCCAACATTATCATTATGAAGATGCAGGGTGACCTTATAGTACCCGTCACCATCTGTTGTCACAGTCTGACCGACCGTGATCCGCGTATCCTTGACCAGCACCTCAACGTTGGCACCGGGCCGACCGTCTTTGCCGCACACAAACCCTTCGACGGTAAATCGATGGTCGGCAGCATGACTCGCGAACAGGACCGACGGCACAACCAGCGTCGCCATCAGGCCCCAAGCGAGTACGACGTGCGTGGCGGTGTTCCTGCTAATCGCGCTCCGCCATCGCATACGTAGGACCCGTGCCGGACTGGTTTTCGCCCTCACAAACATCCCGCCCAGAGCCTGATTATGAGAGGCCCCATCGACACGGACTCGCCCCAATTTTGAGGCCGACTCTTCTAGCATAGCCCCCCCTCTTTGTCAACAAATGGATGGAGTCAAACGGAGGGAGCACCGATGAAACGAGCCGTGGGAATGGAGGACTCGCGAGGATGAATTGCGGCTACTGGCGCGGAAGAGAGCGCTGGTCACACATAATGGAAAATGAGCGGTGGGTCAGCCACGCGACGCTCACAGATGGCCGCGAGATTTGGCGTCCGCAGCGGCACGATCGATATCCTTCCGTCGTTCCGATTCCTTTTTTGTGATCCAGGCTTCCCAGGATTTGCCGGTGGCCGTGTCCTCACCGGTGAAGGCAATCGCCACCACCTCGGAAAATGGAATCGTCAGCGTGCCACTGCTGGTCGCCGGAAAGATCTCAATGGTCGGTTGCTCACCCGTCGCGGTGCGATTGAAGAGATATCCCGTCACGTGCCCCCCCGACTTCAATTCCACGGTGACGTCTCCCCGGTAATCAAATGCCAGCTCGATCGCCTCTGCCAGTTCCGTGAGGGAGGCCGGCCGAAAGACCCGGCCTTCAAGGCTGCCGGTCTCCGGCGCATGGTACTTCGCGTCGGTCATAGGTATCTCTTATCGTCTAGAGGGTGATGCGGGAAGCGTTCGGCCGGCTCAGCGACCGAACCGCTTCACCGCTGCAGGAATCACGATAGTCTTCGCCCCGGCTAGCGCGCATTCGGCAACAAGGTGATCTTCACGGTCTTGGCAAAGCCGGAGAACGACCCGAAGGTGTCTTCCACCGCCGAAGCCTCGTACCCGCAATGCACCATGCAATCCGCGCATTTTTCATTGCGCCCGGTGCCATAAGAATCCCAGTTCGTCTGTTCCATCAACTCCCGGAAGCTTGACGCGTAGCCCTCCTGCAGCAAATAACAGGGGCGCTGCCAGCCGAAGACGTTGTAGGTGGGGTTTCCCCACGGCGTGCATTGATACTCGCGCTTGCCCATCAGAAACTCCAAGAACAGCGGCGACTGGTTGAACTGCCAACCGCGCTTCCGATTGCCCAGAATCTTAGAGAACAATTCCGTGGTGCGGCTGCGCTTAAGAAAATGCTGTTGATCCGGGGCTTTCTGATAGCTATATCCGGGCGAGATCATCATCCCTTCGACGCCCAGCCCCATCATTTCATCGAAAAACTCCCGGACACGTTCGGGATTCGCGTCGTCGAACAACGTCGTGTTGGTCGTGACACGATGCCCCCGCTTGAGCGCCGCCTTAATCGCCTTCACCGCCACATCGTAGACCCCGTCCCGACAGACCGCCAGGTCGTGTTCGTCCCGCAGGCCGTCCATGTGCACGCTGAATGTCAGAAATTTCGACGGCGGATACTCATCGAGCTTCCGCTCCATCAGAATGGCATTCGTGCAGAGATACACATACTTCTGACGCTCCACGAGCCCGCGCACGATCTCCGGCATCTCGGGATGGATCAACGGTTCGCCGCCCGGAATACTGATGATGGGCGCCGCACATTCGTCCGCCGCTGCCCAACATTGCGCCGGGGTCAACCGCTTATCCAGGACATGATCCGGATATTGAATCTTGCCGCACCCTGCGCACGCGAGGTTGCAACGAAACAGGGGCTCGAGCATGAGCACGAGCGGATACCGTTTGACCCCCCGGAGTTTCTGGGTCAACACGTACTTGGTCACTGTATACATCTGGGAGACTGGAACAGCCATCCCTCTCTCCTATTCTGGTGAATGTGAATGTCACGTACGACTGAGACTTCCGGCCTTCTAGCAGAGGAACCGCGCGGATTCTACCATTGCGGTTGAAAAATCGTCAATTTCACGTCGGCACCGATACCTGACGGACCCGCGCGCGATAGTCGAGAAAAAACGCGAGGAAGATACCAATGACCAATGCAAGCACCCCGGCAACCGCCACGTTGAGCAATATGCGCGGACGAGTCCGCTTGTCGGCCGGCACAGCCTGGTCAAGCACCTGCACCGTCGGCGTGTCCCGTGCCTCGGCGATCTTAGCCTGCTCATGCTGCGACGTCAGCAAGGTGAAGAGAGTCTCCTGAACCTTCACTTGCCGGAAAAGGCGGCCGAACTGCAGGGCCAAGTCAGGCACGGCCGTCATGGCCGGATGGAGGCGCTCACCCGACAACGTACCCTTGGCGTCCTTCCCTGATCCCATGATGGCCAACTGTTTCTTGAGTTCCTCGACATTCGAGCGGATTCGCGCGAGATCAGGATTGTCCGGCGACAAATAGCTCCCCATGACTTGGAGCTGGACCTCCTGCGCCGTGATCTGGCCTTGAATCATCGCCGCGGCTTCGATCATGACCTTGGCCTGGGCCTCGACAGCCACCGTCTTGTTTTTCGCCTGAAAATCCCGGAGCGCCTCCTCGGCCCTGGCCATACTCTCCATCGTCTCATGCAGCCGCCGTTCAAGGAAGGCGCGATTCTGTCCGGCCTTGCTGACCGTCACCGTGCGGTTCAAGCGATCGAGATGCGTCACATAAAAATTCGCCATATCAGCCGCCACCTGGGGATCTTCATCCTCCACCGCAATTTTGATCACCTTCTCCTTGGTCACGGTGATCCGCAGATGATCCTCCAGCTCTTTTCGGGTATCGACCATCGTCTTTTCCCGATATCGATCCATCAAGTTGAATGTCTTGATGACCTCGTCAGCCATCAGGCGGGATTTCAAAATCGACACAAAGACGTCGGTCGGTGTGGTGGGCATCCCCGGCAAACCAAGACCAAGATTTTGCGCCATGCCTGCGGCGCCCGTCGTCGTCAGCAACGCTGCCAAGGCCCCCCCCTCCTTGGACTCCAACTGGGGCAGAACCGAGGAGGTTGATTCATAGATGTTGGGGAGAAGGAGACTGATCCCCAGGGACAGGACCGTCCCCAGCAGCAAGAACCAGGCGATCACCGCGCGCCGCGCGACAAGGACGTCCCAGTAATCAAACAGATTGGGGGAATTGTCGGCGGCAAGTCTCTCTGCTGAATGGCGAGGAGGATCCAAAAGGGCCTGAGGACTATCTGAATGCCAATCCATTTGCTTACGCCGTTAGTCGTGAAGCGTATCTCGTATTTCGTCGTTCGTGAATTGTCGTTAGCGAGGATTCTTCACGCTTCACTTCTTCCTATCTTCCTACTACCGCGATTCCCGCCGCTGTCAACGCGAGACTGCCGATAATACTCGCGACCGTTTGCCACAGGGCTAACTGCGGAGGACGCGCCTCGATTTTTTGTGGAACCACAATGGTATCTCCCGGACGCATTTCCTTCGCGGAGAGGTACGAGGAATCGGTGGTCCCGTTCGCTCGCATCACGTACATCTCGCGCTTATTGGCGTCTTCCGTAACCCCTCCGGCCTGGCGCAAGTAATCATTCAGATCCAAACCCGGCCGATACACCACCGTACTGGGGTTTTTGACGGAGCCGATAATGCCGACGGTTTGCGGGGGAGTCGGAATCGTGATTCGGTCACGAGATTCCAGAATGATATCGTCTTCCGTCCCTTCCAGACGCTCAATGGAGTCCAAACTCACAATGACTCTCCCCAATTCGATCCGTGACGCAGTGGCTTCAAGCTGCTGAAGACGGAGCGCCAGCACCTGCTGTTCCGCCATTGTCCCGCCTGCGGCAGCCACGACGCTCAGACCGGCGGTGCCTGCGGCAATCCCGGCGGACTGTGCCGTCAACCGCTGTCGTTCTGCGGCAATAAACCGGTCCAGCTCTGCCTGCTGTTTAAGCTTCACCGACTCGCGCACGAGAACGATCCCATTCGGAAACGCATTGGGCGTAAACCCCCCGGACCGTTTTAAAACCGAACTGAGTCGCTCCCCGATCTCGATGGTGAAGTAGCCTGCGCGCCGCACCTCCCCTTCGACCAATACAAGAGCCGGTGGTCTCTGTTGACTCGCGATCACAACCTGATCCAACCGGTTCAGCACATGATTGTCGGACTCCTGCCCTTCGAACACCGCCTTGGGGCTGAATGAAATCACCTTGGTAAGATAGGTTGCCGGATCGGTCCGGATGATCTCGGCACGATCGGCATAAGCATCGACCGTAAGCTGTTCGGGGCTCAGAATGTCCCTCACATGCATCCCGGCCCGATACTCGTACGGACCCGGGCTTTTGACCGCACCCACAAGACTGACGACGTTGACCACCTGCGTGGGTAATGTCGCAATCCGAACGTAATCACCATCCAGCAGGATCGGATCACCGCCCTCGACTCCAAGACGGCTTTTCTCCTGTCCCTGCGAGGCGAATGCCCGGACCAGATCGACGTCGATCATGTTGCGTTCTTGCAGGGCCGGATCCTGACGGAATAAATGGCACCGCTGACGATCGGAAAGCGGAGTCAGCCCTCCGGCTAATGTCAGCAATTCCGTCAAGCGAGCACCAGGCTTCATTTCATAAATGGCCGGCCGTTTCACCGATCCGCTGACGGCCACCACCGACCCCAACGGCGGCACAAGCACCACATCGCCGGCTTGGAGCCGATTGTCCTGCCTTCGATCCCCCTGAAGCAAAAAGTCGTAGAGATCCAACTGCCCGACTGTTTTCCCGTCACGCATGATGCGGATTTGCCGCAAAGAACCCGATCGAGACGGACCGCAGGCGGCATAAATCGCATTCGAAGCCGTGGCGAGCGCGCTCAGCTCATAGGCCCCGGGCCGCGCGACTTCCCCGACCACGTAGACCTTCATCGTCCGAATACGAGCCATCGACACGTGCAATTCAAACCGCTTTAAGAGCATGCTCAACCGAGCGTGGATCGTGCGCTCGGCCTGTGAAAACGTCTGACCGCCGACGGGAATGGCGCCGACTTGCGGAATCACCACCATCCCATCCCGCTCGACGGGCGCGATGTAACTGCGATTGAAGTTTTGATCCGGCACATTCCAGATATGGACGGCGAGCGAATCCTGCGGGCCGATCACATAATCAGGCCCCACAGGTACATCTTGCAGCGAGGTGAAGCCACCTGCATGGGCGTCAAAAAAGTCGTAACCGAACTGCTTCAACCGGCTCTTAACCCCCTGTAACACCGAAAATTGCGCGAAGGCCTCTTCCACCGAAAAATCCTGATGCCTCAACAATTCGGCAGTAAACGGCTTTCGTTCAACCTGCAGCTTCTGCTGATTTTGAGCCTGTGCCTGCATGCCGCCCACGGCGCCCTGTACCGCAGATTGAAGCCCTTGTAACTGAGAGACACCCTTCTTTTCCCGCTCCACCTGGCTCTGGAGCTCCAGTCCACGCTTCTCTTTTTCTGCCTGCAGTCGTTCCAGCTGCCGATCGCGCTCCTCTTCTTCCTGACGCATCCGTTGCTCAACCGATGCCGGCAGCAAACTGTTGGCCGCCATGGGCCAATAGTCATTGAGATTCGGCACCGTATTCTCGGGCGAGAGGTCGGGCGCCGTTGGAATGGGGCACGGAGCATGCTGAGGCACAATCGGTTGAGTCGCCGTCGGATTGGTGACGATGGCTTGTCCAGGGGGAGTAGGCAGTCCATAGTTTCCAAACGGAAGAAAGGGCGACAGCTGGTTGCCGATCGAAGGAGCATTAGAGGAAGACGGAGCCGGCAAATTGGGATTGCTCAGCGTTTGAGCCAACAGGGGAGGAGGAAGGATACAAGCGACGACCAGCATCCAAACAACGGCGCATACCCAGCGATGGGTTGCTGCGCCACGACCAGCGAAACGCACACGATCTTCAGATGACTTACACATAGGCTAGACAGTCCACGCCTGTGGATAACGACTGTAGGTTCTAATCCAAATTCATCATCTCAGTCAAACGAGGGCGAAATCAGCACGACTAAAATTGGACAGCCACGGCCGTCCAGAGCAAATGATTCTTCGCCGTCACCCCGGGCGCAAAAGTCTCCTGAAATGGTGTGATCGCAGATATTTGCCCGGGATTCGTCAAACGCTGAAAGGTATAGCCGCCCATGAACTGCACATCCTTGGAATACCACCAGGTCAAATCGACGGCCGCTTCCCGTTTCTTCTCATGGACCGGCTGGCCCCGATCCCGCTCCTGAATATTAAAATTCGCCCCCAACTGGACCCTGTCGGTCAGATAGCGGGTCGTGCGCACGAAAAAATCGATGCCGTCGGTCCCCATGTGGTGACCCAGGGGAAATCCTCGATAGCGCATGCCGCTGGTATAGGTCCCGTTGTTGTACCAAACCTCTGTCAGTTCAGGATGTCGGCGCCGGCCATAATCCGTGTCGGCGTATTCGATACGTAAATCCAACGTATCGCCCTGAAACACCTGCGGAATGTAGATGCCGCCTAGAAATGCCGCCCGGCTGGGGACGGGAAGTTGGGACCATTTATCCTCCGTCCCGATCTCGCCATAGAGCTGTAGGCCGGCAGGAAACGGAATCAGATAGGGAATCGAAGGAAGCCTGAGCCGGAAATCAGCCATGGCCTGTTCGTTGACATCTTTATCAGCGCCCTGATTGGCGGGATGGATGTAGGTGTCCACAATGGTCTCGGGAAATGACTGGTCACGCCCACGCCCGCCGAACTGGGTGAGACGTGTCAGTCCGAATTCCAACCACGAAGCCGGCAAGTAGCTGATGCGCAAGCCAAAAACTCTAGCTCTTGAAAAATCGCGATTCCTCTCCAACTGCCCGAGAAACGTATTCACCTTCCAGTCGCCAAGTCCGCTGAGAACTCCCGGCAACTGAAACGGGCGTTCCGTCCCCAGCTTGATCATGTCCATCGGAAAGGCATGGTCAGTCAGCAACAACGACCCGTGATAACCGGGCCCCCACCATTGCGTGCCCCGCCCGACCTCCAGCGCAACGTTTGCGTAACTCAACTTCAGGCTGAACTCGCGCAGGTAGAAATTGTCGCTGTTGTTGGTGGCGCCGATACCCAGCAAATGGCGATTGCTGATGAACTTCGGTTGCACCATCAACGCAGCCCATTCGCTGAGTTCCGCCCAGGCCCGCACATCGGTTTGATTCTGAATACCGTTGACGTAATATTCCCCGCCGCGATTCTCACGAAACCGGACTGTTTGAGCGCCGCCGATCGACGACGCATCGAACTCCGATGTGACACGGGCGCCGAACCGCAGGGAGCCAGTCTTGTCTTCAGGGCGCGCACGTATCGTTCCCAGACGAATGAGTTCCGGACGGAACTCCGCGAGCAACCGTTCCAGCAGCGGTTCGGCGATCGCCTCACGCCCATCCAACTCGACTTCATCCGCGCGGACCCGCTCGATGGCGCGAGCCACATATTGCGCCGCCTGCATGCGGCTGAACGGCTTGGCACCGATCAAGGCCCGGTCGATCACCCCCAGCGCGATCAAACGCTCAATGGCGTCATAACCCCAGTGGTGAAGCGGCAGATTGCTGGAAGCCAGGGCGGTCCCGCTTAAGACCAGCCACAGGGCCAGCCCGAGACTGAGGCCGAATGAACCTCGACAGGCGTTCACAAGACAGGCCGGATCCGAACGGGAAGAAGTGTGGTGAGAATCAACAGTGGCGACAGGGCTTCCGACCTGGCACAGCGACGACACATCATTCCCGCCTGCGCAGACCGGTCGGCGAAAGCCCGGCGACCGTCACGATATCCGCAGGAGACGACAGCGAGTCTTGAGGCACGAGACGATCGGAATCCTGGGCAGTCTCCTGAACAACGGGGAGCGCAGTCGGACGGTACGTGGGAAGCAGTTTGCAGAGAAGAGCCAGCATCTTCGGGACGTTCCCCTCAGCGGCAGACTTTTCCAATCTGGTCACCAGTCCGGGCAATTGGGATAGATCGCGAGCAGGATCGGGCCAGACACAGAGGATTTTGGAAACGACCGTCGGCTGCACCGTTTCATGACAGGCCACCAATTCCTCCACCAGCTTCTCTCCGGGCCTGCAACCAAGATAGGTCAAGGCAATGTCTTTATCCGGAACGAGCCCGGACAATCGAATCAGATTGCGTGCCATATCCACGACACTGATCTGCTCGCCCATCTCCAGCACAAAGAGGTCTCCCCCTCGCGCCAGGCACGCTGCATGAAGCACCAACTGCACCGCTTCCCCGATCAGCATGAAATAGCGACGCATGCCGGGATCCGTGATCGTTACCGGCCCTCCGGACTTGATCTGACCTACAAACAGCGGAATGACGCTGCCATTGCTTCCCAGCACGTTTCCGAAACGCACCGTCGTAAAAATCGTTCGAGACGATCGGCTCAAATTCTGGAGCAGCAGTTCGGAAACCCCTTTGCTGGCTCCCATTACACTCACGGGGTTGACGGCCTTGTCCGTGGAAATGAGGATGAATCGATCGACCTCGTGACGATGGGCCGCCTCCGCGACGATTCTGGTTCCACTGACATTATTCAGGACGGCCTCACAGGAATTTCCTTCCATTAACGGTACATGTTTGTGCGCCGCCGCATGAAACACCAGCGTGGGGCGATGCTCGGCAAACAACCGATTCATCTGACCAACGTCGGTGATATCGCCGATGACCGGAACGACACTGGTGTGACCAACCGTTGAGAGTTCATTCGCAATAGCAAACAGTCCATTTTCGTAGCGATCGAGCAGCACCAACGCAGCAGGCGAGAGCATGGCCACTTGTCGGCACAACTCCGAGCCGATCGATCCCCCAGCGCCGGTGACCAGAACCCGTTCGCCACGAATCAGTCTTCGGAGCGGCTCCGCGTCGAGATCGACGGGTACACGATCCAGTAAATCCTCGATGGACAAATCGCGAATCTGGCTGACCTCGACACGGCACTGCAACAGGTCTCGAAGATTGGGCAAGGTTTGAATAGGAAGATTGAAGGACTCCAGGGCCTTCACGACCGCACGAGTTTCAGCGGGAGCGGCGCTGGGGATGGCGACAAGCACCACGTCAGGACTCTGTTCGGCAACAATTTTGGGCAGATTACCCCTGCTCCCCAACACGGTTACCCCATGGATACGGTGGCCGATTTTCTTCGGATTGTCATCGATGAAGCCGATCGGACGATAGCCATAACTGGGATTGTTGCGCATTTCTCGCACGATCATCGCTCCGGCATCCCCGGCACCGACGATCAGGACTCGCTTTCGGCTGGTTCCGCACAACCTCGTTTCATGAATCAACCTAGGCGCCAATCGGAGACCGGTCAGCAGACAGAGCAGGACAAGAGCATCAATCACGAAAACCGAGGACGGATAGGACCAGAGACCCATTCCAAATCGAACCGTCCCGGCAAACAGAAGCGTACTCACCCCGATGCTCAGGGCCAAGTCGCGGACGTCCCAAAGGCTCGTGTATCGCCAGAGACCGTCATAGAGCCGGAAGGGATAAAAGGTTATGGCACGGATGACGAGGAGCAAAGGAAGCATGGCCGCAAACAGGTCCCACTGCCCTGCAGGAATGTCTTCGTCAAAGCGGAGCAAGAAGGCCACCCAGTTGGAGAGGGCGGCTAGGCCTAAGTGGGCAAAGAACAACACCCACCGCCGGGGTACGACTGCAAAGAGTGTAGTGAGCGAACGAGCCATCGTCTATCCCGCTTGAACCAACCCCTGCGGAGTCGGCTTCTGATTCCGGCGGGAAAGAATACATTGTCTTCGAGGGCCGAATCCAGCCCTAGGACCATGCCCAGGGGAGATGGAGACCCCATCGACCAAGAGATACCACCGGTATGTGGTCGGCAGGATCCAGATGCTAAATCAGACAGATCGACCCACGGCGAACAGAATTTTATGGTTGCGGGTGGGCCGGTCGGAGGGAAGAGGCAGAGGTTGGGAGTACGAAACAATTCCTTCGCACAACCTATCCGGATAGGTTACCAGTCGTCCGAGAAACATCCGCTTGAGAAACCGCTTCCCGGCCATTGTGGAGGGAATCAGCTTCAATCTGACGGCGACGCGCTTGAGCCATGACACGCAAGAGGCCCGAAACGATGCCTTCGTGACAGGAAAAGCACCGAACACTTCTACTTGCAACCCGGCTTCCTGCAGCAATGCCGACAGTTGTTGCGTCGAATAATACTGCCTGCTGTACGGGCTGGGATTGAAGTCCGCCCACTCCGGGTTCACCGTACAGAGAAGGAGCAGCCCCTGCGGTGCCAAAACTCGACGGCACTCCTGCAAAAATCGCATGGGATGTTCAAGATAGTAGAGCGCCTCAAAACAGACAATCACATCCCTGGATGCAGTACGAAGCGGCAACGACTCGGCCTCCAATCTCAGCAAGGGAAGTGTCCCCTGCAAGGTATGGCGTGCTCGGTTGAGCAATTGGTCGGTGATATCTCCACCGACCGCATCCCTCGCATGCCTCGCAAGGTACCCCAACCCGACACCCTGGCCGCAGGCGACCTCCAAGATCCGCTTGCCCCGACAGAATTCAGAGGCGAAACGATACCGCGTATAGAGCATGGATAACGCCTCCTGCGTCACCCAGTCTCCTACTTTTTCAGTGACGGGACTGTAGTCGAGAGTGGTCACGGATACTTCGAGAAAAATGCCTGGATGGCGGCGATAGCAGTATGGACCTGCGCTTCCGTAGTTTCCGCGCTCATCGGAAGAGACAGCACCTCCCGACAGATGGACAGGGTTTCCGGGACATCCGGAACAGCAAGCCCCAACCCTCGGTGTTCCCACATGGGTCTCGACCAATGGACGAGCGTCTCAACCCCTTGTTCCTTCAAATACGTGCGCAACTGGTCGCGGACGCTCGTGCGGACCACATAGTTTTGGTAGATGTCGTTGCAACAGGCCTCATCGAAATGGGGAAGCCGCAATTGCCTGGTCTCGGAGAGACCGCGACGATAGAGCTCCGCAATCCGCCGGCGGTGGGCGATCCATTCGGGCAGATACCGCAACTTCACGTCCAGCACCGCCGCTTGCACATTATCCAGCAGCGCCGTCTGACCATGGTAGTGATACTCACCTGTTTCCCGGTCTTCGCCGTTATAACGCAGCAAAGTGGCCATGCGCGCGAGCTGGGGATCGTTCGTCGTAATGGCCCCGCCATCGCCGAATCCACCGAGCACCTTGAAGGGATAGAAACTGAAGCAGCCGGCCCGCCCCTGGCTTCCGGCGCATTTCCCGTCAAACGTCGCCCCGAGCGCCTGCGCCGCATCCTCAATGACCGCCAATCCGTGTTTGTCGGCTAGTGCCAGAATCTTGTCCATGTCGCAGACCCGACCGTTGAGATGGACCGGCAACAGGGCTTTGGTCTTCGGCGTGATGGCACGCTCAATCAGCTCGACGTCCATATTGAAGTCGGGCCCTACATCGATCAGGACGGGATGAGCCCCGCAATGGACGATGGCCGAGACCGTCGCGACGAATGTGTGGGCGACCGTCACCACTTCATGGCCTGGCCCAATGCCGGCCCCGAGGAGCGCGAACAGGAGCGCATGGTAACCGCTATTGACCCCGACGGCGTACTTTACGCCCACAAATTCGGCCAGGTGCCGCTCGAAATCCTTGAGTTGGTGCCGATTGACCAGATCGCCGTTCGCCAGGCATTCAATGATGGCCCGATCGATCTCAGGTTTGAGCTTCGCGTAGTGACTGCGGGGGTCGATGAAGGGAACGCGATAGGCCATAAGAAAGAACGGACCCCCTACAGCAGTACCTTTTCCACGCTGGCCACAATGTCCTCCGCGCCGACATAGTAGGCTTGCTCAAGAACGGCGGACGTGGGAGCCGGCGCGTCCGGCAAGCAGACGCGAGCGATCGGCGCCTTCAGAGCGTGAAAGATCTCTCCGGCCACCGAGGCGGCGATTTCCGCCGCGACTCCGCCGCTCATCCAGGCCGCGTCGGCAACCACCAAGCGGCCGGTTTTTCCCACTGAAGAATACACGAGATTGCGATCCCAGGGTTTGATCGAACGCAGATCGATCAACTCCACGTCGATGCCCCGCTGAGCCAGCGTTGCGACCGCCTTGACCGCTTCAGCCGCCATGTATGATGTGGCCACCACCGTCACATCTCTCCCGCTCCGACGAATCGCAGCCGACCCGATCGGCACTTCGTAGAGGCCTTCCGGCACGTCCTCCTCGAGTTCATACAGCCAGCGGTCGTCGATGTAGAGTACCGGATTCCCATCACGAACCGCCGCGATGAGCAGACCTTTGGCGTCATAGGCGGTGGCGGGCATCACCACCTTGAGCCCGGGCACATGCGCAAACAGCGCCTGAACAGCCTGAGAATGTTGAGCCCCCTGCTCGCCTCCCCGATTGATGACGGCGCGTATCACGACCGGCACCGCAACCTGACCGGCGAATAGATAGGACCAATTCGCCGCCTGGTTCATGATGGGATCCGCCGCTAATAACATAAAATCCATGCGGGGATGAAAGAGGATGGGGCGCATGCCCGTGATCGCCGCCCCAATCGCCGCCCCAGTCGTGGCATTCTCAGACACCGGGGAATCAATCACGCGGTCCCGACCGAACTCTTTGTCGAGATCCTGCAGGCTCGTTCCCGCATACCAGGGATTCCGGACACCTTGTCCGATGAGAAACACGCGCGGATCTTCCGCAAGGAGTTGCGCATGGGCCTCACGGATGGCTTGCGCGTAGGTCAAGATGCGCATGCGCCTAGCACCCTCTCCGTGCGGCATATACGTGCTGCAGCAATTCGCTCTCATCCGGGTCGGGCGATTGGCGCGCAAACCTCACGGCCGCCTCAATCTCCTCCCGCACCTTCGCAGCGACGCTATCCACCGAGTCGGAGGACACCCCGCGGGTACTGAGCAACGCCCGGCACTGCGCGATTGGATCATGGCGCTGCCACTCATCCAACTCACGCCGCCGATCCGCCCCAACCTCGAGATCTGCTGCCGGCCCAACATGCCCGCGCCATCGATAGGTCCGGCACTCCAGCAAGGTTGGCCCCTCCCCGATCCTGGCACGGTGCACGGCCTGTTGCGCGGCCTGATAGACAGCCGTCACGTCGTTGCCATCCACCGTCACACCAGCCAGCCCATGGAGAGCCGCACTCTCCACGATATTGTCCTTCACTCGCCGCTCCTTCAACGTCAGATGCGTGGAGTACAGATTGTTTTCACAGACGAACAGAACCGGCAGACGATAGAGTGCCGCCAGATTGAGCGATTCGTGGAAATGCCCCTCGTCGGTTGCCCCATCGCCGAAAAATGCCACTGCGACCTGATGAGTCCCACGCAGCTTGCCCGAAAGCGCAGCCCCCACCGCCAACGGAATAGTGGCCGCGACCAATGGAACGGTCCCGAAAATACCCTGTGCCGGAGCCACCAGGTGCATCGACCCGCCACGCCCGCGAGCGCAACCAGTCGCTTTCCCAAAAATCTCCGCCATCATCGCGTTGAGATCTCCACCCTTCGCCAGATAATGGCCGTGCGAACGATGGCCGCCCCAGACCGTATCATCCTCATTGAGCGCCGCGCAGACACCAACGGGAATGGCTTCCTGTCCGATCGAGAGGTGACAAGGTGTCCGGACCTCCCGGCTCGCGACGAGTTCCCCGATGCGTTCCTCGACAAGACGGATACGCTGCATGCCATAGAGAAACGACATCAATTGTTCACGCGAGCACGAGATCGCCCCGCTTTTCTGACAGTTCATGCCCCCAACTCCAGTGCCCGTGCCTCGCGAAGTTTCATACGGAAGAGAACCGCCCCAACGGTCTGACACAGGATACCGAGATCTGTCCAGAAACCGGCCTGTCGCACATAGGCGAGTTGAAGACGAAGCTTTCTCGGTCTGATCAGCTCACAATAGGCCTGGTCAGGATCGACGCTTCCCTCAAGAATAGCCCCCTCATCGATGTTCCATAAGCTGGCCCAATCGGTCAGACCCGGTCGCACGTTGAGAATCGCCTTTTCTTCTTCGGTATACAAATCCACAAACCGTTGCACCTCGGGTCGCGGTCCGACCATGCTCATTTCGCCACACAACACATTCCAGAGCTGCGGCAGCTCATCCAGTTTGTAGCGGCGCAGCACGGTGCCGATACGAGTCACCCGCGGGTCATCGTTCGCGGTCGAGCTCACGCCATTTCGTTCGGCATCTGGCCGCATTGTGCGAAATTTGAGAATTCGGAAGGGTCTGCCGCCCAGGCCGACGCGCTCCCCACGGTAGAAGACCGGACCATGATCCTCGATCTTAACGAATAGCCCAAACACGAGTAATGCAGGCCACATCAGCATCAACCCAAGCAGTGCCCACAGAAAATCAAAACATCGCTTCATTAATAGGCCCGCATTGCTGATCCCTAGAGAGACTTTCCTCACCTCGCCGACGCTAACCTATCGCCGGATGACGCGCGTTTCACTATCTCAAAATCCGTTTAGTATGTACGCCAAGGCTGCTCGGCTTCAAGTGCTCGAGTGGGTAGAGTGGCAAGTTATTGCATGCCGCACCTGCGTTCATGGCTCAATTTGATAGAGCTCCGTCATGATCCTCTTAATGATCGCCACTTCATCAAACTCAGCCACAGCCTTCTGTCGAGATCGTTCGCCGAACAGCCTCCTCCGCTCATCATCCGATACCAATTTCTCGATCGCAGCCGCAAGCCCGGCGGAGTCTCGCGGCTGAACCAGGAAGCCATTTTTCCCCTCCTCCACGACCTCTCTGCATCCGACGTTGTCCGTTGTCACTATCGGGGTGCCCATCGCCATAGCTTCCAACAGGCTACGCGGGACCCCTTCCCGATAATAGGATGGCAATACAGCGATATCAGCGGAATCCCATACGCTACGAATATCGTTGGTAAATCCGACCCACTGAAATGTCTCACACACCATTGCCCTAAGGTAAGCTTCGTCAATCGCATCCTCAGCCTCTGGATCAAGAGGGCCAACCAGCCTGAACTGCACTTTCCTGGACCAACCCTTTGCTATCTGACTTGCTTGCACAAATTCGTGAACGCCCTTACTCGATACCACGCGAGCAACAACCATGACGATGGAAAGGGGCCTGGTATGGACGGTATTGTGGTCGCCGACATTTTCCGTGCTGCTTCGGCAGAACTCTTGGGTATTTATCCCGATCATGCTTCGAAAAACGACTGCCTTCCGCTTCGAAATGAGACCCAGTGAGAGGAACGTGGCGCAGTCATCTGGATTGGCAAATCCCATTCGGTCTGATAGACGACCTGCTAGCCCATAGAGCATCTTTACGGCACCAACCCTCACTTTCCCCTGCCATGCCCGGCCTTCGTTAAAGCCATACCCCAGCCCTTCGACCATGCCCACGATTCTCTGCACCCCGGCCAATTTCCCCACGATGGCACCATACACGTTGGGCTTCACGGTGATGTTGCATACAAGATCGACTTGTTCAGCCTTGAAAAGACGATACAACCCGACACAAAACCACATGTCACTCCAGGGACTCATGAACCGCTTCAATCTGACAGCCCGATGTCGCGCTCCAATTCCAAGAAGCGCAGGAACAAAGGGACCGTCTGGAGTCACGACGAGCACGTCGACAGACCGAGCTTTCAGAGTGCGGATGAGTCCCCTCCAGAAATGCCACATGGAAAAATCATCATTCGTAATTAACACAATGCGCATGTTTGCCATGCGGACAGTTCAGTGCTGAGGCTATCCTAGGCCTTCACGAGCCAGGCTTCCGTCCGCTGCCTGATCGCACGATAGAATTCAACCCTTCGCTTGCAGAGAACTTCCTGATGGTATTCTCGAGCCTTCACGAGATTTCGTGCCGACATATCTCTCATTCGGCCAACATCCAGAAATATGTCCCAGAGCTTATTTGCGAGGGCGGCGACATCTCCTGGCCGGACCAAGTCAGATGCGGGCAACACCTCTGGAAAGCCACCGACATGGGAACCGATCGCCGGTAAACCACGTGCCATTCCCTCCAACAACGCCCGCGGCAACCCTTCCCCTCGCGAGGCCAAAACAAAGAGGTCGGACCGGTCAAGTTCCGCAACAACCCGTTCCGGCGACAATTGCCCCGTGAAATTCACCAGCAACTTCAGACCTAAATCCCTCGCTCTTGCTTCCAAAGATCCCTGGATACGGCCACTACCAACTACGGAAAGCCGGACATCAAGCCCATTCGACACACAACTTGCCATAGCATCCAGCAGTATATCCTGACCTTTCCTAAAATCCTCCATGCTGCCGACAGTTATGATCCTAAAGGCCCCCTCCCTTCCAAATCTTGTTCGAGGAGCTACGGTGAATCTTTCCTCTGGTAATTCCACGCTTGAATACCAAGTGGAGAAGACCTCGCGAGAGGGGGGATATCGTTCTTGGAGCGCAATGCGAGTTACATAGGCTGCGGCACAGGCTCCAGCACACTGCTGCTTTAACTGCCATGCGAATTTCAACCGAAATACTGGACGCAAGACGTGTCCGGAACCCGGCGCAAACACGTCATAAGGATCCGTCACAACCTCGACCCCATACGGCCGGTGATGCTGTCTCAGAAGAGAATACGCCACTGCGGCGAGCTGGGAATCCAGCCTCATAATCAGGGCATCTGGTCGTCCAAGCGCGGCCAATAGCGCCTGTTTGACCTTGCGTCTCTTCGCAAGGTATTCCCAAGGCCCAACGTAGTAAGGAATGCACACAAACGAAACTCTGTCCCCGTCGGCACGCACCCACTGATCCGAGACGCTCGGAACATCGAGCACGCGCGCGACCACGCGCACGCAATCGAAAACTGACAGGTAGTTACGCCAGAAGGAATACCCCAGCTGTGGGCCCCAAATAGACCCGTCAGGAGTTCTCAGATAGCGTTGCTCAACAAGAATAGTTACAGCGATCATTCACGCGCCGAAAGAGTCACGCGAGCGAGTCTATCGTGGAAGGACGCACCTGTGTCGCCAACCCAAGCCTCCACGGCTAAACATAATGGTGATACGGATCACGCCTTAGGCTGCTTTCTGCACAATATCTCTTGTCCCAACACAATAACCAGCATGGGGAAAGCGATGTGTTTCACAAATTGAGCGAGGAGGTTCGAAAAATCCGCTCGTATGATGTACACGATGAGCGGCATGCTGACAACGTACATAAGAAACCACATTTCCCCGTTCAAGGCCTTTACATACAAGGCCCTGACAAACCACCCCAGCAATGCAAACCACAACACAACGCCGATCCAGCCAAAGTTCATGTACCCTTCCCCTACCAGGGTAAATCCTTTTCCCCCACCACGCTCCACGATGTCGGGAAAGAACATGACGTTGAAATACCGCTGCGGATCAGGCCCCTCTTGCGCCATGAACCATGGAAGGAGAGCCCGCTTGATATCCCACAGAAGCGTTTCGCCCAGGAAGAACGGCTCAAACGTTGCTCGACTCAGGTAGTATTGCAGATTTTCAGAAGCCGTAAGAAATTCATCGTTCAGTACTCGTACGGCCATCGCGTTTACCATCACGGCCGTCTCCGTCTCTTTCAGAAGCACATTTTTAAGGTCTTCCATAATCGGCACCAGCACGATAGCACTGGTTGCAAGAATCGCGAGGACCCATCTCGGAATCTCCCGATACAGTGCGTGATAGAGAAAGATCGTGACCCAGAGGATTCGAAACACCAAGTCTCGTTCCCCGCTGAAAAGGAACGACAGAGCGTTCCACCCGATAGCAAACGAAATGAGCGCCCAAGGGAATCGCTGACGCTGAAATGCGCCGGCAACGAGGACGGCATACGCGATGGCAAAAACAGAGAACGCAGGGTCGAGTTTCGCGAGGATGGAGGTGGACAAGGCAATCTCATACTTTGAGGTAAGATTAGCGTGCCATATATGCCAGAGATAAATGCCGGACACAGCTAGCGAGATGGTCGACAGCAGCCATGCGGTGATTCTCGCATCTACGCTGATTTTCCCTTCGAAGCGCGGCTCCCTCTGCCGGGGACCAACCACAAGCATAAACACCGCGAGCGCAATCCATTCCAAAAATATCGTTTCATGTAAGCTTCCGATGTCTTCCTTGATTTCGAGCCAAACTAAGATCGGCACGGATGCGGAGTAGAGGAAGAAGAACGGACTGAACCATGTGAAGGGATGGAAGAGATCAAGTCTCACCACCACCATAGACGTTGCGGTCAGCAGTACCAGACCCAGTATCCAGTGGTGAAGCTCTGTGCTCACTGTGACGAGAACGCCGGAGATGGCGATGCCAATGAGCATCACACTCCAGCGCATGGCTGTATTAGCCACATGCATTCGGTACAAACCAAGAGCAGATACGGAAAAGCGTTGTTTTCCTGCCGCAACGTGTGAAGTCATTTTAAAGCGTGTTCACAATGGACATGCTAACCTGGTGATGAAACATCGCGAGGAATTCTAAGGATCCAATAGTACGCCGCCCCCCATGCGACCATGCCCGTTATCGCAGCTAGCACCGCTCCCTCCATGGCGTGACGAGGTATCAGCCACCAACCGCTCACCGTCGTGACGATCAACGTCCCTACCAGAACCGGCAACTGCGCTGCTAACCTTCTGGCAGCGGTCAGCCCGGTGCCCAAGACTGAACAGATGGATTCAGCGGCACCGAGGATCATGATCAGGACTAGAATATCAGAAAAGCGACCAAACTCTTCCCTGTAGACAATACGTAAGATCTCGGAACCTCCGAGTGAGGAGACGACTACACCCGCTATTCCTAATGAGAACGCCACGAGCATCAACTTGCCCATCAACTGCCAATAACTTTCCAATGAGGTAACGTGATATTTCGCCAACCTCGGAAGAGCCGCTTGGCCAAATGCTTCCGGCACTATCGTACAAGCGACAGTGAAGCACGCAATCGCTGAGAAGTACCCTAGCGCCGCCTCTCCGTGATATATATCCAAGAGGTATCGAGGCATAGCTGTGTTATAGGACATCACCATTGAAACAATCCCAAGGGGGAGCGAGAGTTTGCACAAACTCAACATCTTGGATCCTAGGCTAGCCAGGGGAATGTCGGCCCATGCCATGTAATTTGGTGAATTCTCGAAGAATCTTTGCAGGTGACGGCAATCGAACAGTACGAACACCATGAACCATACTGCGATCACCCCTCCAACCCCCGCAATGAGTGAATTTGTCCCGTAAAAAATCCCACCAACCGCTCCCGCCGTCAAAACACCTCGTATGCCCTTAGAAAGACCGACCAGGTCCATTCTTTCGTGCTTTTGCATTAGCCCGTAGGCAATGTCAGACCCACTCTCAATGACCTTCGCGAGACCAATCAGGCATATGATAAGAGTTTGGTCGATTGTGAAATCCAGGTAGGCAGCGAGCCCACAGATCAGAAGGAGTGCTCCTAGGCTCGTAAGCAATCGCACAATGGCGTAGACTGAGAAGGGAAATATTTCCTGTACATCGCTCGCCAGGAGTGTCCGAAGTTGGAGGTTAGAAAGAAGAATGATGGGCGCTGTGATAGCCAAGCCTAGTGTATACCGACCGACTACCGTGGGGCCGCCCAGTTTGGCAAGAATGATGAGGAGAGCCCACTGAGAAAGCACATAGAAGATGGCTCCGTTCAAGGCCCACGAAAAATTCTTCCTCAATGATTTACTAACTCTCAGCATCGACTGATCTACGCCTCAGGATCTGCCCCTCACATGAGGGTTGCTCCAGCCTCACATGTTGACCTGGCTCGCGCGCTCTTCATATCATCTGACCCCACCTGTGAAATCCAAACCCCACCACTTGCCTCAACAACACTCTCTCGGCCAAAGCCTTTCCTTATTTCTCGCCGTACTATTGACTATGCCTCTCGCGGCATTCGCCGAGGATGCGGCCCCATCTCATCTGGTCGACATACGCTTCTCGACGACGACTTTCCTGCTCAATCTGGAGAAACAAGGCCTGGAGGACAATACCTTTACCAACGGATTGGGCCGGGATACGACCCTGATCGGCAATCTGGTGAACGCCACGCTCCATAAGCGCTTGCTCCCTAAGCTCGGAGCCGAGATCGGCGTCTTTGCCAATATCCCGTTCGGACATGATCGCGAAGTCTCCCAAGTCCGACCCATTATGCGGTTGACCTATCAGCCGATCGAGCAGATCAGCGCCGTGATTGGGACCCTGCAGGTGCCACATCGAGACTTTCACAATGCCGTCTTTTACAGCGGCAATCGCTTCCTCCGGCCGATCGAGCAAGGGGCTCAAATGCTAGTGGATTCCGAGTTCTATCGGCAAGACCTGTTTATCAACTGGGAACAGGCCTTTCGTGGTTCGGCACCGAACCGATTCGACGTCGGTTATGCCGGGCAATTGAAGTTTGGCCCCTTGCGCTTCAACGGCCAGGCCCATTGGGTGCGCAACGGGCAGGCCCTCTTCAAGCTCGATCGGTCATTCCAGACAGGCGACAACCTGGTTGTTGCTGTGGGGCCTGAGCTGATATTGGAGCCCTCCCGTTTTCTTCGCTCAGCCGGCTGGTGGAATCAACTCGGAATCCGCTTCACCTACTTGACGAGTTATAACCAGACCGATGCCGGCTCTGAGGCCACTCGTGGACGGGGATATGAGCTCCAAGCCTGGCTCGATCTGGCCGGATGGCGCCCCTATCTCTCCTTTTGGAAAGGCCGAAACTTTCTCAGTCAGCAGGGCGATCCGGAATTCAGGGCAAGCAATTTCCCGGAATTTGGCCTCTCCAGAATCGTTCGGCTGGGAGATCGTGCCTCCATCGAATTTGGAGCGCAAGTGCGGCGCATCCGGGCCTTCTTTACCGAAGACGGGCTCAACTATATGACGCGGGACACCTTCAAGTGGGTGAACCAGGAATATCTGGTCTTCAATTGGAATTGGGATACGAACCACGCAGACCTGATCGGTGACGTATGGACTTCTCTCTCACGGCCATTCGGCGACCGGCAAGAGCCCGAATCGGAGCGCCGGTTCCGCGCCAAACTCGACGCGCTGACCTACGTCTACACTATTGCCTATCCCGGCGTGCGACAGATCGGTGGAGCCCCTGTCTCGAATCAAACCTTTGCCGGCCAATATCTTTCTCCGGTGCTTCAATACCGGGTCAGCCCGCAGCTGACACTCGACGCCGGCCTGTTCGCCGGTCTGCCGGTTGGCGAGACCCAACGGTTTCACACCGTGCAGCCGATTCTCTCCGCGCAATATGAAATGGTTCCAGCTGTCCGCCTGGTGGCCGGTACGCTCCACCGCAACCACCCGTTCGTGGATGCCCTGTTCAATGACGCCATGTTGTTCGCTCGTCCGATCGAACAGGGATTCCAACTCCTGGTGAACCGCGAACACTACCAGCAGGATCTCTTTATCAATTGGAGCCAGTTGGAAACTTTTCAAAAAGCAGAACGCTTTGATGTGGGCTACGCGGGTCGGGTATCGGCCGGGCACTTCTCCTTCAACGGCCAGGTCTATTGGTTCCATTCCGGCGGTGCGCAGTACTCTGAATCGAGGACCTTTTTCGGGCCGGGCATTCCTCGCGATCGCCCTGCAGGGAACAACTTTCTGACCGCCTTCGGCCCTCAATTCACCTTCCAGCCCAGGCAGTATTGGTCGCGGTTGTCCTGGTTCCGAGAGATCGATGTAATGGCCCTCTACCTCAACAGCCAAAACGAGCCGACGCAAAGCGGCTCGCCGATCGTGCGTGGCCGGGGCTATCAATTAACCGCAGGGCTGAATCTTGATGGCTGGCGCCCCTATCTCACGATTTGGCGTGGCGAGCATTTTGTGACGGAGCGAGGCGACCCGGCCTACTATGCAGGCGACTTTACTGAATTTGGCCTGCTGAGGGATTTCGTTCTGCCCGCCGGCTTCTCGTTGCGAATTGGCGGTTTCGGACGGATGATCGAGCGTCATATGACCCATACCGAATATGCGCTGTTGAATTGGTCCTGGGATCAATCGCCCTGGCGTGGATTCTGTCAGCGTCCGACACTGTTACACCGGGGAGAGACGCAGTGCTGACATGCGTCATACGTCAATCGTCAAACGTGGTCCGATTCTCATATGCATGTCCGACGATTGACAACTGACGCATGACGCGGCTTCCAGCTGACCATTGACGGTTTTAACGAGGCAGGCTCGGATACACTTCTCGCTTGCCACCTCGCAGCAAGCCCGTTAGAGTAGCAACCTGAATGCCGTTTAGGCCATATCCTGTTGGTGAGAGGAGGGATGATGCTTCGCTGGTCGGTCGGTTTTCTGCTCTTGGTGCTGTTATGCCTTCCCACGCATGCCTCTGCGGAAACCTATGTCGCGGCAGGAATTGGCATGAACGCCCCCACCTTCGACACGACCGATGCCGGAAAAGTGTCCCTCCAAAAAGACCTGTTTTACGGAGGCAAGATCGGCCATTACTTTAACGATCGCGGCTACAACTGGTTCGGGCTTGAGGTGGACGCGTACCGTTCCACACCCGGCATCAAACAACAGACCTTACCGACCTCCAGCAACCCTCGACTGTCGGGCACAATCCCCGGTGCCGATTTGATGGTGCACTCGCTGGCGTTTAATGCATTGGTTCGGGTGACCGGCTATCAGTACAAGGTGGAACCCTATGCCGGTCTAGGCATCGGCCTCAATGTTGGCAATATTTCCAGCGGGGGGTTCCGCCCGGAAGCCTCCTTTGCCCCAAGCTTCAACGTGTTGGCCGGTATCCGCTACTATATGACCGATTCAATCGCCCCCTTCGTCGAGTACAAATACAACTTCGCCCAGTTTACCTTCAACCGCAGCAACGTCACCGCCGACTATCGCGCCAACCTCTTCATGTTCGGCATCGCCTACCATTTCGGACGATAGAGCTAGCGCGCCTTACCCCACGGAACAACGCTCTCGAAAGCCCTCCACATGACAGCATGATTCCACTGCGCGGCCCCACAGTACCACGCACCATCGACCGCCTCAGGCCCACTCCCGGCCTTTGCTATTGCTGAACAGAAGGCGTAATGTCATACATGGCTATCCCTCCATACTCCACACTCCTTTGCTTGCGGCCTGCCACCGCCGACAACGCTCGAAAGGCGGCTTCCCTGTGCTGACGCTCCCACTAGAAATCAGGCAATGGCTACGCGCCGCAACTGTCATGTTCTCACCCTGGCGAATTAAGCCTCCTTTGGATCGAGTCTTTCCTTAGCAGACTGCGGAAAAACTCGATTATTGCGCGATGCGCCGCGATAAGCGCCTGTATGGGGCTGGTATTGGAATAGCCCGCAGGATGCGCAAAAAGGCCGTCCAGCAAGGCCGCAGCGAGCGAATAGGCGAATCGTACTTGTGCTGTACGGTGAGCCTCTGAGCGATGCGAGAACGCCGCTGGCGGACTTTTTCCGCATCCTGCTAGAGATCAACGGGCAATCTGAGACCTACAGCCCTGACACGCAGGGAAAAGTCTTAGACTGCTTCACATCGAATGCCTGGCCTCCCCGGCCTAACAGCACAGAACAGAGTGTAGACAGGTTATCCGGCGACCACCGACAGAACCGCATATATACACAAGATTTTTCCCCTGTTACTACCTGGAGGTGTTTGATGGAAATAAGAATGACTGCCCATAGTTTCCTCTTGGTACTGCTCATCGTCAGCGGTTTGGGTTGTGCCGGCACTGGGCCGTTTGTCACGCTGCCGAGCAGCGCCTTTTTTGAGACCGACGTACAAGAACGAGAAGCATTGCGGGTCGTAAGCCGCACCCAGGAATCGCGGAGGGCAAACTGCCAGCAGTACGCCACCTGCGAAGAGGTGACGTACACCAGAGGATTGGTCGCGTTATTCGAAAACCGCGAAGATGCGATCAATGCCTTTCAAGAATTGCGCACCACCTCGCCGAACGGCCGGTATGCCGCCTCCAGCACCCGCTGGCTCACACTGCTACAAGGCGGTCAACCTGCCTCGACCCGGCAAAGTCCGTTGTTTATTCAATTGAGACAGGAAATTCTCCATGGCCTGTTGGAGCCGGATACCCTTGCCGCGAGTCGGAAACTGAAAGAACAGGAACGAAGGATCGCCGAGGTGCGGCCATAGGAGACCTTGTAAAAATAGGCGGATACACCAAGTGAGGCAGCCAGAAAGCAATACGTGGGGGCTGTTCCGTCCCCAAGAGCCAGCGCCGTGGCCGCGGACGGGGCGAACTTTGTTTGGCTGCCGATACGCGAGAAGTGAATCAGATTCACGAAAGGTATTGGATATCTCCGCGCACATTTGAAGCGCGGGGTCGAGCAAGCTCGGTATGGAGGCGTCGGGCTGGTTCGAACCGCCGCATCGCAGTAAGATGTTGGATGACGCCGCAGCTGATTCAGACGTTCACACACTTCGCCCACTGCCAGCCTTCCCGGCCTCCAAATTCCGTGAGTCAGTTTCCGCGCTAGACGATCGGAAAGCTTGGCAGGACTTCAGATAATCGAGGATGCTCGGCTTCGAGACCTTCAAGGCCTGGAAGGCGTGGCGAATCAAGGTATGTGCACCCTCGACCTCAGGCAGGATGACTTCCGTTGCTCCCACGTCCTTCAGGTCCTCAGCCTCCCTAAAGCCATGCGCTCGAGCGAGAAGAGGGATTTCTTCGTTCAGCCCCCGGAATCGTCGAACGGTAAGCGACGCCTCGTGAATCACGGGAAGCGCAACGATTACCAGCGCCGCATGTTGGGCGCCGGCCGCTTTCAACAGCTCCGTTTGCGAGGCGTCCCCGTAGACGCAGGAAATTCCGCGTCGGCGCAACTGTCGGACAATGTCCGGGTCGCGCTCAATCACGGTGTACGGAAGCTCAAAATGATCGAGGGCGAGCCCCACCCCGTGCTGCCCATGCGACCGAAACCACACAGCACCACATGTCCGGCTTGGTCGTCAGGAACCCCACCTTGAATCGGCAAGGAAGCTGGTCCCATTTTAAAATGCAATGTAGCGATCCATCCAGGCGCATATCGAACGAGGGGCGCGTTGAGGAGAATACTCAATAGTGAAGCGGCCAGAGTGGTATTGTACACATCCTCGCTCACATGGCCTGCCGTTTTGGCGACCTGAACCAACACGAAAGAAAACTCGCCAATCTGCGTGAGACCGACACCCACGAGCAGGGCCGTACCCCAGGCATAACGAAACAACCTCACGACCAGCGTCCAAATGACGAATTTCCCCACGATAATCAATCCGAGCATGAGGCCGAGCAACGGGAGATTGGCCCACACCACGCGCGGATCGATGAGGACACCGATCGTCACGAAAAAAAGGGCCACGAACGCGTCACGTAGTGAAAGGAGCCGGGCTAAGGTTTCGTGCCCATACTCTGAGCCGCTGATGATCAATCCTGCCAGAAACGCGCCGAGCGCCAGGGACAACCCGGCCAGCTGCGTGACGGCTGCCGTTCCGATTCCTATAGACAGAGCTACCAGCAGAAAGAGTTCGGCATTTTGTGTCTTCGCAATGCGTGTCAACAACGGCGGAATGGCTTTCGCCGCGAGATACGCGAAGGGAACCAGAATGAGAACCGCGAGCCACAAAGCCTTTCCAATCGTGGCAAAGCGGCCCGGTTCCAGAGCACCGAGCGCCGGAAGCAGGACGGTGAGCACGACTACCGCCAAATCCTCCACGAGGGTAATTCCAATCATCACCCTGCCATGCTTGGCACGCAAGTCTCCGCTGTCCAGCAGCAAGCGCGCCAGAACCATCGTGCTCGCCACGGATACCACCGACCCGATCACCACCCTTTGCATCCAACTCCAACCCACCACATGGCCCAGGCCGACGGCGAGGAGGATGGAGAGGAAAATGCCGAGTGGCCCTCCCAGCAGGGCAACCCACCGGACTCGTAACAAGTCATTCAGGGAAAATTCGATCCCAAATGCAGAACATCAAAGGATCACGCCAATCTCGGCGAATAATTCGAAACTATGGACATCGGAAATAGAGGGACCAGGGGTAAACGGGCCGATCAAAATACCGCCGAAGACATATCCCAGAATCAACGGTTGACGAAGCAGATAGGCGGAGGCCCCGCCTATGACCGCAGCGATAAAGACATACGCGAGATCTCGAAAAAAATAGGATCAGGGGCCATGAGTCCTCTTAGATGGAAGGTCGTCCTCTACGCTGCAGCCTAGCATGAAACAACGCTGGTTGACGCGAGAAGTGAAACGTTAAAGGACTGTTTGATAGGGACGTTCGCATTACATGTTCGGCAGGTGTCAGTTACTAGCGGCTTGATATTGCGTAGGTTCCCCGTTTTTTTATTTTCCAATAGTGCAGTGAGGCAGCTTGGCCAACGAGCCTGCGACTGATGATGACCTACAACGACGGATAGAGAGTAATAATCTAAACACGCAATAACTTAACACACTCTCATCGCGCCCTACTGCAACTGTGTAGGATTCCGAAACACGAGTGGAATCGGGATCAGGGTTTGTACGATGACGTAACAGTTTCTAAAGACAAAGTACCTCCTCGGTCTATACCCCTGTCGGACGCTTCAGTTTGCATTACAATGGTTCACCTAAGGAAGCTCTGATTTATTCTCCTTGCGGTCTATGCTATGGATGGCCTCACACCACTTGGGGGGCTCGCCATGTCGCAACAGACCTTCGCCG
>JACOEL010000003.1 GCA_024998625.1 Nitrospira sp. | reverse complement strand
GTGACCGGCCGAGAAACAGAGTGCTCAGCACAAACGCGAATTAATCAGACCTTCCTTAGACGAGGCTACCCGACTCCTCGCCCAGCTTACCGAGACTCATCAGCAAGCCTGTACCGTGATGGTTGCGGAATTGCAGCAACGTGGCACGTAATAAGCCGGCCTATGCTCATCGCATGCGACTTGCGAACGGCCGTTGTCCGCGTTAGTCTGCTCGCGTCCATGGCTACCTATGCAATCGGCGATGTGCAAGGCTGCTTTGCCTCGCTCAGGCACCTCACCAAAACGATTGGATTCAATCCGGCACAGGATCGCCTCTGGTTCGTAGGAGATCTCGTCAATCGCGGGCCGTCCTCGCTCGCCGTTCTGCGGTATATTCGTGAGCTCGGACCGGCAGCGGTCACCGTGCTCGGCAACCACGATCTGTTCCTGATTGCCGTGGCGACCGGCCTGGCAACCCTTCGGCGCGACGATACGTTGACCCAAGTCCTGGACGCCCCGGACTGCGGCGAACTCACGACCTGGCTCAGACAGCAACCGTTACTCTATCGGGAGGGCTCCTACGTCCTGGTCCATGCGGGGCTCTTGCCGCACTGGACGATTGAGGAGGCTCAGCAGTTGGCCACGGAGGCCGAAACGGCGCTCCACGGCGAACAATTCAGCGCCACACTACGCGCCCTCCACCCAAGCGGCCATTTACAATGGGCGCCCGATCTGAGAGGTCCGGTGCGGCTTGCCACCGTCACCAAGGTGTTGACCCGACTCCGAACCTGCTCCGACAACGGGATCATGGAATCAACCTTCTCCGGTCCGCCGACACTCACACCCCAAGGATTTCACCCCTGGTTCGATGTCCCGAATCGCCGAAGTACGACCGCCACGATTGTGTTCGGGCATTGGGCGGCGATGGGTCTTCATCTCACACCGAACCTGCTCGGACTGGACAGCGGCTGCGTCTATGGGCGCCAGCTCACCGCCGTGCGGCTGGAGGACCGGAAGGTCTTCCAAGTGCGTTGCGAGGAGACGCGTGGAGGCAAGTGAGCCGCCGGGCACGGTCGATTGGCCCCGCTACAGCAGCAGGGCGCTGCCGACCTACCGATTCCTCCCGGGCCTGACTCCACATCCACGCCGCGATCCATTGGGGCATTCCTTCGGACAGCCGGAGCCGTGCCCGCGCCCGTTTGAACACCACCAATGGTCGAACTCGGAAGACTATCGGTATGCGGTCGATCTCTACAACTCCACCTATTGGTGGGAAGCGCACGAAGTGTTGGAGGGGTTATGGCATGCGTGCGGACGCAAAACGACGGCGGGTAACTACTTCCAAGCCCTCATTCAATTCGCAGCCGCCCATCTCAAACGCGCGCTCGGCAATGAGACAGCCGCGCACAACCTTGCCCATAGCGGGCTTCTGCGCCTGCGGAATAGTCCCACATCCTACATGGGGCTTGATACCGTCACATTCGCCGATGACGTCACAGTGTGGATGGGGGACAACAGCCGGCCAAGCGTGCGCATTCGATTGGAATACTGCGGCGACCGGCCATTTGTGAACAAAGTCCCTGAGCCATAGGTGGCCCCTAAGGTCAGGAGGCGCACCTTAGGTGACTCAGGCAAATCGGCCGACAAGTCCGCGTTGGGAAGCCAGCAGCACCATCGCTGCCGGCGTCGTTAAGGATTGGTCGAGCCGAGATCGAAGTTGGGGGGACGGCAACCGGCTAGTGATAACTTTCGGAGTCGGATGGGAAGGTGCCCTGCTCAACCTCATCCTTGTATCGGCGGAGAGCCTGCAGCGCGTCTACCTTGAGGTGCGCGTAGGGTTTGACGAACTTCGGCACAAACTCATCGAAGAGACCCAGCAGGTCATACAGCACCAGCACCTGACCATCGCAATGCGGGCCGGCCCCGATGCCGATCGTTGGAATCGTGAGCGCTTCCGTCATGGTCTTCGCCACCCCCGCGGGAATCGCTTCCAGCACGATCCCTACGGCCCCGGCGGCTTCCAACGCCTGCGCGTCTTCAAGCAGTTGCTGCGCCCGATCCTTGCCCTTCCCCTGAACCTTATACCCGCCGTACTGATGCACCGATTGAGGGGTCATCCCAAGGTGCCCTATCACGGGGATACCGATCTTCACGATCGCCGACACTCGGTCCGCAACCGCAGCCCCCCCTTCCAGCTTCACGGCATGGGCTCCGGCCCGGATGAACCGGCCGGCGTTTCGAATCGCATCCTCCTGGCTGACCTGGTAAGACAGGAACGGCATATCGCCGATGACCAACGACCGCTGAGCCGCTTCGGCCACCAGTTTGGTATGGTACAACATCTCCTCCATCGTGACGGAAAGGGTATTCGACTTGCCCTGTACCACCACCCCCAGGGAATCGCCCACCAGGATCACGCCGATGCCCGCCTGTTCGACAATGCGCGCAAACAGCGCATCGTACGCGGTGACAACCGTGATCTTCCGCCTGTCGCGCTTGCACTTCTGCAAGTCCGGGACGGTCATCACCCCAGCTCTGCTTTCGTGAGAATTTCCGGCAACCGTTCCGTCGATTTGATCGCCATGATGTGCACCCCGTCGCAGTACGGCCGTACGGCTTTGATGGTGCGCACGGCAATCTCCACACCGGCATCGAGTGCCCGCTTGTCCCCCGCCGCGCGCATTTCGTCGATCATGTCCTGCGGCACACAGACGCCGGGAATGTTGGCGTTCATGAATTCCGCCATCTTGGCATTTCGCAACAAGAGAATCCCGGCCAACACCTTGACCTTGAATGGGCGCACTGCCTCCATAAATTTCTTGAACTGCTCCGGCTGATAAATCGCCTGGGTTTGAAAGAACTCCGCGCCCGCCCGCACTTTGACCTCGAACTTGACCAACATCGGGCCGAGCGGATCGGCTTCGGGAGTCACAGCTCCGCCGATCGTAAAGGCGGTAGACCCGTCGAGCTTATTGCCCGCATAGTCCTTCCCGTTATTCAATCCCGTCACCAGCTGCATGACCTGAACAGAATCCAGGTCGTACACCGGCTTCGCTTCTTTATGGTCGCCTACGGTGGGATAGTCCCCGGTCAGACAGAGGATATTCCGGATGCCCAGGATGTGCGCACCCATGAGGTCGGATTGCATCGCGATACGATTACGGTCCCGACAGGTCAGCTGCATCACCGGGTCATGCCCTAGTTCATACAACACCCGGCAGACCGGCAAGGACCCGGCGCGCACGATCGCCGCCGTATTGTCGGTGACATTCACCCCATGCACGCGCCCGACGAGCGCCTTGGCACTTTCGACCACATGGGTCAGGTTCGTGCCCTTCGGCGGGTTGTATTCCACCGTCACGGCAAATTGTCCCTGCGCCAATATGTCTTTGAGTCGGCGAGGCTCCCGGCTCATGCGCGTCTCCTATTCATGTCCATCCTTTCCACACCCCCTATGATGTGCAGCGGTCAGGCGGCGTGCTCCTGACTGCGCGCATCCAACGAGGGCCTTCCTAGGCCGCGCGTTGTGCGAGCACCAGGAGGATGCCGCCTGACCGCTGTTACTTCATCCCTGCCATTCGCTTAGCAGATTCAACCGTATTGTCGAGCAACATCGCAATCGTCATCGGCCCGACGCCGCCGGGAACCGGGCTGATCCACCCGGCCTTCTGGCTGACCGACTCGAAATCGACATCGCCTACCACCTTGCCGTCCGGCAGGCGGTTGGTGCCTACATCGATCACGACCGCGCCTTCGCGCACCATATCGGCCGTCACAAATTTGGCTTTTCCAATCGCCACGAGCAGCAATTCCGCCTCCCGGCAGACGGCCGGCAGGTCTTTTGTCTTGGAGTGGCAAATCGTGACGGTGGCATTGCGGTGGAGCAACATGAGGGCAAGGGGTTTCCCGACAATGTTGCTACGACCGAGCACCACCGCACGCTTGCCTTCGATCGACACGCCGGTCGATTCGATCATTTTAATGACCCCCTTCGGCGTGCAGGCCTCAAAAATGGGGCTCCCCTCGACGAGCCGACCGAAGTTGTACGGGTGAAACCCGTCGGCATCCTTTTGAGCGGACACCGCATCTAGAACAACCTTGCTGTCGATATGTTTGGGCAGCGGCAGCTGCACCAGAATGCCGTGGATCTTTGGATCGGCATTCTTCTGGGCGATCAGGGACAACAGGTCGGCCTGAGTCGTGCTGGCAGGTAACTTCGAATCGTCGATATAGATTCCCGCTGCATCGCAGGCCTTTTGTTTGCTTTTGACATAGAGATGCGAGGCGGGATCGTCACCCACCAAGATCGTGGCCAAACCCGGTTTCATCCCTGTTTGGGCCAGTACTGCCGCGGATTCTTTCGCGAGTCCTTCACGAACCTGTTGCGCCAACGCCTTCCCATCGATAATTCGAGCTGCCACGATATCCTCCCTGGCCTGAATAGAAGCAAAAAGTGTCGGCACCATAGCAGGCAATTTTTCAACAAGTCAACGCTGGAGACTCCGCTCAGACCGTCGACAACGCCCCTCAGATCGCGAAAACTCCACGGTTCTTCTCCGGTCGCGGCCACTCCGTCGTCGGCCCTTCCTCCATCCGCCAACCTGCGGCTTCCTTGACAGTCTCTGAGGCCCTTGGCTACGATGCATCTACAGAATCCTCTGTGCGACACCTTCGTTGATGATTTCCACGACCATCTGCCACAACAGGTTCACCCGGCTACTGCGCCGCCGCAGGCTTGGCTCGGCTCTCGCTCTGGCCATTGGAGTCCTGCTCCATAGCCCCTGGGCCTGGGCTCTTCAAGTGAGCGGACTGGAATCTCCACATAGTTTTCTGGCCGACCCGGCGACGCGGTCCTATTTTATTTCCAACATCAACGGGGAAGCCGATGCCCGGGATAACAATGGATTCATTACCAAGCTGAGCGACGACGGCCGGATTACCGCCTTCAAGTTCATCGAGGGCGGCCGCAGAGACGTCACGCTCCATGCACCTAAGGGCATGGTGATCGTGGATGAGATCCTCTACGTCACCGATCTGGATACCTTGCGCGCCTTCGACAAGACGACGGGTAAACCTCTCGCCACTCTGGCGCTCCCACGCCCCGCAGCCGGCGGTGCCACCCAGTCCCTCATCGATGTGGCCTCCGATGGCCAAGGCCATCTCTACCTGGCCGATCAGGGCGGCAACGCGATCTATCGGGTGGATCTGGCACCAACATTGACGTTGTCGTTGTATGTATCCGGTGCGCACCTGGCCGGTCCCTCCGGAGTTGCCGTGCATCCCAAGACCGGACATGTGGTGGTGGTGAGTTATGATTCCGGAAAGATCTTTGACATCACCCCCGAAGGGACGCTCACAGAACTGGCTTCGAACGGATTCTTTACCGCCCGCTTCCAGAATCTCAGCGGCGTGGATTTCGACCGGTGGGGCAGCATGTATGTCTCGGATGGAACGAAGGGCAAGATTTGGCGCATGCTCCCGAACGGAAAGTTTCAGGTGATCGCGGAATACCTGCCGGGTCCATCCGATGTGGGAATCGACCGCGTCAACCACTTGATTCTCGTCCCCTACCAGGACTCCAATGCCGCCGAGGTCAATGGTCTCGAATCGCCGACGGCGGCATCGGGCGATCGGACCAAACGCACACTCGCGGACTACGGATTCGTCGAACCCAAGAAGTCCGACAAGGAAGGATCTCCTCGCAAATGAGCCGATGTGTCTACTGCCAGCAACGCAAGGGCAAACGTTCCTGTCCCGCCCTCACCGGTTTGATCTGCAGCCAATGCTGCGGGGAACATCGACTGACGAGAATCTCATGCCCACCTGACTGCGCCTATCTCGATACCGGGAACGACTACCAGCAGAAGCGCCTGGGGGAGCAGTTCGCCCCGGTCCGGCGGGAGCTCTACCGGCAACTGAGTGTGGCGGGAGGCGAAAAGGCGGCCGCGCTGTTTAACCTTATCGAGGTGGTCACCTTCGGCTATTTCCACGACCGGCGAGACGGACAGGATGCCGAAGTCTTCGCAGCCATCCAGGCCCTTCGGCGAACCTTGAGCCCCCTTCACATCCCGTCGGCTCCGATGCCGGTGTTTGCGGAACGGCTCAAGAAGGAATACGACGCCTTCGTCAAACAACAGCCCCAACAGGTCAGCGATGCCGGTTCAGCCCCGGAAATTCTCGATCGCGCGGTCGCGATTCTGACGGAATTTTCCGGCCAGGACTTTCAATCACGCCGCTTCCTGAACGGCATGATCGGGTACGTGAAAACATTCCACCCCGAAATCGCCGAGCATCTGACCAAACAGCACGAAGCCGGCCGGATCGTACTCCCGGGCCAACTGACCCCGCCCCCCCAGGAGCCGACCCATGTCCATAGTCCGGAATGCCATCACCACCACCACTAAACCTGCGTCTCATCGGGCCGGCATCCGCCCCTGCCCCGTCATGCCCATGGCCGTCCGCTCCTGTTAATTTCTGTACCTCCCTACGCTCACTTTTTCTTTAGTTTCGGCTGATTTGTACCGATACAGGCGTGCCAAGACCTACGACTGCGCGAGGGAGCGCGGCCCGGCGAATCGCCACAACTAACTGAAACTAATGGGCTCTTTTATTATGGATTTTCTGGCAAGTCTGCCGAAGGGAGATGCACTGGCCGAACCGGCCTGGAACTCCCGTCACCGAGGAATTCTTTCGATCCTCTGGCTCCACGTGTTGAGCGTGCCGATGTTCGGAATCTACATGGGGGCAAGTCCCAGCCTCTATCTTGGAGGGGGAGCGCTACTCGCCTTCATCACCGTCGCCGCACGGCTTTCCGTTGTCCGCCGTCGCCTGCAGTCTGCCATTGCCACCTGCGGACTGATGACTGCCTCTGCCCTGCTCGTGCACCTCTCCAGTGGCCAAATCGAACTGCACTTTCATTTTTTCGTGATGATGTCCGTGATTGTGCTGTATCAGGATTGGCTTCCGTTTCTCGTCGGGCTCCAATTTATCATCCTCGATCACGGGGTGGTGGGCACACTCATGCCTGACATGGTGTACGGGCACAGGGGCGGGCAAACACACCCCTGGACCTGGGCCTTGGTCCACGGCTGTTTCATCCTGGCGGAATGTGCGGCCCTGCTCTACTTCTGGCGGGTCAATGAACTGGCACAGGAAGAGGTCCGACAAAGCGAGGCCAGAACTCGCATGATTATCGAAACCGCCATCGACGCCGTCATCACAACGGATGTCACGGGGACCATCAACGGATGGAACGCCCAGGCTGAGTTGATGTTTGACGTCCCGCGAACCGAGGCGATCGGAATGTCGCTGACCACCTACATCTCCGCCTCATCCCCCGTCACTGGATCCGCCCCCATCGCACCACACGCGGGGCTCGTCCACGGAGCCATCCTCAACCGGCGCAGTGAAATGCTGGGCCACACCCACCAGGGAACAAGTTTTCCCGTGGAAATCGCCATGAGCTGTCTGACCATCGGCGGAACGCAGCAGTTCACCATCTTCGTGCAGGACATTTCCGAGCGAAAGCAGCAAGAAGAGCGCCTCCGTCGCGCGAAGGAGGCCGCCGAAGCTGCCACCCTGGCCAAATCCCAATTTCTGGCCAACATGAGCCATGAAATTCGGACACCCATGAACGGCGTCCTCGGGATGACCGAACTCCTCCTGAGGACCCCGCTGAACGACAAACAACGCCGATACGCCGACACCGTACATAACTCGGGAACCAATCTGTTGCACATCATCAATGACATTCTGGATTTCTCCAAAATTGAAGCCGGCCGCCTGGTCTTGGAATACATCCCCTTCAGTGTCCGTCAAATGCTCACCGAGACTGTCGGACTCTATCGCGAACAGGCTCGAAAAAAAGGACTGGCGCTGAGCGTGACCATTGCGCCGGACACCCCCGACATGGTCCACGGCGATCCGCACCGGCTCCGTCAGATTCTGACCAACCTGGTCGGCAATGCCATCAAATTCACCGAAACGGGAAATGTGGCGGTCTTCGTGCGACTGGACGAAAGTGGTCAGAGACGGGTACGCATTGAGGTAACCGACACAGGTATCGGCATTCCGCTGCATGTTCAGGAGAAGATTTTCGACTCCTTCTCGCAGGCGGATGGATCGATGACGAGAAAATACGGCGGCACCGGACTCGGGCTCGCCATCGTGAAGCAACTGGTCGGCATGATGGGTGGACAACTCGGCCTCACCAGCACACCCGGACAAGGCACGACCTTCTGGTTCACGATGGCTCTCGACACACACCCATCGGCGACGGCGGCATCGCAGCAGCCGAGCGCCTCGGTGCCCATGCACTCCGACAACACCGCACAGACCATGGCCTCGGAACCACAGAAAGCGAGTTCATAGGAGACTCCTCACATGCACGTCACCACCACTTGTATCAAAGCCGGTACTTCCTGGTCCGCCGCGTCGCTTTCCATGCTGGATTCGCCAGGTACCCTCCTCCTGCTGTTCGGGGCTTCCGGCCTGATCGAGGCACCCGATCGCATCCGCGAGGTCCTCGCCGCCTGCCCCCTGAGTTACGTACTGGGCTGTTCGACGGCAGGCGAAATTCACGGATGCGAAATTTCCGATGGCAGCATAGCCGTCGCCGCCGTGCGCTTCGACAACACCCCGATCCGCACGGCCCACGCGGCAGTGCACTCCCCAAACGATTCGTACATCGCCGGACGCACAATCGCCACACAGCTCAAACAACCGTCGCTACGAGGCGTCCTGGTACTATCCGACGGCCTGAACGTCAACGGTAGCGAACTCGTCAAAGGACTCAATGACACGCTGGGAGAGGGCGTTGTCGTCACCGGGGGGTTGGCTGGCGATGGGACTCACTTCAAACGAACATGGGTATTGAAAGATCGCAGGCCCCAAAGCGGCTACGTGACTGCCGTCGGATTTTATGGCGACCACATCCGGCTTGGACATGGCTCGAAGGGGGGGTGGGATAAATTCGGTCCGGAACGTCAGGTCACCAAATCGATCGGCAACGTGCTCTATGAGCTGGACGGCCGCCCCGCGCTGGGGCTCTACAAAGAATACCTGGGGGATCGCGCCTCCGGACTGCCCGCCACCGGACTCCTGTTCCCTCTCGCGATCAGAACCTCGCAGGCGGAGGGGAAAGTCCTGGTCCGCACCATCCTGGCCGTGGACGAAGCCACCCAATCCATGACATTTGCCGGAGACATTCCCGAAGGGGTCTTCGCGCAACTGATGCGGGCGAATTTCGATCGGCTGATTCATGGCGCATCGGAGGCCGCCACGCTCACGTTCGATCAACATAACGGATCACGGATCGATTCGCCGACGCTCTCCATCGCGATCAGCTGTGTCGGCCGTCGCTTGGTGCTTGGGGAACGGACCGAAGAGGAAATCGAAGCGACACTGGATATTCTCCCGAAGGGCAGCCGACAAGTCGGCTTCTACTCCTACGGCGAAATCTCGCCCTACAAGAGCGGGGCCTGCGATCTGCATAACCAGACCATGACGCTCACGACCATTACCGAACACTAACCTCCATGCATCCGTTGCTTAAACGACAACTGAAGCGCATCGGGCTGGACGATGCAACCGCGCCGTCCTCGCTCGAGTGCTGGCAACAGCTACTCGAACGGGTCAGTCAGAGTTACCTGGAGTCGGATCAGGGCCGCGAACTGCTGGAGCGCTCCATCGCCCTGTCCTCGCACGAAATGCAGGAGCTGAACGAGCAACTCCGCCGCACCTCGGAAAGCCAGCTCGCCGGGGAACGGGACAAATTGCAAACGGTCCTCCGCTCCATCGGTGACGGGCTCTGTGTGGTCGATGGACACGGGAACATCGTGCTGCTGAATCCCGAGGGCGAACGGCTGTGGGGCCTTACCGAAAAGGAGGTCGTCGGTCGCCGACTGCACGACATGATTTCCTTGTCCTACGGCACGAAGCTCACGGAACCGATCTTCACCCAGATACTGCTGGACGATACTGCGCAGGGAGGCTCGTTCCGGACCGATGATGGGTTGCTGACCTCGATCACCGGACGTTCGTTTCCGGTGTCGTGCGTCTTGGCACCAATCGTCCAGGAGAACCACTCGGCCGGAGCCGTTCTTGTGTTTCGCGATATTACGGACCGCAAACAGACAGAGGACATCCGTCGTCACACGGAAAGTTTGCTGCGGCGACAACAGACCACCCTCCTTGAGCTGACGCGCAACAGCATCATTCAGAGCGGCGTGCTGGAGCCGGCATTGCAGGAAATTACCCGCGCGACGGCGATGACCCTGGGAGTGAGCCGAACCAGCATCTGGATGTTGAGTGAAGACCACGGTTCAATCCGATGCAAAGATCTCTACGAATCGTCGAAAAACAGCCACTCCTCGGGAATTGAGCTCCAATCGGCCCACTTTCCACAATACTTCCGTGAACTTCTTTCCGAGCGCGTGATCGATGCCTCCGATGCCCGAAGCGACCTTCGCACCTGCGAGTTCACCTCCGGCTATCTCGAGCCCCTCGGAATCGGCGCCATGCTGGACATTCCCATTCGCTTCAAAGGGCAACTCGTCGGGGTGCTCTGCAATGAGCATATCGGCCCGCCCCGCCCCTGGATGCTGGAGGAACAGCAGTTCGGCCATGCCATCGCCTCCATGGTTTCCCTCGCACTGGAGGCAGTCGAACGGCTCCATGCAGAAGGAGAACTACGCAAGAGCGAGGCCCGCACGAGACTGATCATCGATACCGCACTCAGCGCAGTGCTCAGCATGGACGAACAAGGCGTTATCATCGGCTGGAACACGCAGGCCGAGCAGATGTTCGGATGGACGCGTCAGGAAGCCATCGGCCGACTACTGACAGAAACCATCATTCCTCACCCTCAGCGGGAGGCTCACCAACGCGGATTGCAGCATTTTCTCAAGACCGGTGAGGGGCCTATTCTCAACAAACGGCTCGAAATCACCGCCTTGCGACGCGACGGCACGGAATTCCCGATCGAACTGGCGATTACGCCGCTCCGTCTCGAGAATGCTTATACCTTCACCGCATTCGTCGTGGATATTTCAGAACGGAAACAGGCGGAAGAGGCCTTGCGCACCAGCGAAGCACGATTGACGATGACCGTGCAGGGCTCACACATCGGGATCTGGGACTGGAACCTCAGCACAGGCGCAATCTATTTCTCCCCGCAATGGAAGAACCAGCTCGGCTACGACGACACCACGCTCCCCAATAGTTTCGACGAATGGCGGACGCGGATCCATCCTGACGACCAACCGTTCGTTCAGGAAACCATCCAAACCTGTCTGGATGGCCAACGATCCCAGTTCGAACTTGAACATCGCCTTAGACATCGAGACGGCTCCTATCGATGGATCCTGTCCCGCGGCAGTCTGATTCGAGATATCTATGGCGTGACCGCACGCATGGTCGGCATCCACATCGATACCACCGACCGGAAGCAGACCGAGCAGGATCTCCGTACAGCGAAGGAAGCCGCAGAGGCCGCCAGCAAAGCGAAGAGCGAGTTTCTGGCCAATATGAGTCACGAAATCCGCACTCCCATGAACGGAGTATTGGGCACAACCGAACTGCTGCTCAACAGTGCGCTGACAGACAAACAGCGACATCTCGCGTCCACCGTGCATCGTTCCGGAAGAACGTTGTTGGCCATCATCAACGACATTCTGGACTTCTCAAAAATCGAAGCCGGGAAACTCGATTTGGAATGCATCGACTTCGACCTATTGCCGGTGCTCGAAGAATCGCTCGAGCTGTTCGGCGAAGCGGCCCGTCGGAAACAGCTTCGCCTTTCTCAACACATCGACGACGCGGTCCCACGCTATCTCAAGGGCGACCCGGTCCGGTTCCGCCAGATCCTGATGAATCTGCTGAGCAACGCCATGAAGTTTACGGAAACAGGGGGCGTCTCGTTGAACGCCGAGTATGTGGAAGGAACCACCACCCATGCTCTGTTGCGCTTCGCCGTAACCGACACCGGCATCGGCATTCCACCGGCGGCCAAATCACGCATTTTTGACGCATTCTCTCAGGCGGATGGGTCGACCACTAGACGATACGGCGGGACCGGTCTCGGCCTTTCCATTGCCAGGCAGTTGGTCGGCCTCATGGGTGGCGCCATCACCGTAGAAAGCACGCCGGGGAGCGGCTCGACTTTCGCGTTTACGACACGGTTCGATCTGCAACCCCTGGGGTCGGGCCTCTCAACGAAACTCGCGCCGTATATGCAATGGACAGAGCCCCTTGTCTTGTCCGCACAGGCAAGCGACACCCCGCCCCCCCACCTATCTGAAGCGGGAGCAGCAGCGCCGAGTCCCAAACAACGCGGACGAATTCTGCTGGCCGAAGACAGTCCCGTGAATCGCGAAGTAGCCGTCGGCATGTTGGAGCAACTGGGCTATGAAGTCGAGGTGGCAGAAAACGGCCGGCAGGCCCTCACGGCCGCCGAACGCGACCATTTCGACATCGTGCTGATGGACTGCCAGATGCCTGAAATGGACGGGCTCACGGCCACCGGAGAAATTCGCCGTCGCGAAACAGCCTCCGGTCGGCGTCGGCTGCCCATCATTGCCTTGACGGCGCATGCCATGCAGGGAGACCGTGAACAATGCCTCACGGCCGGCATGGACGATTATCTGAGCAAACCATTCACCCAGATGCAGTTGCAGGGAATTGTCCGCAAATGGCTGAGTCGCCATGAGCCTCCCGCGCAGGCCACACAGCCGAGCGCTGGGGCTCCCGGAACTCAATCCCTGCCACCCCAAATCACGACTGAGCCGGCGGCTGACACCCCATCAACAGCGCCCGGCATGGACCTCAAGGCCCTGGAGGGCATCCGTGCGTTGCAACGTCCCAACCGGCCGAACGTGCTGGCCTCCGTGCTTCGCAAGTATCTCGACAATTCGCGAGAAAGCGTGGACGCACTACGTGACGCCATCCGCGCCAACGACCCGGCGGCCCTGGAAGCAATCGCACATCGCCTCAAATCAAGCAGCGCACAACTCGGCGCCATTGCCGTGGCAGCCTGCTGCAAAGAGTTCGAAACCATGGGGAACCGAAAAAATCTCGTCGATGCCGACCGGATGTTTGCCCAGTTGGAATCCGACTATCGCGCCACGTGTACCGTCTTTCGAAATGAGATCGCCAAGGAGAAACCGACATGAACCCGCTGATCCCAGGACGAGCACCCTATGCACTGATTACGGACGACGATATCATCATCCGTATGTTCGCTCGGGAGGCGCTCGAGCAAGCCGGGTGGGTGGTCGAGGAGGCTCAAAATGGAATTGAAGCCTGCGAACTTTTTCAGAAGTGTCCACCGGACGTGGTGCTGCTGGACGTCATGATGCCCGGGATGGACGGATTCGCTACCTGCGCGGCATTACGCCGGCTGCCGGGCGGCGAACATACCCCCATTCTTATCATGACCGGACTGGACGACTTTGAATCGATTACGAAGGCCTACGATGCCGGCGCGACCGATTTTATCGTCAAACCGCTGAATGCGATGCTGCTGACTCACAGGATCCGCTACATGGTGCGCGCCGACCAGGTGCTCCAGGAACTCCTGGAGAGCCAGGCCACGCTCACGCAAGCCCGCGATGCCGCGATTGAGGGCGCCCGACTCAAATCCGAATTTCTCGCCACCATGAGTCATGAAATCCGCACCCCCATGAACGGCGTCCTGGGCATGACCGATTGGTTACTGGACACGCCCCTTACCGCTGAACAGCTCGACTGCGCCCAGACGATCCGCTCGTCGGGCGATGCCTTGATGGTCATCATCAACGACATTTTGGACTTCTCCAAAATCGAATCCGGGAAACTGTCCCTTGAATTGCTGGACTTCGACTTACCCACATTTCTAGATCGTGTCCTGGCACTCTTTGGAGAACGAGCACAACGGAAAGGTTTGCTGCTGACTTCACGGATCGCCGAGAACGTGCCCAGCCGCCTGTGCGGCGACCCGGCGAGGCTGCAACAGATCCTCAGCAATTTGCTTGCGAACGCCATCAAGTTCAGTGAGCACGGTTCCGTCTCCGTCTTAGTGGAACTCGATCAGCGACCAGCCGAACAAGGCCTTGAGTTTCCTGCGACCAGTTATGGGGAACCTTCGCCGCAGCAGGAGCGGGTGACGCCTGTCCGATTTTCCGTCTCGGACAATGGAATCGGGATTGAGCCCAGCGCCTTTTCGAAATTATTCCAGCCGTTTGTGCAGGCTGACGGGTCCACCACCAGGAAATACGGCGGAACCGGGTTGGGACTGGCCATTTGCAAACAGCTTGTTGAATTAATGGGTGGACACATCGGGGCGGAAAGCGAACCAGGATCCGGCTCCATCTTTCGATTCACGGTGCCGCTTCAGCAACAATTGCCGAACAGCCACTCCACCAGACAGGCGGCCTAAACACCAAACTTCAGGCTCCCACAGCACCACCCTGCCGCTCGGCCTATCAGCATGCCAATCATTTCATCGCCACACCACGACTGTATCCATTAAGATACTCATTGCATGAATTCTATGATACGGTCGCGCGAATCCTACCAGTTTATAGCTACTATCAGGTTGAAATACTTAAACAAAGTGCATGGCTTAAACTTTGCTTTACTTCGTGCTGCGCACATAGTATACAAAGCACGGCAAAAAGGTTCGTTCTGTGATCTCCTGCTCACGCTTCTTGATGGCAAACCTTACCTGGCTCACCTAGTAGGCAAAACCATACACCCAAGGATCACACCAGTGCATTGCCTGACATTCGACATCGAAGAACATTTTCAGGTTTCCCGTTTCGATTCGCCAATTCGTCGACGGCACTGGGGATCATTTGAAAGTCGAGTGGCTCCCAACACCTGCAAGGTGCTTGATCTATTGGCTCGCTACCAGACCAGGGCAACCTTCTTCGTCTTGGGATGGGTTGCGGAGCGTCATCCGGGACTCATCAAGCAGATCGCTGAATGCGGCCATGAAATCGCCTCCCATGGGTACGGTCATGAGCTGGTCACCGCCCAGACGCCTGAATTGTTTCGCGCAGATGTGAGAAAAGCCAAACAGATCCTGGAAGACCTCACGGGCGGTCCAATCCAGGGCTATCGCGCGCCGGGCTTCACCATTACACGTGAAACGCTGTGGGCCTTGCCGATTCTGGCAGAGGAAGGTCATACCTACGACTCCAGCATCGTCCCCATCCGGCACGACCATTGCGGCCTGCCGGGGTCCGATCCCTGGCACCACCTGAGACAGACCTCTTCCGGCCCCATGTGGGAAGTCCCCCCATCCACGGTTAACCTCGGCGGAATGCGGCTTCCCATTGCCGGTGGCAGCTACTTCCGGCTTTTGCCCTTTCCGGCCATCTGCGGGCTGTTGCGACGGATCGAACAAAGAGGTCGCCCCCTGGTCATGTATTTCCATCCATGGGAACTCGATCCTCTACAGCCGCACATGGAAGGACCGATGCTGTCGCAACTCTTCCACTATTTAAACCTCGACAAAATGGAGTTCCGAGTCTCTACATTGATGAATACATTCCGATTCGGCCCCATCGCCGAACAAATCGACCTTTCGCCGATCATACCTCTCGACCCGACGATCTTCCCGGCTCTTCCTCCTGCCGTAATCGCGCAAGACGTGGTGTAGCCGCATCCATACTTCCCACCCAGGCATTGCACGGCCCACCGGCAGTGCGCCATGCTCCCGTTGCGACAAAGTAGGGATTGCAGTGTATATCCGGTTTCAGTACGGTAGGGGTCGCCTTCGGACAAATCCAGTGCGAAGCTTTCACGGAGAATGACCATGCATCACGGAAGTAGGAACCGGCGACAGCAGTCGCCCAACACAACGGGCCTGGCATGGGCACTCGCCTGCATGATCTTATTACCCGCAGCGGCCGCCGGACAGAGCCTGGATGACACCGTGCAGTTCATCAGCGACATGGCCAATACACACGGCTTTGTCAGGAGCCTGAGCTGCAGAAATCCGAAGGCGGGAAAACCGACGAAAATTACCGAGATCTACAGTGTCATTCCAACCGGAACCAAACTCGGCACGGTCGAACTCAATCACGGACATGATGAGGTCAATACCGGCTTCACGCACTTCGATTTGCACGATATCGACACGATCGAGTATCGAGGCCAAGACACGAAAGAGAACAACCTGATCCTGTATGGCATCCACATAACGTGCAAGAGCAACTCCCCCTGCATCATGAAGACCAGTTTCTGTACCGGAGCCGTCACCGAACTCGAAGCGCAGTTCCCTGACGATACCCTGCTGTTTCGCTCCCCCTCCCATGCCGAGCGAATGACCAAGGCGCTCACTCACTTTTTAGGATTAGTCCGCACTCAACAGCAGAACCAACCCTTCTGACCGAGATCGGTCTGCTTCGGGCCGACATTCGTGAAGAGATCGGCCCGGACGCCCGTCTCACCTTACTCAATAATCGTCACAGTCATTTCAACCCGATCGATCGGGTTGTCGCATGGCCCCTTGTCCGCAGGACTCGGTGCGCCGGTCTGGCACATGACTCGCGGCAACGCCACGATCTTGTCCGCCACTCCGATGCCTTTGACGACCTCGCCGAAGATCGTATATTTCCGATCTAAGAACCGGGACTCCTCCACGACGACAAAAAACTGGGATCCTGCGCTGTCTGGATCCTGAGCCCGAGCCATGGACACCACGCCACGCTTGTGAGGGAGGTCGCTAAACTCGGCTTTCACATTATGCCCCGGGCCGCCCTGACCATAGGCCCCCTTCTTCAGCGAATCCTTTGTGTTGGGATCGCCGCCCTGGATCATGAATCCCGGGATCACCCGGTGGAAAATCGTGCCGTTATAGAACCCCGACTTGGCCAACTTGATGAAATTCTCGACATGCTTCGGGGCAACATCCGGAAGAAACTTGATCTCGATATCGCCGAACTTCGTCTTGATGACCGCGCGCGCGTTACTCGCACTGACAGATTCGCTTCCAGCCGGAGCGGCATCGGCGGCCAGGCCGATGCCTGCCACCCCGACGGTCATGAACAGACTCATCATTCCCACGATCCTTAAACCGTTGCTCCATCGCCGCTGTCCCATCATCATGCCTCCTTCTAGTCGGTCCGCGACCTCTTGCTCACGCCAACTGCGTCAACGCTTCCTTCGCTGCCATTTGCTCTGCTTCTTTCTTACTGCGACCGCGCCCGATCCCTCGCATGACTCCCTGAATGGTCAGCTCGACCTCAAAGACTTTCTCATGATCAGGACCCGACTCCCGAACCGTCTCATACTGCGGCAAGCTTTCATACCGTTTCTGACAGACCTCCTGCAGCTGCGTTTTGTAATCCTCCATCCCCGGCCTGGCCTGCTCAGCACGCGTCGCCAGCAATTCCTCCTCCAGCACCTGCAAGGTGAACTTTCGGCTGGCCTCAAGCCCACCGTCCAGGTAGATGGCGGCAATCAACGCTTCAAGCGCATCGGCCAACAGAGAATGCTTCTCGCGCCCTTTCGAGAGTTCTTCGCCTTTCCCCAGGCGCAACAACCGACCCAGCTTCATGCGTCTGGCCGCCCTCGCGAGCGAAGCTTCGCTGACCAGGTGCGCTTTGAGCTTGGACAACCCGCCCTCGTTGCTGCCTGGAAACTCGGCAGCGAGATACTCGCTCATGACAAGCGAGAGCACCGCATCGCCGAGGAACTCCAGGCGTTCGTTCTGGGGTCGATCCCTGCTGCGCCGTTCGTTTGAGTAGGACTTGTGAGTTAGAGCTTCTTCCAGCAGACGAGGCTGATGGAAGCGGTAGCCCAGAAGGCGCTGGACCGTCTCAATTGACGTTGCCGGCGTCATACGATCTGACTCGCGCCCTGAAGTGGATTACTGATCACACCTGCGAAAAAGCAGGCAGGCGTTCACCCCGCCAAAGCCGAAGGAATTTGAAAGGACCACCTGGGTCTGGACCGGACGCGCGCTATTAGGCACGTAGTCGAGATCGCAGGCGGGATCGGGATGATCAAGGTTGATCGTGGGAGGCAACATGCCATGATGCAACGCCAAAATGCTAAACACCGCCTCAATACCGCCGGCCGCCCCCAAGAGGTGCCCTGTCATGGACTTCGTCGAACTCACAGGAATCCGGTAGGCTTGCTCCCCAAACACATGCTTGATGGCCTTAGTCTCGATGGCATCCGCCATGGTAGACGTGCCGTGAGCGTTGATATAACCGATGTCCGCCTTGGCCACACCCGCATCCTTCAAGGCCATTTCCATACAACGGACCGCCCCCTCCCCTTCTTCAGGCGGGGCGGTAATGTGGTATGCGTCGCTATTCATGGCGTACCCGATCACTTCGGCATAGATGCGGACGCCACGCGCGCGGGCATGCTCAAGCTCTTCGAGCACCACCACGCCGGCCCCTTCACCCAATACGAACCCGTCTCGATCCTTGTCGAACGGACGGCTGGCCTTCGTTGGGTCGTCGTTCCTGAAAGAGAGGGCTTTGGCCGAGGCAAACCCTGCCACGCCGAGCGGCGTAATCGCCGCCTCAGCACCGCCGGCAATCATCACATCCGCATCGTCGCGCTGAATGAGCCGATAGGCATCCCCGATACAGTGATTACCGGTAGCACAGGCAGTCACGGCGCAGGAGTTCGGCCCTTTGGCACCGACTCGAATCGCCACCTGTCCGGAGGCGAGGTTGATGATCGTCATCGGAATGAAAAACGGAGAGACTCGCCCGGGTCCCTTCTCCCTGAGTACGTCGTGATAATGTTCAATCGACCCCAGTCCGCCGATACCGGACCCGATGTAGACCCCGACCCTCGTGGCTTCTTCAGGGGCCACCTTGAGTTTCGCGTCGTCCACCGCCAGCTGACTCGCCCCCACCGCATAGTGGATGAAGGTGTCCATCTTCTTGATTTCTTTTTTCTCGATGAACTGAGCCGGGTCGAAATCCTTCACCTCTCCGGCAATCCGCGCATCATAGCCGGTCGGATCGAATCGCGTGATTCGGCCGATCCCCGACTCTCCGGCGCAGAGCGCTTTCCAGGTCTTCTCCACCCCGGTTCCAAGCGGAGTCACCAGTCCGAGACCGGTCACCACCACACGTCTGGCAGGTCGATCGTGCATACCTACGGTTCCGTTATGCCTTCTCTTTAATATAATCCAGCGCTTTGCCGACGGTGAGGATCTTTTCGGCATCCTCATCGGGGATCTCAATCTCGAACTCTTCTTCCAGAGCCATCACCAATTCGACCGTGTCGAGCGAATCGGCACCCAAATCCTCGACGAAATGGGCCTCGAGCGTCACTTCTTCTTCCTCGACCCCCAACTGTTCGGCAATAATTTTCTTCACCCGTTCATCTACTGTTGCCATGGACTTGCCCACCTCCTTCCCCATCTTACTTGACCTCCACATTCCTCACCGGGAGATTCCGGACCGAGGACACCAACCCGGACACCCGACCTGACTCACTTATACCATGAGCATGCCGCCGTTCACGTGCAACACTTGCCCCGTGATATACGACGCTGCATCAGACACCAGAAACCGAACCGCCGCCGCAATGTCGGAGGGAAGCCCCAGGCGCCCCAATGGAATCTGCTTCTGCAACGTGTCCTTGACCTCCGGCGACAATCCCTGGGTCATCGCCGTATCGATAAAGCCCGGCGCTACCGCATTCACCGTCACCGCCCGGCTCGCGTACTCACGCGCGACCGTCTTGGTAAACCCGATCACCGCGGCTTTGGACGCCGCATAATTCGCCTGCCCCACATTCCCCATCGCCCCGACGATCGAGGCAATGTTGACGATCCGCCCGTACCGCTGTTTCGTCATCGGGAGCAGAACCGCTTTCGTGCAATGAAAGGTTCCATTCAAATTGACCTGCAAGACCAGGTTCCAATCTTCTTCTTTCATCCTGAGCAACAATCCGTCACGGGTAATGCCGGCGTTGTTCACCAGAATATCAATCTTCCCCCACTCCTGCATCACTTGATCGGCCAGGGCCTTCGCATCGTTCCAATCCGCCACGTTCACCTTTATACTGAGCGCCCGTCGCCCCAACTTTTGAATCGCCGCTACGGCGTCCTGCGAACGCGCCGGATCGAGGTCCGCAACCGCAATATCTGCCCCGTCCTCGGCCAACGCTTCCGCAATGGCGCGTCCGATTCCCTGCGCCCCACCGGTGACAATCGCCACTTTTCCCTGTAATGACATCAGCCTGCTCCCCACAATATCAACTCGTCTTACGCCTGACTGTTCACGTCTAGCGTCGTGAGCGTCGCCTCCAGCGACTGCGGCTCATTGACGTTCGCCGTGACGGCGCCCGGAAGAATCCTCTTCACCAACCCCGTCAGCACGGTTCCCGGACCAATTTCGACGAAGGTGGTGACGCCCAGCTTGGCCATCATCCGCACCGACTCTTCCCACCGCACCGATGACGGCAACTGCCGAACCAATGAGGCCCGAATGTCTTCGGATCGTTGCAGAGCCGTTGCTTCGGCATTATTCACCAACGGCACGGTCAAATCACGCCAGACCACTTCACCGAACTCCCCTGCAAGCCGGTCTGCCGCCTTCTGCATGAGCGGCGTATGAACCGGGACACTGACCGGGAGTGGAATCGCTTTTTTACATCCCTTGATTTTGGCAATCTCAATCGCCCGTTCGACAGCGGCCTTTTCTCCGGCGATCACGATCTGGCCGGGAGAATTAAAATTCGCGGCCGCCACCACGCCGGCCACAGCGGCCTCCTGACAGACCGCCTTCACCACGTCGGCAGAAAGCCCCAACAACGCGGCGACGAGTCCGGCTCCAGGCGGAACCGCTTCTGACATGTAGCGCCCTCGTTTCTGCACGAGGGCCACCGCATCTCGAAACGACAGGCCGCCGGCCGCATAGACCGCCGAATATTCACCGAGACTATGCCCTGCCACAGCCAACGGCTTCAACCCGGCTGGTTCCAATGCCTTGAGCGCGGCCACGCTACTCACCAGCAACGCCGGCTGGGTATGTTCCGTCAAATTCAACCGTTCAGCCGGACCTTCGAAACAGAGCTGCGCGACGTCGTACCCGAGAATCGAGGAGGCCTCATCGTAGACCGCCTTGACCGCCGGAGACGCCTCGTAAAACCCGCGCCCCATTCCTACAGACTGCGACCCCTGTCCGGGGAACAAAAAGCCAATGTGTGACGCCATCATAGCCGCGTAAGGTATCGTAGAAACCACGCTCAATGTCAACGGGAAAAAGCTGCACGAGCCCGGCGCGCCAGTCGCGACCGACCGGCCACGACCAGGCGCTTCCCGACTACCAGCGGACCAATGCGGAGGCCCAGGTCAATCCCGCCCCGAAGGCGCCGAACATGACCAACTGCCCTTCTTTGACCCGTCCATCCCGCACCGCTTCATCCAAGGCGATGGGAATCGACGCGGCGGAGGTGTTGCCGTAGCGATCCATATTCAACACCACTTTTTCGAGCGGCAGACTCAGACGGTCGGCAACCGCTTTAATGATCCGGAGGTTGGCCTGATGAGGGATATAGACATCGAGATCATCGACCGACAGGTGATGCGCCGCAAGCGTCTCCCGCGCCACATCCTCAAGTGTCCGCACCGCCACCTTGAACGTTTCATTGCCCTTCATCTTAATGTACTGCGAGCGCTCGCTCACCATGGCCTCTGAAGGGGGAATTCGCGTTCCACCGCCGGGCACTACAATCAAATCAGAGAGGCTTCCATCCGAGTGCAAGTGAGTGGAGAGCACCCCGCGCTCACCTTCCGATGCACTCACGACCGCCGCTCCGGCGCCGTCCCCGAACAGAATACAGGTATTGCGATCCGTCCAATCCGTGATCGTCGACATCACTTCCGACCCTACGACCAGAACATGCCGCATACCGGTTCGAATATAGGCATCGGCCACTCCGAGCGCGTAGACGAACCCGCAGCAGGCGGCGGACACATCACAAGCCGCTGCGCGGGTCGCTCCCAGCCGGTGCTGAAGCAGGCAGGCGGTAGAGGGTAACGGCATGTCTCCCGTGCAGGTGGCCAGGAGAATCATGTCGAGTTCACCGGCTGAAATGCCTGCGGCTTTCAAGGCGCGTTCCGCGGCAATCAGGCCCAAGTCGGAACAAGCCTGCCCCTCGGCGGCAATGCGACGTTCGCGAATGCCCGTGCGCTCGCGAATCCACTCATCGGACGTCGCGACCAGTTTCTCCAAATCGGCATTGGTCATCACCTGCTCCGGGGCGTAGGACCCGGTTCCAGTGATTTGCGCTCGTATCACGCCTGCTTTCCTTCCGGCCGTTCGTCCTGGTGCCGCCTCAGGCTTTCTTCAATGTCGCGCTGGATCAATTCGTCCAGCCTGGTCTCGGCCAAGCCCTTCGCACGGCGAATCGCATTCTTGATCGCCTTGGCAGAGGATCGGCCATGGCAGATCATGGTGGTCCCGTTTACTCCGAGCAGGGGCGCGCCCCCGAACTCGGCATAATCGATCTTTCGTTTCAGGTTCAGCAACGGCTTCGCAATCAGCGGATAGGCTAATCGCCCGAGCCAGGAGCCGGAGATCTCCCTCATCAACAGCTTCTTGATGACGTCCGCGACCCCTTCGGAGATCTTGAGCGCCACATTGCCGATGAATCCATCGCAGACCACCACATCGGCATTGCCGCTGTACACTTCCCGCCCCTCGATGTTGCCGATGAAATTCAGCGGACTGGCCTTCAGCAGTTTAAAGGCTTCCTTGGTGACCTCGTTACCCTTGCTGTCTTCCTCGCCGATGCTCAAGAGCCCCACGCGCGGATTCGGCCTGGCGTACACGTGCTTGGCGAACTCGTTCCCCATGAGGGCGAATTGCTCAAGATGCTGTGCCGTGCAATCGACATTCGCGCCGACATCGAGCATCACCGCGCTGCCCGTCAAGGTGGGCAGCATCGTGGCGATCGCCGGACGTTCTACCCCCTTGATCAATCCGAGCACAAAGAAGGATGCGACCATGCTCGCGCCGGTATTCCCCGGACTCACCACCGCATCGGCTTCACCGGATTTCACCAACTCCGTGGCCACCCAGATGGACGAGTCACGCTTCTTTCGTGCCACGGCCGCCGGCGACTCGTGCATCTCCACCACCTGCGGGGCATGGTGGATCGTGATCCGGGTATCGGTGCAATGAAGTTTTTGACAGGCGGCGGCCAGCTCATCCTGCTTGCCGACCAGAATGATTCCGACACCCAGTTCTTGCGCGGCTTGCAGCGCGCCTTCAATGACCGGGGCCGGTCCGTGGTCTCCGCCCATCGCATCGACGGCAATCTTCATGTGCGGTTAGCGGTCCACGGATAGAGATGTGAAGAATCGTGTAGAGACGCCGTGCCGGCTAGGACCTGAACGGCCTCACGCATGACATAGCGTCGGATCGTGATCACGGTGCGCAATTGTACCCGAATCACGTCTGGAAAATAAAACTCGGCTAGCTTTCCTCGACGACGATGACGGCCTTCCCCTTATACGTCCCGCAATTCATGCACGTATAGTGCGGCAGCTTTAATTCGTGACATTGCGGGCACAACGAAAACCCAGGAGGAACCAACCTGGTCTTGGCCGTTCTCCGCATATCCCGCCGGGACCGTGAATGTTTGTGTTTTGGATTTGCCATGACGACTCCTTACAACGGGTACATGCCCCGGTTAACAGACTATGCGTTTCCACCTTTGGACAGGCGCCCCCGCAGCACACGAAAGGGACTCGGCCCTTGCTCCGGCGGGCAATCGCAGCGACGCTCATTGAGATTCTGGCCGCACTGCGGACAGAGACCAAGGCAATCTTCCCGACATAACGGCTGCATCGGAGCAGCCAGGATCACCTGCTCGCGCACCATGGGCACCAGGTCGAGGTGGTCACCCTGATACAGATAGACTTCGTCCGCCTCTTCCGCTTCTTCAACAGGCTCAACCGGCTCGGCACCGCGCCTCATCCCTCTTCGACCCTGTTCCACCGAAGCCGGCTTGGTCGCCGCACCCGTCTGAGGGAGATACTCGGCATAGAGATTCACAAGGAGCGGATCGGAATATTCCGTGAGGCAGCGGACACACTGACGGATCGCCGTCCCTTCCAACGTGCCGGTCACCGTGATCGGACCGTCGTGGCGGACAAGTTCCAGTTGAATCGTAAGCGGCCCCTCAAACTTCTCTTCCGGCTCATCCAAGCCGAGCTCAGACCCCGCAGCCTCGCACGACAGAGACAGTCCGTCTGGGGTGATATCGACAATCGCTGGGTTGAGCGTATCCATCAGCACCGTCATGACGGGAAGCGCCGCCCCCGAACTGAGCGGCAAACAGACTGCCCGGCTACTTGATCCAAGACTCACCAAAACCTCTATCCCTCGCCCTATCGCTCTTCAGCGAAACTAACCAAGGCGATCTGGCGCGCCCGCTTTACCGCCACCGTCAACACGCGCTGGTGTTGCAGGCAATTTCCGGAAATGCGGCGCGGGACGATTCGTCCGCGCTCAGTCAGAAAATTCCGCAACAGGCCGACATCCTTGAAGTCAATCGGCGCCTTATCGACACAAAACCGGCACGGCTTGCGGCGCTGAAAAAACCGACCGCCTCCACCCCCGCCATTCCCGCGATCTCCTCGTTCCATACTCGCCTCCGTCTGCTACAGCTGTTCGTCTTCGTAAGAAGGTTCTTCGTGTAGGCCGCCGCTCTCGCCGCCTGCCTCGCCCCGCTTCGGCAGGAAGGTCACGCCTTGGGCCACGACTTCATGTTTGCTGCGTTTCTGTCCGTCTTCGGTCTCCCAGCGGCGCTGCTGGAGCCGGCCATCGATAATGACGCCGTTGCCCTTGCTGAGATACTGCCCGCAATGTTCCGCCTGTTTCCCGAACACCACGATGTCGATGAAACAGACCTCTTCCTTGAGTTCATCCCCCTGCTTAAACCGTCGGCTTGTCGCCAACCCGAAGCTGGCAACCGGCGTTCCACTGGGGGTATAACGCAACTCGGGATTGCGGGTCAGATTCCCGACCAGGATGACTTTATTGAACCCCGCCAACGGTGGCTCCTTGTGGTGCGACCACGGGGGCACCTCTGGGCGGAGCAGGCTCCTGCTCCAGCTTCACGGTCAGAAATTTAATGATCGAATCTTCAAGCCGGTAGGCGCGTTCGAGCTCGGCGATGACCGCTCCGGGCCCCTTGAAGTAGAAATAGACATAGGTACCCTTGCGCTCGCGCTTGATTTCGTAGGCGAGTTTCTTGCGGCCCCAATTCTCGGCCCGCTCGAGCGAGGCTCCGCTCTTGGTCACGGTGCCCTTCATCTTTTCAATCAACGCAGTGGTTTCTTCGTCGCTTAAGGTCGGACGAATGATAAACAGGGACTCGTAGAGTTCCATGCAGAATCCTCCTGGGCATCGGCCCCCATTCACAGATGGGAGCGAGGTGTAGGTACCCCGGACAAGCCGGGACGAGCTGGCGAAGGTAGCACAGCTTCAAAGAATGTGTCAAACAGGTGAGCGGCTTTCCCGCGATGCCGAGCCTGGCACCACCCAAAGTTCACAGTCACACATCGTGTGGCCTGCAGTCGCAGAAAGCACCCGCACCGGAACCATGCGGCAACTTCACCCTGACACCCCAGCTCACAATTTTTTCTTGAACTGCGGGGGTGCGTGAGCTGGAGGCGTGGGGCGAGGGCCCGGTGAGCCCGATGGAGGACGCGCCGCGCCGAAACCGCCATACCCACCATACCAGCCGAACCCGAGCGGCCCGTAGGGACCGCCATAATATCCGAGCGGATGTCCCCAATAGCCGGGACCATATCCGATCCCGTACCCGGACCCGGGATCTGGCCAGTAGGAATAGGACTGACGACCGGCATAGCCGGGATCCAGCAGAAAGTCACTCTGCGCCAACCGCTCCGTCTGATGAACCGATTGCGCACAACCCTCCAGGAGCAGGATGACGCAGAGCGCGATGAACCCAGGCATGAATCGAGGCATGACTGCATCCTCAGAGACTGGACACGTCCCGCACCTTCATTCAGACACAGACGCTCGCATCGAATCAATATTTCTTTTGAAACTGCAGCGGCGCATTGGCTGGTGGTGTCGGACGTGGCGCGGGTGCAGTCGACTGCTGACTGCCGATGCCGTTGCCGCCCCCATACCATCCATAGCCGGAACCATAGTAGCCGAACGGATTCCACCAGAATCCAGGGCCGGTCCAATAGGACGACGATTCTGGATAACCGGGATTCATGTGGACGCCCACAGATCCCAGACGCTCTCCCTGGTGAAACGATTGCGCACAAGCCGTCATGAACATCAGGGCAGCGGCACCCAATAGGAACGCAACGGTTCGTCTCATGCCCGCACCTCCTAAAAATGATAGGACAGGCCTACAAAGAGTTGATGTGCCCGATAGGTCGCATCAAAGCCGCCGACCGGCCCAAATGCCCCGCCGAAACGAAACGTCGAGTCCGTATATTTGTATTCCATGAACATCGCCACCTTCGGCGTGACGAAGGCTCGAATTCCGACGAGGACATTCCCGCCGAACGACAGCTGCGTATCACTTTCCGTGGTCGAGGAACGGCCGAGCCGCGCCACGAGTAACGCCGGGCCGCCGCCGATATAGGGCTGCCAGGTCACGCCGGGATAGCGCAACACCACATGGCCACCGATGTTGGTCACGGAAAGATGGATCCCTGGCACATCGTCCAGATTCTTGATGTGCGGGGTACTGTGAGAGACGTCCAGTTCAAGCCCGAAGATGCCATGCGCGGGGAAGAATCCCAGCTTGCCTCCAAAGGCAGGGCTCGTTTTAAGATTGAAGTTCGGAGCATCCAGACCAGCCAGGGTCCCGCTCCCGCGGACATTCCGGAGGGGATCGGCAAAGTTAGCCCCAAGCTGCGCAGCCGCGTACCATTCAGCCTGGATTGGTAAGGGAGAAAGCAGGAGAACCCAACAGCTCAGCAGCCCCGCCCCCACTATGCTGCGCATGAACCTGATCCACACCATGGTGCCTACTCCATGGGCGAGGCATATCTGGATCTTATCAGGCAATCTGGGCGGCAGACTGGACAACTTTGGCTTGATCGAATGAGAGATGTCGAATGCGCCACGGACGAAACGCTATTCGCTCGGGAGCTGGGATGTTGAGAGAATTATGGAGACGTCCTGCTAGGGCTCATTGCGGGCGGAGGAATTATAGAGCAGGTACAGTGCAATCCCGCCGGCCACGGCAATGCCCAATCCCGCTAGAGCGCGTGTACCGAAACTCAGCGGCCCCACGACGAACTCCGCGACGCGAGGCAATGCCACCGTCGCGACAATGACCAACAGTAACGCAAGCAGATGAATCCAGAGGTAGATGGGTTCGCCGGGTTTTCGCATAAAGCAGCCTGACGCTTCACGCAGTGTACGAACTTTGGCCTCATTATTCCACCGTTAGAACAAGGGCGTCAGGAGCGCGGGCCTGAGACTCAATCGAGGGTGAACCGCTTCGTTTCTTCGAGGTGTTTGCTCAAATAGGGCATGAAAGGCGTGCCGCCGGTGCCGACGGCGGTGGGATTGCTGGCGTGTGCCTGGTGTTGCCTGAAGATATACCGCTCGGCGTACCCGATGTGAATGTCTCGAAACTGCGCGAGTAAATCCACACAGACACAGAAGGCCTTCCATAGATCAGGATGCGTCGCTTTGCGATCGCGCGCATAGCCGTAGAGCAACGGGCGATGCTGCTCATCCGTGCGTGCTTCGAGTGCCGCCAGAAACGCCCGGTGGCGCGGAGGCATGTAGGCACGCATCTCCACGAGGTACTGCGTTAGCGGATCGTCCGCATGAGGAATGCCAAGGCCGGCATCCAGCGCCGGCACAATCGAGCTTTGCGAGCCGGTTTCACCGCGGAATTGTTGCGGTCGCTGCGCGTAGTCTGCGACCCCTTCGTAGACGACCCCCTGAGGCAATGACGGGCTGTTCTTCCAGCCGTGGATATAGGGCCGCACCCGGCTGTAATAAATGTATGGATCACAACGCTCAGGCATGCGAAGCAGCGTCTCCCGCATCGCTTCCTGCGCGGCTGCCAGCCCGTGGAGTCCTTGCAGCACATCATCGGGTTTATTGGCTCGCGCAGCATTGTGAGCTTGAACCAATCCCACCAACCCCGGCCCTGCCTTCGCCTCAATGTCGATATGGATCAGGACAAACCATTCTTCATCAAGCCCCCCAAGAAAGTTCTGCAGGAGCACCACGTTGCCCAACTCGATGGGCTTCTGCGGATCGAGGCGCCGCCAGTTGTGCAGGGCATAGGAGGCATAGGAAAGCACGGGCGGCCGGCCGAGCTGCTGCGCGATGGTACACCAGGGCAGGGCCAGACTGGCCGGGAGGAGTGACGCGGGGTGGTCGGGATCTTCCCAGACAAAGGCATGACCGGCAAAGGAGAGGGTGCGCATCGCGCAACGAAAAACATCGAGTCCCCAGTCATCCGCCACCGGGCCCATGAGCTGCTGATGGTCCTGGACGAAAGATCGAAATTGTCGCGCCGTCAGGAATTTCGGAAGCTCCGCGCCGATCTGATTCAAGATCGGCTCATCCGGCAGCTGCGCCAACGGATCCGCCGCCGGAAGGAACCCGCGGTCGGGTGAAAGGTCGAACTGTGCAAGCAAGAGAGGCTCGTGGCTAGACATCATCATGGTCTCTTCCATGGGTCGATGCTGCAACTGTTTTTACTGTATCACAGGGATCCCACTCACTGCCGGGCCATTCCTACGGCGGTCTCAGGAAAATCCCGCACTGCTTACGTGAAAGTAGCCGTCCATTCTTCCTCGCCCAAACGGTGTAGACAAAATCACTCTCAACGGGAATGGCACACACCGTGCCTCACTCGTACAATCATTCCGTCCCAGGCAAACCTCCCAGAAGAGATCCCTACCATGGTCACCCTATCCGCTTCAGATGCCAGGTCGCCGCCGTTTCCATTCGCGCACGTACGCACTGTTCACTCTTGGCGAGCCGATAAAACAGGCCGCTGAGATCAAGCGGTTCCCATCGACTCGCAAGCTCCGAAAGGAGTACTGCCATGAATTGGAACAACCTTCAATACGGTATGCGAGTGATCCTACCGGCAAGCTGCGTCCTCGTACTCTTGTGCGGCAGCACGGCACTCGCGAACGAGACGTGGATCGATGATGTTTGGAACATGGTCGCGTTCGAGAAAGCGACCTACCCCACCTCGGATTTCGCCCCCTACTTCCAGAAAATCGACCGTATTAAGGCCGGGCTGGACCGAGGAGACCGCCATGTCGTGAAGAGAGAAACCGATCGCCTTCTCAAGATGTTGCTGGATCGGCGACATGGCATCAATGATGTGGCGGCAGACGAAATCTATAATTTCGTCGTGAGCGCCAGACCCACAGGATCGAACGATTCAACTGCGTTGAGCGCACCCATCGAGCTGGGGATCGACACCGAACGTCCCATCAGCGTCCCCGACTTTTCGATGAACACGCCCTATGAAGGGGGACCGTTCTGCGCCTCGGGCGGCTGCGATTACTGGAACAATGATGTGTGGGACCCAGGTGCTTCGTAACAGAGCCGACTGCGAGGAAAACGTGCATCTCATTTTCGGAAGGAATGGTGGCCCCTGTCGGCCCAGGGGCCACCGTACGTTGATTCTGCTGATCGGGCTTTCACTTGCCGACCGCAATGGGCACAACTTACAGCAAGTTGCGCCTCATGCCCTGCGATGATGCGCGCCCCAATCTCGCTGCTCAACCCTTCGCCATATTCAAATATATTTCCGAGTTCTGCTGAAGAGTTTTGAATGCCTGAAAACATCGGGCTATGCTTCGCATACTTTGTCTTTCAGAGAGGCAGGCATGCGGATTCAATTCATACTAGGTTCTGCACTGCTGAGCTCATGCGCGCTTATTTTGGGTTGTGCTAGCAGTGGCAATCCTGAAATTCGGCGTGAGGATTTAACCTCCCAGATCAAAATCGGTGAGTCAACTAAGGATGACGTGCGGCGATTGTTTGGACATCCTAATGGTACATCGCGTTACACCGGAACGGTACCGCAGTTGCCAGGCCATCCGACAACGCCCCCAGGCGCATTCTCAGAGATTTGGACCTATGTCCACGTCAGCACGGAGATAGCTCCGGTCACATTCATTCCGATAGTGGGCTTGTTCGCAGGCAACGCCACATCCGAAGTAAATCAGCTGGCGATTACCTTCGATGACAAGGGAATCGTCCGAGGGGTTCGGACAGGGCACACTAGGGCAACGGGCGGGCCTGGATCAAGCACACCAGAGCAGTAGTTTCTCAAATGGAACGGGAGACGGCGAGATGGCCGGCCAAGTTAGGCATGAGCCCGACGCAGGTACCGGGGCTAACTCGCCCGCTCCCCACCTTCGGCTTTTTCCCGCACGTTAAATTGATTCATCGCCGTGGAGACATCGCGGTTGAGGAGCAATTCGAGGGCATCGACGGCTCGTTCGAGGCAGGGGACATAGATCGCCCGCTCGTCAGGCGAGACGCGCGCCAACACATAGTCTGCGGAGTCTTGCCGCGGCGCCGGGCGACCGACGCCGATCTTCAGCCGCACGAACTGCGGCGTTCCCAAGGCCTCGATGACAGATTTGATGCCGTTGTGGCCTCCGCTTCCGCCATCCTGCCTGATCCGCAAACGACCCGGTTCCAAATCCAAGTCGTCATGCACAACCACTAGGGCCTCAGGAGTCAGGCCAAGCTCGCGGAGGAGACCTTTGAGGGGAGGACCGCTGAGATTCATCCAGTCGAGGGTACTGGCGAGTTCGACTTGCTTGGAACCGGCGCGACCCGAGCCTCGCTGGGCCGCGCCTTTCTTGGTGAGACGTATCGACCACCGCGCTGCGGCCCGTTCGATCACCCAACAACCGATATTATGCCGTGTGTCGGCATAGTCGGCTCCGGGATTGCCCAATCCAACGAGCAGGCGCAACGCAATTACTTCTTCTTTTCCGCTTCCTTCTTCGCGGGCGCTGCTCCGGCCTTGGGCGCGGCAGCCCCAGCCTTTGCATCTCCCGCCTTCCCGGCTTCCGCTCCCGCCGCACCTTCAGCGGCTGCCTTGCCCTTCGCCGCCACTTCGGGCTCCTTGGCACCTTCAGCGCCAGGCGCCCCGGCGGTGAGCAATGCTTCGAGCTTGGCATCGGTCATCGGCGCAGCCACACTCACGACCATGTGCTCAAGGTCGTCCAAAAACCGCAACCCCTCGGTCTTCGGAATATCTTTCAGATGGATGCCCTGATTGATTTGGAGCTGCGATGCGTCGACCTCGATGAAATCGGGCAGGACAGACGGGAGACATTCAATGTGCAGCTGGCGCAACACATGATGCAACACTCCACCTTCTTTCAAACCGATCGGCTGGCCCCCGGTCAAATGCACGGGCACCTTGACGCGGATCGGTTTATCCATCGCCACTTCGAAAAAGTCCGCGTGGAGCACGCTTCCTGTGATCGGATCAACCTGAAAATCCCGTAGCAACGCCGTGCGCTTGGCCTTGGTCTTCGCGCCGTTGATGATAAGAGAAATAAGCGCGGTGGATCCGGCCTGAGACCGCAGAATCTTTACCAACTCGTCAGGCTTCACCGAGAGCAGCAAACATTCCCCCTGCCCATACAGCACGGCCGGAACACGACCGGCACGACGAAGTTGACGCGCGGGCCCCTTGCCCCCACCCTCTCTGCTCTCAACGGTTAAATCGAATTTCATGATACTCCTCCTCGACCAGTCGCTCGACGCGGACGGCCTACACGAATAACGAACTTACTGATTCATCTTCATGGATACGCCGGATGGCTTCCCCGAAAAGAGGCGCCACCGACAACACCTTGAGTTTCGGACACTTCTGTTCTTTGCCCCGTAGGGGAATCGAATCGGTCACCAGTACTTCGGTCAAGCCGGATTGTTGGAGCCGCTCCAATGCAGGCCCCGATAACACGCCATGCGAACAACCGGCCCAGACCTCACGCGCGCCTTTATCCAGGCAGGCCTGAGCGCCCTGGACGATCGTTCCCGCAGTATCGATCATATCGTCGAGGAGCAGAGCGCTCTTGCCCTGCACGTCACCAATGATATTCATGACCTGCGCCTGGTTGGGCCCCTCGCGCCGCTTGTCGATAATGGCCAGATTGGCCTGCAGGCGCTTCGCGAAGGCTCTGGCGCGCTCCACGCCGCCGGCATCCGGCGACACAACCACCAGATCCGACACCTTCCGTTTCGTGATGTATTCCATCAACACCGGCAGAGCGTAGAGGTTATCGACTGGAATATTGAAAAACCCCTGGATCTGACTCGCATGGAGATCCATGGTGAGCACACGGTCCGCGCCGGCCGTGGTAATGATGTCGGCGACCAGTTTCGCTGAGATCGGCACACGCGGCTGATCCTTGCGGTCCTGCCGGGCATAGCCGAAATAGGGAATCACCGCCGTAATGCGGTTGGCCGACGAGCGTTTCAGGGCATCGATCATGATGAGCATTTCCATGATCGAATCGTTGACCGGGGAGCAGCAGGACTGGGTAACGAACACATCGGCGCCGCGCACGTTCTCTTCCACGCGGATCCGGATTTCCCCGTCGCTGAAGGAGGATACCGTCGCCGCGCCGAGAGGCAGGTCGAGATACGAGCAAATCGCCCGCGCAAGCGCAGGATTGGCGCTGCCCGAAAAGAGCTTGAGTTCCCTGTTCATCCGACCCCTTCGATGCCGTACGAGGCGATGCCTATGCTGTAACGGTGCTTGTCGAGTTCGTCAAAAACGGTGGGCACGGACAGGACCCGCTGTGAGTCCCGCTGACCTCGCGCACTTGTCAGGACAAGAGGACGCCTACCGAAGCACAGCACAATAGCGAAAACATCGGGAAGTTGTCAACCAATCTGAGGCAGGCGAGGCGTCCACCGTGCGATGCGGGTGGGGCGCTCAGCCACCTTTGGATAGAGCGTGGTCTTGCTCCCTCTAGCCCTTCTGCCCCTGAGGACTATAGTCTTCGGGCTCAGACTGCGCTCGTGACCGGAGTTCCCACCGCGGGTACGGCGTAGGCCTTCATCTTCGGGTCACTGGCAAAGAGAGCGGCGGCCCGCTCCGCATCGGCCTGCCCGGGAAATATCCCGAACATGGTGGCACCGCTCCCGGACAACAGGGCCGCTTCAGCTCCCTGACTCAGCAATTGGTGTTTGATCTGGACCAGCACCGGGTGTTGCGCAAAGACTGGCGCCTCAAAATCATTTTCTACCAGGGGAATGATCTCGGACCAATCCACTACAGTACGGCTGCCCAGTTGCTGTAGTTCCGGGGACAGAGGACGCACTCCCGCCCTGGTGGCAGACAGCCGCTGATAAGCCCACTTTGTTTCGACAGGAAAGCCGGGATTCACCAGCACGATCCAGCGAGTGCCCGTCATCTGGATCGGTCGCACCTGTTCCCCTCGACCAGTGACACAGGCGGCTGGCCCCATAAAAAAGAACGGCACGTCACTTCCTAACTGTTGCCCCAACTCCGCCATCTGCTCGATGGACCAGTTCGATCCCAACAGGCGGGTCAAACCGAGGATGGTGGCCGCCGCATCACTGCTGCCGCCCCCCAAGCCGGCCCCCAGCGGAATGCGTTTCGTGAGGGTGATCGACAGGTCGACGGCTCGGTCGCTTCGCGCCAACACGAGCTGCGCGGCTCGATAGACAAGATTACTTTGATCGGCCGCCAGCGCGACATGGTCGCAGCGCAAGGCGATACGGGAGGTCGTGTCGGGCCGGATGGTAAGAGCCAGCTCATCGTCGAGCCCGACCGTGTGCATCAACGACCAGATGGCATGAAAGCCGTCAGGACGCCGCTCGAGCACGCGGAGGATCAAATTCACTTTCGCAGGGGTCAGAACACGCAGGCTGGTAGAGTTCACTCGCAGATTACTGGGCGGCGCTAATCCCGGCCTCCTTTAATTTCGTATTTTTCGAGACGGTACCGGAACGACCGGGTATTCAACCGCAACAACCGCGCGGCTCGCTTCTTGACCCACTGACTCCGTTCGAGCGCTTTCAACAGCAGATCCTTCTCGATCGTATTGATGAGCCCTTCCAGGTCCAGGCCGTCCTCAGGCAACTCAGACGGCAGGGCCTGCTGGTTGCTCACCGGCTTGTGGAGCCATCCGCGAATATCCGCATCCGTCACCGACGATCCCGTTGTGAAGGCCACGACGCGTTCGACGACGTTCTCCAATTCCCGAACGTTGCCTCGCCACTCATGCGCCAACAGCACGCGCATGGCCTCCTGGCTCATCGTCGGCACTGGTTTACCACTTTCCTTGGCAAATTTCTCCAGGAAATGTTGGCTTAACAATGGAATATCGCCGGTCCGCATGCGTAGCGGGGGAAGCTTGATCGGGATCACATCCAGCCGATAGTACAGATCTTCCCGGAAGGCGCCCTCTGCGACGGCTTTCTCCAAATCGCGGTTCGTGGCCGCGACAATGCGGACATCCACCTTCACATCCTGAGTTCCGCCCACCCGCCGGAACTCACGCTCCTGAATCACACGCAACAGCTTCACCTGGATGGCCGGTGTCGTATCGCCGATCTCATCGAGAAAGATCGTTCCGCCGTTCGCCACTTCGAACAGACCGGCTTTATTGGAGATCGCCCCGGTGAACGAACCCTTCATGTGGCCGAACAGTTCACTTTCCAGCAGCGTTTCCGGCACCGCGCTGCAGTTCACCGTCACAAACGGCATGGAGGCGCGCGCACTGTTGAAGTGGATTGCCCGAGCGACCAATTCTTTGCCGGTCCCGCTTTCCCCGCCGATCAACACATTGCTTTTCGAATCGGCCACCTTCTTGATGACCTCATAGACCTTCTGCATCGCCTCGCTTTGGCCGATGATCTGTGAGAACGACGATTGGCTGGCCAGTTCCCGCTTCAGAAGCATGTTCTCCGTCGACAACCGGCGCCGCTCGATCGCATTCCGGATGATTAGTTGCACTTCATCGACCTGAAACGGCTTGGTGAGATAATCATAGGCGCCGTGCTTCATTGCCTCCACCGCTGAGTCGGCGGACGCGAAAGCGGTGATCATGAGAACCACGGTGTCGGGAGAGGCAGCCTTGACGGCCTTCAGCACCTCGAGCCCGCCCACTCTGGGCATCTTGAGGTCGGTGATGACGAGATCGAAGATTTCTTTCTGCACTTGCCCGATCGCCTCGTCTCCGTCCGCGGCCACGGTCACCGCATATCCGGCACGCTTGAGCATGATGCTCAACACATCGCGCAAGCCCTGTTCGTCATCGACGACTAGAATCTTTTCCACGGTTCCCTTCCTTCATGCCGTAACCGGACCCCCGTCTCTGCGGACTGCGGAAGGCACGCGACGAATCGTGCCCCGTGCCCGACCTCGCTCTCGACCTTGATCCACCCCTCGTGCAGTTCGACAATGCGGTGAACCTGGGCCAGCCCCAACCCGGAGCCTTCCTTCTTCGTCGTAAAAAACGGCAGAAAGATCTTGTCGAAATTCTGTTTGGGAATGCCTTCCCCGTTATCCTGGAACGCAATTTCGATGACGTCGGATCGCCGGCCACCGACCTCGACCCGCCGCTGTCCGGTAGTGATCGTCAAAGTTCCTCCGCCGGACATCGCGTCGAACGCGTTAGTGGCTAAATTCCAGAAGACCTGCTTCAGCTGATCCTGATCGACCTGTGCCACAAGTTTGTTGGGCGCCAGGCTGGAGGTAATGGTGATGCCGGTCCGAGACTGCGCTTCATGTTGGATCAGATCCAACGTATCGGCAAGGACTTTGTTCAAATCGAGCTCGGCCAAATTCAACGCCGGGGGACGGGCATATTGCAGAAACTCAGTGATGATATTGTCGAGCCGCCTGGCTTCCCGAATGGCGATGTCCATTAAACGCTGACTGGTTTCGTCAGACCCGACATCCTGCCGCAACATCTGCATCGCCCCCGCCAGGGCACCGAGCGGATTGCGGATTTCATGCGCCATTCCCGCCGACATTTCACCCAGGTTGGCCAGCCATTCCCGCCGACGCATTTCCTCTTCCAAATATCGAATTTGCGTCAGATCCTTGAACACACACACCAGGCCGCGCTGCGTGCCCTGTTCATGTAGTGGAGACACCGTCATTCCGAGCACCAGTCGGCTGCCGTCCGCATGCGCACATTCCACTTCAAACCGCAAGGGAGAGAGGGACGTCAGCGCCGCTTCCTCGGAGCGGGTACCGGGGTGCCAATTGAAGACATCCCGCCAGAGGCGTCCTTGCACGTCAGCAAAGGCATAACCGGTGACTTCATGCGCCGCGGGGTTGAAGGAGGTGATCCGCCCCTCCTCGTCGGTAGTGAACACCCCGCTGCTGATACTTCGCACGATACTCTCATGAAACACCTGTAGCCGCGTGAGACCTTGCTCTTTCTCACGCAACGATTGATCGGCATGGTGAAGTTGGTCCGCCAACGCCCCGCTTAAGAACCCAACGACCAGGAACGCCAGACCATACACCTCAAATGTCTGCAGCACTTCGGGCCCTTCCAACTTGCTGGGAGGCAGCCACCCGGCGGCATTCAGGAATCCGAAATATTGAACGACCGTGATGCCACCGAACAGGAGGGTACAGCCGGCTCCCGTGACAATGCCGACACGCCGGTGCGGAACCAGGCTGGCAACCGTCACGGTGATGACGTACAGCACCGCAAACGGACTCTCGACACCGCCGGTTCTCACAATGAGGACGGTTTCGAGTACGATATCGACTCCGACCTGCACCCAGGTGAAGGCAGTATGAGCAACAGGAGACGTGAGCCTCCTCAGCACCATCGCGTAGATGATGGTAATGGTGTAGGTGAAGACGATTAATGCTGTAAAGGTAGGGGCCGATTCGCCACGGGTGGACTGAAACGCCAGGGACAGCCCGAGCATCAGCGTCACGATCAATACGCGGAGTCCCATAAGCCAATGGAGTCTGGTCTTCAGCTCAGGCATCGAGCGCTCGCCCGGCGACGTCCGGCACAGATCAGTCGGTGGCGATGCCTGGGGGTTCGAGTTGAAGGACGGCTCAACACCGGTGGTTCGAACTGGAAGGGTCGGGGACAGCATGGGGGGGGCGCGTTGCTCTGATGGATGTGCGACGCATGGCCCGTGTGGACCCTCGGACCATGCGTCGGAGAATGGATGCGACCGAGCCGCGTCGCTATTGAATAGCCTGCGCCATCGTGAAGATCGGCAGATACATGGCGATGACGATAAACCCGATGATGGTACCCAACACAACCATCATGATCGGTTCGAGCAACGAGGTGAGTGTCTCGACCGCCTGATCGACTTCGTCCTCATAAAAATCGGCGATCTTGCCCAGCATGGCATCGAGCGCGCCGGTCGATTCGCCGACGGCGATCATGTGCGTCACCATCTTGGGAAACACGTTACACTTAGCCAGCGGCTCGGAAATCGTTTTCCCGCCGCTGATGCTGACCCGCGCATTCATCAATGCTTCTTCGATGACCTTGTTGCCGGACGTCTTCGCGCAGATGCTCAATCCCTCGAGCAAGGGCACACCGCTGGTAATGAGCGTGCCCAACGTGCGCGTGAACTTCGCTACGGAGGCCTTTCGGATCAGATCTCCAACGATCGGAACCTTGAGCAACAGCCGGTCGATCACTACACGTCCGTTCACGGTGGCATAGTAGCGCTTGATGGCGATGACCGTCGCGACCATGGCCCCGCCCATGGCGTACCAATAGCTCTGGAAAAAGTTACTGACATTGATCACGATCTGGGTCGGACCGGGCAAGCCGACCTTGCCGCCCGACATTTCCGTAAACATCTGCGCGAACACAGGAATGACCCACACCATCAAGACACTGATGATGACGACGGCCACCCCGACGATGGCGGTGGGATAGACCATGGCCGACTTGATCTGGCCTTTCAGCTTCATCGCCTTTTCGATGTGCTTGGCCAGACGGGTCAGAATCGTATCGAGCAGACCGCCGACCTCACCGGCATGGATCATATTTACATAGAGGTCGTCGAACACTTTGGGGTGTCGCTTCAACGCATCGGAGAACGTCGAGCCGGCTTCCACACTGTTCTTCACGTCGCCGACCGTTTCGCGCAAGACTTTATTTTCCGACTGGGTGGAGAGAATGTCGAGGCATTGGATCAAGGGCAACCCGGCATTGATCATCGTGCCGAACTGGCGGGTGAAAACCACCAGATCCTTGTCGGTGAGGCCGCTTCCCAGACTCACCTTGAACTTTCCGCCCATGCCGGACTTTTCTTCCAGGCTGGTCACGACGACCTGCTGCTTGCGAAGCTGCTCGACCGCCTCGTCTCTGGTCTTGGCGGTGAGCTCGCCCTTCTTCACAGCACCCTGGCGGTTCCGTCCGACATAGGCGAATGTACTCATAACGCGGTTTCCACTCCTTATGAACCCCAGGCAGGACACGTGCGTATGCAGCGGAAAACTATGATCGAAGTCTATAAGACGACCGAAAAACTGTCAAACGAATGCACGAAAGCGGACCAGCGGAAGACGCTGAAAGACGCGTCCACCAAGGCGGTGCACGCTAAGCCTGGTTGGATGTGATGCGACAATAACCGCGGGAGAGATAATGCAGACCGGACATGAGAGTCACCCCGCCCATGAGGTACAGAAGCGGGTCGAGCGTGGCAAGTTCAAGACGTCGCGAGGCAAAAAAGATAATGGAGACCAGCGTCGCCAGTTGGACCAATGTGGTGCCCTTCCCCAGCACGGTCGGCGAGATATCGACCTGGGTATGGGTGAAATGGGCGACGGCCGCCCCCAGCATCAACATGAGATCGCGGCTGACCACCAGAATCGTCAACCAGAGCGGGACCAGATGCATCACAGAGAGCGTGATGAACCCCGTCGTCAACATGAGTTTGTCCGCCAGAGGATCCAGGACTTCTCCGAGCCTGGTCCGCTGATCGGCCACACGCGCGATGATTCCATCGAGCGCATCAGTCAACCCGGCAATAAAGAGCGTCGCCAACGCGTAGTCGAACTGCTCATAGTTGAGCAACCCCACATACACCGGGATCAGCAGGATGCGCAGCATCGTCAGACTGTTGGGAACGTTCATGTTCATCGAAACAGCTGGTGTTTCAATCGGCCCCTCGACTGGCGAACGATGTCTCGCGAATCGCGCATCATAGAAACCCCTGGAGAACCTTGTCAACGACGGTTGCACTCCGGAAAGGAGGTCCCTATAATCGGGCCCGTAAGACGCTCCCGGTGGATGAAGGACGGAGGTTTGTATGAGTGGACTCCCCCTCCTTTTTAAGAAAGAGGGCTTAATCGAACGGCATCAAGTCGAGGGGATCGACCCGAGCGACCGGTATTTTAATCGAGCGGTGCTCGTCAGTCGTGTGGCTGCGGGTTATACGGGAAAAGTCACCTACGAGGCGTACGCCGTCGAAGGTCCCGCGCACTCCACCACGAGTGCTGCCGTTAAGGCCGTCGTTGAGAAGCTCATGGGAGTCGGGTTTACCCGGTTGCGCACCCGCCTGAACTTCAAAGGCAACCGCTACCTGGCTGAAAAAGAAACCTGGACCGACTATCCGGATCTGCCGGCCTAGTCTCCGAGAAATTCCCGACAAATCAGCTCGTGAATGAGCGGACGGAATGTCTTGATCCGTTCGTTTTTCCTCGTCGGATGTACCCGGTTGGACAGCAGCACCACCTCCAATTCCTTGACCGGATCAATCCATAGCGAAGTCCCGGTATAGCCGAGATGCCCGAATGATTCGAGCGTGAAGCGAGTTCCGGAAGAGGACGAGGCTGACGGCGTATCCCACCCCAGGGCCCAACTGGCATTCGGTATTCCCTGCTGCCTGGTTGTAAACAATGTGACAAGTTCAGGATGTAACAATCCCGCCTTCCCGCGCCGGCCATCCATCCACGCCTTCGCCACCGCGAGAATTGCACGCGCACTGCCGAACAACCCGGCATGGCCGGCCACACCGCCCAGAGCAAAGGCATTCTCGTCGTGCACTTCGCCGCACAACGTGCGTCCCCTCCAAGGATCGTCTTCAGTCGGAGCAATCGCATGTGATTCTAATAAAGCGGCAGGCATGGTCTGCGACCCGCGCGGGATGTATGCCAACGGCTGTGCCTCCAGCGGACAATAGATCTGGTTTTTGCAAAATTGGTCCAGCGACTCACCGGCCAGCCGCTCCACCGCCCATCCCAGCAGCATGAACCCCAGGTCGCTGTACAGACTGCGCGCCCCCCGCTCGTAGACCAACTCCTCCTGCGCAATGTAGCCCAGCACCGCCTCACGCGCCGCCGTACGTCCCGGAAATCCGGACTGGCCCGCCTCAAGAGGCGCAAGCCGCTCGTAGTAAGGTCGCCAACCGGGAAGTCCTGAGCTATGCGTGAGCAACTGATGGATAGAGGCCGAACCCGCGCTACTGCCCTGCAGTTCACTCAGAATATGGTCGATCCGGTCTTCCAGCGCCAGTCGGCCACGTTGCGCCAGCAACAGGAGTGCCGTCGTGGTCGCCAACACCTTGGTCAGAGAAGCCAGGTCGTAGCAGGTGTGGATCGTCACCGCCTCGCCCGGATTCTGCGACGTCAGGCGGCCGGCGGCACCTTCATAAACGAACGTCCCGCCCAGTCGGACCGTCAACACTGCACCGGGAAACGTGCCGTCATCGACCGCTGCCTGCAAAGCGGCCTGAATGGGATGTGGTGTAGCCATCGATATACGCCTACACGAGATTTAGAGAGAGAAGGAGAGGGAATGGAAGGGTGGAGCCCCCTGGCGCCCCCGCCCGAGGCGGAAGAGAAAATCCAAGGGGCGCAGAATGCTCAACGCGCCGTGCTTGATTCGCCGGCCAGCTTCCCTTCGACCGAAGCCGTATCCGACTGATAAGCGTCGCTTTCTTCCACTTCCAACATACGTTCGAACGAGCGCAGGGTTGAACGGAATCGCTCCACCATCATCAGGCGTTGTTTCTGAAGGTCCGCGAGACCACGTTGCATCTCGGAGAGACTCACCCTGGCCTGCCGGATAATTTCACTCGCCTTCAGCTCGGCTTCTTTCACGATCAAATCGGACTCGCGCTGCGCAGACCGTTTCACATCCTCGGCCAGGGTCTGGGCCGAGACCAGAGTGTTCGATAGTGTCGCCTCCGTGCGTCGCAGGTCGGTGACCTGCTGCTCGGTCGCGGTCAGCTTTTCACGAAGGGCGCTGTTCTCTCGATTCAAGTTCTCGACGGTCAATGCCAGCTCCTCAAGGAACCGGTTCACTTCATCCCGGTCATAACCCCGGAACTTCACCTGGAAGACCATCTGCTGAATGTCGATGGGAGTGATTTTCATGCGACACCTCTTGCCCGACGGTTAATGCATCCGCACGGCGATATCCCGTAACGATTGAACCACGGCATACTGCAAAAAGACAAGGATCAGGATCGCGATCATCGGCGACAGATCCATGCCCATGCGCCATCCTACCAGCCGGCGGATCGGCGTGAGCACCGGCTCCGTCGCGCGCTCCAAAAACTGCACGATCGGGTTCCACGGATCCGGATTGACCCACGAAATCAACGCGCGGGCGATGATGACCCACATGTACAGCCACAACACCGTATCCAACACGGTGGCCGTTCCTTGCAGCACATTGCTCAAGACAAACATCAGCGTCCCAACTCCTGTGAACGTTTCGTGGCCGCCTCGACGGCCGCCATCAAACAGCTCCGCAACCCACCGGCCTCCAGCTGATACAACCCGGCGATCGTGGTGCCTCCCGGCGACGCCACCTGATCCTTCAACCTGGCCGGATGTTCACCGCGATCTAAGACCATTCTCGCGGCACCCAGGACCGTCTGCGCGGCCAGGAGTTCCGCAGTCGCCCGCGGCAGCCCCATCCGAACCCCGCCGTCGGCCAATGCTTCAATCGCGACGAATACATAGGCGGGTCCGCTTCCGCTCAGGCCGGTCACGGCATCCATGAGTCGTTCCTCCACCGAAACGACCGACCCGACCGCTTCAAATAATGTTCGCACTGCAGCCAGGTCGTCAGATCGGAGATCGAACTGACAGGTCACTGCCGTCACTCCTTCTCGCACCAGAGCCGGCGTGTTGGGCATCGCTCGAACGATTCCTCTGGGATTCACGATCCGCTCGCGAACCCAGGCGGTCGTCACACCGGCGGCGATGGAGACGATCAATTTCCCGTCACAGGCCTGCCTCGCGTCACTGAGCACCGTCGGCATCGCCTGCGGTTTCACCGCCAGGACCACCAGATCAGCCTCTCGAACAGCCTTCGCATTCTCATTGCCGACGCGAATGCCGAAACGCGACTTCAATAGATCGCGACGCGCGGCAACCGGGTCCGTCGCGCAAATGGATGCAGGCTCACAGGCGCCCGCAGCCAGGAGTCCGCCGATCAAGGCCTCCGCCATTTGCCCGCCGCCGAGGAATGCAATCGGTTTTGTCAGCATCGATTTACTCACCTCGCACTCCGAAAATCGCCGTTCCGACTCGCACGTAGGTCGCCCCTTCCTCAATCGCAACGGGATAGTCGTGCGACATGCCCATCGAGAGCTCCTGCATATTAATGTTCCTGTACCCCCGCGCTGTCAATGTCTGAGCGAGGGTCCGGAGTTGTCGAAAGTAGGGACGCGCGTCTTCCGCCGTCGGAGTGGGTGGGGGAATGGCCATGAGGCCGCGAATATCCAGATGCTCGAATCCGTTCAGGGATTCCAGGGCCGCCACCAATGTCGTCGGCTCAAATCCTCCCTTGCTGGCTTCTCCAGCAAGATTCACTTCCAGCAGAACACGTTGCCGCAGCCCCGCGGTCTTCGCCTGCCGGTCGATCTCTTCCGCCAGTGCGAGACTATCGACGGAATGAATCGTCTCAAATCGCCCGACGACCGATTTGACCTTGCGCCGTTGCAGGCTGCCGATAAAGTGCCAGACGACCCCTTCTCGTTCTAACGCGTCGATTTTCGGCAACGCCTCCTGAAGGCGATTCTCTCCCAAGTGTCGAACGCCGGCATCTACCGCCTGACGCAGCCGTTCAACGGATATGGTTTTGGACGCGGCGATGAGACGAACAGACTCCGGCGGGCGCCCCGCACGGACGGCCGCACGTTGCATGTCGTCGAACACCGCTCGAACCCGACCCGCAATCGTTCCCAGCGCTGCATCCATCCTGCCGCCTTGCGGACTGCTCCATGAGTACCATCACCCTATGCCACCCGTGAGCAGGTGATTCGAAAGGCGACGGACATCACACCGGCCGCGAGCAGGTCTCAGATCGACCGGCGGGGCATGAGCGCAATCCCGCTGACCATCGTTGCCTTCACCACACCATCACGGCGATAACTATAAAATCGCTCGGGCTGACAGATCGTGCAGGCGTCGATCGTTGCGACTCGTTCCGCAGCCAGCCCGTCAGCCAACGCTTGCCGGCGCACAAATGCGCGCAGATCGAGATGTGCTTTCTGACTGTTCACCGGCTTTACGACCGATTGCCATTCGGGAAAAACCTCCCGCAGTCGCGCCAGGACCGGCTCATCCACTTCGTAACAGCAGGGACCGGCGGAAGGACCGATCGCCATCTGCAGCCGATCTACGGTCGCCCCGAACCGGCTCACCATCAAGGCCACCGTCTTCGGCACAATGCCGGCCACCGCACCTCGCCAGCCTGCATGAATCGCCGCAACCACCCGTCGCTCCGGATCGTGCAGAAGCACAGGCACACAATCCGCGGTCCGCACGGTGACCATCACGCCGGGTTGGTCAGTCACCAACGCATCCCAGCCTCCTTCGAAGGCGTCGCCCTGCTCGACCGGTTGATCGACAATCAGCGCATCCGTCCCGTGAACCTGCTTGACGGACAGGATCACGCTCGCGCCTCGCTCGCGATGCGGGGTTCCTGGCGCAGCGGCACGACCCGGCGTCACCGACACGGACGACAAGCGGGTGCCGAAAAAATGTTCCACTCCATCCGCAAGCGTTGCAAACAACGGCGCGGTGATGACCTCTGACACCATCCTCGTTCTAAGCCTCGCAGCTACCGAGCCAGCTTCCTTCTCAGTCGGCCTGCTTCCGCAGGAAGGTCGGCACATCCCATTCGTCGTCGCCGACGACCGCGATCCGTTCCACTGCTTCCCGGGTCTCGCCCATACGGCGAAGGAAGGTGGGGCGATCCAAGTCTTTATGGGGGCGATCCGATCCCGTGGCATGCACGCCGGTCAGCACCTGTTGCGCCGGGCGTCCATTGGGGGTCCGCGCCGCGGGGCGTTCTGCCGTGACGGCCGGGCGCGCAGCCGGTTGCTCTTCCCGCTCGAATCCGGTCGCAATCACGGTCACGATCAGATCGTCGCCGATCTCGGGATTGATGACCTGTCCGACGATGATGTTCGCTTCGGCATCCGCCGCATGCTGAACGATCGACGCCGCTTCTTCCACTTCATGCAGCGACATGTTGGGGCCACCCGTGATGTTCAACAGCACTCCACGGGCACCTTCGACACTGCCCTCTTCCAGCAACGGGCTGCAAATCGCCTTCTGCGCCGCTTCTTGCGCCCGGTTTGCGCCGCGCCCGATGCCCATGCCCATGACCGCGCGACCCGTGTGCGCCATGATCGTCCGCACATCGGCGAAATCAACATTGACCAGTCCGATGGTCGTGATCACGTCGGCAATGCCCTGAATGGCTTGACGCAACACATCATCCGCCACCTTGAACGCATCCAGCAACGGGGTCGCCTTGTCCACGATTCCCAGCAACCGTTGATTCGGGATAATCAGAAGCGTATCGACGTGCCTTCCGAGATCGCGAATGCCTTCCTCGGCATGGCTCATCCGTCGGTGTCCTTCATACTGGAAGGGCTTGGTCACGACTGCGACGGTCAGAATCCCCAGTTCACGCGCAATACTGGCCACGATCGGAGCCGCCCCCGTGCCGGTGCCGCCACCCATTCCGGCAGTGACAAACACCATATCGGCCCCGACCAGACTCTCGCGAATCTCATCTTTGCTTTCCAACGCGGCGTCGCGTCCCACTTCGGGCTTGGCGCCGGCGCCGAGGCCGCGAGTCCGCTCCGGACCAATTTGAATTTTATAAGACGCCTGGGATCGTTCGAGTGCCTGCACATCCGTATTCGCGGCCACGAAATCGACCCGGCACAATCCGCCGGTGATCATCGTATTGACGGCGTTGCACCCCGCTCCTCCGACACCGATCACTTTGATGCGAACGGGCGATTGCGGCTCCTCTTGAAATGAAAACATCGTGGCACCTCCCTTGACGATGGTGCGGACGTGGTCTTAAGCCGTCCGCAAAAGTTAGAAAAACTCGAACATCCACGATCGCATGCGATCGAACACTTTCCCCAACCCTTTGCCGTGACGGATGCCGGCAGCCTCCAAGTTGTCGGCATGTTGACGTGCATGCAACAACAGCCCGACACCGGTCGCGTGCATCGGGTTGCTGACGATATCGCGCAGCCCACCGATGCCCGTCGGCATGCCGCGACGAGCCGGTAGATTCAGCCCTCGTTCCGCAGCATCCGGCATCCCTTCCAATAATGAGGTCCCGCCCGTGATCACCACGCCGGCCCCGAGCATGCCTTCATAGCCGGCTCGCACGATTTCGCGTTTCACCAGATCGAACATTTCCTCGACGCGCGGCTCGAGAATCTCCGCGATATCACGACGCGTGAATTGCCGCGGCGGCCGATCACCCACGGACGGCACTTCCACCATTTGATGCCCATGCACCAGCTCGGTGCGGGCGATGCCGTGTTGCACTTTGATTTTTTCCGCGTCGGTTTGCGAGGTCAGCAGTCCGATGGCCAGATCCTTCGTGAGATTCTGTCCGCCGATCGGAAGCACCGCCGTGTGCCGGATGCTGCCGTCGAGAAAAATCGCCAAGTCGGTCGTGCCGCCGCCCAGATCCACCATGGCGACTCCCAACTCCCGCTCTTCGGCGCTCAGGACGGCCTCGCTCGATGCGAGGGGTTGCAGAATAATGTCCACGACGTCGAGCCCGGCCCGGTTCACGCTCTTGATGATGTTCTGCGCCGACGTCACCGCGCCGGTGATGACATGGACGTTGACCTCCAGCCGGTTGCCGGACATACCCAGCGGCTCGCGCACGCCTTCCTGATCGTCCACCATAAATTCACGCGGCAACACGTGTAAGATGCGACGTTCGTGAGGAATCACGGCGAGGGTTCGCGCGCTTTCCACCGCGCGGCTGATGTCGTCGCGTGTAACTTCCTGCTTTTTGAGGGCCACGACGCCCTTGAGGTTTTCCCCCGAGATATGGCTCCCCGCGATGCCCGTATAGACCGAATTGATCTGCACGGCCGCCATGAGTTCCGCTTCCTCAACCGCCTTCTTGATCGACTCCACCGTACTCTCGATATTGACCACCACACCCTTGCGAAGCCCGCGCGAGGGGCAAGAGCCGACACCGATGATATTCAGCGGGCCCTCCTCCGGCACTTCGGCGACAATCGCGCAGATCTTGGTGGTTCCGATGTCGAGCCCGACCAGGATATGATCCCGCTTAGACACTCGGCTCACCCCCTTCCCCGAACAATGACGCGGTCGGCAAAGCGAAGATCGATTTCATTCGCCCTGGCGCCCTCGCCGTCAAAGGCCACATCACGCAGTGCGGGCCGCATTTTGAGAAACCGATACCATTGCTGATTCATCGACGACTCACTGAATTGAAATGTCACGCCCTGAACTTCAACCACCAGGTTATTGAGATTCCCCACGTTGATATCCGGTCGTCCTCCGGTCGTCTGCCCGACCATGCGGGCCAGGGCCGCACCGACTTGCACGGGACGACGATCCTCCGGTTTTCCCTGCACCAGCCGCTTGCCGTCGACACCGGACAACATCGGCAGGGTCGGATCATCCGCCGACCCGAGATGGGCCAGTAGAAACCCCTCCGAATCGGTCAGGAGATTCTCTGCCAGCGTGCGTACCACGACCGCAGGCTCCCGCTCAACGATATCGATATGAATCTCATGGAGGGGCTTCAGCACCACCGTCGCATCCTTGATCCAGGGGTGGGTTTTGATCCGGTCGGCCAACCAGGACGGGTTAATGGAGTAGAGCGCGGTATCAGGTTTCAACGCCAATCTCCCGATGACTTCTTTCCTCGTTACATGGTGCAGTCCGCTCACCGACACGGACCGGACCAAGAACCATTCCCGCGTCAGAGGCCCCACTTCCCGCGCCAGGACGAACAACCCGGAACAACCGCCGACCAGAACGGTCACCGTGGCAACCACCCGCAAGGTAATCAGCAGGCCCCGCCCCAGCCTGGACCAATACCCGCCCGTCTCACCGGTGCGATGACGCCCCAGCGCGGATTCCGAACGGGCATTCGCCCGCGGATTCACTTTAACCTGGCGTACCTTCCGCCACCGCACTGACATCGCTACCTCACGACCCGAAATGAACCGACTCCGGCCCGCCCAAGCGCGGACTGGAGAATCCGCTCCGTCAATACGTCGTACGACAACCCGGCCTTCCCCGCCGCCATGGGCAGCAGGCTCGTCTCCGTCATTCCCGGCACCGTGTTGATCTCGAGCACAAACGGCTTCCCCTTGGGCGTAATGCGGAAATCGACCCGGGCCGCCCCTCTGCATCCCAAGGCCTGATAGGTCCGAGTAGCCAGTTGTGTGATCTGCCGAGTGACTGCAGCCGGGAGCGGCGCCGGGCACAGGTACTGCGTTCGCCCCTTCTCATACTTGGCCGAGAAATCATAGAATCCATCCGGTGCCACGATCTCCACGGCCGGCAATCCGGTCACCGCCCCGTCTGGACCGCCCAGAAGCGACACTGTGACCTCTTGCCCGGGGATAAATGCCTCGACCATCGCTTCTTCATCATACCGGTGCGCCGTACGAAGGGCTTCTTTCCATTGCGATGGCTTCCGCACAATGGTCACCCCGATCGTGGATCCCTGACTCGCCGGCTTCACGACCACCGGCAGCTTCAACTTACAGGTGCTCAATACTCGATTCAGACCGGGAGCCGTACCTCGTAGCACCACCGTCCCGCGCGGCACCGGAATGCCCTGAGCGGCCACTTCCGTCTTGGTCACCACCTTATGCATCCCGATGGCGCTGGCCCGGACACCGGAACCCGTATAAGGAATGCCGAGTGTTTCCAAAAACCCCTGGATCGCTCCGTCTTCGCCTCCCGGTCCGTGCAGCGCCAGGAATCCGATTTCAATTGCTTGCTCCTGCAACGTCTTGGACAGATCCGGGCCGACATCAATGGCCACCGCGTCGTAGCCGCTTCGCACCAGCGAGCGATACACAGCCTCGCCGGTTTTCAGCGACACCTCCCGTTCAGACGAGCGACCGCCCATCAGGACCCCGATTTTCGAACGCGTCAGCGGCTTCCGTTCCGTCACATCCACTCCCTTCATCGCTCCGCGTCAGGCCTCGCCGACCACCTTCAATTCCAATTCCAGCTTCACGCCCGACACCTTTTTCACAGCCGCGCGAACTTTCTTGATCAACGCCAGCACATCGGCCGCCCGCGCATGACCGACATTGACCATGAAATTCGCGTGTTTTTCCGAGACCTGCACATCTCCGACGCGAGCCCCCTTCAGGCCCGCCGCGTCCACCAGGCGACCGGCTGAGTCCTGCGGAGGGTTCTTGAACACGCACCCCGCACTCGGCAAGGTGAGCGGCTGGGTCTGCTTGCGATACTGCAGATAGTCCTTCACTGTCTTTTCGATCCGGTCGTGATCGCCGGGCCTCAACTGTACCCAGACTCCTGCCACGATGCCGCGCGGCAAATGCGCCCGCCGATAACTGAACGGAATATCCGCAGCGGGAATATCCACTACCCGGCCGCGAGGATCCACCATCCGGACGGCCTTGACGGAATCCTTCATTTCACCCAAGCGCGTCCCTGCATTCATCACGACGCACCCCGCCACGGTCCCCGGAATCCCGGCGCCCCATTCCAAACCGGCGAGCGACCGGCGGATGGCATATCCGATCAACGTCGGCATGCCCACGCCCCCTTCTGCATAGAGCACATGGTCCGGCTCCTGGCGGATCGCTTTGAACTGTCGCAGGCTGACCACGATCCCGCGGATGCCCCCGTCACGAACGAGCAGATTGGTCCCGCCCACCACAAAGAGCGGAATATGTTCTGCACGAGCCTGTGCCACCACCCGGCAAAGGTCCTCCAGATCGGCCGGCTCCACCAAGACTTCCGCCGGTCCACCGATATGGAATGACGTATAGGCCTGCAGCGAGGCCTCGTACGTGACCGTTCCACGGACCCCCGCAAGAATACGCGCCCAGTCTTTCCTGGTTCTTGCCGCATGATCTTTGCCCGCTGCACGTGACACTGTGGTTCGCCTCGTCGCCTCCTAAGCCGGCAATCGCTCAAGAATCGCCAATCCCGTTTTCCAGATATCCCCTGCGCCGAGGGTAATCACGAGATCCCCGGATTTCAGCGTCGGCAGCACCTGCTCAGCCAGGGTGTCCTTGCGCTCCACGAAGGTGGCCGAAGGATGCCCGGCCGTCTGCACCGCCTCCACCAGCTTCGCGCCGGACACGCCGGGAATGGGCTGTTCACCTGCCGCATAAATTTCCGTCATGAAGAGCACATCCGCCTGGTCGAACGCATGGGCAAATTCCTGCAGCAAATCGCGAGAACGGCTGTAGCGATGCGGTTGGAACAACACGACCACGCGTCGATCCCACCCCTGCTTCGCGGCCGCGATCGTGGCCCGCACCTCGGTCGGATGATGTCCGTAGTCGTCCACCACCATGATGCCGGCCTTCTCTCCGCGCAGGTGGAACCGTCGCTCCACTCCGCTAAACGCCGCGAGGCCTTTCCGGATCAGATCGACCGGAATATCCAACTCCATCCCGATGGCGATGGCGACCAATGAATTCGAGACATTGTGAATACCGGGGATCGACAACCGGAACGGACCGAGGTTGCGTCCACGGAAAAACACCCGGAACTCCGAGCCCCACTGCCGCAGATTGATGTCAGTAGCGCGAAAGTCGGGAATATGGCCGGGGTGTTCGTGCAAGCCGTAGGTCTGATAGCGCTTCACCACACGCGGCAGCAGATTTCGCAACCGCTCGTCGTCGGAGCACAGCACGGCCAGGCCGTAGAACGGCACCTTGTTTACAAACTCCAGGAAGCTGTCGTTCAACTTCTCCATGGTCCCGTAGTGGTCCAGGTGCTCACGATCAATATTGGTGACGGCGGCGATGGTCGGCGCGAGTCGCAAAAACGACCCGTCACTTTCATCCGCTTCCGCAATGAGCAGATCGCCGCGCCCCAGCCGGGCATGGCTCCCCAGCGCATTCACCTTGCCCCCGATCACCATGGTGGGGTCCAATCCGCCTTGCGCGAGCACATTGGCCACCATCGAGGTCGTCGTCGTCTTTCCATGCGCGCCGGCGATCGCCACGCCGAACTTGAGCCGCATCAGTTCCGCCAACATCTCCGCACGGGGGATGACCGGAATCTGTCGGGCTTTTGCCGCGACGACTTCCGGATTCGTGGCGGCCACTGCAGAGGAGATCACCACGACCTGCGCCTCCCCGATATTGGACTCGTGATGACCGATGGCGATGCGCCCCCCAAGTTCCTCAAGCCGGCGCGTCGTTTCCGACTGGCTGAGATCCGAGCCGCTGACCTTGTACCCGAGCGTCAACAACACCTCGGCGATCCCGCTCATCCCGGATCCGCCGATGCCCACCAGATGAATATGTTGTGTCTTTCTAAACATCGCCGTCCGCCTTAGTCCCTGTCCGCGCGAGGATCTGTGAATGCCGTTCCTGTCATGCTTCTGGGTCTCCCGCTCTCGTTGTTCATAGGGCGCAAGCGCTCCCGCTGGTCTCATGGCGCCTCCTTATGACGTCGTAACACTCACGAACGATGGTTTCCGCCGCATCACTGCGCCGCATATTCCAACTCTGCTCACTCATGGTCTGAAGCCGATGGGGCTCCTTCAAAATCTGTGTGACGGCTTGCGCCAATCCGACTCCGGTTAATTCCGCTTGCGGCAGGAGCAGAGCGCCGCCCGCCTTCGCCATGACCTCGGCATTCCACAGCTGATGATTGTAGATCGCCGTCGGCAGCGGAATCAGAATCGCGGCCTTTCCACACACCGTCAATTCGGCAATCGTCATAGCTCCGGCCCTCGCCACTACGAGATCCGCGCTTCGCAGCACCGCGGGCATGTCGTAGAGAAAGGGCACCACCTGCGCGGGCATTCCAGCCTGTTCATACGCGGCAACCACCCGGGCGTGATCCGCCTCGCCGGTTTGGTGGGTGATGGTGAGCTGGCCGTTCATGGAGCGAAGCAACGGCAAGGCCTCGATCACCGCCGAGTTGATGGCCTTCGCACCCTGACTGCCTCCGAAGATCAATAGATGTCGAGTAGGGCGTTCTTGTGCCAAGCCCGCTGCCGGAGCGGCAGAGTCCAGAAACGCCTGTCGGACCGGTGTGCCCACCACGCTGGCCTTGCATCGATCGAAGAATTTCACCGTCGACTCGAAGGCCAGAAACACCCGCTGCACGAATGGCGCGATCGCCTTATTCGCCATGCCGGGATAGGCGTTCGGCTCGAGAATCACACCGGGGATCCGTCGTAGAAACGCGGCGAGGAGCATCGCCGGACTGGTGTACCCGCCGACGCCGAACACGAGATCGGCGCTTTGTTGCTTGAGGATCCCCATCGATTGCCACAGACTCTTCGGCAAGGTGACCAGGGCCTTCACGATCTCAAGCGGACTCTTACCCATCAAGGGATTGGCATCGATGCACTGCAAGGGAAAGCCTTCATGGGCCAGCACTTTGCGTTCGATTCCACGCGTGGTACCGACAAACAGAATCCGGGTGGATGGATCGCGCCGCAAAAATTCCCGAGCGACGGCGATCGCCGGATAGAGATGGCCTCCCGTTCCACCAGCAGCGATGACCACGTTCATTCCGTCACCACCCCACGCTTGCGCATCACCCGCGGCCCACTGCTGTCCTGCCCGCCCTGCCGGTCTCGTGAAATGTTCAACAGAATCCCGACGCCGAACAAATTCGCCATCAATGAGGAGCCGCCATAGCTGACAAACGGCAAGGTCAAGCCTTTGGTCGGCAGCAGTCCGGTCACCACTCCGGCATTGACCAAGGCCTGCATGCCGACCAGGAGCGTGATGCCCATGGCCAGATGCCGACCGAACGGATTGCGCGCCCGCCCCGCGATCTGAAAGCCCTTGATGACGAACAGCCCAAACAGCAGCACGATGGTCACGGTGCCCATCAGCCCCAACTCTTCGCCGACTAGGGCCAGCACAAAGTCGGTATGCGCCTCCGGCAGAAAGAACAACTTCTGTTTCCCTTCGCCCAGCCCCACTCCGAACGGACCGCCGCTGCCGAACGCCAGAAAGGATTGATGGATTTGATATCCGGAACCGGTCGGATCCTTGGCCCCGTACAGATATTCGATCACTCGTCGACGCCGATAAGGGGACCCCAGAATCAAGGCCGCCACTGTCGGCAGCGCACCGAGCGCCAGGAGGCCGAGATGTTTGATTCGCGCCCCTGCCAGAAACAGCATCGTCACGACCACCAGGCCCATCACCACGACTGTTCCCAGGTCCGGCTCCAGCAAAACCAGGCCGCTCAGCAGTCCCAGCACGATCAGCGGCGGCAACAGGCCGCGAGAAAAATGGGCCAACTGGTCCTGCTTCTTCGTCAGGTAGGCCGCGATGTATATGACCACCGCGTACTTCGCCAACTCGGCCGGCTGAATGTTGATCGGACCGAGATGCAGCCACCGGCGCGCCCCTTTGGCCACACTGCCGAGCGACGGAAGGAGCACCAACACCAGCAGCATCGCCGCCCCGAACAGCAACGGAACCGCCAACTTCTTCCAAATGGTGTAGTCGATCTTCGAAATGAGATGCATCACCAAGAGACCGGCGCCCAACCAGGCCAACTGGCGCTTCAGGAAGTACCATGGATCGTGAAACCGATTTCCCGCTACCACCGCGCTGGCACTGAATACCATGACCACTCCCACAAGGGCGAGAATAAGCGTCACGGCCAGGAGCGCCGGATCGACCGGCACGCGTTTGGCCGCCCGCTGGGTCGAGGTCGACCAGGGCAACATCAGTGTTCCGAGCGCAGGCTGTGCCATCGATCAGCTGTCGTTCCTCCCACACGGCTTCCGCCTTAGGCCGGCAACCCTTGTACCAGGGCCTTAAACTGCCGGCCCCGGTCTTGATAATCCGCGAACATGTCGAAACTGGCGCAGGCCGGCGAGAGTAAGACCACCTCACCGGGCTGCGCCTCGCGAGCAGCAAGCTCCACGGCGTCGCGGAGGGTCGCTGCAGGACGACATCGGTCAAAATCTCCCATCGCATCCTGAATCCGGCCGGCTGCCTCCCCGATCAGAATCAGCCCTTTCACCCGTTCCCGTATCGCTCCTTCGAGGCGGGAAAAGTCACCGCCCTTGTCGCGTCCGCCGGCGATCAACCAGATTGGCTGGTCGATTCCTTCGAGCGCCTTCAACACCGCATCGACATTGGTGCCTTTGGAGTCGTTCACGAAGCGAACCCCGCGACGCTCGCGCACTACTTCGAGGGCATGTTCCAGCCCGGGGAAGGATCGCAGCACGGTGCGAATGGCCTCGATTGAGCAGCCACAGAGCAGGCCATACGTCACCGCCGCCATCACATTTTCGACGTTATGGAGGCCGATCAGCCGCATGTCACTCCGACGACAGATTTCCTCCCGCCGCCCGCGAACCGTCGTCACGATCAGGTCACCGTCAAGCACCGTAGCCCCCGCCACCCCCGACACCGTGGTGCCGCTGCGGCTGAAACCCAGGACGGTGCCCTTGGTGCGACCGCACAGCGACGCCACGCGCGCATCATCGAGATTGAACAGCGAATAGTCGCCGGCCGTTTGGTTGGCAAAGATGTTCGCCTTCGCCGCCACATAATCGTCCACCGAGGCATACCGGTCCATGTGGTCCAAGGTCACATTCAAAATCGAGGCAATCCAGGGATGGAACTGCTCAGTCGTCTCAAGTTGGAAACTGGAGACTTCCAACACCACATACTCATAGGGTGCGACCGTCCCCGCCTTCGCCTGGACAGAGGCCAAAGCCGCTTCGCTGGCGGCAATGCCCAAATTGCCCCCGACAAAAGCACGCTTCCCGCTCTCCTGCAGAAACTTCCCGATCAGCGTCACCGTCGTGCTCTTTCCGTTGGTCCCGGTTACGGCCACCACCGGCGCCGTCAAAAAGCGGCAGGCCAATTCCAGCTCCCCGATGACCCGAACCCCGCGGGCACGCACACGATTGAGCACATCGAGTTGAGTCGGCACACCCGGGCTGATCACGACCAAGCCGGCCCCTTCGAGTGCGGACTCGTACTGCGCCCCCATCTTCACCGCGATGCTCGACTGGTCCACTTGCGACAGGATAGCGGTCAGGTCCTGCGAGTCCTTCCGGTCGGCCAGGGTGACCCGGGCCCCGAGATGGTTCAACAGGCGCGCCGCGCCCACTCCGCTTCGGGCTAGTCCGACGACCGTGACTTGAAGATCTTTCACGTTCACTGCTGTTCGCCTACCGTAATTTGAGCGTGCTCAAGCTGAGCAACGCCAGCAAAATGGCAATGATCCACAGACGCACCACGACCTTCGGCTCGTCCCACCCCTTCATCTCGAAGTGATGGTGAATGGGCGCCATATTGAAGATGCGTTTCCCCCGGAGCTTATAGGACCCCACCTGCAGGATGACCGACAACGCTTCAATGACGAAGACGCCGCCGACCAAAAGCAACAACAGTTCATGCTTGCTGATCACAGCCACGGTGCCGAGCGCCGCCCCCAACGGAAGCGAGCCCACGTCGCCCATGAAGACGGATGCCGGATAGGTGTTGAACCACAAGAAGCCCAAACTCGATCCCAGGATGGCTCCGGTAAAGATGGCGATTTCTCCCGCGCCTTCGATGTAGGGGATAAGCAAATATTCGGCCATCACACGGTTCCCGGTCACATAGGCCACGATCGTATACGCCAGCGAGGCGATCATGACCGGACCGATCGCCAGCCCATCGAGCCCGTCCGTCAAATTGACGGCATTGGAGCTGCCGACAATGACAAGAATCACGAACACGATGTAGAACCAGCCGAGGTCAGGCGTGAAAAATTTGAAGAACGGCACGCTGAGTTTCGTCGTATAGCTGGGCAACGTGTAGAGAAAGACGCCGATAGTCAGTGCGACCAGAATCTGGCAGGTGAATTTTTGTGCCGCCGAGAGGCCTTTCGATTGGCGCTTGATGAACTTGAGATAGTCATCCGCGAACCCGATCGCGCCGAAGCCCACCGTCGCCACCACGACCAGCCACACGTATCGGTTGGTCATGTCGGCCCACAGCAGGGTGGACAAGACCACCGCGAAGATAATCAGAATCCCGCCCATGGTCGGCGTGCCGCTCTTGGCCAAATGCCGCTTCGGCCCATCATCGCGAATCTGCTGGCCGAGCTTAATCTCCTGCAGTTTGCGGATCACCCAGGGGGCCATCACAAAGGCGATCAAAAACGCCGTGACCACCGCATAGATAATCCGGAAGCTCTGGTACCGAAAGACGTTCAGGAATGAAAACTGTGTGTGAAGGGGGTATAACCAGTTATATAACATCCTACGGCATCTTTGCCCGCCATGGATCGCGGCAGGCCCTAAAGTTCCTCTGTATGTGCCTGCCGACTAGCAGGCCTTTCGCGCGACCCGTCGCATTCCCGTCACGGCTTCTACCACTTGCTCCATGCGCATCCCGCGCGATGCCTTCACCAGCACCACATCGCCTTGCCGGACCATCCGTGCCAGGGCAACGGATGCCGCCGCCGCATCGGGCAGCTCCGTGATGCTGTCGGACGCCATCCCGGCCTGCCGGGCGCCTTCGGCCAACTCTCGTCCCAATACACCGCAGGCCAGCAGATGCCTGATCCCTTGCGCGGCCAGAAACGCCCCCACTTCCCGGTGCATCCGCTTGCTGTCCGCGCCCAGCTCCAGCATGTCGCCCAGCGCCGCGATCGACCGTTTCCCCCGGCCGAGCTCCGCCAGCAGTTGAACGGCCGCTTTCATTGAGGCCGGATTGGCGTTGTAGCAATCGTTGATCACCTGCACTCCATGGGACATGCTGATCTGCGATCGCATCGCGGCCGGCCGAAATTTGGCCAAACCTTCGGCGATGGCCGCTCCTGATAACCCCAATGCATACCCGACCGCAGCTGCCGCGAGGGCATTGCTCACATTGTGCTGTCCCTGCGTCCGGATGCGAATTTCAGTCTGACGATTCTTCCCCGGCACCACCAGGCCGAACCGCGTTCCGCCCTTGTCATCGACCCGGATATTGGTCGCGCGGATTGCCGCTTTGGGAGACACCCCGAACGCCACAACCCGGCACTGCGCCCGGGCTGCGAGGTAATCGAAATAGTCATCGTCGGCGTTCAACACCACCGCCCCGTCCTGGGGCAAATGGTCAAGCAACTCGGCCTTGGCCTGCGCGGACCCTTCCATACTGCCGAAAAACTCCAAATGGTCCGGCCCGATATTGGTGATCACGCCGATGGTCGGTCTCGCGATTTCGCACAGCCGGGTGGTCTGCCCCTGTTGATCCACTCCCATTTCAATGACGGCGGCCTGATGGCGCGACGCCAACTGAAAGAGGGTCTGCGGGACTCCAATCCGATTATTGAGATTGCCCTCGGTCTTGAGCGTTTTCCAGCGCTGCCCGACCACCTGCGCGACCATTTCCTTCGTCGTCGTCTTGCCGTTGCTCCCCGTAATGGCAATGACCGGGATAGGAAACCGGTTTCGATAGTGCGTGGCCAGCCGTTGATAGGCTTCCAGCGTATCTCTCACTCCGAGCAGCATCGGCACCCCGGTACGTTTCGGCGCCGGCGGGAGGCGATAGTCCTCCTGCACGATCGCGCAGACCGCACCTTGGGCCAACACCTTCGGCACAAAGGTATGCGCGTCAAACCGTTCACCCTGGAAGGCGATGAAGAGATCGCCTTTGCGCACCAGCCGCGAATCGGTCGCCACGCGACGAATGCGTTGTTTCAAGTCCTGGGGCGTGACGCCGGCCGGCGGTCTGACACTCAAGACTTCACAGATTTCCTCGATCGTAAACAGCGCCATCACGCCACGATTCCCATGCTCCCGCATGCGCTCCCTCGCTCAGGCTCCGGATCGGAGCGCGACGATCGTGTCGCGCGCGACTTCCCGATCGTCGAAGTGATGTTTCGTGCTTCCCACGATCTGATAATCTTCGTGACCTTTCCCTGCGATCAACACCATATCCCCCGGCTTCGCCTCACGAATGGCCGCCTCGATGGCCGCCCGACGGTCTGCAACCATGCGATATCGAACATGACTCCGGTCCACCAGCGCCTCCTTAACCCCGACCTCGACCTCGCGCAGGATCGCAGCAGGATCCTCGGTACGCGGGTTATCCGAAGTCAGAATCACCACATCACTATACTGCACGGCTGCACGTCCCATTTTGGGACGCTTGGTCCGGTCACGGTCACCGCCACACCCGAAGACAGTGATGATGCGCCCCGTGCGCAGCGCCTGGGCTGCGGTCAACAAACGAACCAGCGCGTCTTCGGTATGCGCATAATCCACCACAACGGAAAAGTCCTGACCGGCTTCGACCAGTTCGAACCGCCCCGGCACGTTCGTAACCGCCTCGACGGCAGATCGGACTTGGTCGAGGGTCAGCCCTTCATGCAACACCACCCCGATGGCAGCCAGGAGGTTCGAGACATTGTGTTCTCCGACCAGGCGACTCTTGATCGGGCAGGTCCCGACGGGACTGCGCAAGATAAAGCTGGTGCCGGCCGGCGAGAGCCTCACGCCTTCGGCGTAAATGTCGGCGTGCTGATGCAGGCCGTAGGTCCAAACCGGAACGGTGCAAGCTTCACGAATCCGCGCGCTCCAGGGATCATCCACATTGATGATCGCCCGCTTCCTCTGCTTCACCGCGCCGCCCCTTCCCAACTCGGCAAAGAGTTTCAGCTTCGCCTGGAAATAACGTTCCATGTCGAGATGAAAATCGAGGTGATCCTGCGTGAGATTCGTAAAGACGGCGACGTCGAACTCGGAACCGGCGGTCCGATCCAGGGCAAGGGCATGAGACGACACCTCCATCACCACCGTATCCAACCTCGCCTCGTGCATTCGTGCAAATAATTTCTGCAACTCCAACGCGCCCGGCGTCGTATGCGATGCGGGAATCGATTCCATCCCGACGAGATAGGCGACCGTCCCGATGAGCCCAACCCGGCGCTGCGCGGCTTCCAGCATGGTTTTGACGACATACGTCGTCGTGGTCTTTCCATTGGTGCCCGTGACGCCGATCATCCGCAACAAGGATGACGGATCGCCATAGAATCGGCTGCCGAGTACCCCGAGTGCTGCGCGCGAGTCCTGCACACGGACGCAGGGAATCGCACCGATTTCGCCGCTTTGCTGTACCACGACAGCCGCCGCCCCCGCCGCGACCACACGGTCGAGAAACTGATGGCCATCGACGCGCTCTCCCGGCACAGCCACGAAGAGGGACCCAGGTCCCACCTTTCGGGAATCATCAGTCAGGTCGGCAATGGTCACGCGCTGGTCTCCCTTCCGTTCCAGCACTCCGAGGCGCCCATGAATCGGACTGATTAATTCATCGAGTGTCATATCAGGATTCAAGACCGGCCATGGCCAGCTTGACCGGCTCATCCACTGCCACACCCAGATAGTTGAGCACCTGCTCACCGACCCGACGGAACACCGGCGCCGCCACGACGCCGCCCCAGCCTTCGCCGCGCGGCTCGTCGATCACGACGATCATCGCCAATCGTGGATCTTCCGCCGGCACATACCCGAGAAACGACCCGACCAGCAGCGTGGAGGAATAAGCGCCGGTGCGGGGATCGACCTTTTGAGCCGTGCCGGTCTTGCCCGCCACCCGGAAGCCCGGGATCGCCGCTTTGCCGCCGGTGCCGTTCGTGACCACTCCCTCCAGCAACGTCGTCAGCGTCCTCGCCGTATCGGCAGAAATGACTCGCCGCTTCGCTTGCGGCATGGTTTGCGCCACCAATTGCCCCTTGGCGTTGCGGATCTCGGAGACCACGAAGGGCTTCATCAACACGCCTCCGTTCGCAATGGCTGAGACGGCTGTGACCATTTGCAGCGGCGTCACACCAACCTCTTGCCCCATTGAAATCGAAGCCAGAGAACGCTTGCCCCACTGACGCGGGCCCCGCAGCAACCCCACGGCTTCACCGGGCAAATCGATGCCGGTCTTGTCGCCGAACCCGAACTCTTTGAGATAGTCGAACACCCGCCATTCCCCCAAGGCCATGCCGACCTTCGCCGCGCCGATATTACTCGACTTCTGAATCATCTGCGCGAAGGTCATCCAGCCGGATTTTTCGTGATCGTGAATCACGGTGTTGGCGATCGAGAGTTGCCCGTTCTCTCCATAGATCATGCTTCCGGGCGTCATCACCTTCTCTTCGAGCGCCGCCGCCGCAATCACCGTCTTCATGGTGGACCCGGGCTCATAGGTATCCGTCAACGCGCGGTTGCGCCACCGGTCTGGAGCCAGCGCACCGACCGTGTTGGGATCGAATCGTGGACTGACCGCCATGGCCAACACGGCCCCGGTTTTGGGATCCATGACAATGATCGTGCCGGACTTGGCATTCGATCGACTCACGGCCTCATCCAGCTCCTTTTCAGCTATGTACTGAATCACTTCGTCGACGGTGAGGGTCAGACTGTGCCCGGCTGCCGCACCCTCCTCATTGAGTCCTTTCGGAAATACGGCGCGTCCCAACGCATCACGCTGCAACACCACTGCCCGCTTTTCACCACGCAGATAGTGCTCGTAACGCAACTCCACGCCCTCCAACCCACGATCGTCCATACCGGCAAATCCCAGCACGTGCGACAACAGCGGCCCCTTGGGATAGAAGCGGCGCCCCTCCATCACAACCCCGACTCCATCGAGAGCAAGCCGTTCAAGCCGCCGTCCTTGCTCCGGCTCCAGCTTGCGCGCCAGCCACACGAAATGTTTTTCCTGTTTCAGCTTCTTTTCAAGCTCCGTCGCCTTGACGTGCAAGATCGGCGAGAGATTACGCGCCGTCGCGCCCGGATTCCCGAGGGAAGCCGGAACGCCGAATACCGACGGCACGTCCATATTCATCGCCAATACTTTGCTGTTTCGATCGTAGATCGTCCCGCGCGCGCCTTCCAGCGTGACATTTTTCTGATGCTGCCGATCGGCCTTCACGGTCAACTCCGCCGACTGCATCACCTGGAGATTCACCAGACGGACAATGACCAGCATGAACGCGACCACCAGCCCGCAGGCCACCACTATACGGCGACTGCGAAAAGGGGTCGAAGCCACTATCGCGCTCTCCGCGTTACAATGTTTTTGGCGATCCGCACCTCACCCTCCGCAACGACCGGATTGGCGGGCGCTTCCGGCTCGATGTTGATGACGACGACCTGGCCCTTCTCCGGCTGCATCATCCCCAACTTGTCGCTGGCCAGACGCGCAATCCGCTCAGGTGCCGTGAGACCGGAGAGCTTCACGCGCAATTCATCGCGCTCCCGCTCAAGGAGGACCTTCTGCGCCTTCAGCCGTTCGATGTGGTAGCCGATGCGAACGATGTCCACCCGCTCCCATACAAAGAGCAACACCAGCGATGTGACCGCGGCAAACGCGACGGCTTTCATTTTACATACTCCTTGGAGATCCGCTCCACGACTCGCAACTTTGCGCTCCGTGACCGCGGGTTTCGGCTACGCTCGCTTTCCGAGGCAACGACCGGTTTTTTCGTCAACACCCTCACCGACGCTTCAGGGCCGCTCGCCAGCGCCCGAAACGTATGCTTCACGATCCTGTCTTCGAGCGAATGAAACGAGACGGCACAGACACGCCCGCCCGGCGTCAGAATGTCCACCGCATCCCGGAGCGCCGACTCCAATACGTCCAACTCACGATTCACGGCAATCCGCAACGCCTGAAAGGTGCGCGTGGCGCAATGAATTCGTCCGTGCCGATACGAAGCCGGCACCGCGCGTTCCACCACTGCGGCCAACTGCCTGGTTGTTCCGATTACCCCCTGCGTCCGGGCCTGCACGATCGCGCGAGCAATTCTGCGCGAGTACCGTTCCTCACCGAGCCGATAGATCAGATCGGCCAACTCGACCTCGGGCAGATCGCGGACCAGATCCGCAGCCGTGCGTCCTTCGCGCTGATCCATGCGCATATCCAACGGGCCGTCTTCCCGAAAACTGAATCCGCGCTCCGCACGATCGAGCTGAGGCGAGGACACTCCCAGATCGAACATCACGCCATCCACCCGCGACACCCCGCTCCCAATGATCAACGCTTTCAGATCGCAGAAATTCCCATGTCGGAAATGCACCCGATGTGCGACCTCTCGCAGACGTATTCGAGACTCCGCGAGTGCCGCGGCATCGCGATCAATCCCCACGAGGATGCCATCTGGAACGGTGCGATCGAGGAGGCGAGCAGCGAGCCCTGCATATCCGAGAGTGCAGTCCACGTAAACACCACCTGGTTTACACTGCAACCAGAACAAGATCTCTTCGACTAAGACCGGCTCATGGGAATCGCGAGCAGAATCAATTTCCATTTCCACCCATTTCACCCCACTCGTTGGGTGGAGTATACACCCAACCAAGTGACTGTCAACAGAATTAACCCCTATTTATCAAGAATATTGTTCAGTTTATACACATGTCTAATTTGGCTGGAATTTTCGGGAAAGTTATCCACATTTGTGGATAAATCTGTGGGAAACTCGCCCACCAGAAGATTATTTTCGCGCAAGTTTCTGTCAGGAAAAAGTGGGGGACCATCAAAAAAATCAGATGGATGAAATACCTGCATTTCGGTGGTCACGCTCGCCGAAATGCAGACAGAAATGGAGGGGCTCGCTGTTATGGATAGAGTCGATACAACATCCGGGGAAAGGGAATCGCTTCTCGCACGTGATCGAGGCCACAAATCCAGGCCACGGCACGCTCAATACCCATTCCAAACCCCGCATGCGGAACCGAGCCGTACCGGCGAAGGTCGAGATACCACTCAAACGCCTCGACCGAAAGATGGTGCTCCTGAATGCGTCGCAAGAGTTTTTCGTGAGAATGGATGCGTTGGCCACCACCGATGATTTCTCCATAACCTTCAGGCACCAGCACATCCATGCATAGGGCAAGATCAGGCCGTTCCGGATCCGTTTCCATATAAAATGCTTTCAACGCCGCAGGGTATCGATGCACGATCACCGGCCGGTCAAATTCATTGGAAAGAATTGTCTCATCGTCGGCGCCAAAATCGTCGCCGAGCTTCGCAGGATTGCCTTTCCGCTGCAGAATACCGATGGCCTCTTCGTAGGAAATGCGCGGAAACGGCGCCGTCACACGCTCCAGCTTCGCCGGATCCCGTTCAAGCAAGAGCAGCTCGGCGCGACGACTCTTCAACACCGCCGTCACAATATGAGACAGGAACTGTTCAGCCAGTTCCATCATATCGGGCAATTGCGCAAAGGCCACCTCTGGCTCCACCATCCAAAACTCCATCAAATGGCGACGCGTCTTGGACTTCTCTGCGCGAAAGGTCGGACCGAAACAGTACACCTTTCCAAACGCTGCGGCTGTGGCTTCACTATAGAGTTGCCCGCTCTGAGTCAAATAGGCCGTCTCATCAAAGTACTGCGTTTGAAACAAAGTAGTCGTGCCCTCACAGGCATTCGGCGTGAAAATCGGCGCATCGACCAGCGTAAAGCCACGATCGTCGAAAAAGTTCCGGCAGGCTCGAATAATTTCATGGCGAATGCGAATCACGGCATGCTGTCGGCTGGAGCGCAACCAGAGATGGCGATGCTCCATCAAGAATCCCGTGCCGTGTTCTTTGGGTTGGATGGGGAAAGGCTCCGCTACCTGCAACACTTCAAGGCGAAGTACGTCGAGTTCATACCCACCCGGCGCACGCGCATCCTGCCGTAACGTGCCGGTGAGGACGAGACTGGACTCCTGTGTGAGTTCCGCCGATCGAGCAAACTGTGCATCGCCCACCGTCGCCTTGCTCACGACCGCCTGAATGTCCCCGGTTCCATCTCGCACGATCAGAAAATGGAGCTTCCCCTTGTCGCGACGACTGCGGAGCCACCCCCGAATCGTCACGTCCTGCCCGACATGGGCGGCTGCTTCATCGATGTACATCACAGGCATGGGTCATCCTATTCAGATAGAGGTGTGCTGGAGGGGCCTATGGCCGGAGGGTAACGAACAGTCGCGGGCTTTTCAAGCGCATCACAAATCCCCCCTTTCGTTGACACAATGTCCTGCCAGGGGCATCATCACAGCATGATGCACACCACATTGCTCCATCATCCACGATCACTCACACCGCTGCTCGCCGGGCTTCTCCTGCTAGGCCTGCTGCCATCCGCACTGGCTGGCGAATTCCGAACCGACAACCCGTTAAACCGGCCCGGAAAGATCTATTGGTGCCCTGATCGCACGGCAGACAAGCGGATCACCGCCACTCCCGATGCAGGCTGTACGGCCCTGTACGATGAGGAACGCGACGCGAAAAAACCGGACCCGGCCGATCATGATGCCTCTCCCTCGAAGGAACCGCTCAAGATCGTTGACATCCAGAATGAAGCGTCGAGGTTTACCCGCGAATATCGAGAGTTTCTGGAATGCTGCGCCGGCGAGTTCGATTCCGTCGAACGCATCGACGAACTCCTGGATCAGTCGAACCACATTCTGATGTCGGTGCAACAAAAAGGCATCTACAACAGTGCGGGCTTCGGCGTGGGAAGCGGGGCAGGAGGACTCGGCGGCGGACCCGGCCAATCGCCGAAACTCGGCACCTTTGCCCGCCAGTGGACACTCAGCGAGATCGTTGGAACCGTTGCCATCGCTCGGGACGACCTCACGAAAATCAAGACGCGCATCAAGGCCCTTGGAGAGCGATTCGAGAAACTTGACTCATTGGACTATGAGCAGCGCGGACGAGAAGCGCGGAACATCGACGACGAACGGGAAGCAATCGCCCATGACGTTCGGGCCAAGAAGCCACCTGCCTCAGCGCCGACAGGCATGGATATCCAGGACACCACCATCCCGACCAGGATCGGCGGAGACATCGAGAACACCCATTTGAATCGATCCCTCAATCCAAGCTTCGGCGCCGACATCGGAGCCACAGTGTCGCCGTACAGCAACGTCAACGAATCCCTGCGACCCCGCAGAGGAGAAGACCTCAAAGACAGTACCTTGCCGGACCGGGTGGGCACTCACTCCCAGGACACCACCCTGCCGAATGCATTCGGCTTTGACATCAATTCAGCGGAAAACGCCGAACGCTCATCATCGGTGCAGACGCGGGGCGTCGGCGCCGAAATCGGCGACTCCTCCCTCAATAACCAATCCCGCCGATAGACTCACGCGGGCCGGATCTACACCCGGCTACTCCTTGGGAAAGACCGACGGAAGCACCTCCCAATGTGCCCCTCCGTCCATACTCCGGTACAATCCACTGCCGTTCGTGCCGGCGTAGAAGAGCCGTGGATCCAGAGCGCTCTGCGCAAGCGAGCGGATATTGGTGGTCGCCAACCCCTCGTTCAATGTCACCCAGCTCGTTCCGCCATCCTCGCTCCGGTGGATGCCATCCCGGGCTGCCACATACATCACTCCGGCCCGTGCACGATCGAGTATCATGGATCCGATCATCTGATCCTGTAACGATTCGCCGATACGTACCCAGGAAGCGGCACCATCGGTGGTTTTATAAAGCCCGGCCAGGGTCGCAGCGTAGACCGTCTCCGTCGTAAAGGGATCGACCTGCACCGAAGTGACGCTCAGCGCGCGCGAGGTTTTCACCATCCCCTCCGGCACCAAACCGTTATTCACCTGCACCCAATGCGCTCCCTGATTCACCGACTTGTATACGCCGCCGCTGGTGCCGGCATAGAGAACGGAGGATCGCGTGGGATCCATGCCCAGCGTGACCACCATCAACACTTCCTTCATTCCGTCCATGCGCTTCGTCCACCGCTCACCCGCATTCCTCGTTTCGAACACCCCCATGGTCGTAGCCAGAAAGATATGGGTGTCGTCGGCGGGGTCGAAGACAAATTGGTTCACGACGGATGAAATCGTCGCATCATCCAACCCGGCGCGAATCGACGTCCAGCGCTGCCCCCCGTCGTAGCTCTTGTAGACGGCATCGCCTTTTGTCCCCGCATAAATCGTCGCGGGATAGACCGGATCAATCGCCATCGCAATCACGCGCGAATGGCTCATTCCCTTCGAAAGGTTGCTCCAGGTCTTGCCACCGTCGCGCGACTTGTAAATGTAGTCGTTCGTGGCGATATAGAGGATGTCGGGATTGGTGGGATGCAGCTGAATGACGACGATCGGGTCGCTGCCGCCACAACCCACGAGGGAGAGTGCAACCAGCAAAAGAACTACAGCGAAGGACTGTGCCACAGACAGGCGCCTCTGAACAGTATCGTCATGCGTCATGCGTCATGCGTCAACGCGAATGATGCGAGCGAGCTCCTAGATCGATTGTCGGTTGACGATTGACTCATAACGACAAAGCCATGCGACGCGAGAACGAAGCTGGAGGCCTGTTTCACCATCCCGGGCTAGCGGTAGTTGGTGAACTGCAGATCAATACCAAAATCCTTCCCTTTGAGGAAGGCAATCGCCGTCTGCAGATCATCTTTACTCTTGCTGATCACGCGCACCTGCTCGCCTTGAATTTGCGCCTGCACCTTTATCTTGGACTCTTTCACGGCCTTGGTGATTTCCTTGGCCTTCTCCGATGAGATACCGCTTTGAATCTTGATCACCTGCCGGACTGTAGCGCCGAGCGCCTCCTCGATTTTGCCGTACTCGAATGCCTTCAACGAGACCCCGCGCTTCACACACTTGGTCTTAATAATTTCAATGACCGCATTGAGCTTGTACTCGTCGTCGGAGAGCACCACCAGTTCTTTTTCTTTCTCCTTCAACGTCAGCTCGGTCTTTGAATCTTTGAAATCGAAGCGTTGCTTGATCTCCTTCGTCGCCTGATCGACGACGTTCTTCATCTCCTGCATATTCACTTCCGACACCACATCAAACGATGATTGGTCAGCCACGATGCCCTCCTCCTGCTGTTTCGTCAGGTCTTCCGCCCCTAACAGCATCCTCCGCCAGGCGGCAATTTAAACACGCGCTCATCATGCCGGTGAATCGCTGGCCGCACATGACCGGCCGATCCACCGCCGGCCGTCGCGATCACTTCACTGCTGCTGAACGGTCGTTTCAAAATCACATACCCATACCACTGCTTCATGCTGTCGCTCAAGACGATCAGACCCAGCATCGCCACCACCGCCACCAGCACGGCATCGAGATACAGTGCGAAGGCCTGCCCCGCCGCGAGTGTCATCGCCTTTGCCAAGAACATCCAGAACATCTCATAGGAGCCGGCCAGCGTAATGCCGCCGACAAACAACATCGGCACCGCCGTCACCCAGAGATAGGGCGACTTCCACATTTTGATCAGCACCGTCGTGCCGATGCAAAGCGCCAGTGTCCCCAGCAATTGATTGGCGGCGCCGAACATCGGCCAGATCGTCGAAATACTGCCCGTCCCGATCAGATAGGCCCACGAGCCCACCACAAAAGCGCTGCTCAGCAACACACCGGGCCACCAGTTCATCTGCCGGAACGGCGCACAGATGCGCCCGGCCATTTCTTGAATGAGATACCGCGCCACGCGCGTCCCCGTATCGATCGTCGTCAGAATGAAGAGGGCCTCGAACACCAGGGCGAATTGATACCAATAGGCCATCAGCCCGGCCATGCCGGGCAGCGCCGAAAAGATGGAGGCCATGCCCACCGCCAGCGACACCGCCCCACCCGGCCGCCCCGCCACATTCACTTCAACCAGCTGCGATAACTCCGTGATACGGGAAGGCGCAAACCCCATCGCCGTCAACGTCTCGACCGACAACATCGTGTTGATCGCCAGGTAATCGCCGGGGATCAGTACCGACGCCGCAATCAGCGCCATCACCCCGACGAAGCTTTCCAACAGCATCGCCGCATATCCCACCACTGCTTGCGACTCCTGCTCAATCATCTTCGGTGTCGTGCCGGAGGACACCAACGAATGAAAGCCAGACACGGCCCCGCACGCAATCGTAATAAAGAGAAACGGAAACAACGTGCCGGGAATAATCGGTCCGCCGCCATTGGCGAAGGCGGTCACACGCGGCATCTCGATCGTCGGCGCCATGAGGATCACTCCAAATCCGAGCAGAAATACCACGCCGAGCTTCATGAAGGTGGAGAGATAGCCCCGCGGCACCAACAGCATCCAGCCGGGCAACACCGAAGCCAGGAAACCATACCCGGCCAACAGCCACACCAGCGCCGGCTTGTCGAACTCGAAGAGCCAGGCAAGAGACGACTGCCCGACCACGCGCCCGAAGAGCACCGCCGCCACCAACAGCACCACCCCGATCACCGATACTTCCGCCACGGCGCCGGGGCGGAACTTCTGGAGGTAAAATCCCATGATGAACCCAATGGGAATCGTCATAGCGATGGTGAACGTGCCCCAGGCATTGTGGTAGAGGGCATTCACCACCGCGAAGCCCAGTCCGGCCAATGCCACGACGACAATAAAGAGCACCGCCACCGCCGTCGCCGTCCCAGTGATGGAACCGAGTTCGTCATGAGCAATTTCAGGCAACGAACGACCGTTGCGCCGCATCGAGGCGACCAGGATGATGAAATCCTGCACCGCCCCCGCCAGCACCGCGCCGATCACGAGCCAGAGAAAACCGGGAAGAAACCCGAATTGCGCCGCCAACACCGGTCCCAGCAACGGCCCTGCGCCGGCAATCGCCGCGAAGTGGTGGCCGAACAAGACGACCCGGTTGGTGGGATGGAAATTGACGCCGTCATTCAAGCGCACGGCCGGGGTCAGACGAGCATCGTCCAGTTGCACCACGCGACGGGCCAACCAACAACCGTAGAAGCGATAGGCCAACACATAGATACAGGCTGCGGCCACCACGAGCCATAGTCCGTTCACTTTTTCGTGAGGATTGACGAGGCCGGCGACATGGGCCAAGGCCACGGCACCTAGAACGGAGAGGAGCGCCCAGAACAGACGATACGCCATTTTCATGCGCGGCATCCTAGCATAAACGGCAGGAGATGGGAGCGACGCGGAGCCACCCCGCATTGCTCAGAAGCTCGGAGGCGAAGAGGCACAGCTTCATGCTGAAGGGCAAGGTGCGGGACGACTTTGTTATACTGCCTACACCATGCCACCCGACATGCCTTCACAGCCGTCCGGGAGAGAACGCCGCGAATTTTATCGCATCACCGTGCTTCTGCCCATCTGCATTCAGCTTGAGACGGACGACGCGGAGGGTGAATTCACTGAGAAATCCGTCAACCTCAGTGGCGGCGGTGTCGGCGTGACGGTCACTGAGAGTTACACACCCGGTGAAGTCCTTTCCCTCACACTGCTCCTCCCCGACCAGGTTCCCTTCAAATCCTCTATGGAGGTGTTGCGGCTTGATCCCCTTCCGGTTCCAGGCGGTGCGCACCGGCTCCACGCCCGCTTCGTTAGGATGACCAGCCAGAACCGGGAGTTGCTGATCAGGTACATCGTGCGGTTTCAGCGCGACCACTTGCAGGAACACTATTCCGTCTGAAGCATCGAGAAGACTGTGCGCCGGCAGTCTCCTCGCTTGATGGCAGAGCTGCTCATCGGGAGTGCCGCTCGCCCGGTCTTGGGCGACACTTTGACTCGTTCCGGTTTGCTTCCGACACCTGTTGCGAGTGATCATGTCTCCATGCGTGGACTCAAATGGTTGCTCGGCCTGTTGGTTGCGTTGGCGACAATCGGTGCGCTGTATCAGATCGTCGGGATGGTGCTCGATCGGCAGCAACATCCGCCCATCGGCCGGCTGATCGACATCGGCGATCATCGGCTCCATCTCTACTGCATGGGGCAGGGCAGCCCGACGGTCGTGCTGGAAGCAGCCGCGCCCGGCTGGTCCCTCTACTGGAGCACGGTGCAACCGGAGGTGGCACAGGTCACCCGCGTCTGCGCCTACGATCGCGCCGGGCTCGGCTGGAGCGAGCGTGGCCCGTTACCCCGCACCGGCCGTCGGCTGGCGCAGGAACTGCATCGCTTGCTCGAGCGCGCCGGCATCCCGGGCCCCTACATTCTCGTGGGCCATTCGCTCGGCGGCTTCGTCGTCCGACTCTACCGCGAAGAACATCCTCGGGATGTCGTCGGGATGATACTGGTCGATGCAGGACATGAATCGGAAATGCGCCAGGCGGAGTTCAGATCCTTCGCCAATGCCGGCAAATCGATGCTCCCCGTCATTCGCGCCATGGCGATGCTGGGCATTCCACGCCTGATAGCCTCATTCGACAAACTGCCACCGCTGTTGATCGGACAGGAAGAGAAGGTACCTGCGAAGATTCGACCGATGCTACGTGCAGGCTGGCTGCGAACCGGCTATTTCGCCACGTTGAGCGATGAAAGCGATGGGCTGATCGAAACGCTGGAACAGGTGCGGCACACCGGTTCACTCGGCGATCTTCCGTTGGTCGTCATCACCGCAACCGGCCCCGTCTGGTGGCCGGACATGCCGGGCCAGGTGAACCCGACCAAGTTCAGGAAAATGTGGCTGGAGCTGCAGCAGGACCTCACCAAGCTCTCGACGAACAGCCGTCAGATGTTCGCGGACCAGAGCAGCCATTTCATTCCGTTGGACCAGCCAGAACTCGTCTCGAATGCAGTTCGTCAACTGATCGATCGCGAGCGAAGCTCCCCTCGTCGACCCGGAGGTACCTTCCCCGCAGATAAGTGACATCCGCGGGGAAGGCCTCGTGACACTCCTTCTCTGAGGCCCGAGAGCATGGCGTGGGGAGCGATCATGCCGCCTTTGGCAACTGGGTGTCACCGTATGCTCTGATCGGGACCGACGGCTGCTGAGAGGTGGACACGGTGCTGGACTCGGAAGACAACGTCCAGAGTCCCATCGACAGCACCGCGATCGTGCCTAACACCGTCAGCCCGGCATCAAGAACCGGACTCAAATCCATCATCGTGTTCACCTCCTTTCTGTTCGTTTTTTGCATCACCCGATAAAACTCCCTTTCAATATGTCTCCTATCAGAACAGGCCATGTGACCATGGGGTCACTGGGCGAACTTGGTGATGTTTTACCTTCGCTCGTCCCGCCCCTTGGCCTGTCCCGTCCGCCACCCCTCTCGCAGGCGGGTAAGGGAGATCGCGCCCTGCAGACCATCCATACCACGCCGTGAGCGGCCGCCTATACGTCGCCAGCTCTTCAATACTTCTCTATAGTTCATGGGTACTCTTCTTTAGCATTTCACCCGATCTTCCTTGCGTCTCGTCTGCCGCATTCCCGGGCCCACCCGGCAATGAGGCGTCGAGTAGGGAGAAGAGGCCCCACCGATTGTGGGAGTCGGCGAGGCCTCCGGGAAAAACCGATTCTTCCGAGAAGGCAGGACAGGAACAGGCGTTGAGATCCGTTCTCCTCGCAGGCCTTCAGCGCAAGTCGGCTGGGAAGATTATGTCCCCTCGATCATGATCCGTCGGCTCTTCGCTTCTTCCCGTTTTGGGAACGTCACGGTCAGCAAGCCGTTCTTCTGCACAGCCGACGCTTTCTCGGAATCAATATAGGTCGGCAACCGGAAGAGCCGCATAAACCGACCGTCGCCGATTTCTTTGACATGAACGGTCCTGGCCGAGTCGGACTGTTCCTTGCGCTCGCCCTTGATCGAAAGCACGTGCTTAGCCACCTCCAGCGTGACGTCTTGAGGCTCCCAACCGGGGAGCGCCACCTGCACGTAGAATCCGTTGTCGTCTTCCCAGGCATTACTGGCCGGAGCCCACGCTATTCCGCTTACGCCGAACGCGCTCACCGCCTCCTCCAGCAACCGATCGATTTGTCGATCGAAGGAGTCTTGCCCGATAGGTGCAACCAATGCTGCATGATAACTGGTCATACCGTCCTCCTCCTCTCTCTTGAGAGGTCAGTCTAATGGTTGATGTGAGTTGGTTTGGATGGACGCTGGCCGAAGCAGAAGCGGGGCATTCACCTGCCGCCATTGCCTGTCCAGACTGGGATTGCCTCCCATCCATCCGGTTAAGCATCAGCAACGGGGAAAAAATAATCCTGCCTCGTGTGAAGTCAAGGGGGAAAATTTCAAGAGATCAGACGGGTAAGGACGCCGATGGGATAGGGTCCCTAAAAACGCACCGGTTCGTAGATTTGATAGCGCCCGATGGTGGTCACGAGTCGCACTCGGTTTTGCGCGATCAACGGCTTGTAAAATCCGGCCCATCGACCGTACTCCCCGACCACGAGATAGTCCGGTCTGCTCTCCAACGGATCGTACGTGACGGCCTTCGCCTCTCCCTGTTCGCGCCGGATGATCTCAACCAGGACGCGGGGCGGGGCATAGGTATAGGGTCGATGCAGGAATAGAAACAGTTCGCTGTCATAGGTCTCGATCAATGCCTCAGGCGGCGTAGCTGTATTCAGGTAGTGCGTCACCTCAAACAGGTCACGATCGTCCTCCCGCGCGCGAAATGCATAACGTTCTTGTATGGCGACCCAGCCCATGACCGCCAGCAACATAACGACAACGACCGCCTTGATTCCCTGCCTCGTCACACGCCCGCTTCGCAGGAGGCCGGCCAGAGTCCTCCCCAGGAACGCCACGTCGAATCCTCTGGTGAAATCGCGAAAGAGCACAGCCGTGAAGGGCGCAGCAAGAAACAACCCGGGCAGGGCGTAGCGTGGTTCACCGGCGCTGAGAAATGCAAACCAGACCAGCCAACTCCCTGCCAGCAACAGCAGCATGGTCTGTACTGTCTGCTCAACAGAAATCTTGCTAACGGAACCGGAAGTTTCACGTACACGCCAGGCCGCATAGGCAAGCCCGAGTGGATATTCAGGCCACGACACGAACAGGTAATAGATCGTCTCAAGACGAATAGACGGTACGAACACCAACGCAATCGCTTCTGTCATTCCGTCTACGGGCGGATGCGGCATGGTGTGGCCTGCCAGCAGCCAATCCTTGGCATACACAAGAAGCCGACAGCCGCCCCATGAACCGATCAGAGCAACAGCCAGCCGGCCGACAACCGACCAGTACCCGCGAAGGCTCATGACCACCATGGTCCCGGCAATGGAGGCGACGAGAAACGGTGCGACCTGCGCCTTGGTCATCCACGCCAGCGCCCAGCATCCAATCGCAGCGACCTGCCAGAACGGACGGTGTGTGCTCCGGAGCAAGCAGACATACCCAGCCAGGAGGAAGCACAAGAGCGGCATCTCGCCCAGTACTTGTCGACCGATATACAGGGGATGGATCGACCACTTCAGCGGGACAAGGATCAGCAGCGCCAAGGCGGCAATCGCGGCAGACCGGCCGTAGAGGCGACGGGCCAACGCATAGAGCAGCAAGAAGGCGACGAAGGTGTAGAGCAATCCCACCAGTCTCGTCTGCCAGATACCGACGCCAAACAGTGTAAAGCTCGCCGCCACCGAGGCCACTACCGGGAAATGCGCCGCCAATGAGGGGGGCGCCGGTTCGCCGCGGAGCAGGCACCCGTAATGACCCAATTCAGTCCACGTGCGCGCAGCGCAGACTGTCCAGCCTTCGTCGAACCACAACGGAGGAAAACTCTCGATATGTATCAGGCCGCTGCCGAACACGAGCAAGAATAAGAATCCGGCAACCATTCCATCCACGACCGGTGAAGCGGAGTCGAGCCGTTCAACCAGGGAACCGGCCGCAGGTGAGGCACCGGCCGCCACGGAGTCGAACTCGTTAGGGCATGCATCATGGCCGTCGTCAGGCGGCAACGGAATGTGAGAGGCGATAGGCATAGCGGATGAAGTTCCGGAAAAGGACGGTCGTCGAAGCATCGCGGAGGACGACATCCTCCGCTCCTCACTATTCAGGCCGAGGTCGGTTGCCTGGTGAGGGTCGGCTCCGACACTCCAACATCCTGCCCCAGTACGGCTGCGGTTGGAATGAGAAACGGCGCGCATCGATAGACCGCCACGGTCACAGGTCCCTCGCCGTGGCGCGCCAGAAGGGCGGCCCTGAGAGTCGGCCAATCTCCGAATCGCTGCGCATGGGGGAACATGGACGTTAGGTCCTGCCTCTTCAAGCCTGGCGACAACACCATGAGGTGGTGCTGCTTCCGGCGGATCAATTGGGCCATGGTCCTTAGCTTCTCAAGGGGACGGTCGAGATCGGCCAGGCGAAAATGGCTGAGCCGTCTGGCAATGCGCGACCAAAGCGGACTGTCTACGGGAAACAATTCATGCGTGCCCATCCCAAGAGGACAGGCCGCAATGACCACCCGGGAGACTTCTCCTGTTGCCTGCTCAACCGGCCACATTCCTCGATCCTGCGCAAACTGCCAGCTTGTGTCGAAGGGATACATGTCCGCCACCACGACCTCCGCTTCCAGGCACACCGGCACGGCGTAGAGCCGTTGCGCTGCGCGAACGCCCACTTCATGTGCCTGAACGACATCGCCCGCGAACAGGCCGCAGATGGCGCGATGGCGATTGAGGGTGACATTAACAATACCATCGAGCCCGACCCGTCGTGCCACGGCCACCATATCCTGCCGCAACTCCGTCCGGATGGACCCGCCGCGCTCGCGCGCGCCGCGCAGATAGTCGTGCATCATCCGCGTGGTCTCCACGCCACAGACCGCCGGGAGAATGATCTTGGCGCCACCGGAAAATCCCGCTACCGGATGGGGATAGATACAACCGACGCCGATTTTGACCTCGCTCTCCATCACCACTCGATTAATCTGGAGCGGGAGCCCGGCAGGCGACCGGCCACAATTCACCAAATCGCCCCGACTGTCATGGGCCAGAACCTTCACCGCCGATGACAGCCGGGATCCGACCTTCTTCGCCCGCTCGTCGGCCGAGGCTGGCGGGTGCGTGCCGCCTGCCAGCATCACCGTAATTTTGTGTTCAGAGATTCCCCCGCTCGTCAATTCATCCACGAGGAGCGGAAGCAAGTCGGCACCCGGCGTCGGCCTGGTCAGATCATCGACCACGATCACGGCATTGCGCTTGCCCCTGGCAATCTCAGACAACCTGCCCGTCCCGATCGGCCGAGAGAGGTACTCCCGCATGGCCTCCACCGTCAGCGCCGGTTCATCCCGGGGGCCGATTTCGACCAGCTTCCATGAGGCAGGGAGATCGATCGTCACGTCTTCATCTCCAAACCAGGCTTTGGTGCGCAACTGAATCCGGTTCATGACTTGGGTCCCATCGCCGCAGACCCGACGCTTTGCGGAACCGCTCGGCGAGGGACAGGCCGTTTCGAGATCAAACCCGTCACCAGCTCCCAGAGGAATCCGGCCGCCTGACATTTTTCTCCAAGCCAAAACACCCAGAATTGTCGCCTGGACTGAAACCCCTTCCCGTCAAATGGGCCGATGAGCTTGGTCCACAGGGCCTGGAACCAGCGGGGATCTGTCCTCCGCCCTCCCTTCCCCCACAACAGGCTATCCTGCGGCACGACCCCGCTCTGGTCGCAACGCATCACTAGAAAAAGTCTTGCGATACCGATTCCCCGTTGGAACGAATGACGCAAATGCTGCCCGACCGCCGCTCGCCGCAAATGCTGTACCTGGCTGGGCACGTAGACCATCCTGGCCCCTCGTTTCCGCAGTCTCCACATCAATTCCCAGTCCTCCCCGGAACCTCCGAAGCAGGGGTTGAACACGTACCCATCCTCCTGCTGACATCGCGCCAGCCACTCCCTTCGAATCATCAGATTCCCGCTGTTGCCGACCAATCCTCCGTGATCCATCTGTTCCCGTTCGGGAAAGGGATTACGGCGACGGATCGCGTCCAGCAGCGGATCGGTCTCCTGGAACGTGCCTCCCGCCGCTACGGCATCGCAGCGATCGAGAGCCCCGACCAGCCGTTCCAGCCAATCCGTGGGTGGAATCACGTCGTCATCCGCAAACGCGATCACGTCACCTGAGGATCTGGCAATGCCCTCATTTCTGGCCCATGCCACGCCTCGTCGGAGTTCATCAACGACGATAACGATCTCATCCGGCGGCCTGGTCTGCCGTTCCAACGCAGTCCGGCACAGTGCCAACGAGTCTCGCCCCACCGTGGGAACGATGACTGAGATCTTGTGTCGATCCAAAGGCATAGACCACCTAACTCCAAGCTGCGGCCTTGAGGCGCAGCATCATCGGCGCGAGGTACCGGAACAGCCGTTCCCCTGTCAGGCGCAACGCGCCCGGCAGACTGCGCACCATCAGTTCGATCTCTTCGACCTGCAGAAGCCCAAGCCGGAGGACGCCACCCCAGTACAGGACTGTCCCCACCACCGACCCGGCAAGAATCGAAAGCAGCGGAGGCGTCACCCATGCCGCAACCAGAGCAATAGCCAGGGCCGTGCCCATCGACAACAGCAGCCATCTGAACAGATGAGCTTGCTCAAAGACTTGAACCCGCCGCCGATGCAACATCCAGACATATCCCACTGCCACCAACGCAAACGAGATGGACGTGGCCAACGCCGCACCGGCAGCGCCCCAGAGCGGAATCAAGCCTGCACAGAGCCCCACATCCACCAGCACAATCATCCCGATGAGGCGGACCAAATGCCCCCCCTCCCCGCCGGCTTGAATGACTGGCCACAACACACGCGCCACCGCGTAACACAAGGCCCCCGGAACCAACAGCCGCAATCCCAGGGCAGCATCGGTAAAACGAGGGCCAAAGTAGACCGTCACGATCTGTTCGCCCAGGACCGCGACCAACAGGAGTAGGAACGTCGTCCCCACCACCACGTACCGTACCAGCCGGCCGACCAACTGGCTCACCTCATCCAGCCGTTGTTCCGCCCAGAGGCGAGCCGTCGCCTGCAACATGACGCCTTCGACCGCAATCGGAATGAACCATACGAATTGCGACCATTGAATCGCCGCCGCATAAAGACCTGCCTGCGCCTCACCGGCAAGGTGCCGAACCAGAATCACATCCAACGAGCAGAGGGCCATATTCAGCACCGAAAACAGCATCGCCGGCAGCCCGAAGCGCAACAGGGGTCCTGTCACTGAGGGGACAGTCCGACCAGACTCCCGGCATTCGCTCTCACTCAATACCTTCAGTACCGCCCTGAGACAAGCCATGGCCACGAAGAGGTTGGCCGTCAACAACCCGGCAAACACGCCGGTCACTCCCAAACCGGCCGCAGCCGCCAGCACCCCCAGCAGACCTGCCGATACCACGCCGACCATACCTGGGATCGCCGCACGTTCCTCATGTCGGAGACCGTGGAGTACCCCGCGCGCATAAAACCAGATCTGATCGAACATCAGCACGCCGACGATCACCAACGCGATGGGCAGGGCCGCCGTCCCGGCCGGAGTAGTCGTCCCGACCACCAGGCCCACCACGACACTCACCGACAGCAGGCCTACCGCATTGATCAACGCACCCGCGTGCGCTACGACTCGGCACCAAACCACGTCCTCCGGTCGCTCCGCGATCCGTTTGGTCATGGTCTGCATCATGCCGACATTGGCGAACTGGGAGGCGAGCAACAGGAGAGCCATGTAATAGGCATACTGTCCGTAGCCTTCGATGCCGAGCATGCGGGAGAGGATCGGCAACACCAAGGCCGAGGTGGCCATTTTCACCACCGACCAACTGCCGATGGATAGGATGCCTTTAGAAACCGCTTTCGCCGACATGAATCTTGTTTCCGATCGACCGCAGAGGCCTCATGGAGGAGATGAGACGAACGCCTGAACGATCAGGCCGCAAACCGCTCGTACTGTGCTTGATGAGCCGCCAGAGCCGTGGAAGTTTCATACGTCTCCCGCACGTAGTTGTAGGCTGCACGGCCTTTCTCCAGCGGGTTATCGGCAAGCAGACTTCGAATGGCCGACGCATAGTCGTCGTCCGTCACCTGCTTGCCGAACCGGCTAGCGAACTCGTCCGGGTCGACCCGACTGATGATCGGACAGCCGTACGCCGCCGCTTCCAAAAAGGTTAGTGGAAGGCCCTCTCGCACCGCCGTGCTGACAAAGATCCACGTGTCCGACAGAATCTTGTGCATCCGCTCCGGCTCGCGAAAACGATTAATCAGTCCAGGCATTTCCAGGTTCGGCACATCCCGAAATTTCCGGCGCAATTGGGCGTCGAAACCGGATTCGGCCGAGGCACTCCCCTGCCCCACCGCCACAAACCGGTACTCCGGGAACTGCGCGGCCAATTCCAGGAACAACCACGGGCGTTTACGCTTATCCCAGCGCGCCACGAAGGTGATGGTGGGGCGCGCACCTTTCTGCGGCAACGACGCGGGGACGTCGATGAGGTTGGGCAACAACGTCGGCAGAACCGACAGGCCATACAAACGCTTCACCTTGTCCTTCAGGAAATGGGCAGGACAGAACACCGCATCCGCTCGTCGCACGGCTCGCCGCACCAGCAACCCGGATTCGGTGAAGTAGTTGAGGGGAGTCAGGAGGCGACGCATCGGGGTGGCATACAGGAATTCAACCCACCAATCGCTCAGCTCACGGGGATCACGACTCGTAACCAGGTGAGCGCGGCGTGGATGAAGACGTTGCGCCAGATAGGTCAGGACGGTCGGGTCCTGCGAGTGAAAAATATCCGCGCTGGATTCCCGAATCAGACGGCAGGCCGCCGCGACGTTCCGCGGCGAAAAACTTCGGATCTCCACTCCACCGATCGTTTCACTCGGCTGTTGTCCCTGTCGTCCGGGGACAATGACGCTGACCCGGTGGTCGGAGCGCACCAGACTCTCGGCCAGCTTCCGAGACATGCTGCCGAACCCGCCGTAGATCCCCCAGTCGAAGTACTGGCTGGTCAGAATGCACACATGCGGCCGCGCCTTCATGCACGTGGCTCCCGCTGCCATCCGCCACCGGCATCCGCAGTGGAGCCACCGGCCACCGGCCTGGCCGCCGGGGCAGGCGCCATCACCCTCGCGCATAATTCGAGATATTTAGTCGCGAGCGCAGGCCACCCGAATCGGAGCGCCCGCCGGCGATTCTCCTCACCCATCCGTCGTCGCAGATCGTCCGCCTGGAACAATGCCCGCAAGGCACGAACCAGCGCCGGCACATCGGCCCAGGGCACGATCTCGCCGTTCCCCCCCTTCGTCACCAGCTCCGCGGTTCCTCCCGTGTCGGTCACAATGACCGGTAACCCAGAGGCCATCGCCTCCAACAGCGCAATCGACATGCCCTCCTGCTCGGACGGCAACACAAACACATCCGCCTCCTGGTACGCGGCCGGCATCCGGTCCCGCGCAACGAAGCCATCGAAGGTCACGAAGTCCGCCACTTGAAGCCGCTCGACCGATTCCCGCAAGGCTGTTTCGGCATCGCCGGTGCCCACGAACCTCAAGCGCAACGGCTGCGCGCAGGTCGCTTGCAATTGCGCAAACGCCTCCAACAAGTGATGCTGCCCTTTGCGCTCGATCAGGCGCGCGACGCAGACAATCGTGAACGGTCGTTTGGACTGCTTTGGGGCGGGAGTGAAACGCGTGGTATCGACCCCGTTGGGAATCGTCGCTAACGGCAAACCCGGCATCGTACGATGCGCCAAGGCTTCCTGCTCCGCACTAATGGCCGTTACGGCTCCCGCACTCCGCCAGATCCGTTTGATCAACGGTGTGAGCACCGGATAGAGGTACGCATATCGGGCCTCGAAGCCGGGCACGTCCGGCCCTTGGAGCGACAACACGTACGGCAGACCGTGGGTCAACCGCAACAGATAACTGATCGCCCCCGCCGGCACTCCGGCAAAGGCAAAGCTGATATCGTATCGGTGGGCGCGCAGAAGGCGCTGCGCCATGCGCAGGCCACGCCAGCTGTACCACACCAACTCGCGGTTGGTCGCATGGTGGATATTCCGATTGTCGACAGGAACCTTGTAGATCGTGATCCGTTCCGCGAACCGCTCGGTCTCATAACTCGCCCTGGTTCGGGAGGAGGTCACCAGGTCTACGGACACATCCCGATGCGACGCCATCTCCTGCAACAGGTGATAATTCACCACGCCGGTGCCGCCTCCCAGCGGAGGAAATTCATTATCGAACATGAGGATGCGAATGGCGGCTATCTCCTCGTTACACGACGGGTCACATAGAGAGGACGCTGCTTGACCTCATCGGAAATCCGGCCGATGTATTCGCCGATGACCCCGATCGTCATGAGTTGAATGCCCGCGAGCAAGAAGATGGAGACGACCAGTGTGGTAAAACCTGGCACGCCGGTGCCCAACGTGAACTTCTTGACCAGATAGAACAGCGCTACAAGGAACGATAGGAAAGACACGGTGAATCCAAGGAGGGTAATGATGCGCAGCGGCATATGGCTGAAGGAGATCAACCCATCCAGCGCGAGATAGAGGAGCTTCCTGAACGTGTATTTAGGCGCCCCCGCATGGCGGGTGTGGCGTTCGTAGGGCACGCCGATTTGTTTGAACCCCACCCAGCTCCGAATCCCCCTGACAAAACGATTGCGCTCCGGCATGCGCACCAGGAGATCCACCACTCGCCGGTCCATGACACAAAAATCTCCGGCGTCCAATGGGATATCGATATTGGCCACCCGCTGCAACAGGCGATAAAATCCCGCATAGGCCAGTCGCTTCCCCCACCATTCCTTCCGCTTGGTCCGGACGGCATAGACGACCTCCCAGCCCTCCCGCCACTTGTCCAGAAAGGTGTGCAACACCTCGGGAGGATCCTGCAGGTCCGCGTCCATAATGCAAACGACTCGTCCGCGGCTCTGCTCAAGCCCGGCGCTGATCGCCACCTGATGTCCGAAATTCCGCGCAAACTCCACGATGACGATCCGTTGATCCTCCGCCTCCATCCTTCGCAAGATGCCCGGGCTCTGGTCCTGACTGCCGTCGTCCACTAGAACGATTTCATACTCCATTCCCAGATTCACCAACGCCCTGGTGAGGCGGCCATGCAACGTGGGGAGGTTCTCTGCCTCATTGAACACCGGAATGATCACGGAGAGCTCAGGTCGCCCGATTGATGGCTCCGCCTGTCCCATCATGGCCGAGAAGTTTGCCCGTGTGAGGGCATGTCTCTCACTGTCAGAGGCAGGTTCAAGCGCCGAAGCCACGGCGCGACAAAACCGCAAGGCCTCGGCCGGGTCCTCCAACGGCGGCAGCATTCGGTCGCCGACCCGATCCGCACTGGTCACAGTCTTACGCGCCTGCACAGCCGGTGGGACTGGAGGAGCGTGCTTATATGGTGGGTGCATGATTTTCCCTACAATGCCAGGCCTTCGGTCTCCCGACAGCCGCGCCATCGGTCGGCACAAGAAATCTCCAACCACATAAGTGTAGCAAGAGAATCGTTTTCATCCAGTTCACGCGATAACGCGCAAAAAATGGTTTGGATAGGCGACAAACATCGTCCCGTAACCAGGCGGGTGTAGGAAAAAGGACAGGTATTGTTGTGTCAAATGGACGACGGCCGGAATACAGATCAGGGGGCAGGAACTGGAGGCTCTTCACCCTTTGGGAGCATGGCAAGACACGCCAACCCAATGGCAATCCAGACGAATTCACGAAAGCGCCGCAACAGGGCAAAGGTGATTCCGGTCACATCTCCATACCCGAACGCTGTCAGCAGCAAGAGATTGCCGGCATCCTGCGCGCCTAAGCTCCCCGGGATAAAGAAGGTGCCCCCTTTGATCAGCACCGCGAGGGCTCCGATTGCCAGGGCCGACAACACTGTGACCGGTTGGCCCAGACAGAGGATCATGACGAACACTTCCAGTGCTTCCGCGAGCCACCCCAGCAGGAACAACCCGGTCGACAGCAGAAAGGCCGCCCGCTGCGTCGCATAAAATCCGGCGATAGTGCGATCCAAATCGAGCAGTTGTTGCTCACGCGATTCCAGGTATTGGATGCGCAGACCGAGGCGCCGCAGCATCTTCAGGATCCACCCGAACATGCCCTGGCGTTGCACCACCACGAACGCTCCGACCCCGAATCCCAGCAGGCCCACAGACACAAGGCCGGCCATGGCGGTTTGTCCCGTCGATCCTCCCGCCCCCAACAGCCAAAACGCGAGCCCGATGCCGGACAGGATAAAGAGAATCTGGGCGATCGTCATCGTGGTCTTGGCCGTCACCACCGAGGCCAGCCCTTCCACGATCGGCACGCCCTGCCGTTTGAGCAGGAACGCCTTAAGCGGCTCCCCGCCCACGTAGGCCGTGGGGGTCGTCATATTCACCACCTCCCCGGCAGTTCGAATCGCCAGCACTCGCCAGAAGGGTACGTTTTTCGCCCACGCGCCGAGCGTGACCAGCCATCCGTAGGCTTCCAGGATGTACATGAGCAGGGAAGGGAGGAGAATCACCAGCATGGCGGCGGGACCGAGTTGCGTAACCGCCTCATAGATCCGCCCGATACCGATATGCCAGACCAGTACAGAGAGCGTCAGGGCCCCGAGCAGAAGGAGGGCGGCCTTAAGCACGGGCCCGTGCCGAGGGACGAATCACCCAAACCATCATCAACCAGAAGACGGTTGAGCCGAGTGCGGCCATCCACAGAAACCAGTCCAGCTTATCCAGCAGCGCAAAGAAAAAGACCACCACGGAAAAATCGCGACTTGCGACGTTCTTCAGAATGAAGTCCGACCAGGCCGCCTGCTTGGGTGTATTCCAGCCACGCGTGGCGTCGATTTTTTGTGCCTTTGTGACCAGCCAGAAGGACATGATATTGCCGAACACCGCTGCCCCACCCAACGCCAACTGAACCCAGGCGTCCTCGGTATCGGCCTGCCGGAGATACGCGCCGCAGGCGATTCCGGCGAAGATGGCGATATGCACCACGTTGTCCATGGCGATATCCAACCAGGCACCGAACGGCGATTCGGTAAACGTGAGCCGAGCCACCTCACCATCGCAACAATCGATGACCGCCGCCAATTGAAAGAGCAGCGCGGCCACGATCCCGGCCGAGTACGTCCCGATGCCGAACCCCACCGCAGACAGAATCCCGACCGCCGTCGCCACCATGGTGATCGCGTTGGGCGAACATTTCATCCGCAGAAACAGTCGCGTCAACAGCCGCGAGAAGGTCCGATTGAAATAGCGATCGACGAATCCCTCGGCTTCGCCCTTCAACGAACGGAAGAGGGTCCGCTCCGCCAATCCGGCGCTGGTATGATCCCATACGTCCCGGTACCACAGACCCGCATGAGCCGCAGCCGCCACCACCCGCACACGCCCTTCCACCGCCGCCCGTTCCAGCCAGCGTCGTACGGGAATCATGCCCGTCGGCTCTGCGGCACCGGATGGGGATGTGGCCGCTTCGTTCTGCGGAGTCAAAATACTGGCCGGCAACACCACCAAATCGGCGGCGACCTGGTGGCCTTCCTGTCCCGGATGATTGTGAAACGAGATCAGCCGCCCTTCCTGAAGCGCGACTGCGGGATTGCGGCGGCCCATGGCCGGCTCAACCGGACCGGCTTCCCGCGTCACAACGAGCGCCTCGCCGTCTCGCACGGACTGCCGCAAGTGCTCGATCAAGCCCTTGGAGAACACAGCCTGCACCCCTGCAATCAGACAAAATCCCCGCACTTCGGAGGCCAGCGATTCCCAGGTCCGCGGATCATCAAGCGGGAACTCCCGCACCGGCATCCAACGCACAGGAATCGTCACCCTGGCGCCCCGTGCCAAGGCGTGCTTGAGCAACTCTTCATCGGCTCCCGCCAGCACGATCAATTGGCGCATGCCGCCCCGCTGCAGGGTGAGCACCGTGCGTTGAAACAGGCTCAACCCTCCGATAGGAGTCAAGGGACCGACGTCGGTCAGACCACGACCCGGCCGATTGCCAAACAGCCCGGCGCCCGGCAATAGAATAGCCGTGCTCAATCCCTGAAGTTCCGCCCCGCGTTGCAGTGTACGTTCACTCATCGTCGATCACGTGGTTCGTCTCTCATCATTCGTATCTCGCAAAAAAACTCGCGGTCGATAGCGATCGCGTGCGTATGGGCACCTTGTTTCACGAAATACGCTTCACGATTCGCGCGAGGCGAACCTCCGTTTACAGCCGCGGCAGAACCTCCCGCTCCGCCTTCGTCACGTCCTCTGGGAAATCGATCTCCGTCCACGGCAACCCGCCGATTTTTTCATGTCCGACCTTCACGTCCCGGAAATACTCCAACAACCCGTCTTCGTATTCCATGTCCCAGCGGTCCTGATCGATGTAACCCTTGAGCGAGCCGATCACGTGGGCCGTATCGGCCCGACGCACCCGGAGGAACCCGACCCCCTCACCTGCAAGATCGTACCGTTCCGGCATCTTTTTGCTCAAGGCAACCACCCGATCGCCCTGCACCACGACCATACATTCCTCGCCGGTTTGCTTCACCGTATCGTCCATCAGCAGACAGTTTTCGTGGGGCGAGGTCACCAACCGACGCAGAATCTCGCGATGAAACAAGACATCCGCATCCATGATCACTACGTCGTCGGACAATGCCGTCCTCGCGATCCACAACGACGAAATACTGCCCCGGTGAAACTCCTCGTTCACCAGATAGGAAATATCGGCCCCGTGGCAATGCGAGCCGACTGCGGCCCTGATCATTTCCTGCTTATAGCCGACCACAATGGTGGCCTGCCGGATCTTCACCGATGCCAGGGATTCGAGATACCGAGACAGCAGAGTCTGCCCCCCGATTTCGATCAGGCATTTCGGTTTGTGCTGGGTCACCGGCCAGAGACGTTTCCCCACTCCGGCGGCAAGGATGATCGCTTTCATGCGCGGGCAACCGCTCCCGTCACCACCTCCTCAAAGGCCCCCAGGAACCCATCGATCTGCAACTCGGTCAAGGCGCCCATGTTGGCGATACGGAAGATCTTGGATTCCAGTTGGCCCTGTCCGGCGTAGATGACATACCCGCGTGCCTTCAATTGATCGTGCAGCGTGGCGTAACTGATGCCGGGAGGCAAGTGAAAGGCTGTGATCGTATTCGAGAGCGAATCCGACGGCAACAACGTCTTGACCCCCAGGTTCGCCATCCGTTCCCGAATGCGTACCGCCGCCCGCTTGTAGCGCTGGAACCGATTGGCAACGCCCTCTTCCAGCAACTCGTTCAAAGCTTCTTCAAAGGCATAGTAAATTTGAACGGCCGGGGTAAAGGGCACCATGCCTTTGCCCTGGTCATCGATATAGTGGGTCAAGTTGAGGTACCAGGATCGCTTGGGGTAGTTGCGCATCCGCTCCAGGAATCCTTTGCGCAGCAGGACGAACGACACACCCGGGAATCCCTGGATGCATTTGCCGGCGGTCCCCGCCACCATGTAGATGTGGGATCCGGCGATATCGATCGGTTCCCCGGCCAGGCCGCTGACGGAGTCGAGCACAAAGACCCGATTCAGACTATCGACGACTTCTGCGATTTCTTTCACCGGATTGATCAACCCGGTGGTCGTTTCATGGTGCACCATGGAGACCGCATGCACCTCAGGGTGCTGGCGTAGCGCCAAACGGACTCGCTCAGGATCAGGCTTGATGTGCCACTCCGACTTGAGTTCTGAGACTCCGAGTCGATGGAGTCCGACCATGCTGGATAACCGCTCGCCGTAGACGCCGTTGTTGAGGACCAACATGCGCTTGGCCATCGGCAGACAGGACATGACCGCGGATTCCACCGCCGCCGTGCCTGAACCCGTCAACAACACGGCCACATAGTCGGATTCGGCCCCGGGCACAAACGCCGCCAACAGCTTATGCTGGATACGGCCCAGGAGATCCGTAAACTCGGACTCGCGATGGCAGATATCCGGACGCAACAACGCCTGCCGCACCCGTTCGCTCACGTTCACCGGACCTGGATTCAGAAGTATCATGTTCATGCCTCAGGCTGTGGATCGGGACTGAGCGGAGCGGCCCCACACATCGCACTCAGCACATCGGTGCTATTCAATCGCCCTCATGAATCGAGCCGTGATGGCAGGCGGCTCAAGCGCCACCCGTCCGGCATCCTCGACAAACTCGTTGACCTTGACCAGCAACATGCTGGGGCCGGGTTTTTTCAACATGTCTTTAAATTCGTAGACGAGGTCGTCCCGGTCCAGCACACGCTCGACATTGACGTACCCTGCCGCCCTGGCCACTTTCTCCAACTGCACGACATTCGAGATGGTCGGCTGATTTCCAGTGGAACCATAGACTTCATTGTCGAACACCACATGGATGAAATTTTTTGGCTTCAAGGCGCCCACGGTGGCCAACGTGCCCATCCCCATGAGGACATTGCCGTCGCCGTCGAATACAATCACCTGCTTGCCCGGTTTGGAAAGCGCCACGCCGAGTGCGATAGCCGGCGCATTCCCCATCGACCCGATCATGTAAAAATGGGTCGGGCGATCGGCAAGCTTGTGAGCTTCCCGCGAGGGAAATCCGTTGCAGATGATAACCGGCTGATCGGTCAACAATTCGAGGAGCGCCGCCATGGCCTGCGCCCGACTCTGCATGGTACCTTGTTCGGGCCTCATGGATGCAACCCCTTGATAATGCCCTTCTTGATCAGGAGCGCGACGGGAATGCGCTGCTTCATCGCGGTCTGCCCCACCCACCGGAGGTCGTCCATCATCGTCGGCTCCGACAGCGTCCGGTACGGAATTCTCACAGTCTCGAGCAACTGCGGCATCGTCTCGCCCATCACCAGATGTTCTGGGGCGTCTTTGCCTTCAAACCCCCGCCAGGACACGAGAAGGATACAGGGCTGGTGATATATCATGTTCAACGAAATGAGCGTATTCAACGACGTCCCGAGCCCGGAATTCTGCATGAGCACGGCGGGAACGTTCCCGGCCATGTAAGCACCCGCCGCCATAGCGACCGCTTCATCCTCACGCACCGCAGGGGTGTAGAGCTTGCGCGTCAACAACTCTTCGATAATGCCGCCGAGCAACGAATCCGGCACACCCGTGAAAAAATTCACGCCCAGATTCTCGAGCGCTTGCACAAACACATCGCTCTCGATCATGCCCCCCTGCTCCTCTTGTCTCACCGGCCCCAGGCACAAGAGGCGCATTATAGCCAAGGGGTCCTCCATTCACAAGAACAGCGCCGACGAGTTGCTGTCACCGCGAGAACCGTGATAGCGTTTGTTGAGAAACGATTGAAGGCCATGCCCAACGCGTTTTGGATATGCTCCCCTCTCCGTATGGCGCGCCGCCTGGGACTTCTCGTTGTGCTCATCTTCATCCTGGCCGTGCCCGCCTTTGCCATCACGATGGCGAACGATCCTCATGGTTTCGACCATCTCACCTGGGGGATACCCCTCACCAACATTCCGGAACTGACGGTGACCCGATCCAACTCGCATACGATCGATTACCAATTTCGTGATCGTCCGCCGGTCTATGCCGATATTCCGGTTGAGAGCGTTCACCTCTCGACCGTCGACGACCAGTTCGCACGGGTGACCATTCGCTACAGCGGCGCGAAGGCCCATGCGCAGGTGCTGCAATTTCTCGAACAGTCCTATGGCAAGATCGAGCGGATCCCCGGACAGATGATGCGGGGTCTCAACCAGCAATATACCTGGCGGGGGCCGGATACCGAGATCAGCCTCACCTATGAGGCGAACCGGGACCGGGGCTTTATCTTTATTGAAAGTCGCAACCTCGCGCCGAGATTTCAAGACCGGATGTCGGATACGGCGGAGTAACATGGCTCAACACCTCTGCGTTAATCCTCGGCGATGGCCCACGGCCCTCACCACATTCATCGCTACGCTGCTGCTCCCGGTCGCGCTGGCGCTGGCCGTCCCCATGCAAAACGACCCGAATGGGTTCGAAGGCATTCCTTGGGGTGCGTCGTTCTCGGAATCCGACACGTTCGTGAAGGTCGAAGACACGGGCCGGGTACAGACCTATGAACTGAAAACCACCGGCCGGACACTGGGGCCGGCGGCGGTCGATTCGATGAAGTTCAGCACAGTCGATGGGAAATTCGCGCGAGTCATGGTGCGATACAGCGGCAAAGAGGCCCACGACCGGATACTGAGTTACCTGCAGGAACGATTCGGCCCGCTTGACCGGACTCCCGGCCAGGTCGCGAGCGGCGCCGTGAAGTTCTTCAACTGGCAGGGAGACGAGAGTGAAATCATCCTCCGCTATGACCTGCGCACCAGCCAGGGCGTCATCTTCTTCGAGAGCGAAGCGTTTCGCGCCAAGTTCAACGAGGGCAACTCGCCCTCCGCGTTTTAACGACCGCTTTACGAGTTGCTCACTCACCACCGCCGCAAGCTGGAATGCTCGACATCCTTGTCTTGTTTCGCCGGCACATGATAGCCTGACAGGTGAGTAACCACTCACTCACCTGATCGACGAGCGCATGAAGCCGACGACCGCCCTCTCCCGCAATCCTGGCCAAGACCGCCAGGCCAGCCTGATCGCCTCGGCCGCCCGTCTGTTCGCAGCCAAGGGATTCAAGGGCACGACCACTAAAGCCATCGCGCGCGCCGCCGGCGTCAGCGAAGCCCTGGTGTTCAAATATTTCCCGACCAAGCGGGCGCTGTACACTGCCATCCTCGCCGAAAAAGCCCCGCTCAGCGAGTTGCTGAGCGCCGTCGAAGAAGTGGCCCGCAAACGTGACGACCAGCGGGTCTTCACGCTCATCGCCGGGTACCGCATCCGCCCCGGCGCCGACCCCACCATGCTGCGACTGCTGCTCTTCAGCGCGTTGGAAGGCCACGAACTAGCCGACATGTTTTTCGGCAAGCAGCACCGCGTGTTCTACGACTACCTGGCGGGATACATTCGGACCAGGATCGAGGAAGGCGCGTTCCGCGAGATCGATCCGCTGCTGGCCGCCCGCGCCTTCATCGGGATGGTCGTCCACCACCGGCTGCTGCATGATATTTTCGATGTCCCGTTGCACTGCCCGCACAAGGAGATTGTCTCCACCTACGTGGAATTGTTCCTGAACGGATTGCGGCGTTCCGCCACACCCAGGAAGCGAGGGCTGTCACGTGTCCGCTAATCTCATCAGACGGCATCCGATCGTGACCCTCGGCATCATGCTGTTTGTGGCCGTCGTAGCGTTGGTTGCGCTCCGCCTCAGCAGCGGAGCCAAGAGCGATCCCCGGAAAAACCGCATCCTCACCGTTGGCACGATGAGCCCCATCAAGCAGGACCTCGACGTCCGGTTGACGTACACCGCCGACCTCATCCCCAACCAACTCGTGAATATCTTTTCACGCGTGGACGGCTACATCGCCAAGATCTACGTGGATAAAGGCGACCTGGTGAAAGCCAATCAACTGCTCGTCGAAATCGATCACACCGACTATGTGCACGCGGTAAATCAGGCCAAGGCTAATCTCCTGTCCGCAAAGGCCAAGGTCGTGCAGCAGGAGGCGGCCGTGCGCAACGCCGCCCTCACGCTCGACCGTATGCAGGCCTTGATCAAGGACCAGTTCGTCTCGCAGCAGGACTTGGATACCGCGCTGGTAAACCGCGACGCGGCGCTGGCCTTGCAGGACTCCTTGCGCGCGCAGGTGCAACAGATGGAGGTCGCCCTGGCCCAGACCGAAACCAATCTGGCCTATGCGTCCATCCGAGCCCCGTTTGCCGGCTATATCGCGGAACGGAACCTGGATCCCGGCTCGTATGTGAGCGGCACCACCGCCAGCACGTCCACGATGTCGCGTGGAATTTTGAGTGTGCATGACGTCGAAACCGTCCGCACTCTGATCGAAGTCGTGGAGAAGGACGTGCCGCTGGTGAAGGTCGGGCAACGCGCAGATGTGCGCGCCGAAGCCTACCCGAATGAAGTCTTCGAGGGCAGGGTGACCCGCATCGTGCAGGCCCTCAATCGCGCTACCCGCACCATGACCGTCGAGGTCGACCTCCCCAACAAAGACCATCGGCTCAAGGGTGGCATGTTCGCCCGCGTCGAGGTCTTGGTCGGGAAGCATCCCCAGGCGATTCAGATTCCTCTCGATGCGGTGAGCCGGCTCGAAGAGTCGCAATACGTCTATGTCGTCAAGGACGGGAAGGCCCATCAGATCCCGGTTGAGCTAGGAGCCCGCTCAGACAATCGCGTCGAAGTGGTGAAGGGCCTCACGGGAGACGAACAGGTGATTGTCTCCGGCAAAGACCTGGTCAGCGAAGGCGCGCCGGTTCAGACGCAGCCGATGGATGCCGTGAAACACGAGTCGTAAAAGGTACCACGTGAAGGGACCTCCTGCGTTGACGGTGTGCTCACGTCGTTTCACATCTAACGTTTCACCTCTCACGTCTCAATCATGTGGCTGACACTTCTCGCATTGCGCAATCGCATCGGCATCTTGATGCTGTCCCTGGCCATGGTGATCCTGGGGGCCGCCTCCCTCGAACGGCTCCCGGTCGATCTCTTCCCCAACATTCAAGTCCCGGTCGCGTTTGTCGGCGTCATCTATAAAGGGGCGCCCCCTCTCGACATCGAACAGAGCGTGGTCTATCCCATCGAGAAGGCCGTCAGTTCCGCCTCGAACGTCGAACATGTCGAGTCCTTCGCCAAACAGGGCATCGGGGCGGTGCAGGTCTGGTTCAATTGGGGCGCGGACATCAACGTGGGCCAGATGGAGGTGATGCAGCGCATCACCCAAATTCTCAACAGCCTGCCGCCAGGGATTCTGCAGCCGTTCATTGTCAAGTTCGATGTCTCGAACATTCCCGTCGCCTTCGTGACGGCATCCGGTGGCGATCTGGATGAGCGAGCCCTCTACGACCTGGCCTACAACACGATCGCCCCGCAGATCGAACAGATCTCCAACGTGGCGGCAGCCACCGTCGAAGGCGGCAAGATCAGGCAGATCAACATCAACCTTGACCCAGCCCTGCTCCAGGCGCGCGGCCTCTCTATCCTCGACGTGGTCAACGCAGTCAAGGCCTCCAACCTGATTCTACCGTCCGGCGACATCAAAGCCGGGAACCTCGACTACAACGTCTTCACCAACACGCAATTCAAGACGGTGGAGCCCATCAACGACGTCATCGTGAAAATCGACCAACGCGGCAATCCGGTGCGCGTGCGGGATGTCGGCGTCCTCAGCGACTCCTCGGACATTCAAACCAACGTGGTCCGCACGGACGGCAAACGCTCCGTTTACCTGCGGGTGAACAAGCAGCCGATCGCCAACACGGTGGAAGTCGTCGATGCCTTGCGGAAGGCGATCCCCAAAATGATCGGCATTCCGCCGGGCGTGCAATTGGGCATCTCCTTCGACCAATCGATCTATATCCGGCAATCGATCAAGAACCTCATCGAGCAGGCCCTCCATGGCTCGCTGCTGGCAGCAGCGGTCATTCTCCTGTTCCTGAGAAATCTCACGAGCACGCTGATCATCTCCATCGCCATTCCGCTGTCGATTCTCGTGACCTTTATCGTCCTCTACTTCACCAACCAGACGCTGAATGTCTTCACGATGGGCGGCCTGGCCCTGGGCATCGGCCGCCTCGTGGACGACTCCATCGTGGAATTGGAAAATATTCAGCGCCATTTGAACGTCGACCGGAACCGCTGGGACGCCATCGTGAACGCCGCTCGCGAAGTCGCCATGCCGATCTTCGCCTCGACGGTCACTACCGTCGTCGTCTTCCTGCCCATGTTTTTCATCGTCGGGATCGCGCGGCTCCTGCTCATTCCGTTGACCCTGACGATCGCCATCGCCCTGTTCACCTCGTTCTTCGTCTCTCGCACGGTGACCCCGGCGCTCTGTTATCGCTTCTTGAAATCGGAACAGGAGGCGCACCGTTCCTTGCCCTCCTGGTTCGCGAGCATCATGCAGTGGAGCCAGCGCCGGTACGACGCGCTCGATGAAGGATACGAACGCAGCCTGCGCTGGGTGCTGGCACACCGGCGCACCTTGCTGGTTTCAGTGATCACGATTTTCGTCGGGTCACTGATGTTGCTGCCCTTCATCGGCACCGAATTTCTCCCGGTTTCCGACGAAAGCCAGTTCCGGATCGTACTCCGCGGTCCGGTCGGCCAGCGGGTGGAAAAAACCGTCGATCAGGTCGCCGAGGTCGAGCGTGTGCTCAGGGAAAAGATTCCCCCGGATGAACTGGAAGCGATCGCCTCCAGCACCGGCGTGCTGGCTCAAGGACGCTCGTCGCTGTTCAATCCAAATACCGGGCCGCACACGTCGGTTATTTCCGTCTATTTGGTGTCTCCGGACAAGCGCCGGCGGAACCAGGTCGAGATCATGAACGCCGTCAGACCGGCGGTCATCAAGCTCTTCCCCGGCGTCGCGATGTTCTTCGATCCGGGAGGGCTGGTGAAACGCGTGACGAGCTTCGGCTCCCAAAAATCCATCGATGTCGAGATTTACGGCTACGATTTTGAAAAGGCCCGCACCGTCATCCACCAAGTGCAAGCTGCCATGCACAAGATTCCGGGTATAGCCGACATCGAGGTCAGCCGGGAGGAAAACTACCCTGAGGTCAACGTGGTCGTGGATCGGGAAAAGGCCGCGCTGCTGGGGATCAGCGAAACGGACGTGGCCAATGCCGTCCTGTATTCATTGAACGGGAACGGCCAGACCGATCCGATCATCTTCACCGACCCCCAGAACGGCAATGAATATTACATCAGCGCCTGGCTCGCTGAAGAACATCGCAAGGACCTGTCGGCCATCGAGCATGTCCTGCTGACGACGAAAAACGGAGAGCCGGTGCTCCTGAAGAACCTGGCTACCCTGAAACTGAATGCCGGTCCCGTGAAGATCGAGCGCAAATACTTCCAGCGCGTCGTCCACATTACCGCCAACCCCGTCAGCCGCGATCTCGGCTCGATTGCCCAGGACCTGGAGTCGGCGTTCACCCAGATGCAACTGCCGCCGGGATTCAGCATCCGGCTCGCCGGACAGATCCAGCAGCAGCGCGAGACGTTCGAAGGCCTCACCTATGCCAGCGCCCTGGCATTGATCCTGGTGTACATGGTGATGGCGGCACAGTTCAAATCGTTGATCGACCCCTTCATCATCATGTTTTCCGTCCCGATGGGAATCCCCGGCGTAATCGTCATCCTCTATTTGACCAACACCACCATCTCCACGTCCTCGCTGATGGGCATCATCATGATGTTGGGAATCGTGGTCTCCAACGGCGTCCTGCTGGTGGACTACACCAATGTGCTGCGACGCCGGGGCCTGAACCTCGCCGCCGCCGTCGTGACGGCCTCGCGCACCAGACTGCGTCCCATTCTCATGACCTCACTCGCCACCGTGGTCGGACTGATGCCCATGGCCCTCGGACTCGGCACCGGCAGTGAAACCAATGCCCCGCTCGCGCGCGCCGTCGTGGGAGGACTCACGGTCTCGACGATCCTGACCCTGTTCCTCGTGCCTACCGTCTATGCCATGTTGGAAGAGCGCTTTCCTCGGAGCGCGGACCAGCTGGCCGCGGCAGATGCCACGCCAGACGCACCCTCGACGCAACCGGCGTAGGCCACGCACGCCGTCAATAACCCCAATGCCGTCAATCGTCATCCGTCGCTCGCGTCGCAGACCTGTGCCCAACGACTTCCGTTGTTGACGTATGACGGTTGACGATTGCCGCTATTGCGGTGAGGATAAGGAGCCGGGTTTAGAGTCAGAGCGCCGAAGCGCAGCCTGTTGTTCGCGAGGGGTTACGGGCGGAGACTGGGAAAGAGGGAGGCCAGCTGCATGGCTAGGCCCATGTCACCACTGATACGCAGCCGCCCGGTCATGGCCACCATGGTGCCGCTGACCTGACCGTTCAACACCTTCAGACAATCCTCCCCCGACATCGCCAGGGTCACGTGCGGATCCGGGTGGGTGCCTTCAGAAACCTGACAGGCACCGTCCCGGATCTGCAATTGGTACTGTCCTCCATCGGCGCCGTTCAGATTGAACTGGTAGACCGCATCCAGTCCTTCGGCGGCTTCAGGATCCAGCTTGTCGGCGAGCGTGGAGAAAAACGCCCGCACGGTTTTAGGTGGTGTCGAATTCATCGCATGCGGTTCCGGCAAGACAACGCCTCCTGCCGGGAACCGGACGTATCTGTGTCCTTGGTCTAGTACCGCAACATGGCCCGATGGCTCGAACGACGGGCGCCGAAAAAGGCCTTGGAGAATTCCTCGACGACGGCCGGCTCATAACCCTTGCAACTGAAAATGTCGAGATAGGCGCTGTTGGTGTCGTCGGCGAAGTGGCCGCTGATCAAGGAGGTCTCGATCAACTGCACCATGCTGTAGCCCGCCACGCGGCCTTCTCCGAAATTCACGATCTGGCAGGCGCCATACCGCTTCATTTCGATCAGTTCGCAGAGCTGCACCACGTAGGCTTCGATTTGTTTGGCGTCGCGAATGCGTTCGGGGATGCAATCGTGGAGGTCAACGGAGGTGCAAATGCCCCAGGCTTTGCCGGGTCCGACAGAGTCCGGATGGACTGCGGAGTCAGCAACCCTGGCTGAAGATGATGAGATGTCGTCGGAGGTGGCACCTTCTGCGTTGTGCATATGCGATACGACCTTTCTGTTGGGAATGGTGGGGGTGAGAACACATGTTTGCAATATACTGAACGTTTGAAACCCTGTAAATATTTATCTCCGAAATTTCTCGTGTTTCTCGCACATTGACAAACTCTCGACCCCTTAGCGAGAATGCCGACCATGGCTGATACGTCGACACCCCAATCCAATCCTTCCGCATCAACCGCCGAATTGCCGGAACGTCTCTGCACCTGGTGCAAGGTCCCCATGACCAAGCGTCTGGTCGCCGGCGGCCAGTTCATTCACTACACCTGCCCCAAGTGCGTGTTTCAGCATACCACCAAGCGCGCCCCCAAGTAGCACAGACGTCAACCGTCATTCGTCACACGTCTTGGAGAGGCCCTTCACCGGGCTGAGATCTTCCTGTGACCCTGTTGACGTATGAAGAGTGACGATCCACCTGCCTCACGAGGAAGAATCGTAATATTTCTCTCTATAGATCGGACACAGCCCTTTGGCATTGAGCCTGGCCGTCACGTCCTTGATCATCCCGCTCCCCCCACACAGATAGACCGCAAGATTCCCGACGGAGGAGACCCGCGCCTCGACCAGCGCCGTTACCCGCCCGTTCACCCCCTCCCACCCCGGGTCCGGCCTGGAGAGCGTGGTCACAGAGGCAAAATTGGCATGGGCCGCGGCCAGCTGCATCAGCTCCTCCTGCCAATACAGGTCCCGCCGGCTTCGGAGCCCCCAGAACAGAGTGACGGATCGCGACTCCCCACGCTCCAATTGCGCCAGGATCATGCTGCGGAGCGGAGCAATCCCGGTTCCCGTCGCGACGAACAACAGGTCTCTCGCCCCATCGTCCCGCAGATAGAAGGCCCCTGCCGGCCCCTTGAAAGAGGTTCGCTCTCCTTCCCGTAAGCCGAACAGATAACTTGACCCCGGTCCACCCTGAACGAGATTCAGCACGAGCAAGATCCGGTCCCGCTGACCCGGCGGCGAAGCAATGGAATAGGGCCTGGTCACCGGCCGAGGCTGCCCCTCCTTCGGCACTTCGAATGACACGAACTGCCCGGGCTTAAACGTGATACTGGACGGCTCCAGGAGGCGCAATTCGATCTCGCGCACGTCGTGCGTGAGATCCTGAATACGACTCACTTCAGCTACGAACGTGTGCACAGGATTCTACCCGTTGGCACTGGTGATCAGTTACGGGAAGGGAGCAGGAGATGCGTTTCATAACTCATGATACCAAGAAACGCCGCCAGCCCGAGGTAGTACAGGCCGTAGCTCACCCTGGTTGAGAGCGGCACATCGTAGTACCGTTCCGGCAGGCCATGGGGACCGCCCCGGAAGGTCGACATCACGTGTGGAATGGCCATGATCGCGATCAATAGGAGCATGGGGCTGTGATTCATGGCAAAGAGCCCCATGAGGATCGGCACACCCAGCCACCAGACCTTCGGCGAGATGATGGCTGTGATGCGCCCGCCATCGAGCGGTGAGAGGGGAATGAGGTTGAACAGATTGATCATGAACCCGGCATAGGCCAGGGCCAGCAGCAACTGACTATGCGTGTATTCTGCCGCGTAGTAGCAGGCCATCGCGGCAACGGTTCCCGCCACCGGACCGGCGATGCCGACATAGGCCTCGGTTTCAACATCCATCGGCTGCTCCTTGAGCTGAATCCAGGCGCCCACGAAGGGAATAAAGGTGGGAACCCCGACATTGAGATTGCGTTGCTTGGCGGCGGCATAATGTCCCAACTCATGAAAGAGGATCAGCAGCACGAACCCCACCGAATATCGCCAGCCGAACACAAAACTATAGACCACCATCGACAGCAGCATGGTGCCGCCGGTGAGCGCGATCTTACCCAGCTTGAGACCACCGAGGAGCAGGAGGAGGACTTTCACGAAGACAATCCTCCGCCCCCGCCCGCCTGCTCCGGTTTGGATTTCTTATTGAAATACTTGGCGGCCAACCCGCCGAGCGCGATCACCAGCAACATCAGCACCTTCTTCCCCGCAATCACCAGCGGAATGATGAACCCCCACAGCTTGGCCAACAAGCCGGACTTGATCGCTGCGCCGGCAATGAGCGCCGACAAACCGACCGCGGCCACCTTGTCGGTCGTGCTGTTGAAGTCGGTGTACCGCTTCCCCTCGACGAACTCCACATTGGACAACAAGAGGCCGACGTGCGGTTTCAGCAGCGGCAACTGTTCCAGGGAACCCACCATGTTCATGCTCAGGTACCCCTGCCGCCCCAACGACAGAGTGTTGTAATTGACCCCCACAGTTTCCCGTTCCTGCGCCGAGATCGCCCAGACCACCTTGTTCGCGGTCTTGTCGTAATACGGCTTTTCTTCCCATCCACGGATGATCAGCGGGGGAAAGCCCTGGGCCTGTCGGGTTTTGTTATCCTCGTCTGTCCCCTCTTTGATGGAGGTCATCAGCGCATCGGCGTCCCAGTTGGCCGCCTCGTCATCCTTCACATAGCCCGCATCGATATACCGGACCACCATGAACCACTGCTCCCGCTCACCCATCGCGGTGATCAATCCCAACTCGGAACCCGACGGAAAGTTCCCCATTTGTTTCAACAATTGTTGCGTCTCTGGTCCACCAAGGAACCGATAACCCTGAGGAAGTTTCAACAGAGCCTGATCGCCCAACTTGGCGGCGGCGGGCCCCACCAGCCAGGGAAGCGCGGACGGTTTCGGCTCATCCGCGATGGCGGGCAACGTCGGCGCGCATAGCGCCAGAACGATCACCGCCATGAGCCTCAACTGATGCCCCACCATAATCAGACCTCCTTCTACCGCCTGCTTTTATCTTGGCGTGCGGAAACAAGAGCAACACATGGTCGCTGTCGAAATTGTAAGATCATGACTGGATCATCTTATCGTATTCGTCGCGCATACGGATTCAAAACTAGTTGGGGCCGTCTGAATATCGAGCCCGGGCGCCAGCCCTTCCTATTCATCAAGTAGCCTCAGTCCCTTACTCCGTCGCATGTGCGACTCCAGTTGACCGGTCAGTACACCACCGTTGTCAATGACAGCGGCCCGACCGCCGTCTTGTCCAACACCTTGACCGCCACCCGACCGATGACGCGGCCGTCTTCGGCTTCCACATCGACCCGCCAATCCCCCGGATCAAGTCCCTCCTTGAAGGTATAGGCGCGATAGCCTCCTTCCCGCCCACCGGAAATCTTGAGCGGAATGCGGTCGGCATTGGTGAAGGGCTGACCGGAGTCAGGGCGGTAATACCAGTGGTGATAGATCGTGGTCTTGAGCGCCACGGGCGCGAAGACGGCCGTGAAGCAATAGACCGGATCGTCGGCCGGGATGACGCTGTCCGAGCTTTTCCAAACCTCGTACCAGGACTTTTCGAAACTCAATTCAAACCGATCCCCCGAGCGTTTCACCTCGTGATACATCCCGCCGTACTTGAGGGAGAGCGGCACCGGCGGAATCCAATTCAGAAAATAGAACCCGACCAACAACCCGACCAAGCCGAGAGCCGGCGCCCCGGCCAACATCGCCTCGCGCTTCGTGCGATCGGAGTTGTTCCAATAGATCAACCGCACGACCCGGAGGACGACCAGCACCGTCACCGCCGCTCCGGTCAGAAAAATCGCCGCATTCATCCAGCCGGTCATCACCGGGAAGAAGAAGGTAAAGAACGCGAAACAAACGAGGGCGTAGAGACTCACCAGCAGCTGCACGTTCGACAGCCGGCTGCGGAGAAATTCGTTGGCCACCAGAAACGCCACCAACAGGCAGAAAAACACCGCCGTGCCGGCGAACGTCGCGCTCTTGGAATAGAAGATCGCGTAGGCGCTGAAGAGACTGCCCAGCAGGAACTGAATGGCCATCGGCGCATAAGGCTTGGCCCGCACGACCCATTTCATGAAGAACGGCGCATCCGGCGGGAGGTCGTCGACCGTGGCTTCCTGCGTCCCCAAACGCCCGGTCAGGACGATCAGAAAGCCCAGCAGGCTCAGGTATGCCAACAGCAGCAGGTTGTCCCGCAGACGATCGATCCGCGTCAACACCAGCGTGTCATACGTCACCCCGCTGAAGAAAAACAGTGGGGGAAGGAAAGGTTTCCCCAACACCGATTGGAACCGTTGCATCGAGACCATGGGCTAGATTTCAGGAGCCGCGCGCGATTGTCAAACGAAGAGATGAATCAGACGAACGGTGGGAGCGGCGCATACGTCACTTCATATCCCAGCAGTCGTTCCAGCCACCCGGCCATATGTTCTTCAGGCAAGGGCGCGCGATTCAAGCGGGCCTCCAATTGAAAGCCCCCTGCGGTGCCGACGATCCCGATAATGGCCGAGGCGTCGCTGCCCTCCGGCATCAATTCCTGAGTCTGAAATTCACAGAGGGTGCTATACAGGCGGCCCTGGGGCTCAATCGTAGCGAGCACTTCCGGCAATTCGCCCAATGCACAATGCACGGAACAGCGATATACCGAACGGGCGCCGGGCTGTACCGCCGCAAATGCGTTCAACGCCGGCTCCGAAAAACCCGTCAGGTAGGCGCGCACCGCGGCCGGCTGCGGCGCGAAGGTGGCCGCCAACCGGCTCGCCGGCACGAGAAACTCGTAGGCATCCAGGGAGTTGTATTCGAACTGACAGGGGCCGAAGGCATCCGGCCAGGAACAGAAAAACGGCGTCGCCGGATCCGCCGGCCTCAACACCAGGCCGCCCTTCTCCACGGAGGTTTCCACCGGCAGGTCCAACATCCCGATGGCGTCGAGAAAGATCGCCCGCCGCTCATCGATCCATTCGGCCCGCCGCGCATCCTCGCGTGTTTCCCCCGGCGTCACCACCTCCCGGGTATGCAGGCGCACACGGATAAAGGCATGGTTATGCCGGAAACCCAGCCAGAACATGCACGCGGGGTGATGAAACCGCAGACCGGGTTTCGTGCGCCAGGGATGGCTGATGGAGCAGTAGGTGCCGACGTCCTGAAACCGTTGATAGATCGTGTGGTAGCCGCCGGCGAGCAGAAAAAAATCGCCCTGCCAGGCCTCGCGGATATGCAGGAGCGTGACGTCTTCCGTCGCCCAGTGATCGAGTTGGTCGAACGCGTCGGGAGAATCGACCGCCCAATCCTCCACGTAGCAGATCACGTCCTTAGCCGGATGCGCAGGCTTCAGGCCCTGGGCCGCCAGCCGCTCGCCGACCGCCAGCACCTCACGAAAGGTCAATCGGCCCGAGGTCTCCCACCGCCGTTCACGCACAACAACCCTCCGCACTCGCCACGTGACGGCCGAAACCGGACTGCGTCACTTGGCTGACTTCAGCGTGCGGCCCTCGATTTTGGTGTCGGTGATAAACCGCTCAATCCCGTCTTGCAGGAGGCCGGACATGAGTGTCTCGACATCTTCGCTGGTGAACCAGAACACCAGCTTGGTCTGTTCGCCCTGAATGTTTCGCACGGTGCTGCTGTCGTCCGCGAGATTCCTGGCCTTGATCACCAACCGGCTCTCGCCGGTCAGTTTGGTATTGAAGACCCGGCTCTTCGCGTTCGTCGAGAAGTCACGGATTTCCCCTCCGATCACGATATCCGCGCCTGATACTCCGACGCCCGCCTGCACGACGCGCGCGTCCCACCCGCGGCGATTCCATCCCCGCTGACGCAGCGTTTCGGCCAGCGCCTCGGCAATCGTCACTCCCGGTGCGCCTCCGCTGACGTTGAAATTCGTAACCCCGCCGCCCAGATGGGTGCGTTGCCCGATCTTCGACCGGTCCGTTCGCAAATCTTCAAACGGTTCGATCACAATCTTCAACGGCTCAGTCTGGCTGCTCTGCGCGAACGGCTGTTGCGTCTGAAGATTCAGCGAGACCATTTCTCCGGTTCCTGCACAGCCCAGCAGCAATGCCAGACCCACTGCGACACAGAACTGACCTACAATACGACATCCCTGTGCAATCACACATGCCTCCCTGTCCGTAAGTGACGTTCCCCAAAGACGGGCACAGTCTACCCAACTCGAAGCCGGATGACAAACGGGAAGGAGGTCTGGAAGAAACGCGTCGGCGTTGCTCGCTGAATGCCGGTGGCGGAGGAAACGCACGGCCGGAAACAGTCGAATGCAGGGCCAATCAAGGCGTCAGGAGCGGCAGGAGGCTCCGGAAGGTCTCACGGCCCACCTCCGGCAGCCGGCCTTCGGACATAGCCGGCTGATCCAACGGCACGAACCGGGCAATCTTGAACCAGGCACGGCCGGACAAGACGGCCGCCAATTGCGCCTTGCGGTCGTGGGTGATCGGCAGGGTGTAGCCTTCGCCCCGCTTCCATTCCCAGAACGTGGGAGCGAGGGACAGCTCCAACCCCTGACCAGCCAACCGGTGGAATCGATCAAAGAAGTTCTTCTTGCACTGTTTGACCTGCCCCCCTTCCAGAATCATGGCAAAGACGAGATGATGTCCCCACCAGCAGAGCGAGCGAAAGGTGAACTTGTCGCCCCCGAGGAAATGTTTGGGATAATCCAGATATTGGTAGGGGCAGTCTTCAAGCCGCTCACCCTTCACAACCTGCATTTTTGAGGGATCGAACCCGGGCGGCACCAGCAACGCGGTCCGACTTAGGTCTTCCTGCAACCCGGCCTGGAGTTCGGTCAGCAGATCGCGCACCTTGAGGATGATACGCTCCTTGGCACGAAACAGCTCTCCGTCCGCAACCAAGGCGAGTTCAACGGGTGTCAGCGAGGAGTCTTGTGACGGAGAAGCCATCGTTCGTGATCCGTGACGGGTCGCGTCCGGCAAGGTACGTTTCACGTTTTACATTTCACGTTTCACGGCTGTTGCGCGAGAGGCCGGCGGACTTTTTCAGCACCGGCGAGGAGTCTGTCCGAGTCATCCTTCGTTGCGAGGTGAAGGACCTGCCGGTAGATGCGAGGCCGCAGGCGCGAAAAAACCGGAGGTGTATTCGCTGGAATACGTTGAGGATTTTTTCGGGCCGAGAACGACGCAGATGCCGGCAGCTCGTTTGCCGCAGCAGAACGGCATGACTCGGACAGACTCCTAGGACTTCTGGTGGGATTCGAACACCGACACCTGCAAATCGAATATCCGGCGACAGTCGGCGCAACGCAGGCCTACGCTGTCCCGGATCACGTCCAATTCGCGAATGGTGACGGACACGGGATGCGCCTGAAGGCAGGCCTCCAGTAGTTCCTTCGCCGTCGGGAGCGCCTTGGCACCCGACATGTCGCCGTCAACCGGCACCGCCGCCACCCGTGCCACCACCTGGTCCGGCGCCATGTGATGCATCATGCGGCAGGACGTACAGGCGATGATCAGCCGCCCCTCCTCATCGATTCGCTTGAGCGACAGGCATAGAGGATGGACGGCGAAACACTGTTGCACGAAGGCGCCGCTTTGAAATCGCTGCCCCATAGCCACCTAATAAAACAGAATAGAACAGAAGGGCCAAAAGAACCTATGGCGTGGAGCTCATAGCGTAACTCAGAAATCGAGAGTGACCGCATTTGCCATCAACACTATGCTCCCAGCCATACGCTCTTCCCCCAGCGAAATACGTTTCACATTTTACGCCGCTACAGTTTTGCCAACCCCAGCATCATGAGCACTCCGAGGGCGTAGGGAATCATACAGGAATACAGCACGGCATTGAAGGCTCGCTCCGGCGAAGTCGATCGAACGGTATGATCTTTGTAAATGAACTCGTAGGCGAGAATCAGCAGCGTGAGGGTCAGCACGAAGACCCGACTCGTACGAGGCCAGGTGTAGTGCCCGCTCACGATGAAATTGGCCGTAAAGAAGCCGCTGGAGAGAAACAGGAGCGGCGCAAGCACATAGCGAAGGGTGTGGGAAAAGTAGATGTGCCAGACAGGTCTGGCGGATCGTTGCTGCGGATCGAGTAAGAGGGTCATGACCCGACTGGTGCGGGTTGGCTGGAGGGCGGCGGAACGGTTTGCTTCGCCTGTTCCTCGGCGGTCCGGCAGGTTTTGCAGATGCGCGGGCGCTGCTTGAGAAAACTGATCTTGCCGCTGGCGAGACAACTATAGTGCACAAACTCATCGCACACCGCGCAGCGCGACCAGCCGCCGCGCAACATCGTCTTATCACGGTAGAGGCCCTGCTGACAGACTTTGCAGTTGCGGGGCTCGATCCCCAGCAGCATAGGTTCCCACTCACCGGCGGCTTTACGAATACTCATAGCGCGGGAGTATAGCGAAGGGGTCCAAGAAAAAACAAGGAGGGAGGGGAGAGCGGGAGCCACCCGGCGATCCTTCTTGCTCGCAGAACGCGCACGATCAGAATGTGCTCGTCCGATGCGCGCAGTGAAGGACCGCCAGGCGACTCCCTCGTGGAGCAATGGCGGAAATGCTTGGACGCGCGCAGTTGGGGGAACCACCAGGCCACCCCTCCCGAGGGGAAAATGGCGAGGTGCAACACCAAAGATTTACAAACTTTATAAATGGAGATCCTTGCGGATATCGCGCAACGACTTGGCGGCTGACAGCGGCGTAGTAAGCTTTCGCTTCCAGGCGGAAAATTGTTGTTCTGCCTCTGCGACCCAGGCTTCATCCACTGAGGTCAGGCGTTCGACGGTCATCCCTGCCATGAGTCCCTCAACCAACCGTTCACGCTCCGTCGACGAAAGCTTCCGGGCCTGTTTTTCAATACAGGGCAAGGGTCATCATCGGCTCCACTCCGTGAAAATCCTACGCCACATTGAGAAACTCTACAACCTGTGGGAATCTCTGCAACTCAATGATTCCCATCAGGGCGGTATTCCGATCATGGCTTTATGTGTCGATCACCTTGCCGATTCCAGAAAAGTCGCCGGCGGTCGGCATCACGAAGAGGCAGCGGCCCCTGCTTCGGGCAGCCCACACCTCCCCGACCGCTCGCTTCTCTTCGGCATCGATGCCGTCGAAGAGATGTTTGCCCTTATATTCGACCGCCAGCGTACGGCCATCCGTTAATTGGCAGAGAAAATCCGGGTAGAACCAGTCCTTGGAGGTTTGGAGACGAAAAGAAGTCGTTTTGCGAGCAAGATTCCTGACCCAGAACTGCACAGTCGAAAGACCATCCAGAAACTGCGCACACTGAAACTCCTCTGTGATCGCCCTTCGGCCGTCTTTTCTGTCAACTCACCGGGCTTGGGTCCGAAGTAATGCTTCTGAAACTGAAAGCCTCCCTCATACACACGGCTCGGTTCATAGCCCATGGTCTTGAAGTTAATCGCTCGCTCTTCAGTCACAGTGAGCGGTGAGTCGGAAAGAAGCAACAGCTGAAAAGACGCCTTCCGCTCACCCTCTCGATGGTCCTGAATACGCGCCGCAATCTCATCGCGGAGCCGGAATCGATCGAGCGCCAGAGTACCGATGTCCGCAATCCCATGCTTCGCCATCAGTCCACGAATAACTTTCCGAAGAAACTCTGCCGATTCCCCGACGGGAATGTCGTGGTGATCGATTTCCCGATCCAGCCAGGCGACGAGCCTTTCTAATGACCAGTCGCCTTGACCGCTGAATTGAAACATCTGTTGGTGCAGCGTGCCGACAAAATCGGCATCGCCTGTATCGCCCAGCAGCGTCGTCTGGACGTCGCCCTTCTGTCCGACATCGATCACCCCCACATTCCCATACGGACGAGCCAGCGGGTTATACGCCGCAGGCAACGACGCATCTTTCTCGCTCAGCTTCCAGGGGTGGTCGAGCAAAAAGGTGCTTTCGAACTCGTACAGCATGCCGTTCTCGGCAAAGCAGAGCAGCGGCACAAGAAAGTCCAATTGCTGCTCATACGGCGACGGCTTTCTCGGCTTTCCGCTTCCGCCGAAGGCTTGCTCCGCCTGACGGACCATCTCCGCGGCTTCCGCGAGCCTGGCTTTGGCGTCCGGAGTCGTGACACAGCTTTGCACTTTTTCCAGGTCATCGCGGTCGAGCGGTACGACTATGGTGATGGCGCCGCTGGCGGCATCGATCCGCACTTTTCCACCAAGCGCGGCCTCCTGGACCTGAGCAACTGTGGGATCGATCTCGGCAGGACCAACGGTCACAGTCTGCGGTTGCACACCGAGCGGCAGCGTGCCTTGCGGCACGGAAAGAATGATCCGTTCGGCCTCTGCCTTCGTGAACCCATTGTGTTCCAACGCCTCGCGCAGTTCCGCCAATACTGTTGTAATCGAATCCGAGACGGAGAAGGCATAGGCGCAATTCAGGTCAGGATGCCGCTTCGCCTGCGCATTCGGCAGCCGAAGAATGCGCCCGACAATTTGCTCAATCGCCGTGGCTGACCAGGTTTCCTTCAAGCTGCAGAGCACATAGGCAAAGGGGCAATCCCATCCCTCGCGCAATTTCTCCACCGTAATGATCATCCGAACCGGGCACTTCGGCGAGGCGATGTCCCTCACCCCTTTGAGTTCATCGAGCCTGCCGACCGAGATTTTCACCTCGTCGTTTGAAAGCCCGAACTCGCGCACCAACCGATCACGCAGCGGTTCACAGGCATCGACCCGCTCAGCCTGAATCAAGAGAATGGGACGGATATATTCGGCCGTCTGCTGCTCTTCCAGAACGGCGAGCCTTTCCAGATCGGCTCGAAGCGTGATGGCTTCCGCCAGCAGTTGGTCCCGCTGACTCGGGTGTCTGGTGACGACCCGCAACGGCAATTTCACCATCTGCGCAATTTTCAGCTCCGCCGCCGAAACACGATGCAGCACGTTGGAAGGAGTCTTTTCGCGCGCCGGCGTCGCCGTAAACTCGACGATGCAGGAGGGCAAGACGTTGCCGAGCGTCGCAAAGGACAGGTCGGTCCGGGCATTGTGCGCCTCATCCACGATGACAATCGGCCGCCGAAGCCGTAGCGCGTTGACTAACGATGGTTTGGGCTTTCCGTCCGCACCGGGGAATAGGTCCGCAAGGCGGTCGGGAGGCACTTGCGCTACATGGTCAGAAAACGAGCCATTCTGGTCATAGACCCGGCGCCCGGTCGTGTCCTCGACCCGGAACGATTGAATGGTGGACACGATCACCACCGTTTGCCCATCGATGACTGCACGCGACAAACGCAACGCTTCGTCGATGGTCATCACTTCGACCGCCCCGCAAGCCAATTCCAGCGCACGGCGATACGGATGGTGTGGATCACGCAAGGCATCCGCCGTTTGATCCAGAATCGTATTGCTCGGCACCAGCCAGAGCACCACCGCTCGCTCGGCCCGCATAAACTGGCGCTGGGCCAATCCAGCCGCATAACAGGCGAGCAAGGTCTTGCCGCCCCCGGTCGGCACGCGCAAACAGACATAGGGCATGTCCGGCCCAAGCCCTGCAGCCGGGACCGGAAAGTATGGCGCTGCCTCACCGAATCGACGCGTGACTTCCCGAAAGGCGACCTCCGGCTTTTTGGTCTGGGCAGTGAGGCGAAAGAAGTCGCCTAACGACTCCAACACCCGCTCCTGATAGTCTTTGAGCGTAATCACGCCTTGCCCTTCGACTGAAAGCCGATGCGGCGTGTGGGAGCATCCGGAGGCGGCTGTAACAGTGGCAACAGCTTCTCGTAGACGTCCAGCAAGGCCGTGTCGTGCTCTAGCAACGTGCGATCGATTTCGGCCAAACGTTTCAGAATGGCGTGATTCGCGGCAACATGCTCGCGCAGGCGGACAAACGCCCGCACCACAAACACACTCATCTGGACCGCCCGCTCGCTGCGAAGAATGTTCGCGGCCATCACGGCACCATGTTCCGTGAAAGCCCAGGGGCAGTACCGACGCCCGCCGTGGGAGGTGGTCACAATCTGTGACCACCTCGGATGAACCTCCGTCGATTCAGCATATTGCAAACTTGAGGTCGCAAATTGCGACCTCAAGTTGCCGAACTCAGTAGTCGTCAGTTGAAAGGCGAAATCATGCGGGAACCGCTGTCGGTTCCGTTTGAATGCCTCATTGAATCGTTTTGTCGTTACTCCATAGAGACGAGCCAAGTCTGCATCAAGAATCACGCGCTGATTCCTGATGACAAGAATCAACGGCTCTAGGGAGCCATGCGGGGGCGATTTCTTGCGAGTAGCCATGCTTCAACTCACCTTGATCTCGTAGGGCGTCTGCCTGATCAGAATCCGCTCCGCCTGCAGCCGGTCTTTCCCCAACAGGCAACCGGCGCAATAGATCACTTTCTGCCCGTCGAATTTCGGAAGCTTCGCCAACACTGCGCGGGTCAGCACGTTGCCTCCTTGAGCACTTTTATCGTCAAGGATGCCGTTGTAGAGCAGATAGACCCCCACGCCGCGACACTCACCCAGGAACGGCGACTTGGTCACGCGCCCACGCGGCAAGGGCTCGCCCGTTTCGGTGAAATAGACATGCCTTGCCAAATCGGCAAAGCTCACGGTCTCACGGATCTTGCCGCTCTCATCAAACAGTGACTCGCCGAGTTCGCAGTAGCGGAACCCACCGCCGAGAGCTTCCACATTCTCACCATTCGTATTTGCATAGCCGGATGCAGCGCGCCGCACACGCTCAGTAGTAACTTGCCTTGCGATCTTCGCTTCTATCTCGACGAGGATAAAGCGGCGCGGCGCCTGATCCACCATGGCTTGATTAAGCTTCAGAACCGCATGGCCGGTTGTGCCAGAACCAGCGAAGGAGTCGAGGACCAAATCTCCTGGGCTAGTAGCAATTTGGACTATTCGCTCGATCAATCGCGTGGGCTTTGGTGTGACAAAAACAGATTCTGAATCAGGAAACTCGACGAGCTGTAGCAGCTCTTTCTTTGCATCCTGGGTGTGGCCAACATCACCGTAGAACCACATCGTTTGCGGGACAACGCCTTGCTTCACTTCGGACAAGAATCTCTTTAGTTGAGGAATCGAGTTGCCCGTTTTCCCCCACCAAATTCGCTTATCTTGGTCAAGTTCAGCGAACTTCTCCTTTGAGACCCGCCAATACATTCCCTTCGGGGGATGAGGGATGACACGACCAGAGGGACAATGAATCTCGTACGTTCCTTGGCTGTAGAAGTTCCTTGCCGAGAGATCGCTGGTCTTCCAAGCCCCTCGTGGATCATTGTCTCGGTTTTTGTATGCAGAATCCTGGTCTTCGCTTCGAGGGACCAGGTTCGGTTTCCACACGTCTGCGTTCTTGGCATAAACGACTATATAGTCGTGATCTTCGGAAAAGTGACGCGCCGAATTCTTCGGGGAATACACCTTCTGCCACAACACGGTAGTGATGAAGGTGTCGGGACCAAAGATTTCATCCATTGCATAGCGCACCGCATGAATCTCGTTGTCGTCGAGACTGATAAAGATCGCGCCATCTTCACGCAGAAACTGCCGCAACAGCGCGAGCCTCGGGTACATCATGCAGAGCCAGCGGTCGTGACGATCGAGCGTCTCACCCTCTTTGCCAACAACCTTGCCCAGCCACTCTCGCATTAACGGGCTGTTCACATTGTCGTTGTAGACCCAATTCTCGTTGCCCGTGTTGTACGGCGGGTCGATGTAAATGCACTTCACCTGGCCCGCGTAATAGGGCAGGAGCGCCTTGAGCGCGACGAGGTTGTCGCCCTGCACAATGAGGTTCCCCGCGCCCGGCTCGCCGCAGGCGAGATCGGGCACGTCTTTCAGCAAGTGAAACGGCACCTGCCGGTGGTGATTGACCACCGCTTCTTTCCCAATCCAATTCAATGTGGGCATAGGACGTTCCGATGGCTCATCGCCGCTGAGGGATACCCCTTTCCCATCGGGAAATCAACCAAGGCCGCTATCAACGCAGATGCATCTCCTTTTCATTCATCCAACTCATCTTCCCGACCCTCCAAGCCGGCCCCAACCTTATTGCCACAGGGGGCGGTGTCCAGCAATCCTCAACTGCGCGCAACCTTCTTACCCACCCAACCCACTAGCACGCCGAGACGTGCCATTCACCCAAGCGAGGCCCTTCCTAGGGCGCGCGTTCCGCGAGGTGCGCGACGCGAGGAATAACGAGCGTCACGATTGCGCACGCCGCCCCTACCCCTCTCCAAACATGGTGACGATCCTTCCAAGCTTGCTTGTTTTCTTGACTCCCTCAAGAAGGGGTGCCGGGGGCCCTCCAACTGCGCGCGTCGAACGAGAGCCTTCTGAGGCCGCGCGTTCCGCGAGCACGGAGGGCCCCCGGCATCCCTTCTTCCCCCCTCCCCCGTTTGACACTCCCCGAACCCCTTTGTTACTCTCTCGCGCACATGAAGACGCACAGCCCCCTGAGCACTCCGGCATGAGCCCCACGGGCCAACTGACCCCGACCGGTCTGGACATCCGCCAGTACCTCGAACGGAAACGCGAGGAGGTGGATCAGTATCTGCAATCGGTCATTCCGAGTGCCGAGACCATGCCCACAACGCTGCATGAGAGCATGCGGTACAGCCTGTTCGCAGGCGGGAAGCGGGTCCGGCCCATTCTGGCCATCGCCGCAGCCGAAGCGGTCGGCCATGCAGGCAAGGCCGTTTTGCCCGTCGCGTCTTCACTGGAATTGATCCACACCTATTCCCTCATTCACGACGATCTCCCGGCGATGGACAACGACGATTTTCGCCGCGGGAAACCGACCAACCACAAAGTCTACGGCGAAGCGATGGCGATCCTGGCCGGCGACGCCCTGCTGACCATGGCGTTTGAACTCTGCGCCCGTGCGAATGCCGAGCACAGTCTCGATGCCGCGCGTCAGGTCCAACTGATCCGGGAACTGGCCGTCGGGTCCGGCAATGTCGGGATGGTCGGCGGTCAAGTCCTCGACATTCAAGCCGAGAATAAAGACATCGACCTCGCCACGTTGCAGTCCATCCACAAGCACAAGACCGGCATGCTGATTCGAGCCGCCGTGCGGATGGGGGCGATCACCGCCGGGGCAACGCCCGCACAACTCGACGACCTGACTTTCTATGCCGAACAGATCGGCCTGGCCTTCCAAATCGCCGACGATGTGCTGAACGTCACCGGCACGCGCGAGGAACTCGGCAAGAATCCCAACACCGACGCCCAACGCGGCAAAAAAACCTATCCGACGTTTTACGGCGTCGAGGGAGCCAAGCGACTGGCGGAAGATTGTGTGACCCGCGCCAACGACCGGCTCGCCTCCTTCGGCACAAAAGCCGATCCACTCCGTGAGTTGGCTCGCTACATCACCTCGCGGAAAAATTAACCGTGAGGCGTGAAACGTAAGACGTGAAACGCGACCCCCTCTTCCAGACCATCATCTCTCCCAACATACCTTTCACCTTTCACGTTTCTCCTTTTACGTCTTCCCCATGAAAGCTCTCGTCACCGGCGCAACGGGTTTTGTCGGCGGGGCTGTGGCGCGCGCCCTGGTCAAGCGCGGGGTCGAAGTCCGCGTGCTCGCTCGAAAAGGTGCAGACCTCCAAAACCTCACCGGACTCCCCGTCGAGCAGGTGGATGGAGACCTGCGCAACCCCGAGTCGCTGCGGCGCGCCCTCACCGGTTGCCGGCACCTCTACCATGTGGCGGCGCATTATGCCCTCTGGGCGAAAGACCCGTCGATCTTCTACGACATCAACGTCACCGGCACAAGAACCCTGCTGGAGGCAGCCCGCGAGGTCGGCATCGAACGGACCGTCTATTGCAGCACCATCGGCGCGATCGGCCTGCCGCCGGGCGGGGGGCTGGGAACAGAAGAGACGCCGGTGTCGCTGGAGCAGATGGCCGGCCATTACAAACGTTCAAAATATCTGGCCGAGCAGGAAGTGCTGAAACTCGCGCGCGAAGGCCTGCCGGTCGTGATCGTGAACCCCAGCGCGCCGGTCGGGGAAGCGGACGTGAAGCCCACCCCCACCGGGCAGATCATCGTGGACTTCATGAAGGGCCGGATGCCCGCCTACATCGAAACCGGCATGAACCTGATCGACGTGGACGACGTGGCCCAAGGCCACCTGCTCGCCATGCAGAAGGGCCGGCAGGGCGAACGCTACATTCTCGGCAACAAGAATCTGCTCCTCAATGAAGTGTTCCAGATCCTCAGTCGGATTACGGGCGTGAAGGCTCCGACCATCAAGTTGCCGCGCCTCGCCATTCTGCCGCTGGCCTATGCGAATCAGTGGATCTCGAATCTTACGGGGGCGCCTCCGCGCATTCCGCTCGAAGGCGTGAAGATGGCCAAATACAAGATGCATTACGACTGCGGCAAAGCGATCCGGGAACTCGGCCTGCCACAAACGCCGGTCGAGGTTGCTTTGGAAAAAGCGGTACGGTGGTTCCGATCACATGGCTACGTGTAAATGCAGCCGTGCCACGTCACTCGTCATCCGTCAATCGTGCCGATCGAGAAAGAATATCGGTCAGCAATTACGGTCCCGTTTGACGAATGACGGTTGACGATCAAGGCCCGCGACGGTGGAAATTCCAACCCTACTCCTCAAAACACTGCTCCTCCGCCCCTACGTCTTTGCCTTCCTTGCCGCATTTCTGGTGTCAGCCATTGCGCTCATCGGCTGGCCGCGGACCTGGCGATTCTGGCTCATCAGCTGGATCACCGCCTTCGTTTGCGAATATTCGTCCACCCGCAACGGCATGCCCTTCGGCTGGTACTTCTACAACGGCTCGACGGTCGGGCAGGAGCTCTATTTCTCCAACATCCCCTTCATGGATTCGATCTCGTTTTCCTTCCTGCTGTTCGCCAGTTATTGCCTGGCCCTATTGTTCCTCTTGCCAATACGGGCAGGCGCCAACACCGACACGGCACCACGGCTTCCCGATCTGAAGTTCGATCTGCCGTTCCGGACGAGTTGGCCGGTGTTTGCCCTGACCGTGCTGTTCTTCGCCTTCATCGATATGGTGATCGATCCGGTCGCATTGCGAGGTGACCGTTGGTTTCTGGGTAAGATTTACTATTACCCGGACCCTGGCGTGCATTTCGGTGTGCCAATGGCAAACTATGCCGGCTGGGCGGTCGTCGGCGCCATCTCCCTGTTGATCTACTTCCCACTAGACCGGCGGCTCGACCAGCCCTTGCCGCAACACCGCCCTTCAACCACGCATCGCCTGCTGTTGGGCGGCGGGCTCTATTATGGAGTGCTGGCATTTAACCTGGCCATGACGTTCTGGATCGGCGAAACCCTTCAAGGCACCACCGGTCTTCTGATGTATGTGCCGATCACCGCTGTCCTATTCCTACGCCTGCTCACGCCTGCTACACCAGCTGCCTAGATACACTCGAGACGCCGCCGCTCGAACACCGGCGTCATTGGCATTCATTTGAGCGAGACTGTATAGTGTGGATAGGCGTTGCGCCTAAAGGGGAAAGTCTGTCTCTGATGAAGAAATTGTGCGGACTATTGATGATTGGTTTCCTCGCCACCCTGGGAATCATCGGGTGGTTCGGGTATCAGTCCTACAGCACCGGCTTTAGCGCCAAGGCCGACCCGAACGAGCTGGAGGTGCTGATCGCCAGGCAACTCCGGCACCTGGCCATTCCGTATGAGAATCGGCAACTCCGCAACCCCCTGCCCGTCACGCAGGAGCTCATGAAGGAAGCCCGCGCCCACTTCGCCGACCATTGCGCCTCGTGCCATGCCAACAACGGCAGCGGTCAGACCGTGATCGGCAGGAACGTCTACCCCAAAGCGCCGGACCTTCGCCTACGGGACACGCAGACCATGTCGGACGGAGAATTGTTTTTCATCATTCAGCACGGCATTCGCTTCACCGCCATGCCCGGTTGGGGCACCGGCGATCCTGCCAAGGACAGCGGCAGCTGGCAACTCGTGCATTTCATCCGCCATCTTCCCAGCCTGACCGAAGAAGAATTGCAGGAAATGGCCGACTTGAATCCAAAGACCAAGAAAGAACTCCAGGAAGAAGCCCTGTTCGACCAGTTTCTGGGCGGTGACGACGCCGCAGCCTCCAAGGCCGCCGGATCGCATCATCATTAATTCGTCAACGAAAGGACGACCCGTGACATTCCTTCGACTCTTCATTGCGGCGTTCCTTCTGCTCTGCGCCCCGGCCGTGGTGGCCGCCCATGGGAGCGGACAGCATGTGCTCGGCGTCGTGGCCGCCATCGACGCGACCCACATCGAGGTCAAAACCCCCAAGGGCCAGGTGGTCTCGGTACGAATCACCGACAAGACGCAATACAAGGTGCGGAACCTTCGCCGCCCGAAAAGTCCGCCGCAGGTGGGCGACCGGGTCGTCATCGAAGCCGAGAAGGGCACCGACGGCCTGACCGCCACGGAAGTCCACTACTCGGACTCCAAGCCCAAAGAGGCACAATAAATAGCCAACAGCTGCCGGTTGAGGAGAGGGCGGCAATGCTAGAGGATGTTCAAAACGGCCATTCAGCAAGGCCACAGCGAACGAAGAGGCGAGGCGTACGCTTCGGTACGTTGAGCCTCTGAATGATGCGAGAACGAAGCTGGCGGACGTTTTCAACATCCTGAGAGAATCGTATGCGAGTGTTTCAGTTGCAGGGAAGCCAGCACAGCGCGAGCGGTAGCGGCGGAGTGCGCCCCTTTGTCACGCGGGTGCTGGTGATGGGGCTGGCCGTCTTTCTCGCCGTGACTATCGTGCCCGGCATCGAATCGGAGAGCTTCGGCGCCGGTCTGGCAGCCGTGCTCGTGCTGACGGTGCTGAATACGCTGATCCGGCCGCTGCTCTACCTGCTGGCGCTCCCGCTGATCGTCGTGTCGCTGGGCCTATTCATGGTAGTGATCAACGCCCTCTTGCTGCAGCTGACCGCCGCCCTTGTCAAAGGCTTTACCGTGGTTGGATTCGGCGCCTCCTTCTGGGGCGCGCTCGTCATCAGCCTTGTGAGCAACCTGCTCAACATGGTCCTGGTGGTGGAACATACCCGTGTGGAACGGCACGATCATTCCCAACGCCCGCCCACGATCATCAACCCGAACTGACAGAGAAGCGCTGATTGCGTAGGCCATATGCATTAAGCTCTTCTCTTCCTTGAGTTACCTTGATCCGGCTGCTACAATGCCGCCCGACGCTCGCTATTCACCGCCGAGAGCGCACAACCTATAACGAGCACCATGTTTTCCGAACATGCTGCGGGCCGTGACTCACCATCGGAGTCATCCATACCGGAACACCGTCGGTAGCCCCCTGCGTAGTCGGTAGCATCCTGCATAGAGGTCGATGAGTCCCCCAGCCGAATCAGACAAAAGAACCGCCGCCGAAACGCACCTGCAACGCACCTTGACCTCCGTCGTCAACGGATTACCCGCCGATGCCGCCCTGGTCGCGATTTTCCACCAGGAGCAGGGACCGCTCACGACACAGGTGCATCGTGGATTCACCCCCCGGGATGTCCAATCGATCGTCCGCACACTCTCGTCGCAGAAGGTGCTGACCTCCGTCCCCGTCGGCAACGATCCCGAGGCCTCACGCACCATGCGCCTTCGTCTGGTCACGCCGGGTGCCAAGTCGCTGCTGGGCGTGCCGCTCCGCCACCGTCAACGCACCTTCGGCTTCTTGGTGATCGGCCGGAAAGACAATGCCGTCTATGCCAAAAAAGACAAAACGATGCTGGAGCAGGCCGGCGACGACATTACCAAGGCGCTCGAACGGGACAGCCTCTTCGATCTCAACGTGCTGCTGAGCCGCCCGCTCGTCGTGCAGGAGCCGCAACCGGTCATCGCGACCCCGGATGTCTACAACGCGCCGACCTCCCATGCGACCCCGGAGATCCAGGAAAAAATCGTCGTGCTGCTGAATGAGCTGGGGCAGACCCTGGCCTTCGACCGCGCCTGGATCGGAGCCTATGACCCGCTCGCCGGCAACGTCGAAGTGCTCGGGATCGCCGGAGAGCAAAAGACCGACCCGAAAGACCAGAAAAAGGATCTCAAAGCAGGCCAGCGCCTGACGCTCGATGCCTCCGCCGCCGGATGGGTGGTGCGCCACCGCAAACCACGGGTCGATCACGATCTCGCTTCGACTCAGGGCCGCTTCCTCGATCACAAACATCTGTACAAAGACCGGTTCCAGTCGTCGCTGGTCCTGCCCTTCTTCCTGCGCGGCCAGGTCGGCGGCACCATCACGCTAGCCTCGAAAGAAGCGGACCGGTTTGCGGTGACCGATGCCCGCCTGCTCGAACCGATCAATCTCAAGTTGGTCGACCTGCTCCAGGCCGCGCCACCCGCAGCTCCGGGCGCCGCCAAAGCCGAAGGCTCACCAGACGCGGCAGCAGGCTCAACCGCGTTGATCTCGGCGGAACCGGTGATCAGAAAACAGGAACGGCAGGCGGCCATCGGAGAGTTTAGCGCCTTCCTCGCGACTGAAATCCGTGAACCGCTAGGCTCGATTCGGGCGCAGTTGGAGGAGGTCACGGCTGAGGGCATCCTCGACTTCGATCCCCAAACCCGTGTCGAAAATGCCATGCGGGACCTGATCCGCATCGAAGCGATTCTCAACGAAATCCTCGACTTCGCCAAACCGCTCGACCTCATGCGCCGGCTTTGCCGCGTTCCGGAAATGGTCGAAAATGCGTTGACCGTGGTGGCCACGGAGCTCGAAGCCACCCGCATTCAAGTGGTCAAGGAGTATGCAGGGCTCCTCGCCCCAGTACGGGCCGACGAAGCCAAGATGCAGCAGGTCTTCCTCAGCATTTTCAAGAATGCGATCGAGGCGATGACCCCGGGTGGCATCCTGACTATTTCCATGAGCAACCAACGCGCCGGACGACATCTGGAAGTCCAGATCCTGATCAAGAACAACGGGGCGCCGATTCCTCCCGAACATGTGGACAAGGTCTTCGAGCCGTTCTTTACGACGAAGCGGTCCGGCACCGGCCTGGGCCTCGCCACCGTGAAAAAAATCGTCGAGGAACATCAGGGCAGTATCGGCATTTCCGGTACGCCCGGCGAAGGGACCACGGTGACGATCCGTCTGCCCGGTGTCAGCCGGGGTCCGGCCCATCGGTATCGAGGGCGCGGACGCCGTCCGCCACGCCGCCCGACCGCCGCTTCCTAATTCCTCTTATAGTTCTCAGGGCTCGGGAGGTTCCCCCTCGGAACCGGTGCTTTCAGTGCGCCTCCCCCGCACCAAACAACGTCACGTCCTAAGCCTGGCGAATTGTGCGCATCGGCCGAGCACATCTTTTTCTCCGGTTTAGCGATAGGTTAGGAGGCCGCCTCCTGCGGGCGTCCAACGAGGGCTTCTGAGTCCACGCTTCTCCGAACCACTCGCCATCGACACCTGCGGGTGGTCATTGAGGCCGTCCAGCTGCGCGCATCGGCAGAATGCACTCTGCCCGTCACCTTCAACAGACAGGCGGGGTGAGCCTCCTCCTGCGCACGTTCAACGAGGGCCCTTTAGGGCCGCGCGTTGCGTGAGCAAAGGAGGCTCCCACGCCTGTCACCGCCCTCACCCCTTTATCCTTGACACGGCTTCTTCAGATAGCTAAGATTCCCGCACTCATCAGGCTTTTAACGTCTATAATCGACCACCATACTTTCACATTCTTTCAAAGGAGTAGGGGTATGAAATTCGTGATCGGCAGCGTCGCGACCCTTGCAGGTGTATTGGTTATGTGTTCGATGGCCTCCGCAAATCCGGCGCTGTTGCCGAAGCACGAAGGTTATCCGATGAAGAACGACGGCAGCCCGGTGAACGGACAGCCGACGGCCAATGACCCGGGCCAGAAGGCAGCGGGCGGCGAGTCCACCCTGCTGAAGTCCGCCGATTCCTCCAGCAAACATGCGGAACAGAAATTGGTGAAGTCGGACAACGCGCGGATTACCGAAGGCCAGGGCGCCGGTCGGTTGCCGAACGTGCAGGGTCCGCAAATCAAGATCGAGCCACCGGTCACCTCTGCCACCAAGATCACTGGCGACCGTAAGATCGACTAGTTTCCATTCGATGGAACGAAAGCGGGGCCGTTGTCTCACAACAACGGCCCCGTTTATTTTGCTGTCTGAATATGTCCCTAACGTCTCTTTCGAACTGAACCGGCCTCCCCCTGCAATCGGAACCGCCACGGTTTCTTCGCCCATTCCCCCGCGTAATCGACCCCGATCCTCGGATAGGTTTTGAGCGCGTCTTGTGACAACGAGTCCCCGCGATCCTCAAACCAGAGCATATCCCCGGCCGTGAGATCCCACCGGTTCAACCGGCGATCGATGCCGAACGCGCGGGTCAGCCGGCCCGGTCCGTCGATGAGCATTCCGTCGAACTCCACCGCCCTCAACAGGACGGCCGCCGGATAGCCGTCCTGCTCGGTCACAACGTTCAACATCTCGTGCATCCCGTAGCAGAGATACACATAGGCAATCCCGGCCGGCCCGAAGAGCACCTCCGTCCTGGCCGTCCGTCCTTTCGACGCGTGGCAGGCCTTGTCCTCCGGGCCGACGTAAGCCTCGACCTCAATGATACGTCCGGCCATCAGCTCTGCCCCGTTGTCCCGTACGAGGTACTTGCCGATCAACGACCGCGCGACTTCGACGGTTGAACAGCTAAAGTAGGAACGATCCAGGATCTTCCGGTTCAGTCGACTCATTGGAAATCCTTTGTGTTCCCCCATGTGAGATGACGCCGATCGGATAGCAGGCGGCTCAAAAAGTCCGTTCAGCAAGGCCGCAGCCGATGGTACCGCCGGAGGCGTAGCCCATTGGCTACGTTGAGGACGGTACCGAGGCGAGAACGACGCTGGCGGGATTTTTCAGCCACCTGCTAAAAATACCACGCAATGCCCCCCATCACCATCCTCGGATTCCCAGGCACGAAGTGGATGTCCGTGACACCCGTTGCCTCATTCCTGAGTCTCGACTCAAAGGCAAAGACCGCCTGCTCCCATTTCGTATTGAGTACATTCTGCACGAAGAGAAACGCTTCCAGTCGCCCATGCGCCAGCTTGATCGGGATCTGGTACCGTTCGGACAAATCGACATCGATCCAGGAGGGCGCGCGAATGCTGCGATCCTCCGTCAGCGGGCGGACACCAAGATAGGTGGCTTGCAGCTGTGAGGTCAATCCTTCCGGCCACCGCAGCAGCAGCGCGCCATAAGCCGTCACTTCCGGCGCCAGGGGAATGGCATCGCCGTTGCGGAACTCCGCCTGGGTCCAGGTGATACTGCCGTTGAAATACACCGGCCCCCAGACCTGCCCGCGCGCTCCGACCTCCATACCGCGCCGACGGGAAGCTCCACGAATCTCCGTCGTTCCCTCATCACCGACAAACACCAGTTCCTGCTTCATATCCAGGGCCCAGAGCGTGGCCGTCAGTTCAATACCGTCCGAACCCCAGGGTCTTGATCGAAAGCCGACCTCATAAGTCTTGGCTCGCGCCAGCGGTGAAGCGGCCGGAGTCACCGCCGAGCGCGCATCGTTGCTATGGTACCCCTCGCCATAGTTCAGAAAGAGTTCCGTTCTCAACCAAGGTCCGAGGATCAGGTTCGCCTTCGGCAACACCAGACCGGAATCGGCGGTCCCGGACGGTTGCGCCACGCAGGCCTGACAATGATTGCGTACATCGAAGGTAAACACCTCGCTGCGTAGGCCGCCGGCCAGGCGCATCCAGGGTGTCGGTTGCACTTCCAGTTTGAGAAAAGGGGCATAAGAGGCTTCGGTCATATCCGTATCGCTCGTGCTCCCGAGCGGATTTCTGAGCACTTGCGGCCCGAGCCGCGCATGAATGTGATCGACCCGGGATTGCACCCCAACGGTGGCGGCGCCATCCATGTCGAACCATCGTGCGGTCTGTTTGTACCCGATGTCTCCGCCATACATGACCCGCCGATCGGACTGCTGAAACCCGTCGCCGTTGACGGGATCGTTTTGGAAGAACGTAAAATTCGTAAAGAGATCGAAGCGGTAGTATTGCGCATAGGCATTGACAAAAAAACGGCCGCGCGACGTCGTGTCGTAGTGATAATTAAGCCGACCGGTACTGCGCATCGTTCGCCCGCCCTCAGAAGGATCGACCGCGCCGAACCGATCCAGCGACCCGTCCTGCACGGCGCGCAAGGGGATCTCTCCCGATGCATTCCATTGAGACTTGTGAAAGGTCCCGGTGACCGACAGCTCCGACCGGGCACTCGGATTCATCGTCGCCTTTCCGAGCAGATTACCCCTGAAGTAACGGTTGTCCTGTTGAAACGGTCCGTTCGTGTAGTATCCCTCGGCGGCAATCAGCGAGCGAACACGGTCCGTCGTCGGGGAGAACATCAGCAGGTGGCGCTGCATCTGGAAGTCCCCCCCGGCCGACTGCACCACGCCCTCCTTCACCGCCTCCCGCGTCCTGAAATTGACCGCCCCCGCTGTGGCAAAATCACCATACTCCGGCTGATAGGCCCCCTTGTAGACATCGAGGCCCTCGATGGTTTCCGGGATGATGAAATTGAGGTCGGTATACCCCTGGCCATGCGCATGGGAACGCAGGTTGATCGGCATACCGTCGGCAAAAAACGCGACATCCGTGCCGTGGTCCGCATCGAACCCGCGCAGAAAATATTGATCGGCCTTGCCGGCGCCACCGGAATGTTCGACGGCAATAAATCCCGGGATGAGGCGGAGCACCTGGGCCGGACGTCCTTGCGGCTGGAGGAGATACTCCTTGTCGGGGATGAATTGCTGCGAAGAGGCTGCGAGCGGACGGTCGGCTTCGACAGTCACCTCAGGCACGTCGAGATCCGGCGCGTCGGGATCGTGGGCCCTGAGAGGAGTGACCCGGAACAACAGGACAAGCAATACGAAGAGGAGAACGGCCCGATTCACCGACCGATCACCGCAACCCCTTACCCGTCGTCGTCATGGTGAGTTTGCCGTGCTTCACGCCCTTGACGCTCAGCAACGCGTCGGCCACCTTGCGAATGACAGCCCCTTTGCCCTTGGCCACCAACACCTCCAGACAGTGATCGTGGTCGAGATGCACATGCATTCCGGCCATGATGTGTCCCTGAAAATCGTGCTGGATGTGAGTAAGTTTCCCCGTCAAACCCGGCACGTGATGGTCGTACACGAATGTGATCGTGGCGACGGTTTCCTTATTCTCGTCCCATTGCTGCTCGACCAGATTGTCCCGGATCAAGTCGCGGATCGCTTCGGAGCGATTCGTATAGCGGCGCCGTTCGATCAGACGGTCGAAATCGGCAAGAAGATCCTGGTCGAGCGACACGCCGAATCGCGCAAGCGGCTTCATGGCTGTGATGTCAGTGTTACGAAATTCATTATCGTAACACGGATAATACAGAGCCCGGCGCAGATGCGTCAACGGGCCTGAGGAGAATGTTTCGTGAGCCGACCCCAGCGGGAGGAATCGGACCGGAAAGAGAGTTGTTACGCGACCAACTGAAGCGGGCCCGTTGCAGCCAACAGCTTCTCGCCTTCACGATCGATGAGCTGTATAAATAAGGCGCTCAACTCGGGATCGAATTGTTTGCCCGCCTGCGTTTGAATTTCACCCCTGGCTTCACTGAGCGTCATCGACGCTTTGTATGAGCAGGGATGCGTCATGATATCGAACGCATCGGCCAGCGCGACGATCCGCGCCGCCTGTGGGATCTGCACATCCTTAATCCCGTGATAGCCGGTTCCATCCCACCGCTCATGATGCGTCAGGGCAATTTCGCGCGCCATCATCAAGAGAGGAGCCCGGCTATCCGACAACAATCGCGAGCCGATCTTGGTGTGTTGCTTCATCGCCGACCAATCAACCGCATCATAGGGCCCGTTCTTCAGAATCACGGCATCGGACAGGCCGACTTTCCCCACATCGTGCAACGGGGCGGTCTTCTTGATCATCTCCACCTGATCCGCAGGCAATCCCTTCAGCTCCGCCAGGAACACGGCCATCCGCCCGACACGCCAGGCATGCCTTCCGGTCGGGTCATAGCGATACTCGGAGGCCAGCGCAAGACGATTGAGCAGGTCCAACTGAGTTTGCTCCACGACTTTGGTACGCAGACGCACCTGCGCTTCCAAATGTTCATTGTGCATGCGCAGCTGTCGATGAAGTTGCCTCGTGACCAATTGGTTTTTGATGCGGAGCACGACTTCAGTGGCATCCACCGGCTTGTTCAGGAAATCCTTGGCGCCCTCCGCCAATGCCCTGTGCTTCGTTGGGCCATCGAGCTCGCCGGTAATGACGAGAATCGGGAGGTAGTCACCGGCCGGAATGACCGAGGCCAGCTGTCGCATTACCTCAAATCCATCCATATGCGGCATACGCATGTCCGTCGCGATCAGATCCGGCTTCACCTCTTGGCATAATTGCACGGCCTGGCGAGGGTCTGTCGTCGTCGTAATTTTTTCGTAGCCGGCCTGTTTGAGGATCGCTTCCATCAGTTTGAGGCTAGGCAGCTCATCATCAATCAGCAGCAGTTTGACGGCGCTCACGTCAAGATCCGACATTGCAATACCTATACTCCTGGCTCTCGAAACCCTGCCGACCCTACCCTACCATCCTCATGCCGCATCACCAATTTCTTTCTGGCTCTGGGCAGGAAGTGATTTGGGATACCGGAGCGTGGACAACGCCTGCCGGAGCGCGCCCATCGTCAGCGGCTTGCTCAATTCGGCATCGACTGCCCGCGACACTGTGTCCTCCTGCTCGATCTGATCGCCTCCCGTAAGAAGAAGCACCGGCGTGTTGGGAGACACTTTTTTGATCACATCGGCCAACTGGCGGCCCGTCATGTGCGGCATCCCGTGATCGGTCACCACCAGATGCACCCGCTCGGGACTGAACCGCTTGATCGCCTCAGCCGCACCGCCGACTACTTCCACGCTATGCCCGGCCACTCGGAGATATTCGCCCGTCACACGGCCCACCAGAGGATCGTCGTCTACGACCAGGACCTGTAACCGGACCCCGTCCATGTTGTGGCCGTGATGGTCTGTGCCGGTACCCGCCTCCGCTTGAATCGGGAGGCGGATGCTGAACGTCGTCCCCACGCCGACGGCACTCGTGATATCGATGGTGCCTCGCAACCGCCGGATGATGCCGTATACCATGGCCAATCCCAAACCGGACCCCTGTTCGCCCTTCGTGGAAAAGAACGGTTCGAGGCAGCGTTGACGCACTTCTTCCGTCATCCCCGTGCCGGTGTCGCTGACTTCCAAGCGCACCGCATCGCCGTCGACTTTGGTGCGGAGCGTAATCGACCCGCTTTGGGGCATCGCATCGACGGCATTAAACACCAGATTCGTCAGCACTTCGCGCAATTCCGATTCATGTCCGGCGACCGAGGGCACCGAATCCAACTCCGTCTTGATCTCGATCGCCACGCCATTCGCCAGGGCTTGGTCTTTCCACTTCGGTTGGCTGAGCTTCACACTTTGCTGGACCAGGCTGTTCAGATCGACGATGCCGGCCAGGTCCGCGTCGAGGCGGGGGCGATAGAAATCGCGCAGCCGGCTGACGACCTTCGCCGCATCCTTGGCCGCCATATTGATCGTCTGCAGATATTCCTTCAGTTGCGCGGGATCCGCCGACATCTGGGGCGCGATGAGTAGGAGTTCGCTGAAACCCATGATCGGCGACAGAGTATTGTTGAAATCGTGCGCGATCCCGCTCGCCATTTGCCCCAGCGCCCGCAGCCGCTCCTGCTGAACCATCTGCTGTTGCGTCGTCTTGAGTTCGGCCATGGCGGCTTCCAACTGCGTATGGCTCTCCCGCAAGGACGTTTCCGCCCGTTGCCGTTCCGCAAGATCCGAGGCGTTGCTCAATGCCACCGCCACCTGATCGGCCAACTGACGCAATGGCACGAGATGCTCCTCGTGCATGCCCGACGCCTTCCGGTAACTCAACACAATCCCGCCTAACAGATCGTGCGAGCGGAAGAGGGGTAACACCAACAGGGACTCATTCTCCCGCCCGCTCAGGTCTGCAAACGCCCCTTCTCCGGACGGCTGCACCAGAGTTGAGCCGTCCTGGTGCGCTGTGAGCATCCGGCTTTCAGCCTCCGTCACCGTCACACCCTTCATCGTCGTCTGCTGGCTTTCCGGTCCGAGCCTGGCATACAGCCACCCACGGGTACGCTCGGATGGATCGATTAACAACACGGCCAGCCCCTGGCAGGGAGAGACCTCGCGCAACCTGGCCAGGACCGTATCGACAATCCGGCTGGGATCCAGCACCGACAGCACCGACCGGTCGATCTCATGGATCGTGGCCAACTGGGCGAATTGCTGGTTCAGCCGGCTCGCCATGTCATTGAAGGAGGCCGCCAGCTCCTCAAACTCGTCCCCACTCGTGACCTGCACCGGTGTCGAAAAATTCCGTTTGGCAATCCGTCTGGTGCCCTTGCCCAGTTCCTCCAGCGGCACCATGGTTTTCCGGATTTGATTCACGCTGAGCAATGCCACGCACAACAGAGCAATCACTACCACCAGGCTGAAGCGATAGTGAAAGCTCGCCAGCGGCGCGAGCACCGAACTTCGCGATTCACTCAACAACACGGTCCAGGGCGCCGTCGAAAATTGGTACCGGAGCGGGATCGCCCAATAGCCTGCGATATATGAATCCTGCTCATCTCGCCATTCCAATAGGGACGTGCTGCCCCCTTCGCCCTGCCCGACCCGCTGCTCCTTTAATGTGGCGGGAGCGGAGGGGCTACAGAACAGGACCTCCAGCGCGGTCCCGAGCACACACATGGACATCTCCGCCGGGAGTGTCATGCTGCCGGCCAGGTCCCACAGATAATCGCCGTTGATTTCGGCCGCCACCGCCGACGTATCGGAATCGGAGAGCCTGACCAGGAACAGGCGCCCGGCTCCAGCTTCATCGGGCGCCGTCGTGAGCAGCGTCTTTTTCTGGCGAAGCAACGCCCACTGCGCCGACGATACGGCTGGAATCGACCGCAGCTCGCCGAGAAAGACGCTCGTCGCGCCGTCTTCCGAGATGTGGGCCATGCCCGGAAACCCCGGTGTGCTTGGAAGCGGCTGCGTTGGGACGTCACCCGGCAATGTCGGGGTGATCGCATGGTGCTGTCGGCTGACCGACAGCAGTTCTGCTTCCAGCAGGAGGAGCCGTTGGTAGATGGCCATGCCCATGGCCTTACTCTCCTGCCGTACCCGGCGCTCGGCCTGCTGGGTAAGCTGGCCGGTCACGTCGCTGAACGACACCAGGCTCAACGCCCCAACCGGCAAGAGGGCACAGAGGATGAAGAGAAAGAAGACCCGGCGGGCAACCCGACTACTGAGAAACGACCGTTCGATCTGCACGAGGCCTCGTCCTGCTAGAACTCGACGGCCAAGCCGACAAAGCTGCCGTCATTGGCGCGGATCACATCATCGTGGCTTTTCTTGGCCGTCAGCGGCTCCACACTCTCACCGTCTTTGCCCATACTATAGAGGTCGTAGTCGGAGTTAATCGGATGGAGAAAGCGATCCTTGCGCGGTCTTCCTGCCGAACCATTCCCGGCCCCCGCCGCGTAGGCGCTATCCGGCTCAAACCAATAGGATGTCTTATTCCCGCCGCCGTTGCCGTTTCCCCCACCACCCCCGCCCCCGTTACCCCCGCCGCCACCGCCGTTGCCACCCGCATTCCCATTTCCACCTCCGCCACCCGGCAGGGTCAAGGCCGCGATATTGAGGTATTCGTAGGAATTCCCCCAGGGATCGACCATGTCACCGGCTCCCACTTCGGCCAGCGTGTTCGGCAACGATTCATTCGCGGCTTCGTACGAATCGATCGCTCGCTCAATGTAGCGAATCTCCGCGATGCATCGGGCCAGTCGGGCCTTGTCGAGGTAGCCGAGATAGTTCGGGATCGCCAAACCCGCCAGCGCCCCGACAATCGCCACGGCAAACATCAATTCAATGATCGTAAAGCCCTGTTGCCCGCGGTTATGGGGGCCGTGCGTCATACGCGACCTAAAATCCCGAGGCAGAGGGCAACGACACCGGCCGGGTCTCGATCACATCCGCCTTGGTCTGAAACGGCTCCATTGCCTGCGCAAGTTGATCGATGGTGGATCGAAGCCGGTCCGCCTCCTGCTCCACCTCGCGAAAGGAGCCTCGCGCCGCCGCCTGCTTCAATCGCTCCAATTGCGAAGCCATGTCGGCATGGTGAGCCTCGATACGGGCGATCTTCTCCCGCAACGCGCCGACCATTTCACCCAAACATTGCGCTTCCACATGGAGATAATCGCTCTTGCGAATCGAGGTGCGCACGGTCAGATCGCCGCTCGCGACGGACTGGAAAATCAGGCGAAAGCGATAGAGGGGGCCCGCGATCCGATGCGAAAAAAACACGCCGTGCACGAGCAGGAGAAGAGACACCACCGCCACCACCGGCCAGAAGCGACTGTGCAATAGCTCAAACTGGTCGGCCACCCGCTGTGCCTCCGGGCTGGAGACAGGCAAATGATCCAATTGAAGCATCAACGGAAGAAACAGCGCGGCCGACACGGCGACGATCACCACCAGGACGTAACAGAAGCTCAGCACCAGAAACCGCGGCTGCACCGTGTCCCACAGGAAATGGCGTCGAAACCGTGGCCGGCTCATGATGTCGCTGCCTTTCTCGTCCAGACCAAATGGTCCTGATTCTTATAGATAATCCTGCCGCCGGCGGCCGGCTCATAAAAAAATGCCAGTTGGTACTTGGTCTGGTCCTCACCCTGATAGGACACGACGAAGAGGGTCTTGGCCCCCTCGCAGCTTTCATCGATCTGCATGATCACATAGCCATCCGCCGTGACGGCACTCGTGCCGAATCCGATCCGGCGCTCATCGATAAACATATGTTGGTCTGTGTAGCCCTCGGCCGCCGTTTGCCACACCCCGAGCAGATAGGACGGCGCTGCCGCCGGCTCAGACGTACAAGCCGCGCATAGCCAGAGCGCGAACAGACAACTCACCCGCGAGATCGCCCACATCCTGCACCTCTGTAAGATGGAATCCCCCGAATGTTTCCATGGCACCGGCTCAGTATGCCGGACCTATGCGCGAATTCAATTTTTTCGGCAATTTCCACAGGCGATGGGCTACGCCTAACTGCGTACTGAGCCTTCTAGACCTGCCGCGGTGACTGCGAGATGACGACGAACGCAGACTTATTCGCTTTGGATGGGGATGTAGAGCAGACTGCCTTGACGATTGATGAGCAACAGCGCGAGATCGGTGGACCGGAGCGGTTCGGCGAGTCGTTGAAACGTGCTGAAGTTGGGGATGGGCTGTCGATTGAGTTCCAGCAGCAGATCGCCGGGCTGGAGACCGGAGACTTCGGCCAGGCTGCCGTCTTCGATATCCGTCACGACCAGACCGACGTTGACGGGCAAATCCATCTGCCGCGCCAGGGCCGGCGTCACCTCATCGACGATCACGCCCGACAGCGGATGTGCGGTGGAACTGGCGGCATCTGCCGTCTGCGTTTTCTTGGGCCGCTCCCGCGGCGCTTCCTGCACGGTGAGGTCCGTCTGCATCAACTTGGCATCGCGGAGCAGCTCGATCCGGTGTTTGCTGCCGATGGCCGCCGTGGCCATCAAATTGCGCAGATGGCCGCTGTCCATGACGTCACGCCCGTCGAAGCGCACCACGACATCGCCGCGCTTCAATCCCGCCCGTTCGGCGGACCCCTTGGCCTGCAGATCGGTAATAATCGAGCCCTTCACATCCGGCAGGTGGAAAGTCTTGGCGAGCAACGGCGTGACATCCTGCGTGGAGGCCCCCAGAAACCCCCGGACGACCCGGCCCGTCTTGATGAGACTCTGCATGGCAGTTCTCGCCATGTTGCTGGGAATCGCAAACCCGACGCCGACGCTGCCGCCCGTCGGACTGGCAATGGCCGTGTTGATCCCGACCAACTCTCCGTTGGTGTTCACCAGGGCCCCGCCCGAGTTCCCGGGATTGATCGGCGCATCGGTCTGAATGAAGTCCTCCACATCGGCCACCCCCACATCCGCGCGACCGACGGCGCTGACGATGCCGAAGGTGACGGTGCGGCTCAGACCGAGGGGATTGCCGATCGCGAGAACGAAATCACCGACCACAAGCGCGCTGGAATCGCCCCAGGCGGCAGTAGGCAGGCCGGTGGCGTTGATTTTCACCACCGCGACGTCGGTTTTCGGATCGGTCGCGACCACGCGGCCCTTGAACTGCCGTCGGTCCGCGAGGATGACTTCCACATCCACCGCATCGGCCACGACGTGGTTGTTGGTGATGATATACCCGTCCGACGAGACGATGACCCCGGAGCCTTGCCCATATTGTCGGCGCGGCGGCACGTCTTTGAACATGCCGAAAGGCAGACCTTCATCGCTGAATGCTTGATCGTGCACCATCACCGTCGAGGCGATGCTGACGACAGCGGGAAGCACCTTGGCCGCTGTGGTCCGCACCTGGGCCTGCAAATCGCCGACCGTGCTCACACGCGAGGGGCGAATCGTCACTGATTCGGCAGACGAGGCAGGCACCGCCGGCTCGACTCCCAACAGGGCGCCGAGCACTCCCGCGGCCAGCAGGCAGGGATGAGACCGACTCGTCGACATCGCGCGAACCTTCCTCTCAAACGGCAGGCCCCAGCCTATCATGCGGCGGTGGGTTGCACACTCAGAACTCATAAATCGGCATGCCGGAGGCGTAAGGCGTTCGAAATCACTGAGAGGGAACTGAACGTCATTGCCGCGCTGGCCAACATCGGACTGAGGAGAAGACCAAAGAACGGATACAACAGCCCGGCGGCGACCGGAACCCCAACTATATTGTACACAAAGGCGAAGAAGAGATTCTGGCGGATGTTGCGCATGGTGGCCTTGCTCAAGCGGCGCGCCCGGACAATCCCGCGCAAATCGCCCTTCACCAACGTCACCCCGGCATTCTCCATCGCCACATCGGTTCCGGTTCCCATGGCCATGCCGACATCCGCCTGCGCCAAGGCCGGCGCATCGTTGACGCCGTCACCCGCCATCGCCACCACGTGACTGTGTTTCTGTAATTCCTGCACGATCCGGCTCTTTTCATCCGGCTTGACGCCGGCCCTGACCTCATCCAGTCCGAGTTCCTTCGCCACCGCCTGCGCCGTCACGGCATGATCGCCGGTTACCATTACCAGACGAATGCCTTCCTGGCGCAACAACCGCAAGGCCTCGGGGGTCGAACTCTTGATCGGGTCGGCCACCCCGAGCAAGCCGGCCGCCCGGCCATCAACGGCCACGAACATCACGGTTTGTCCGGTCTGGCGCATCAATTCGGCATTCGCTTCCAATGCGGCCAGGGAGGCCTCGTCGTCCACGCGTAGGCCACGCAACAAATCGAGCGTTCCGACCGCCACCCGGCTGGTCCCGACCGTCGCCTCAACGCCCTTTCCGGTTGTTGACGTGAACCCGGACACCGACTCCAATGTGATACCTCGCAACTCGGCTCCGCTCACAATTGCGCCGGCCACCGGATGTTCACTCCCGCGTTCCACCGACGCCGCCAATCGCAACAGGTCCGTTTCAGACCAGGGAGCCACGGCGCTCACGACGCGCAGTTTGGGTTTGCCTTCGGTCAATGTCCCGGTCTTGTCGAAGACCAGCGTGTCGATCTTTTCGATCGTCTCCAACGCTTCGGCTTTTTTGAACAGGACGCCGGCCGCCGCACCGCGACCGGTTCCTACCATAATCGACATCGGCGTCGCCAAACCCAAGGCGCAGGGGCAGGCAATAATCAGGACAGCCACGGCATTCAACAGGGCATGGGCCAGCCGCGGTTCCGGCCCAATCAACGCCCACACCAAACCGGTCACGATCGCCACGCCGACTACGATCGGCACAAAATACCCGGCCACCACATCGGCTGTGCGCTGAATGGGCGCCCGGCTGCGTTGCGCTTCCGTCACCATCTGAACGATATGCGCCAACAGCGTATCCGCCCCGACGCGATCCGCCCGCATCACCAGACCGCCGGAACCGTTGATCGTGCCGCCCGTCACCCGATCCCCGGTGGTTTTCTCAACCGGCAACGATTCGCCGGTAATCATCGACTCGTCGATCGCCGTCGCTCCTTCCAAAATCACCCCATCGACCGGCACCCGTTCTCCCGGTCGCACACGCAGACGATCGCCCACCTGCACCTGATCGAGCGACACATCTTCTTCACGGCCGTCCTCTCGCAAGAGCCGCGCGGTCTTGGGCGCCAGTCCCAGGAGAGCCCGGATCGCGCCGGTGGTTCGGCTCCTGGCTCGCAATTCCAACACCTGCCCCAGCAGAACCAGGACCGTGATGACTGCCGCGGCCTCGAAGTACACCGGCACCGCTCCGCTTTCCAGGTGGAACGATTGCGGAATCAGCGCGGGGAAGAGGGTGGCGAAGACACTGTAGAGGTAGGCCGTGCCGGTCCCGATCGCAATCAGCGTGAACATGTTCGGGCTGCGATGGACGATCGACGCCCAGCCGCGCTGAAAGAACGGCCAGCCGGCCCAGAGGACCACCGGCGTGCTGAACAGAAACTGCACCCATGCGGACTGCGTATCGGAGAGGACGTGCTGAACCGGGTGACCGGGCAGCATGTGCGACATGGCCAGCACGAACACGACCGCCGTCGGACCCAGGCCCACCCAGAACCGTCGAGCCATGTCCACCAACTCAGGATTCAGCTCTTCCTCAACCGTGACGGTTCGTGGTTCCAGCGCCATCCCACAGATCGGACAGGCCCCCTGTTCCGCCTTCACCACTTCCGGATGCATCGGGCAGACATATTCCGTTTTGGTCGGCAGCGGCTGAATCGAATCCGGCTCCAGTGCCATCCCGCATTTCGGACAGGGCACCGGCTTTTCTTCCAACACCTCAGGGCACATGGGACAGACGTATTTCGTCCCGGGAGGGGGCGGGGCAGCAGGCGCAGCGGACTGAGCAGTTGCGGGGGCGAGATACCGCTGCGGATCGGCGCGAAACTTGGTGAGGCAGCCCTGGCAACAGAACGAGTAGGTCGTGCCCTGGTAATCGAACGACCCGGCCGCCGTCGCCGGATCCACCGTCATACCACAGACCGGATCGATGACGCCTGAGACCGCGTTGCCTGGCGCCGAGGCGCCCAACATCGGGAGCGACTTGCTCCCGAACTGCCGTGAGGCTGTTGTCGATGCAACGGGCACCGGCGACAGGTACCGGACCGGATCGGCCCGGAACTTTTCGAGACATCCCTGACAACAGAAATAATACGTCTTGCCCGCATGCGCATGCGACCCGGCGGCGGTCGCAGGCTGAACGGTCATCCCGCAGACGGGATCCCGTTCGCCGCCCGCCACCGGCTGCTGATCGGGCATCGTCTGCATCATCGGCAGCGAACGCCGGCCGGCACTGGGCATGGCGGCAGTCGCAACGGACGCGGTCTTCACATACTCACCAGGCGCAGCACGAAACCGATCGAGGCAATGGATACTGCAAAAATAGTAGGTCTGGCCCCCATGGGCGAAACGGCCCGCCGCCGTCGCCGGTTCCACCGTCATGCCGCAGATCGGATCAGTCGCCATGAACTCGCACCTCGTATCTCGTCGTTCGTATCTCGTTCCTGCCGAGGGACGCGTCACGCTTCACGAGATACGACTCTTACTTCTTGCCGTCTCCGTCCAGGATGCTGTGAATGATCAGCTTCAAATTCTCCGGATCGATTTGCTCAACCTTGATGTTGCCGTCGAGCAGGACAGTGGGCGTCTGTTGAATCTTGATGCGATCGCCCCATTTCCGCCCGTCTTCGAAGGCCTTCGCCGGCTTGGCGCTGGCTAATCCTTCTTCGAACGCCACCGGGTCGAGCCCGACCTCACGAATCAACACTTCACGGATCGCCTTGTCGATGATGCCGATCTTGTCCTTATGGATGGTCCGGAACAGCGCCCGCTTCATCTCGGCGCCTTTCCCCATGGTCTTGGCCTGTTCATACATATCGAAGGCGGTCGGCAACTTGCCGGGAATCACGGGATACCCCACCATGACCGCTTCCAGCTTATTGCCGAATTCCTTCTCCAAAATCGCCAGCCCCTCGCCGTCGAACCGGTGGCAATGCGGGCAGTAGAAATCCGCGAATTCAATCAATTGCACTTTCCCCGGCTTGTGTGTCGATTTCTCGTCGCTCAGTATCTGGAAGTTGCCCCTGAGCTCCGCCTTCCCGGCCTGCGCGGTTCCCACGAACCCGAGAGCCGCCACCGCCATCAGGCCCATCAACAGACTGCCCCGCCATCCACGACGCTTCGCCATACGCTGCACTCCTTTTTCAAACTGGGTTCGGTTCAACAGGCTCATCGGCATTATAAACAATGCTCGTCCACTTATGCGTCTGATATAATGCCAACGATGCGACTGAAACTTCTACAGGGGATCGGCATTTGGTGGTTCGTCGCGGTCCTAGCGGCCTGTGCGTCGTCCGGCGACAGGCACGAATCGGCCGACGGCGGCCCTCACGTTCCGTCGTTTTCTCAAATCAAGGCCGCGCCGGACTCGTTCAAGGGACAGACGCTGGTGCTCGGTGGGCAGGTGCTCGCGGCGCGACGCATGAAAGACGGTACACGGATCGAAGTGCTGCAGTTACCGCTCAACGACTCGCAACAACCGACGCTCGATCTGATGAAATCGGAGGGACGCTTTGTCGCGGTCCAGCGGGACTTTCTGGATCCGGCAACCATTCCCCAGGGAACGTTCCTGACCATTACCGGTGAGCTCACCGGCTCGATGACCTTGCCGCTCGACGAGACCGACTATACCTATCCCGTGATCGACATCAAATCGTTCCGCACCTGGACTCCATCGCAAGACTCGAATATGTCCCGCATCCGCCCCTATCCCTACTACAGTCCGTTCTGGCATCCCTACTGGGGCCCCTACGGGCGCTTTCCCTACTATTGGTAGCCAGGCCCTGCGCGCACGCCGTCTCGACAGCGGTGCAAAAAAGACAACGCCCTGTCCATCCCTGCGGATGAACGGGGCGCGTCTACTCACACGACAGACAGGGTCTGTTACTTGATCATCACCAGTTTGCCGCCGGGCTGCATAGGATTGAGCTGGTCGCGATACTCAAGCGTATTGCCCTGGGTTTGATTGAACAAATCGCTGGTCGGCACGCCGATATACTTCGTCTCGCCGGGCTTCAACCGGACCTCGGCCTTTAAGACAAACGGCGACGCCGCATTGACGGTATCGATCATTTGAAAGCCACGCTCCGTCGCGGTGGTATTCGTGACCTTGATCAACAGCGGACGACCCGGCCGGACTTTGAAATCGATGACCGTGGTCGGCGGATACCACGCCTTCATGCTGCCGATTTCAACGGCATACAATTCCGCATCCACGACCAATTCCTTAAACGGCTGACCGACGACGGAACCGGTCTCGAGGTCACCGACTTCGACCCCGCCGGCCTGTAGCGCCAACGCAGACGTTCCACTCGCCAACACGCCCAACACGCCCATGAAAAGGACCGCAATCCTGCTCAACATAGAACCTCCTGTCAGGTTAAAGAGATGAGGACGGACGATGCTCCTGTGCCAGGCACGGAGGAAGACCGGTGCCTTCCAACACCTGGCCGCCGACAATGCGACCATCGACGATAAGAAACAGCACTCTCATACGCTTGGTATTGTCCGAAAATTTCCCGCTGGCCACCGCCAGCACTTCATGCGACCCGTCAGGCTGGGGCCGATCCGCCTCGATCCTCACATAGTACGAATCGAATCCCTCGAATTCCCGATTGAACGCCTGCGCCCGTAACAACCGCTCCAATGAATCGTCGGCGGCCCACACTCCCGATCCGCCGGCCAGCATGAGGATCTGAACCACGGCCACGAAGAGTTTTCGCATGGGGGCCCCTCCTAGGGAGTCGAGTTATAGCCCCAGCACGCTCAACCGTCTACAGATGCGCGCTCACGGATGCCTACTGATGCTACAGGATCGTGTCGTTGAAACGAGGCGTATGGAGCCGACCGGGACCTGACTGGGCTTGGCCTGTCTCACGAAGCCGAGCGCGTCATCTCACGCAGGTGCAAGGCCCTCCGGCACAGTTCCAAGCGGGAACGCCGGATGGGACTCGCCTCCCCCTTGGAGGAGAGATCGCGTTACTTGCCCTTCGCCTTCCCCTTGTGGCTCGAAGCCTGTTCCGCATGCGCGAGGGATTCCTCCGCATGTTTCACGGCTTCCTTCGCATGCTCCAGCGCTTCTTTGGCATGCGGATCGTTGCTCGCCTTGACCGACTCTTCAAGATGCTTGATCGCTTCCTTCTCGTGTTCCACGCCTTCCTTGGCGTGCTTGATCGTTTCCTTCACATGCCCGCCGCCGTCGGCCAGGGCATATCCCACCGGCGCAGTCGCCACCAGCGCGGACACGGCAAACGCGAACATACCTGACCGCAACAACGTCATCATGATTCCTCCTATGTGATAAGTGGATGTGCCGCTCGATTGGGCGGCATTCTACCGCATTTGCCAGGTCTTGTTCAGTAGGGAAAGAGGAGGCCGCACTCACCGTGAGGGCAACGCAGGACTGAGCAGAAGATGGTGGGAGAGGGAAGCGCATGGGCGTACGCTTCCCTCCTCGGAGCTCACTGCGTGGTCAGCGCAGTCCAACCATCGAGCCCCGTCCACCGATCATCGCATGTCAGCGGGCGTCAGCCAGGGCAGCCGGCAGACGCCGCACCGGCCACGATCCGCCATGGCCTGCTGAGCGGGCGAATCCCAACTCGCATACATCCATGATTCGTACTGCCTGGTCCCCGCGCCGTCCATCGTGAGACCGGCGCACTTCTCCATCGCAAACACGGACGGCCTGGCCCGAGAAGATCCGGGGCTTTCCGGATAGGGCTCGGACTCCACGACGAACGTGGTCCCCACGGGAAACGATTCATAGTCCGGCGTGAGCAGAGCCTTGGGGCACACGTAGAACCGGAGCCGCCTCCGCCCGCCGGGCGATTCCACCGTAGAGGTCACACTCGGCCAGTCCCGATACCCGAACGGAATCAATAACGTCGCCGCGGGAGGCGCCGGGGACCAGCCCTCGCTGATATCGAGGGTGACCATCAGCAATCGCACGACCGCCACGCTCAACCCCGCCCTCTGTTGAGCGCCCTGGGCCATCTCCGCACGACGCGGTGACGCCACCGCAGCATTCACCGGCATGGAGCACCTCCCATCCTGACGCCTTCACTCCCTATCGCGTGAGTTCTCCGACCGCAGACCCCTGACGCATGGCCGCGTCCTGCCGCACGACTCCCGGCCGAACCCGCGCCCGGATCGATGCGGCCCGCGCAGCGAACAATCCGGCTTCAACCGGCTGCCCGAGGATGTCAAGCACGCGTGCATAGCGCTCCACCAACAACCCGACGGTGGGATGCTGCAAGCCCAGTTGTTTCTGCTGAATGACGAGCGCCCGCTGATACAACAATTGCGCCTGCGTCCACAGTCCCTGCTGATCGGCGAGAAAGGCCATATTGCCGACGATGGTGCCGGTCACGGAGGCCTGAGGGCCGGACGTTCGTTCCGCAATGGCCAAGGCTTCGTCGAAATATCGTTGGGCCGACGCGTAGAGTCCTTCGGCCTGGTAGAGGCAGGCGGCGTTATTCAAACTCATCGCCACCGCCGGATGTTCATCGCCGTATCGCAAGCGGCGCATCTTCAGCGCGCGCAAGTAGAACGGTTCCGCCCAAACATAGAGTCCGCGCCCCTTGTACAAGCCGGCGAGGTTGTTGAGGACGGGCCCCAGATCCGGGTGATCCTCGCCACGGGCCTCTTCCATGAGAATCAGGGCCAGGTGGTACATCGATTCGGCCGCCGTCTCCCGTCCCTCTTTGCGGTACAACTCGGCCAGGTTGTTCAGGCTGATCGCGACATCGGGGTGCGCCGCGCCCAGCACCTTGCGCTCGATCGTCAGCACCCGTTCATAGAGGGGTTCCGCGCGAGCCCAATCGCCTTCGGCATGGGCGATTTCCGCCAGGTTATTTAAGGCCGCCGCGACATCTTCATGTTCGGATCCCAAGTGTTGTTCCCATATGGCGAGCGCACGGGTGTACAGCGATTGTGCCTCCTGGAGACGGCCCTGGTCGTGATACAGCAATCCGAGATTGTTGGCTGCCGTGGCGACGCGGGCGTCGTCGGGGCCGACCTGCTCAGCCTCGCGGAGAGCGCGCTGCAAGAGTTGCTCAGCCTCGGCATAGTGCGCCGCTTCCCTGGCCTTCACACCGTCTGCGAACAGCTGCTGCCAGGCATCCGGTTCAGCAGCCCAGCTCCTATCAACGCCGCACAAGGCGATGCCGGCCATCAATGCCATGGGCAACCACCGCGCGCTCTTTTTCGTGCACTCAACCATGGTCCGCCGCTCCCTCCACAGACTCCGTCGATTCCCTGCCTGCATCCCTCCTGTCCGTCCTCTCCGCACTGACCGCCCAGAAAGCCCCGAAGGGCCGGGGTGAAGGGGGAGGCCATCCCACTCACCCCGGGAGGCAGATCCTGAAGAAGGGTGCACAACCCCAGGATCCGTTTCCGACAGATCTATCGTTTCATCGCTCTACGCCCACTGAGCGGCACCGCCTTCAGGTGCGGCGTCGGTTCTTGGGGACGCGGATCCGTTCGATTGCCTTCCACCAGCGCCGTCACTGAGACACGAAAAATGCGGAGGCTGCCTCCACCGATCTTCGTGGCGTTGAGCCGTCCTTCATCGATCCACCGGTAGATGGTCCACTTACTGACTTGGAGCAATTGCGCAGCTTCTTTCACGCGCAACAGCGGCTGTTCCACCATCTCGCCTACCCCTTCAACACCTTGGCGGTGGATAGGAGCGGTCCGTTACCGCTCCTCCCCCGACTGCAGGAAGGGGCATGAGCCTCCCGCACAACCGGGTCCACCATTCAGGACCGATGCAACACATCACAGTCTCGTCGTGGGAACCGGCAGCGGAGGTCACAGGAGAAGCGCCTGCGCTGCCGGGCGGTCCGGGATCGGAGGGCAATCCCATCCTCGGACGCATCATGCTTAGTGAAATAGCTCGGGCCGAACGCCCGGACATGGCGGAACACGGGACCGATCAGACTCCCATCCGGCTATCGCCGGACGGACTCGAATGCCTCGGTGCGATGATCGGTGGCGACGCGCGCCTCGCCCGAACTATCCCCTCGCAGGGATCGGCGGCGCGCGGGCATGGAGGGACGAGGGGTCCCCGGAAGTGAGGAGGAGCGGAGAAGTCGTCAACGGTTGGGATTGCGCGACCCAGACTAGGCCCACACCTCCCTGAGCGATCGGGCCGACATCGGATGTCGCCTGACAGGCCCAGGAACAGAGCGTGGAATGGGATTCCGTGTCTGCGTGCTGATGGTGATTATCCGATGGAATGGCGTGGGCGAACGAACAGCCCGGCGCCATGAGCGCCAGCACCACATACACCCAGACGATTCCGAGTGCGAGACCGGCAATGGTGGCTTTAGAGGTTCGTCGGTTCATGGTCTGATAGTTCTCGCGTGCTGTATCAATTACGCCATTCCGTATAAGTTGTCTACCGACGGATGCTCACGCCTGCTACAAAATGTGAGCCCTTGTTCACATTCACCGGCGCATCGCCGTCACTGGTTCCGGCATGAATGAGCCAGGCCGCCGGACGCGGGGGTTCCGTCAGGCGGATTGAGGAACAGCCGGCACCTCAGGCTCCCAGGCCGGAGCGGTCGAGATCAGGCCGAGGTTATGTCGTGCGCTGCCTTCGACCCTGTCTAGCGGCGGATGCCTGTGGATTCGACCGGGAAGAACGATTCAATCAAGGTAAGTAGTGAGGAACTGTTCGAGTTCTTTGAAGACGTGAATCCTGTCCTGCTCGCGACTCAACGCCTGATCGGCGAAGGGAAGTTCCACATACCGGTAGGTCGTGACGTTTGCCGCCTTGAGTGCCTCGGCCATGTCTCGACCATGCGACACCGGCACCGCCCGATCCATGGCGCCGTGCATCAGGAGCAACGGTATACGAATCTCCTTCGCATGAAAGACCGGCGAGGTATCGCGCAGCCGCTCACGGTCGTTCCACCAGGAGCCGATACGCATTTCGGCAAGCGGTTTCTGATTCAGGTACCAACGGCTGTCGGACACGACCTGCGGCAAATCGGTCACCCCGCCCAGACTGACGGCGCAGCGATACACATCCGGCGTCTTCACCGCGCCCATCAAGGCCGCATAGCCTCCGTATCCTGATCCGACGATACAGATCCGGTGTGCGCTTGCGAGTCCGGAGCGAATCGCCCATTGCACGGCGTCGGTCACATCATCCTGCATCTCCAGCCCCCATCGCTGGAAACCGGCGCGGAGCCATTCGTCACCGTATCCCGCGGTCCCGCGAAAACGCGGCTCCAGCACCGCCCACCCGCGACTGACGAACCACTGGGTCCAATAGTTGAATGCACCGGGCATTCGCGCTGCAGGGCCTCCATGGGGAAACACAATCATCGGAAGTTGGCGCGGGTCCCGATCCTTGGGAACGGTCAGGAAGACTTGCAGTTCCTTGCCGTCCCGCGCCGTCACGTAGGTCGTCGTGGGAGCAGCCAGTGCGGCCGTCTCAAGATCAGGATAAGACTTGCCGAGCAGCACCATTCGTCCATCGCGTTCGTCGAAGATCGACCAGCGCGGGGGATGCGCCGCGCCGCTCGACTTGACGATATGTAGTCGACCATCGTCGCTGCTGCTGTGGATGACATTAACTGTTCCAGGAATCGCCCGATCGATCCGCGCCTGCAAGCGTTGCGCGTCGAAGTCCCAGAAGAGCACCCGCTCATCCGCCGCGCTGTACCGAACACCGACGACTTTCTTGCGGCCCGGCGCATAGACCAGCTCACCGTTCAGATCGAACTTCGGATCGGCGACCACGAGGATACGATCCGCTGTCAGGTCCATTACGTTGAGCTTAAAAATCGCCGCCTTGCCCCGATGTTGATCCCGCACATACAACCAGGCGGGATCGGCATCGAAGGCCAAGGGCACCAGCCCGGTTTCTTTGGCCAGGTCATAATCGGCCAGCTCGCGCCAAAGGCTAGACTCCGGCTGCCTGAAGATCGCATGCACGGCGGTCTGAAATTGGCCGACCCCGGCCCGCACCCTCCCCGCCCGATCGGCAATCCAGCGCAGAATCACTCGGGGGTCCGGCTGCGCGCTGGGATTCGCCTGGACCAACTGCCGATCACCGGTATACACGTCCACCTTGTAGACATCCGGAGCATTGGGATGTTCCAGATCGAGGGCGAGCAGGACATGTCTGGGATCGCCGGGAATCGTGCCGACCAGCTGGTCTTGAAATTGAGGAAAGTGCTTCTTTCCAAAAAGCGACGGAAAGGAACTTTGCTTGAACAAATTGGGTATTTGCTCCGAGCCGTCGCGATTCACCGCCAATAATCGAGTCTCGACCGAATCGATCGATTCACGTGTCGCCGCAAACCGGATACTCACGAGCAGCCGTTCGTCATTGACCCAGCGAAACCAGGTGATGATGTAGTCACGATTGTCCGTCGAGACGACACGGTGGACGTCTTGTCCCGTGACGGTTTGGATATCGAGAAACGTCTGCCCGTCATGGTTGCGGAGCACGGCAAGGTGCCGGCCGGAAGGAGACAGTTGAATCGATTCGATGCGAGGCAGTGAGGCGAAGACCGCCGTAGGCGGCGGAGCAGGGCCGGACTCGGCGTAGACTGGGACCAAGGTCCAGACAAGTAGCAAAACAGTGACAAGTCCGTAGATGGCCGGCACGGTCACTCCCTACAGTTACCAGGACATGTCCAGCCGGGGAATACCCGACGGATTCTGTTATCACATGTTCGCCTGACGGCCGTCCATCCCGTTTTTCACGCAAGCGGAAGACGCCGGAGGGCCGGTCGCCGCATGACCGGATCAGCCGCCGTCACGATGCGGGGCTCACCTGGCGATGAGCCCCGCACCGACGACGTGCACGCCGAGTTAAAACTTATACTCGACTCCTCCGAATGCGCTGATCCCGAATCCGGGATTGGCAAAACGATTCAGCGAGTCATTGACCACGACGGCTCCGGCGTATGTTTTGTTCGTGAGGTTGCGACCTTCGGCAAACAGCGTCCAGTGCTCATCGATGTTCCAGCCGGAACGCACGTTGATGAGCGCATAGGACGGATTCTTGATCGTGTTGTTGTAGTCCGTATAGAACCCCGACAGCGACCACTCGACATTCGGCGCGATCCACCAGCCCGCCGGATGGTCGTAGCGAGCCTCCACGTTCAAGCTGTGCTCCGGCGCGCCGGCCACCGTATTGCCGTCTTTGGCGATCAGCACATTGGGGCCGCCGATTCCGCCGCCGCGCACATCGTCGGTAAACTTGAACCGCGACCAGGTATAGGCCACGCGCGTCTGCAGGCTATCTTCCTTGCCCGCTCCGCCCTGCGCGAAGAGGCCTTTCTTCAGGACCACGCCGCCGCCGGCCTCGACGCCGGTGTGGCGCGTGCCGTTGGCGTTTTGGAAGGTGCCCTGGTTATTGATGTTCGACGCCAGAATTTCTTTCTGCATTTCCAGGTTGTACACCGTCACATCCCAGTTGTAACGCTTGTCCGCCGAGGTTCCCCGATGCCCCAACTCCAACTGCCAGGCGCGTTGTGCGTCCAGGTTCAGGAAACCCGTATTGGCGGAGCCGTTCGCATTGAGCGACGACAACAACTCGACGTTGAGCGGCGCTTCGTAGGCCCGGCTGGCGTTGAAATACAACTGAGACGTCGGCGTGGTGCGATAGACGAAGCCGATTTTCGGACTGATCGCGCCGAAATGTTGCAGTGGCTTCTGCGTGCTGGTCGGCGCGGAGGGAGTATTGGGGTTAAACGGATTCCCCGCCGGCCCGAAGTTGTCCACGGTCGCCTGCCGCCCGGTGTAGTCCCATCGGCCGCCGATGACGATCGTGAAGTCCTTGGTCGCATCGAACGCGTCTTCGGCATAGACGCCGAAGTACGTGGTCTTCGCCGTGTAGTTCTGCGTCATGGCCCCGATGCTGCCGTTGATATTGACGAACCGTTGCTGTCGCTGATTCCCGTACCGCGGCTGGAATCCGGCAACGAACGAGTTGTTCTTGCCGAACAGGCTGTTTGAATTCACATAGCGGAATTCACCGCCGACGTTGTTGTTTTCCTGCCGGATCGTCTGAAAAATCGGATGGTCGACAAATTGATTCGAGAAGTAGGGAATGATCTCGAAGAACTGATTGGGCGCGAACTCATTGTGATAGGCAATGCCGATCCGCTGCAGCGTGTAGTACCGGCCCCAGTTACAGGCCTGATTGCTCGACACGCACGCGAAGAACGGCGGTGCCCCGGCAGGACTCTGCCCTCCGGTTTGCTGCCGGTTGAAGAACAGCTGTTGATTGGTGAGCGAACCGGGAATCCGCTCGGCGACATTGGCTTGGAGGAAATAGGCCCGGATCTCCTGGTGATTGCCGAGTTGCAGACCGATGTTGGCATTGATGCGTTCACGAGCCTGCTGGCTGTTATCCTGAAATCCATCCTGGCGATTGCCGGACACGCTGATGTAATAATCCATCGTGGCGGTCATGTTGCCCACCTGGAAGGGCTTTAGCACTTTGCCGCTGGATACCTGCCCACTGACCATCCCGAAGCTGCCGCCGAGCATCCGCATCTGTAGCGTCGAAGCGCTATACCCGGTGCGCGGCACGAAATTGATCGCGCCGCCGATGCTGTTCGCGCCGTACCGCAGGGCGTTCGCGCCCTTATAGACCTCGATCCGCTCGTAGGCCAGGAGGTCGATCGATTCGAAATCCGAAAACCCGTCGGCATCGCCGAAGAAGATTCCGTTGATGAGAATGTTGATCCCTCGATGGTGGAAGTTATTCCGCAACGAAGTGCCGCGGATTTGGAACTGCCCTTCATCGGCACCGAACCTTGATTGGAACCGGATGCCCGGTGCGAACTGCAGCACGTCTTGCAGGTTGATCGCGCGTGACTCAGTGACCTGCTTTTCCTCGATCAGGATATTGCTGCCCGGCCGGCGGGCAAGTTCCTGCTTCACATCCTCGACGTTTTCAATGCGTTTTCCCCTCACCTCGACCGCCTCGACCACCACCACCGGCGCCTCCTGCTCCTGCGGCTCATCAGCCGCCCACAGCTCACCAGGCGGCGCCCCCATCAATACCAAGGCTGCCAGACAGCCCACCGCGCATTGACTCCAACCATTCCGCTCCATCGTGCACTCCTTTTCATGCCCAGACCAAGCTATGGATGTTGACGCAACGCCGGTTGGGAACGTCGCGCATTACCGACTCTTCTGGTCCGCTGCTGACCAGGCAGCGTCTCGCGTGGGGGCGCCGTCCAGCGACACTCCCTGTTTGAATCTGCGGCGTATGGCCCGTACCTGATCGAAATCCTCAATGGGATTCCCCGCCAGGGCGAGAAAACTGGCCTCGTACTCCTCGGCAAACTTTGCAATGCGCCGGTCGGGAAAAATCGAAGCCGGCGTGTCCTCACACCACATCTTGAGCAGCGTCAGGTTGTCGAAGAGATGGAACCTGTGCAGCTGCATCACTTCCGCCAGCGATGTCTCGGCATGGTCGCTGCCGACCACGACGCGCACTCCCACGCGATGGAGCAACGCAATGTTGTCCTTGAGAATCTGTACCCGTGATTCATCCGGTGCCGCCGGGTGATGATCGGACATCCCGGTTGCATGCCCTTCGTGATGCCCGTGCGGATGATGTCCCGGAACAGAGGGCATGGCGCTTCCCGCCACAGCGGTGGTCACGACTCGCACGTGACGTTCGAGGGCCAACCGCGCATCCGCTTCCGTGAGTCGGGCGGACTCCCCATCGGCGGCACTGGTCACCAGCCATCCCGGCACATGCGCGATCTCATCGACGCCGGCGCGAACCGCCTGGCGAAAATCCGCCGCCGTTTCGACATGGGCGGTCACCGGCAACCCTGCGGCATGGGCCTTCGCGACAATCTGTGGCACGAGTCGCGGATGGAGACCGCTTCGTTGCGGGGACTGTCCGGACGTTCCGGGCGCGTCCTCGTCTTCGGAATGCACGAGATAGACTTTTAGGAAGTCAGGTTGACCACTCGTGATCAACGGCCATTTCGTCTCCAGATCGGCGTCGGTGTCGAGCACCATATAGGACCGGTTCTCAAACCACCCCCGCTCGATGGTCCCGACCACCGGCTCGTATCGGCTCGTCCGCAAGACGTCCTCATACAACGCCACGGGATGGCCGCCCCGCCCCGTCAGTCCGGCATGGGCGAAGGTCGCATCGATGCTCGTCGGCTGATTGACGGCGCTTCGAATTTGCAATGCAAAGTCCCGGACGTTGTTGGGATTCTTCACATAGAACACGCCGTCCTTGAGATACCGCGCGGCTACCGCCTGAACATTCCACGGGCCTTCCACGTTGTGATTGTGCGCCTCCCCGAACGGCGGCACGACGAACAGGCCGGACAAGTCCACCGTCTCGACTCGTCCCTGCGGCGGGGTGCGCGTCAAACGTCCCTGCACTGAATACCAGGTGGCGGGCTGAAACCCCCGGCCGTCGAACCATCGGCCGTTGATGAAGGCGTAGGAATCGCTCCCGGACGGCCCGGTCGGGTGCGAGGCCTTCGACGATGAGGACAGACCCGTCCCGCCCGCACAGCCGGCCAGCAAAATAACCAGACACAACAGGATGCGACTCATAGGCCCTCTTACCCGCTCACAACAGATCGCATCGGCCTTTTCACCGGCCGATCGCAGTCTCAGCAACGCACACCTCAGACGGTCAGGTTCATTTCCTGCGTCTTATTGTTTTGCACCAACCGGTCCAGCGACGTGCGGAACACCCTGAGGCTCCCGCGGCCGATCTTGGTGCCCTCCAACCGTCCTTCCTCCACCCATCGATAAATCGTCCAACGGCTCACCGCCAACACATCCGCCGCCTCACCGACCCGCAAGAGTTGCTTGTTCATGGCAATCTCCCTGTTAAGGGCGCGAGCGGCCCCGCATCCGGGGACCGCTCGCGCCAGATGGTTAGAACAATCCCAATGTCACCCCGGCATAAAACGACCGGCCATAACCGGCAAAGAACAGCGTCTTGTTCGCATCGGCCGTGCTATCGGCCACAACATTGCCGGAAGCCGCATATTTCTTGTCGGCGATGTTATCGATCTCAGCGAAGAACTTCGCGAACCGGATCCACTTGTTGTTATGGAACTCGAAATTCTTATGGATATTCAGGTTGGCGATCACGAAAGACGGAATGCCCACCGTATTATTGTTGTTCAAGAAGTAACTGTTCATATAGTTGACTTCCACCCAGCCGCCCCACCCGCTGGCGGCATGATCGTAGGACTCCTTGAAATTGAGGGTGTCGGTCGGCACGTTCGGCACCACTTTACCGTCCCGCACGAAGGCCGTCGGAATCCCGCCGGCGAGGAACCGGTCGCTGAAATTGATGTACCGCGCATCGATGTGCGTGTAGGCGCCGGAGAGCCGCAACCCGTCCAAGGGCCGCCAGTCGTAGAAGAACTCGATGCCTCGATATTGCGACGAGTCCGCGTTGATCGCAGCCTGGCCGCCGGTATTGGAGACCACCTGAGTGATGATTTCGTCTTTGACGAACGTGACGAAGCCGACCAACTGCACCGTCAAGGTCTTGTGCAACCGGGACTCGGTGCCGAGTTCGACGTTGAGGTTTTTCTGCGGCTTCAAATCGAAATTAGTTCCTGCGAGACCCGTAAAAGGATTGGTCAACAGATTGCCGAACCCCGGAATGGCATACCCGGTGGAGGCGCGCACCCAATGGCGATACCCGTCGGCCGGCTTCCAGCTGACCGACAGTTCCGGCGCCCAGTTGCTGAAGCTGCGTTCCGCTCCGGCCCTGCCGCTGACCGCCCCGGCCGTGTAGTTGATCGTCTGCACGCTCAACTGCGATTGCTCGAACCCGAGGCCTGCGGCCAGGGTCCACTTCGGGATAAATTCCAATTCTTCCCGGAACCGTCCGCCGATGTTCCGGATCGTCCCGCGGCTGTTCTGTGCCAACGTGCCGCGCGTACCGAAGAAGTCCTGGAGGTTATTGAAGGTCTGCCCTTCCTGCTCCATTTGATTCACAAAAAAGCCGACGTAACTGCGCAAGGGCATGTCGAACAGCCGCCCGTCGTGACGCAAGTCCGTATAGTGCTTGTAATTCGGATTGATGTTGTCGGAGATCTGCGTGAAGGTCTGGTTGATGTCCTTCACGTCGTAGTCGGCTTCCATTGTCAACACGGTGTTGGCGTCGATCTGCCGCTCGTACATTCCACCGATGATATTGCGCCGATCCAATCGACGCTGCCCCAGGAGCACCGCATTCGTCGCATTGTTGATGCCGCCGGCCTGCCGGTGGTCGGCATCGAACTGCGATAACGTCAGCCGCGTCGGCACCCGTGAGTCCAGCCAGTTCGTGATCGCCTTGAAATAGAGGTTCTGTTTGTCGTCGACCTTCACGCGAAAATTGAAATTCATCGTTTGCGTGCTGTAGTCGCTGTGGCGAATGAATCCATCCTCGGCCACATGACTGCCGAAGAGCGAGATGTCCACATTCTCGAACTGCTGGCCGAGGGCAAACCCGTATTTCTGATAGCCGTAGGACCCGCCGCTGACGAAACTTTCCATCCCGTTGATGTCGCTGCCGCGCCTCGTGCGGAAATGCACCATACCGCCGAGTGCGTAGTTGTCGTAGAGAGAGGATGACGCGCCTCGCGTGACTTCCACACTCCGCATGAACCAGGGATCGTGGATATCCAGACGGGACAACCCATCCGACTGCGTCTGGATGAATCCGTCCTCGTACATTTTGATCTCACGCACCGCAAACGAGGTTTTCACGCCCGAGCCACGGATCGAAATGCTGAAATCTCTCGGACCGTTGGCCTGTCGCAGGACCACACCGGGCAAAGACTCCATGGATTCGCGAAGCGTCCTCGTCGGCTGCGACTCGGTTTCCGACTGCTCAGTGGCCGAGAGCGTGATGCCTTCGGGGCGCCGTTGAACCCGGCTGCTGACGATGCTGACGTCGGCCAGCTCAAATTCCGGAATCGCTTCGGCGGTCTTGTCATCCGATGATGGCTCCTGCACCACCGACGGCTGTACCGGCGCGACAGTCGCGCCTCCCGCAGGCGCTTGCTGAAGTTCCTCCAGCTCATGAAGAATTTTCTGTAGCTGATCCCGCAGGTCGCGCTCACGCGCGCTTTTTTCCACGACGGTTCCGGCCGCCGACTCCTCCTGCGCAAAGACTTGGAGCCCGCTCAACGGCAGCGCCGCGACGAGAGTAAGAAGCAGAATGAATTGAATTTGAGATGAATACCGACTGGCCCACATACACGTCCTCCTGGCACAACCGTGCACACGACAGCAGAGACATACCCTTCCCGCCCCTGTCTGAACGGGCGAGAACAGCTGCTAGAACACCTAGCGATCTGAAATGGATTACGATTGAACGGGCGGCGCGCGAGAGGCGGCGTGGAAGCCCGCGCCGCCGGCAATGACGGTATGATCACGCTCGACAAACAACGCGACCACAAGGAACGGATGAAGCACCAGCGCGGACGCCGCAGCATCCGACGTGGGATTGGCCTGACAAGCCCAGACGCAGAAACTGGAGTGGGACACCGTCCCCCCGTGATGATGGCCGGCCGGCATCGGGTCGGCATGGTCGACGGCGCAGGCCATGGAGAACAGGGCCAGGACCAGATAGATTCCCGCAAGTGCGGCCGCGAGTCCGACGGAGGGTGTCTTGAGACGACTCATGGCATCAGCCCCTGCAACGCCTGCACCGCCTTGGGCGCATCCCACTCACGCGGTCCGACAGCGCGGCCCAGCAAGGCTCCCTGCCGGTCGATGAACACCGTGGTCGGCAAGGCCCGAACCAGATAGGCTTGCGAGACATCCTGCTGTTCGTCGAACAACACGGGGAGTTGCACGTTGAGATTGGCCAGGAACTGTTTGATGCCGGCGCGCTGCAAGTCGGTCGTGATGGTCAGCAACACGAAGCGGTCGGGGTCCAGCTGCCGTCGCAGACGCTCGAAGGCCGGCATTTCTTCTTTGCAGGGCCCGCACCAGGTGGCCCAGAAATTCACCACGACGACTTTCCCCTTCAAGTCCGCGAGTTGCACTGTGCGTCCATCAAGTGATGGCAACTCGAAGGCCGCAGCGGCAGTGCCCGGCGCAACCCGCGCGATTTTCAACGCGGCGAAGGGATCATCCGCCCATACAGGACCGGCCGTCGTGCTCAGCACAACCGCCAACATGAGGCCCCTGAACAATCCCATCACCTTCATCGTTCCAATCACAAACCCGCCCGGCTATCGCACCGGTTCAGCCGCCATCTTCACCGAGGGCACCGTCACGGTCTGCATCACAATTTTATGACCGGGCATGCCATGCTCCATCCAGGCCAGGGCAAACAGACCTTGACTATTCACGGCCACGACCGGCGTCTGGCTTTTTCTCTCGTTCACTTTGTGCGGCGCCGTAAACGTTGTCCCACGATCCATCGAGACGCTCATCACCACATCCCGCTTGACCGGAGCCTGCTCCTCCCACACCACCACGATCCGTCCTTCCGGATCGACCGCAATCTGCGGATGGTCGGGAAAGGTGTTTTTCGAGACGTTCAACTTCCGCTTTTCAGAAAAACTCTTCCCTCGATCGTCCGAATAGGCGAGGTAGACGGCGGGAATTTCGTCCGTTCCTTCGGTGTACCAGACAACGTAGAGACGACCCTGACGGTCCACACCCATTGAGGCCGGACGATGTGGGCAGGCCGGGAACACCCATTGATCATGCCCCACGATCACCGGCGCCTCGAACGTCTCCCCGTGGTCCGTCGAACGCGCCACGACCGTTTCCCGCACATTCTCTTCGAAAATCTTCCGCCAGGCCACGTAGACCATTCCCTCCGGACCGCTCGTCACCGCCGTGCGGCAGCAGACACAGGTCCCCTCGTCCACCTTGAGATTCCTGGTGATCGTCGCGCCCCGATCCAACGAGCGGGCCACGTAGGTGCCGGGCTCCTTCTTTCCTTCGCGCCCGTCGATCCAGGAGAGGTGCAACCGTCCATCCGCATCACGATGCAACGCATCGAACGTATGCTGAATGACGCCCGGATCGTCGTTCACCGCGACAGAGGGCTGAAACGTCTTGCCGCCATCGGTCGAGCGGCTCAATCGCAGTTCCGTCGCGAAAGGCTGTTGCGGCGTGGCTTTCGGATGGGTCAGTCCCCACGTCACAAACACGTCCTCCCCCTGCACGACCAGGGCCGGCGCTTCCTGGCGCCAATAGGGCACGTCTTCCGGACGATTGATGCGCACCGGCGCTCCCATCGGTCCGCCCGGTTCCGTGCTACGAGCATAGAGGACGGACCGCACATCCTTGTCTTCTTCCATCCAGGCCAAGGAGACCTGCCCCTGCTCATCCACCTGCACGGACGGACCCACCAGGCTCTTCACCTTGTGTTCGGTCACAAACTTCTGGCTGAGCTCGAAGGGAACGGCCGACTCAGCCTGCGCGGCCGCAATAGGGATCGCCACCGCGAGGCACAGGGCCAACAGCCCGCCCATGTTCTTTTGAGACTGCCGCATCAGCGCCTTCCTTCCACATTCATTTTCCGGTTCCTCTATGCTTCTGAAGCCGCACGATCCGCTGAGCCTGAGCAGAATAACGACTTGTCGCTCTCAACGGTTCAAACTGTAACTGACCGGCAAATGCAACACGACCATCGGTGCCGTCAACTCGTGCTTCATATGCAGCGGACAGGCGCGCCGTACGGCTTCCATCGCCGCCTGATCCAACGACTCATGCCCTGAACTTTTCACCACCTCGACGTCTTTAAGCTGCCCGTCGTTGCGGATCGACACCTTCAAGACGACCTTGCCTTCCCAGCCGTTCAAGCGCGCAGTGCTGGGATAATGCCGGAGTTCGATGATGCGACGATGCAGCGATTCGGCCAGCCAGCCGTAGTCGGCTTTGGTGGCAGGCCGCGGCGTGGCCACGCGCGCCACGACTTGATGTTCTTGTAACGTCGCCGGATCCGGCTGCGCTGCGGCCACCGGCGCAGGGGCGGCAGCGACCGGTTCCGCCGGGGCAGGAGGAGCAGGCGCCGGCTCACTGACGGCGGCGATTGCTTCCACGGCCGGTGCCGGACTCGGTGGAGCCGGTTCAGCCGCCGGGGCCGCCTGCACGACCGGGGCCCTCGCCGTGACTACCGGTTCAGACCTCGTTTCTATCACGGCTGGTTCGCTTACCACCGCCTGGGCTTGATAGGTCTGCGCCGTCACCGGCGCCGCTTCCACCACCGTCTGCTCGACGGCCGCAGCAGTTTCCCGTACCACCTCAGCCGGCACCGCCGCTTGCATCAACGGTTCCGTTTTCTGGATCTCTTGCGGCTCAATGGGCTTGGCCTGTACCTGCACCACCTCCCTGGTCGGCTGAATCTGCTCCTGCGGACGAACCGTTTCGACGACCGGCTGCACCTCACGTTGGATCGCCTGCGGCACCACACGGGTTTCGACCTGGCGTTGTACCGGCTGAGGCGGCGGTGGCACGGCACGCACCGGCTCAGATCGCGGCTTCACAGGCGTCGGAGCGGGAGGCTGCACCTGCGGCACCGGAGCCGGCTCTTCCTGGCGCACCACTTCGCGCGGAGCCTCGACCAGCGCCACATCCCACTTGAACGGCTCTTTCTCCGCGATCATGGCCATTTTCGGCATCAGCCCGAATGCGGCGAGCGCGAGACAGGCGTGCAGCAGGAGCGAGGCTCCCCACCCTGTCATCGATCGCTTGGGTTGCCACGATTGCGCTACGAGCACATTCTCCATGGGACACGTCCTTTCGAAACGATTCGTTCCGCCCTTACCTGAACATCACCTTGGATACGGATCCGATCGGCACTTCGACCTGGCCGAAATCCGACTCACCCTTGAAGCTTCCGCTGACGGCAGGCGTAAATTCACCGTTCTTGCCGTTCGTCAACGTCACCGTCATGAGCGGCGCGGTCTTGTCGGCACCGGGCTTGATCTCAATCTGCTTGATCTGGTCGAACTTGATGTTGACCGTCGCCGTTCCGCGTTTGGACGGCAGGTGCCGCAACTCATGCGGGACGAACGAGGTCTCGCTCATTTTTTCTTCCCAATAGAAGATGCCGTTCTTCAGCTCGGTTTCGACCCCTTGTTGGTCGGTCACGGCAATGGTGTACGACTTCTCTCCTTTTCCGTCGGCGGCAGACAGGCCGGGCGCCCACAGCATGAGCGCCAATCCCACCAACCCATACAGCCCCATCCGTCCCACCTGCTGATCCACCTGCATCTTCATGACTCCTCCTCTTGCTCCTTCTTGAATGGGAATCGCCGAACCGTGCTAGGGTGTCACCAGCCGCGACAATTGCCCTTGTTGTACGATAATTCTGTTGTGCGGAAAGGCATGTTCGGTCCAGCCCAGCGCCACGGCTCCACTGTCATGGATGGCCACGGTCGGATGCTCGGCCTTGGAGCCGCGGCTCAAGGTCTGCATTGGGCCGAATGTCCGCCCGCGATCGTCCGACACTCGCATGACCACACGCTTCCGCACCCCCGTCACTTCCTCCCACACCGCCACAACCCGGCCATCGGGATGGACGGCCATGTGGAGATTGTCCGGCAGAGAGGTTGTCGCGTTGTGCAGCGCCACCGGAGTGGAAAAGGTCGCACCCTGATCGTCCGATGTTGAAATGAAGAGGCGCGGCTGCTCGTCCTTACCCTCGGTGTACCACCCGATATAGAGGCGTCCCCGGGCATCGAATGCGATCGAGGGACCCCGATGGGGACAGGCGTCAAATACCCATCCGTCCCGACTGACGACAATCGGCGGAGCAAAGGTCCGGCCCTGGTCGGTCGAACGCGCAACCACAATGTCCCGTACGTTCCCCTCGAAGGTCTTGCGCCAAGCGACCCACAACGACCCATCCGGCGCCTGCCCGAGCATCGGGCGGCAACAGGGACAGGCCATCCCGTCAAGGACGAGATTCTTGTCGATCGTGGCGCCATGATCCCGGGAGCAAGCGAACATGATGCCCGCCCCGCTCCGGTCCTTGTTCCGTCCATCCAGCCAGGCGATAAAGACCTCGCCATTTTTCCCGGCAATCACATGCTCAAAGGTATGCGAAATGGCCAAGCCATCGTCATTGACCTGCACCGGCGGCTGAACACGCATGCCCCCCGCGTCCAATCGTGCGAGGCGGAGATCCGACGCAAATAATGCGTCGGGGGTCTTATTGGCAGAGGACCAGGTCACGAACTGTTCCCCGTCACCGCCTATGGCGAAACCCGGTGATTGATGCACAGCTTCCGGGCCGGCACCCGGAGGATTGACGGAAACCTGGACGACCGACGAGTGATCAGCAGGAATAACTGCCGTCTTTACTTCTCCCTGCATGCCGTTGTTTTCAATCCAGGCCGCGTGTAGCCTTCCATCGCGCTGAAACCGAAGCGTGAGGGGAGAGATGGCCGTGGTGGACTGGGCGAGTGTAAGCGGCGCCCCGAGCATCATGATCGCAGGAGATTCAGTCTCGGCAAAGGCAACGCCGATCTCACGCACAGGGACCATCACAGCGTCCTCGTATTCCGACGATCTGAAAGAAGGAATGCACCCACAGCATGCGAGACACCTCGCGGAACTGTTTCCTCAGGCTCTGCGACAATGAGTCACGGAGCGGGACAGGCACAACGTAGACTTGGTTAGGCGAAAACGGGTGGGGCGCGAGGCCGACTCGGAGCAAGTAACTGAGGCAAGAGCACAGTGTCAGAACGGAACGACACGTCACCGGCCACGGTGAACAGGTGCGTCGAGTGAACGGGAGTCACCACATGCACCCCGGCCGTGGCACACATCCAGGCACAAATGCCTGATCCATGCATCCCGGCATCGTGATGCGCGGCATGTTGGAGTTCGTGCGCGACCGCACTCCCAGTCGTCACCGCCAATAAGGCAATGACGGCAAATGCGACCACCCAGACGATGCTTCTAAAACGGGAACTTCGCATAAGAAAAGGACCGAAACCTGGCCCGCATGCTAACAAACTGACCGACAGAGCGTCAACGCCACTGTTGGCCTCCCTGTGCTACGGATTCACACGCATTCCTCAAAACGGTTCATCGAGAAATCGCCTCCGACAGGCTCCTCCTCGAACAGCTCTCGCCGGCAATGCAGCAAACCCGCTCCTTGTGACCCTGCGCTTCACGAGCGGCGAAGAGCATGCCACCAACACATCGCGCATTTATCGCAAATACGTTGGTGCAGCGGGCGAACTACGGCCCTCCCGTGCCGATGATGCGCTCGACCCTCTCGTCACGGCCGCCGAGATCCCGATAGCGCCGGTATTGCGCCAGCGCCCGCCCCATGTCCTTGCGATGGAGCTCGTAAAAGACCCCGAGGTTGTAGTGGGCCTCCGCCGATTGAGGCTTGAGGGCTACCGCTCGTTCGTGCTCCTTCTCCGCCTCCTCCAGCCGGTTCAGGCTGGTGTAGACCATACCCAGATTCAAGTGCGCTTCCGCATATTCGGGGCGATACCGGATCACTTCCAGAAATTCCCGTTCGGCTTCTGCAAGCAGCCCCTGACTCCGATAGACAAACCCCAGATTGTAATGGGCATCGACCAGGTCGGCCTTGACCGCAATGGCTTCCTTGAATGCAGCAGCGGCGGCGTTGAGGTCGTTGCCGCGCTCGGCCAGTCGCCCGAGGAGATACCAGGCATCCGCATGCCCGGGATTCGCCTGTGTAAGACGGGACAGATACTCGCGGGCCAGCTTGAGGTCCCCCTGACTGTCGTAGAGACTCGCCAAATGATACAGGGCATCGGCATGGTCAGGACGCACCCGCAGGAGGGACTGATACATCTTCACGGCATTTGCGCGATCATGCCGTTCTTCATACAAGCGCGCCAGATCCAGATGGGCTTCTTCGTTTCCAGGCGCAATGTCCAACGCCTGGCGCAGCACCCCCTCCGCATCACTGCCGCGCCCTTGCGCGAGATACACATCGGCGAGATCGTTCAGAATCTCGGCGGAAGCCGGCCCCAATTTGAGCGACTGCTTGTAGGCCTGGATCGCCTCGTCGGGATTGCGCTTACTCTGAAAATACACGAGCCCCAACACATGGTAGGCCTCGGCCAGCTTGGGATTCTGTGCCAAGGCTTTCTTCAATGCCTCGATCGCGCCGTCGGCATTGCCTTCGCGAAACAATGTGACGCCCCGCTCATAACTGCGCCGTGCTGAGTCGGACGACGCGGATGAAGCGGCCGCTACTTCAATGGGTGACACGAACACGATCAGGCAGAAGAGCGGAACGCTCGTGGCGAGACTGAGAGAGAAGATGGCCCCTTGCCGCATCGAAATCCGCAGTGGAATCCGTGGGTGACCTTCGCCTGCAGAACCGGCGAAGCGGTGAGCCCCACTATAGATTGCAGCGCATGCGAAAGCAACGAGAGGAGGCCGGTCGGTTCCGTTCATTGCAAAGCAGTTGAGACCTCCGGCGCTGTTTGGGTAGGATTCCCCTATGGATTCCTGTATACTCCGCCGCCGAGCCCATGCTCAGAGGGTGAGTTTTGCCCGTGAGAAGGGTCATGTGAATAAAGGTGCGTCTGCATGTTGACCCAAGTCCTGAACATCATCTTCGGAAGCAAAAACGACCGCGAGATCAAGGCGTTGCGCCCGATCGTCGAGCGTATCAACGGACTCGAGTCGAGCCTCACGCCCTTGTCCGACCAGGCACTGGCCGAGAAGACACAAGAGTTCAAGAAACGGCTCGAAGACGGAGAAACGCTGGAAGATATTCTGCCCGAAGCGTTCGCCGTCTGTCGGGAGATGTCCCGCCGCCGCTTGAATATGCGGCATTTCGACGTGCAGCTCATCGGCGGCATGATCCTGAATAAAGGCCGGATCGCCGAAATGAAGACGGGTGAGGGCAAGACCCTGGTCGCCACATTGCCCCTCTATTTAAATGCGCTCGAAGGCAAAGGCGCCCACCTGGTCACCGTCAACGACTATCTGGCCAAACGGGACGCCCAATGGATGGCGCAGCTCTACCACGCACTGGGCCTCTCCGTCGGCATTATCCAGCACGACGCCTCGTTTTTGTACGATCCAACGTATGAAGCATCGGACAAGCGCCTGCAACATTTGCGGCCCTGCACCAGGCATGAGGCCTATCGCGCCGAGATCACCTACGGCACCAACAATGAATACGGGTTTGATTACCTCCGCGACAACCTGATCGTCAGCGACCTGAGCCAATGCGTTCAACGCCCGCTGAACTTCGCCATCGTGGACGAAGTCGACAGCATTCTGATCGACGAAGCGCGCACGCCATTGATCATCTCCGGTCCGACCGATCAAACCACCGATCTGTACTACCGCATCAATTCGATCATCCCGCAGCTCAAGGCGGAGCACGACTATACGATCGAAGAAAAGACCAAAACCGCCTCACTCACGGAAGAGGGTAATGTCCGTGTGGAGAAGCTGCTGGGCGTTGAAAATCTGTACGACCTGCAGCACATGGATCTGGTCCACCACGTCGTGAAAGCGCTCCAGGCCTATTCACTCTATAAGCGCGATGTCGATTATGTGGTCAAGGACGGCGAGGTCATCATCGTCGATGAATTTACGGGTCGCTTGATGCCGGGCCGACGGTGGAGCGACGGGTTACACCAGGCCGTCGAAGCGAAAGAAGGCGTCAAGATCGCCAACGAGAACCAGACCCTGGCCTCCGTTACCTTCCAGAACTACTTCCGTATGTACAAGAAACTGGCCGGCATGACCGGTACGGCCGACACGGAAGCGGGAGAGTTCGCCAAGATTTACAATCTGGACGTCAACGTCGTGCCGACCAACCGGTCCATGGTCCGCAAGGATTACGCCGACGTCGTGTTCAGGACGGAAAACGAAAAATTCACGGCGATCGTCGAGGAAATCAAGGATTGCAACGAACGTGGGCAGCCGGTTCTGGTCGGCACCGTTTCCATTGAAAAATCAGAGCGGCTCTCCGGCTACCTCAGTCGAAACGGCGTGAAGCACAATGTCTTGAACGCCAAGTTCCATGAGAAAGAAGCGGAGATCATCGCCCAAGCGGGGCGCAAGGGAGCCGTGACCATCGCCACCAACATGGCGGGCCGTGGCACCGACATTCTCCTGGGCGGCAACGCCGACTTCCTGTTCAAACGCATCCTGTATCAGGACGACACCCTGACTGAGGCGCGGAAGCAGGAAATTTATGCCGAGATCAAGGCCGATTGCGAAAAGAACAAGCAGGAAGTGGTTGCCGCGGGAGGGCTACACATCCTCGGCACCGAGCGGCATGAAAGCCGGCGCATCGACAACCAGCTCCGTGGCCGCGCCGGCCGCCAGGGCGATCCCGGTTCCTCTCGCTTCTACCTGTCGCTCGAAGATGATTTGATGCGCATTTTCGCCTCCGAGCGCGTGTCTCAGCTGATGCTCAAGCTGGGCATGGAAGAAGGCGTGCCGATCGAACACGGCATGGTGACCAGAGCCATCGCCAATGCGCAGAAAAAGGTCGAGGCGCACAATTTCGAGATCCGCAAACAGCTCCTCGAATACGACGATGTAATGAATAAACAGCGGGAAGTGATTTACCAGCACCGCCACGCCGTGCTGGCCGGCGAGCACATCCAGCAGGATATTCACGACATGATGCGGGACATCGTGAATGCCTTCGTGGATACCTACTGCCCGTCCGATCAATACCAGGAAGAATGGGATTTCAACGGCCTCGGCGAAGCCCTGCAGGGCCAGTTCGCTCTGGACGTCACGCAGGGTCGCGGCAGCGTCGCAGATCATTTTAAAGACGTCGGCCGGGATGCGCTGATCGAAGACATTCAGAATCAGGTCCGGCGGGCCTATGATCACAAGGAACAGGAACTCGGCTCTGAGCTGATGCGGTATCTGGAAAAGATGCTGCTGCTTCAGGTGATCGACCACCATTGGAAAGATCACTTGCTGGGCATGGACCATTTGCGGGACGGCATCGGCCTGCGTGGGTATGGGCAAAAGGACCCGCTGATCGAGTACAAGCGCGAAGGGTTCGACATGTTCTCGTCGATGATGGAACGGATCAAGTCGGATGTGCTGGAGCGGATGTTCCGCGTCCAGGCCGTGCGGGGCGAGCAACCGCCCCCTCCTGCACCCGAGCCGCCCCCCCCGCCGCGTATGGTGCTCAATCGCAGCGACGAACCAGTCACGCAAACGGTCCACAGCCAGGCGGACAAGACCGGCCGCAACGATCCCTGCCCCTGCGGGAGCGGGAAAAAATTCAAGAAGTGCCACGGAGCGTAAAGGATGGGGCCGAGTGGCCCGTGTCGCCCGCCGCTGAAGCGCGACCGTACGAGGCCTCGCTCGTCTCAGCTGCGACATCGGTTTTGGCCAGTTGACCAGTCTCGAGCCCGCTCCACCGGCCAGCCGCTCAGCCACGCCGCCAGGCCCGGATTGGCTTGAGTCCGCGCCGCTACAGCCCCCCACCGCCAGCCTTTTGTCCTACGTACCAACTTTGCTCGCAACGCATTCCGCTCCACCTACCGCGCGATGATCAAAAAGTGCTCGTCCGTCTGGCTGGGAAATCGGGAATTAATCAGAGGTTCCTAAATCGCCCCTGTTAGAAAGGCCCGGCACCCGCGGTCTTCCGATGGGCATGCCAGCATTTGGTATGTCACCGTGATCCACCGCAACACCTTCGACAATTTCCCGTCATGCCGTGGCCAGAGCAGGAGATGCCACTGATTGGGCATACACAGTAGGCGGCGATCCGGATACGAGTCCTGGCCTGCGCCTCCGAAAGAGTCGGCTCAAACACCGCATAGTCGTCCGGCTTTTCGAACAAGGGCAAGCGTCCCACTCTTCGATTCAAGACATGAATTGACGCCGGAGGGGGACACGCTGCTGCCGATCCTGCTGCTCGGGAGAGGTGAAGCTACCCGCCGGGGGGAAAGGCGGTCACGCCTCGGCTTGGCTGCCAGGCGGCCGCCGCTCAGGTCATCTTGCGGTATGCGAACACGCACCCATCGGCATCGACGAAGGTCAGCCGGTCGTGTTGCCAGGATACATCATAGGTGACGAGCGCATCATTGGCCGTTGAGAGTCGAATGTGCCGGGGATCGACTAGCTCGAACGTTCCTGCGTCCCACAGGGTAAATGTGCCGGGCGGATCGGAGCGGCCGACGTACAGACCGCGCTCCTGAAACTCAAGGGTGTTGGGGTACCGATGTGCACAGGGAGGATGCGGAAGCTTCTCCCATCGCCCAAAGAGCACGTGGGGAGCCAATGATTGTGGCATGCGATCCTCCATAGGCGTCCCCGGCGCGACCGAGAGGGCCACGCCGGGGACACACATCCATACGGTGGCCGCCATCCAGGCGGTCGGTGGGGGAACGTTACTGGATCGACTCCACCACCGCTTTGACATCCTCGTCACCTTTCAACCCCGCCGCCTTGTGTTTGAGCTTCTTGGCGATCGCCTTTTTCGCGGCGCCGTCGCCGGCGTCGCGTTTCGCCAATTCGGCCGCTCGGCGGATTTCCGCCGGGCTCATCACGACGTCCTCGTCCAGCAAATCGGCCACGGCCTTCAGGTTCGCCTTGCGCGTACCGAAGCGCTCGCCGAGACGCTTGGCCTCGATATAGGCATAATGCGGCCTGAGCACCGGGTTCTTCAAGGCCGTGTGAATGGCCTCGATCCCGTCGGCCAAGTGGTCGCCCCCAACGACGAGAGTCAGGAGCGTGTCAGGTGTGGAAAGCACTTTCAGCGCCGCCTGTGCATGCGCCTCGTCGCTAGCCGACGACACCATCACGTCAGCCGAGCCCGTCGTGACGACCTCGACCCCACCCTGGTCCCAATGGACCTCCACCTGCACGCGATAAACTCCCGGCATCGGGCACAGCGCGCCTTGGGAGCCTCGCAGGAGCGTCATCGAATTCCGAACACCCTGCCGCGGTTTGAGCCGGACCATCGGATGGTCCTCGACGCAGAGGACGATCGGCGAAAACGTGCGCACCGTACCCGCCGGATCGGTCACATGGCCTCGGACAAAGCCGCTTTTCATGGAGAGGGTAGCCGGGGCAGGCAGCGGGGCCTCGATCGTATTCGTCAGTTCGAGGTTGAGACGGATCGGGGCGCCGAGCGGCACTGTGGCGAGCACCGGGGTGACCGTCAGCGAAAGGCCCTCGAGGGAGGTTTCCATGTCGGTCGGGCTGATCGGCGTCGTCGCGTAGGACGTGCCGAACGGCGTCCCGCCGGGACGAACATAGATGTCAGGCATGTGCCGCAACCGCTTAGCGTCGTCCGCATGATACGACCATTGCACGTTGTTCGGAAACGCGGCACTGCCCGGGGACAAGGAGTTGTCGGCAATGACGTTGGTCGTGTTCATAAACCCATTATCGGCCGTGTTGTGGTACAGGCCCATCGCGTGGCCCGCTTCATGGACTGCGGTTCGGAAGTACGGGGAGGTCGCGATACCAAAGCGCAGCCCTTTCACCAATCCCCATTCCGCGCTGGTGGGGATGGTCCAATGCGAGGCGATGGCGCAACCCTCCCGAGGCACGTTGTTGGAGTCGCCGCCGTAGGCATCATACATGATGCCGCGAGTGGTGGAATCCAACCGCCGCACACACAGGACATGATAGCGCCATTCGGTGTCCAGATTGGAGGCATCCCGCCGTGCCAACATGGCCGCATGGCACTCGGCATCCGACCAAGACTCGCCGCTGGGCTCCGTCAGGTTGCTGTCACTTTGATCGACGGTGATGTCCCATCCGATACCGTCGCCGATCGCCTTCCAATCCACGCCCGCGCCACTGTTCAGCGGCGATTCGGACTGACTCACACGGTCGATTTCGACCGTCGCTTTTCGCAAGTACGGAGAGAGCCACCCCATAGTCAGCCGGCCGACGACCGTGCTGCTGCTGTTCTTGACGTCGCCAGCCAGGTAATCGCTGCTGGATGGATAGCCCGTCGGAGCCGCCTGCCATGACATCGAGGCCGTGAAGGAGCCTTCGTTCGTCCAGGTGCCACCCGTGCTCCACGCCCCGGCGCTCTTCGTGAAGCGCCACATCTCGAAGCCGAGCGTGAAGCTGGTCCCTATCGTGAAATATTCAAGGATCTGAGTGACCCGGAGGTAGTACCGATACCGGCCTCGGGACAGAATGGGGATGCCGGCGCCCGGGTTGGGCCCGGGGAGGAGTAAGGGGGAAGTCGAGATCGGCGGAAATTCTGGTTTCCAAGGCAGCCAAATGAGGGGACGTTGATACAGATCGCCGCTCGCCGTTCGACCGCTGCCGTGGCACTCGACGCGCAACGTGCCATCATAGGTCACCAAGGGGCTGCCGGTGGGTTTGTAATTGAGCAGGTAGCAGCCGCAACGTACGCTGCGAAACTTCAATGGCGGCCAAGGGAAGGGAACTGGGAAGGGTTGAAGCGGCTCGAGACCCGGCTGAGGAAAGGGCTGTGGTTGCGGGATGGGTACCTCCGGAAGCGGCTGAGGAAGTGGGGGGACAGGGAGCTGGGGGTTGGGAATGAGATCGGCGCGCGGTGCGTTCATGGAAACCCTCCTTGGTTTGTGAGTCATGAGATCACTTGCCCGTACAAGACCCTGTGCGATTACTCAGAGAATGTCCTCGTCACGGTGTGAGGCAATGGAGCAACTGGTGTTCTCGCACACAAGACCAAAAGGCAAACGATATGCCGATCGAGGGCGCGCCACACAACGATTGTGATTTCACGAACATGGAAATGGACGTGTTTGACCGCGTGCTCAGGATTCGCGCGGCGAACGTATCTCATCGTCCTGCAGGTTGTATCGAAATCGATACGGAGGGCGAGAACGGCAGAAATGCACCCGAGCATACCGTGCGGCGAGGGCTTCGTGGTTCGCCTGGCCGGCAGAGCCGGTTGGCTTCAGCCGATCTGCTCAGGTTCCAAGTGATGCCGCAGGGCGAGCCCCGGAAGTGGAGAGCAGCCGATGTGCGGCCATGCAGCGCCTTTGATGCGTACGGGAGCCGGGCCACTGATAACGTCGGCAGGGCCTCACGACCTAACCATCGGGCATATTCACGGACTCACCCCTTCGCCTAGCCAAGCGATCGAGTTTCGTTTTTTTCAGCTACGGTTAGTTATCATCTTGACGCCTCCGCTTTCCTGACATGCACATAAGATCAATGCGGAAGCTCATGGAAAACATTCACCGGGTGGGGCAGCGAACCGGCGCCCTAATTCCTCGTCCACGCCGGCCAGGGCCGCATCCCATATTGTGCGGGTGGGTGAGGGGCACCTCCAGCTGCGCGCACGACCGTGCACATTCTGATCGTGCGCGGTCTGCGAGCACAGAAACAATCTCGACCAGGTTGCCAGTCCAGAGTTGCAAGGCCGCGCGTTCTGCGAGCACGGAGATCCCTTCGTCCGCCGCTTCACCATGCCCAAACTGGGTCTTTTCGCCTTGACTTGCCGCTGAGGCAGCGGCTAATCTAACCCACTCTTTTCCCTAGAGAATCCGGTAGAAGTGCTGTTTCTAGCGATAGCGCATGAAACGGGAGGCGGCTACCGACAAGGGTGGTGTCACTTTGAGCATTGGGCATCCACAACTCCTGGCGGAAATCAGGGCTGAAATCGCAGCCACGGGTCCGATTCCGTTCGCCCGCTTCATGGAGCTCGCCCTGTATCATCCGCAGCACGGCTACTATGTTCGCCCTGTCGACGATCCGACCCAGGAACGCATCGGATGGTCGGGCGATTTCTATACGAGCTCCGACGTGCACCCGATCCTCGGCCAGGCGTTAGCCAGACAGGCCCAGCAACTCGACGCCCTCCTCGGGCATCCGGATCCCTTCACCGTGGTGGAGATGGGAGCGGGCAAGGGACTGTTGGCCCGGGATTTCCTGACCGCCTGCCGGAACGCGCCCGAGAACCTCGGCAACCGACTTCGCTACATCCTGATCGAGCGCAGCGCCGCGATGCGCACCCAGCAACAACACAATCTGGCGCCCTGGGTGGGAGAGGCCGGTCGCGTGGCCTGGCTCGACCGCCTGGACGATCTGCCGCCGAACAGCGTCACCGGACTCTTTTTTTCGAATGAACTCGTGGATGCCTTTCCTGTTCACCGGCTAGCAGTGCTCGACGGCCGGCCACAGGAGGTCTATGTCGAGTCTCGCGACGAGCGATTCAGCGAGGTCTACCGCCCCCTCTCCACTGAACTCACCGCCTACCTGCGAGAGGGCGGAATCAACCTGCCGGACGGCTATCGGGCTGAAATCAATCTCGACGCAGTCAACTGGATGACGCAGGTAGCACAGGTGATGGCGCGCGGCGCCGTGCTGACGATCGACTACGGTCACACCGCCGAAGACCTCTATGGCCAGGATCGCAAGAACGGCACGTTCCTCTGCTACTACCACCAAACCACCTCGGAGGATGCGTACGACCGGGTGGGTGAGCAGGACATGACCGCGCACGTGGACTTCACCGCCTTGGCGCAAGCAGGTCAACAGGCCGGATTGGACGTGACCGGCTTTACGAATCAGATGAGTTTCCTGATCGGCCTTGGCGCTGAACAATTGCTGGAATCGCTCCAGCCGGAATCGCCGGAGTTTTACGCGGCGATACACCTGCTGCGGCCGGACGGCATGGGTCGCACATTCAAAGTGTTGATACAGCACAAGGGTATGGCCAAGCCCGAATTGGACGGACTGAAATTCCAGCCGTTCTTCGGATCGATTTTGCAAACGAAGAGCCCGTCATCCGTCAATCGTCAGACGTCAACCGACGCTTCACGAACGACGCTTCACGATTCACAGGTCTGTCATGGGTAGCGAAGCCGCACCGCTGAACTATATCCCGATCCTGATTTTTATCGTGATCGCGTTTGCGTTCGGCGCTGTCCAGATTCTCCTGGGACGCATCGTTCGTCCAAGCCGTCCCTATCGCGCCAAACTCGCGCCCTACGAGAGCGGCAGCCCGCTCTTCTCCGATGCCCGGGTGCAGTTCCCGATCCGGTATTACATCATTGCGATGCTGTTTGTGATCTTCGATATCGAAATCGTCTTCATGTTTCCTTGGGCCGTGGCGTTCAAGAAATTGGGGCTGGTGGGGCTCGTCGAGATGGTCGTGTTTATCGGCATCCTGATCGTCGGGTTCTGGTACGCCTGGAAAAAGGGGGCGCTCGAATGGGACTAACGGCCGTAAAACGAGAGACGCCAAACGTGCATAGTGCGGACGATGCTCTGTCGTCTTTCCTTTCACGTTTCACCTTTTACGTTTCACAAGGTCAGAGATGAGCTTCTTAGAGCGGCAGCTGGATGCGAATATTCTGACGACGAATCTCGATGCCTTCGTCGGATGGGCGCGGAAATCGTCGTTGTGGCCGATGACGTTCGGGTTGGCCTGTTGCGCCATCGAAATGATCGCCAGCGTCTCATCGCGCTACGACATCGATCGTTTCGGCGCCGGCGTGTTCCGCGCGTCGCCCCGCCAGTCGGATTTGATGATCGTGGCCGGCACGGTGTCGCGCAAGATGGCCCCCGTTATCCGCCGCATCTACGACCAGATGGCCGAACCCCGGTATGTGATCTCCATGGGATCCTGCGCGACCTCCGGCAACCACTACAACAGTTATGCCGTGGTGCAGGGTGTGGACCAGATCGTGCCGGTCGATGTGTATATCGCCGGCTGTCCGCCGCGTCCTGAAGCGCTGTTGGACGGGTTGTTGAAATTGCAGGAAAAGATTCAGCGCGAGAGGGTGTTCGTAAAATGAACTCGTCAACGGTCAAGCGTCACACGTCGACCGAACAGCCTGAGCCTCGCCGCTTCCGATTGACGAGTGACTATTGACGACGACGTATTCGAATTATGCAACCGCTGCTTGAACGACTCATGACCACCTTTCCCAACGCCGTCCGCGGCGTGGAGGTGGATACCGCTCGAAACGAGATTACGGCCCGCGTCGCCGCTGCTCGAATCGTCGACGTCGCGCGGTGGCTGCACGACACGCCGGAGGCCTCGTTCGACCATATCACCGACATCTGTTCAGTGGACTACCCCAATGATCCGGAACGGTTTGAGGTGGTCTATCAACTCCTCTCTCTCGCGCATCGCCGGCGTATCCGATTAAAAGCCCGCGTGACCGAGGAGGCCCCACAGATCGCCTCAGTGACCGGCATCTGGAAGGGCGCCGAGTTCATGGAGCGTGAGGTCTATGACTTGATGGGCATCACCTTCGTCGGCCACCCCGATCTTCGGCGCATTCTCCTGCCGGAGGATTACGAAGAGGGCCATCCCCTGCGAAAGGATTTCCCGGCCGAAGGACGCGGCTGGCGCAGCTCGTTCCCATTCATTCCGCGCCTGGACGAAGCTCCGGAAGAACAGACGGAAGGGGAAGTGCCGGAACAGGAGAAGCAGGCCTACCTCGTGGCCGAACACCAGGGCGGCACGCGTCGCCGTGAGGAATTGTTGCTGAACATGGGCCCGCAACACCCCAGTACCCACGGGGTGCTCAGAGTGGTGCTGGAACTGGACGGCGAACGGATCGTGAAGGCCACGCCGGACCTTGGTTATTTGCATCGCGGCGTCGAGAAACTGGCGGAAGGTCTGCACTATATGCAGGTCATCCCGCATACCGACCGCCTCGATTATGTCTGCGCGATGACAAACAACTATGCCTACGTCCGCGCGGTGGAGAAGCTGCTCGACATCACCGTGCCGGAACGGGCGGAGTACGTCCGCACCATCGTCGCCGAGATGCAACGCATCATCGGCCACCTCTTCTGGCTCGGCACCCAGGCTCTCGACATCGGAGCCATGACCGTCTTTTTCTGGACGTTTCGCGAACGCGAAGTGCTCTTGGACATGTTCGAAAAGCTCTGCGGCGCGAGGCTGACGTTGAATTACTATCGCATCGGCGGGGTGGACAGCGATTTCACCCCGGATCTCGTGGTCCGCCTAAAGGCGTTCCTGCAGACCTTCCCCGAGAAGGTCAACGAATACAACCAACTGCTCATGTCCAACCGGATCTGGGTGGGGCGGACCAAAGACATCGCCGTGATTTCGGCGGAAGACGCGATCAATTTCGGGCTCACCGGGCCGACGCTCCGAGGATCGGGAGTCGATTATGATGTGCGCAAATACGAGCCCTACGGTGTGTACGACAAGGTCGAGTGGGAAGTGCCGGTCGGCAAACGCGGCGACACCTACGATCGCTACTGGGTGCGCATGGAGGAAATGCGGCAGAGCGCGCGGATCATCGCCCAATGCCTCGACCAGATGCCGGAGGGACCGATCATGGCAGACGTGCCGCACGTGATTCCTCCGCCCAAGGCGCAGGTCATGCGCGACATGGAGAGCCTGATTCACCACTTTATTATTTTCACGCAGGGCTTCAAACCGCCGAAAGGCGAAACCTACTGCGGTACGGAAGCGCCCAAAGGAGAGCTCGGATTCTTCATCGTCAGCGACGGAAGCCCCCGGCCTTACCGATTGAAAATTCGCGCCCCCTCCTTCATTCACATGGGCGCATTCGACCACATGGCCCGCGGCTACCTGATCTCGGACATCATCACCATCTTCGGAACCTACGACATCGTGATGGGAGAATGTGATAGATGAGAGTCGCGAGCCGGGGGGTCGCTGTGCTCGCGCAACGCGCGTTTCAGAAGACCTCGTTGGGCTCGCGCACGTTGAAACACCATGGCTCACTCCTTTGGTAGAAGAGATATGTTGCAGGACAAATACAAGGGCGAAATAGACGACATCCTGGCTCGTTATCCGGTGAAACGGTCGGCATTGTTGCCTCTGCTGTACATGGCGCAGCGGGAACAGGGCTACGTCACCGAAGCGGCGATGCAGGAAATTGCCGGGATCTTGAGGCTGACTCCGCCGCAGGTGTACGAGACGGCCACGTTTTATACGATGCTGAACCTGAAGCCGGTGGGAAAATTTCACCTGCAGGTCTGTAAGTCGCTCATGTGCGCGCTCGTCGGCTCAGACACGCTCATCGGCTGGATCAGCGCGAAACTCGGCATCAAGCCGGGCGAAACGACGCCGGACAAGCTCTTTACCTTGAGTATCGTGGAATGTCTGGCGGCATGTGGAACCGGCCCGATGATGCAGGTCAACGACGACTATTACGAGCGGCTGACGGAAGAGAAGCTGGATCGCATTCTGGCCGACTTGCGGCAGACCGGCACCTGTTCGCTGAAGACCGGCCCCTTCATGTGGCCGGAGCCTCAGAAGGCGTAATTGGTCAATCGTCATTCGTAAAGAGACCAATTGATGAAAATCCGCCTTTCACGTTTGACGAATGACCGTTGACGGTTGACGAGGATTTGAGATGCCTGCATACGAACCCATTCTGCTGAAAAACATGCTGCAACCCGGCTATGCGGGTTCGTTGACGGAGTATGAACGCGCCGGCGGCTACCAAGCGATCCGGAAGGTGCTGGGCAAAGTGAGCCCTGCGGATGTGACCGCGGTGGTCATGAAGTCCGGCCTGCGCGGCCGCGGCGGCGCCGGGTTTCCGACCGGAGTCAAATGGGGGTTTCTGCCCAAGGACTACCAGGGTCCGCGCTACCTCTGCTGTAACGCCGATGAAAGCGAACCGGGCACCTTTAAAGATCGGCAGCTCATCGAACGTGATCCCCACCAGTTGCTTGAAGGCATGCTGCTCGCCTGCTACGCCATTGGCGCGGCCAGCTCCTACATTTATATTCGCGGGGAGTTTGTCCTGGGGGCCAAGATTCTCGAACAGGCCATCAATGAAGCGCGGGCTGCAGGATATGTCGGCAAGAATATTTTCGGCTCGAACACTTCAATCGACATTTGGGTGCACCGGGGGGCCGGCGCCTATATTTGCGGTGAAGAAACGGCGCTCCTGGAATCGCTCGAAGGTAAGCGCGGCCTTCCGCGCGTCAAGCCGCCGTTCCCCGCCACACACGGGCTCTACAACAAGCCGACCGTGGTGAACAATGTCGAAACCCTGGCCAATCTGCCGCACATCCTGAACCGGGGCGCCGAATGGTTCGCTTCGATCGGGTCACCACCGAAGAGCACCGGCACACGAGTCTTCTGTGTCAGCGGGCATGTCGCGAGGCCCGGGAATTACGAAGTCCCGATGGGCATCACCTTTCGCGAACTGATCTACGAACAAGCCGGCGGTATGCGGTCGGACAAACAATTGAAGGCTTTCATTCCCGGAGGCGCCTCCGCGCCCTTCCTGACGCCCGATCACCTGGACGTGAAGCTGGATTTCGAATCCGTCGCGTTGGCCGGGTCCATGCTGGGATCGGGCGGTGTGACCGTCATGGAAGAGGGCACCGATATGGTGTGGGCAGCCCTGCGCCTGATGGAATTTTTCTATCACGAATCCTGCGGCAAGTGCAGTCCCTGCCGGGAAGGCAGCTCCTGGCTCGTGCAGATCATGCGCCGGATCGTCAATAAGCGGGGCCGGATGTCGGACCTTGAAACCCTGACCGACCTGTGTAAAAACATTGCCGGTCGAACGGTCTGCGCATTCGGCGATGCCGAGGTGTCGCCGATCCTGAGCACGCTCAAACATTGGCGGCATGAGTATGTCGCCATGATTCACGCGGCCGAGGCGGCGAATCTCATACGGCCGGAACCAGTGGGAACAAAGCATTGACGTATCTCGTGAAGCGTATCTCGTCATCGGAGAAGAGCGGACACTGCGTATCACTCACAACACTGCACGCTTCACGAGCGACGAACGACGTATATTATGCCTGATCAAAAACCAGAAACAGTCCGGCTCACCATCGACGGCACGACGGTCGCGGTTCCCAAGGGAACCCTGGTGATCGAAGCGGCACGGCGCGTCGGGGTGATGATTCCGCATTTTTGTTACCACCCCAAGCTCAAACCGGACGCCAACTGCCGGATGTGTTTGGTCGAAGTCGAGAAGATGCCGAAGCTCCAGACCGCCTGCAGCACGCCGGTCGCCGAAGGCATGGCCGTGCGCACCGCCACCACCACAGTGGACGACGCCCACAAGTCGGTCTTGGAATTCATCCTGGCCAACCATCCGCTGGATTGCCCGGTCTGCGATCAGGGCGGCAAATGCGACCTCCAGGATTTCTCACATCAATACACCCCGACGACCAGCCGGTTTACGGAAACCAAACGCATCTTCCAGAAAGAATACTTCAGCCCCCTCATTGAAACGCAGATGAACCGCTGTGTGCAGTGTTTGCGCTGCGTCCGATATTGCGATGAAATCATGGACGTGAAGGCCCTGGCTCCGGTGGGGCGCGGCACGATGACCGAGATCAAACACTTCGGTCCGCATGAACTCGATTGTGAATTCTGTGGCGGATGCATCCAGATCTGCCCCGTTGGCGCCATTACAAGCCGGCTCTCGATGTATGAGTATCGCCCCTGGATGCTCAAGCGGGCCGACACGATCTGCACCTTCTGCGGCGACGGCTGCCGGATCACCGTCCAGACCAAGGACAATGAACTCATCGAGGTGAACTCCGCACACGGAGCCGGACGGAACAACGGCGACCTCTGCGCCCGGGGCTTCTTCGGCTTCCATGCCAGCAGCCACGCTGACCGCCTCACCCATCCGCTGATCCGCCGCGAAGGCACGCTGGTCGAGGCCACCTGGGAAGACGCGCTGGAATATGCCGCCGAGCAGGCGCTCCGCCTGAAGCTGACGCAGGGCGCGGATGCGTTCGGTGGACTCATCAGCTCCCGTTGCACGAACGAAGACCTCTATGTGTTCGAAAAATTCATGCGCCAGGTGATCGGCACCAACCGGATCGACAGCAGCGCGCGGTATGGCCACCTCAACGGGGTGCAGGCGCTCCGACGCGTGCAAGGCACCCATCGCTGGACCATCGCGTTTGAAGACATCGTCGCCGCCAACGCATTGCTCCTGGTCGGCACGAACATCACCGAGACCAGCCCGATCACCGGGCTCAGGGTCAAAGAAGCCGTCAAGAAACGGCAGGCCAGTCTCGTCACTATTGAAGCCTTGCAGCCCGCCGTCGATACCCTGAGCAACATCACGAATCTGGCGCTGCAGCACTTCCCGACACATCCCGTGCAATTCGGCAATGCCGTGTTAGGCGTCATCAAGGCCGTCATCGAAGGCAACCTGGTCGATGCCGCCATCGCACAGCAGGCGGCGGCCTTCGTGCAGCGTCTGACTTCCGCTCTGCAGGGCACCTCGTGGGAAGCCTTGGAGACGGCGACCGGCCGGAACCGCACCCAATGGGCAGAGGCCGCCAACATACTGGCGAAAGCCAACCGCCTCGTCATCCTGGTCGGCAACGGCGTCCTGCGCCATCCGGGCGGAGAAACCACGGTGACGAACCTCCTGGATTTGCTGATTCTACTCGGGAAACTCGACAAGCCTGGCTGCGGACTCGGACCGCTTTCCGAAGAAAACAACGATCAAGGCGCCGTCGAAATGGGCGCGGTCGCCGAATTCTTTCCCGGACCCGCTCCGCTCAACGACCAACCCACCCGCGATCGCATCACCGCCGTGTGGCGGGAAGAATTGCCGCGCACTCCGGGTGCCTCGCTGACCGAGATGCTTGCCGCCGCGAACAAGGGCACCCTCAAGGCCATGTTCGTGGTCGGAGAAAACCCGGTCGGCACCCTGCCAGCGGCGGCCCAGGCTAAAGAAGCTCTGGGAAAATTGGATCTGCTGGTCTGTCAAGAATTGTTCCTCACTGAAACGGCGGCGATGGCCCATGTGGTGCTCCCCGCCTGCTCGTACATGGAGAAGGACGGCACCTTCACGAATTCCGAAGGCCATGTCCAAGCGGTTCGACAAGCGATCAATCCCCTGGGCGACAGCCGCCCCGACTGGGAAATCTTATCGGCGCTCTCCGTGCTGATGGGCTCGCCGCTTGAATATGGCGACGCGCGGGAGATCCTGAAAGAGATTCGGACGGTCATCCCCGGTTATGGCCTGTTAGGACCGACTCCTACGCCACCCAAGGTGGATCAGGCCGTGCTGAGCCGCTATTTGACTGAGGGCTTTGCAGGTGATGTGGCCACGCGCTATGCCGCGAGCCAGCCCCGGCAGACCAACGACGGCCCGTTTACGCTGATGTTCGTGCAAACACTGTTTCACTCCGGGAAACTGTCCACCCACTCCAAGGGGCTTCTCCAATTGCAGCAGGAAGGGTTCCTCTCCATCAATCCGGCGGATGCAGCTCAGCTCGGGCTGGTGGAGGGAGGGCAGGTCACGGTCTCCAACTCACGCGGCACCATCACTACGACGGTCAAGATTCGCGAACGGGTGCCGGCCGGCCTGCTGTGGTTTCCGGAGCATTTCGACGGCGAGGCCAAACAGCTCGCTGAATGGACGATTGATCCCCGGACTCAAATCCCCTATTTTAAGCTCGCGCACGTGTCTCTCGCGAAGGTCTCGTAGGACGGGACGAGGAGTATTGCTGTTATGGAAATCGGATTACGACTGGCGGTGTCGTTGGCTCAAATCGCCGCGGTAATGGGGGTGGTGATGCTGACCGTCATGGTCCTCACCCTCGCGGAACGGAAAGTCCTCGGATGGATGCAGGATCGCATGGGCCCGATGGAAGTCGGCCCCTACGGGGTGCTGCAGCCGATCGCCGACGGGCTCAAGCTGTTCTTCAAAGAAGACATCATCCCGGCGGGAGCCAATAAATTCCTCTTCACCCTCGCACCGATTCTAGCCCTGGTGCCGGCCATGATCGGATTTGCGGTCATTCCCTTCGGCCCGAGCCTGACCATCGAATTGTTCGGCATGCAGATCAAGCCGTTCGTGATCAGCGACATCAACATCGGCATCCTCTATATCCTGGCCTTTGCCTCGATCGGCGCCTACGGGATCATCCTGGGCGGCTGGTCTTCGAACAGCAAATATTCCCTCCTCGGCGGACTCCGCTCCGCTGCGCAGGTGATCAGCTACGAATTGAACGTCGGCCTGGCGATCGTGGGCGTCATTCTGCTGTCCGGCTCGCTCAGCCTCGTAAAAATCACGGAAGCGCAGGCCGGCGGGTTCTGGAACTGGTTTGTCATTGCCATGCCCTTCCCGCAGATTTTTGCCTTCGTGGTCTACGTCATTTCATCGGTCGCTGAAACGAACCGGGTGCCGTTCGACCTGCCGGAAGCGGAAAGCGAACTCGTCGCGGGTTTCTTTACCGAATACAGCGGCATGCGCTTTGCCTTTTTCTTCATCGCGGAATACGCCAACATGATTCTGGTGTCCTGCGTCGCGGCCGCGCTGTTCCTCGGCGGATGGAACGCGCCCTATCCCGGCACCATCCTGGGACACATCGGGCTGGACAGCCTGGCCTGGATTGAAAACGTCGTCTGGTTTGCCGCGAAGGTCTACTTCTTCCTATTCCTGTTCTTCTGGTTGCGGGCGACGCTGCCCCGCCTGCGGTACGACCAATTGATGCGATTCGGCTGGAAAGTGATGCTCCCGATCGCGCTGGGCAACATCGTCCTGACGGCCATTGCCGCCTACTTCTTCCCGCGGTAACGGAGCGAAATGAACGTCGCCGTCACAACGCAACCCAAGCGGAAACCGTCGTTCAGCGACTGGCTGAAGACGCTGACCTTCTATGAGCTCCTGGTGGGCATGAAGGCGACACTGACGCACCTGCTCAACTACAAGCCGATTACGCTGCAATACCCGCATGAGAAGCGGCTGCTGCCCGACAACTACCGGGGCATGCTGGCCCTGCTGCGGTATGACGACGGGACGGAAAAATGCGTGGGCTGCGACCTGTGCGAAGCAGCCTGTCCCTCGCGGGTTATCCGGGTCGTCAGCGGCGAAGTCCCCGGAGAACCGACCAAACGGTATTCGAAGGAATACTACATGGATATGACGCGCTGCCTGTTCTGCGGCCTCTGCGTTGACGCCTGTCCCGTGGATGCCCTGGGCATGACTCGCGAGTTTGAATGGGCCGTCTACGATAAGCGCCAGCTGCATCTCAACAAGCAACAACTGCTCGCCATCGGCGACCGTTCGTTTCCCGTCCGGGAAAAACGCCTCGAGCTGCAGCATCCGAACGTGGCGTTTTTCAACGTCACCTTCAAGCATCTCCCGCAAAAGGAGAACTAGGCCACCCGCCTCGTCCTCCGTGCTGGCCCCCCACACCGAGACGACTGAGGCGGAACAGGCTGCCACCGGGCAAGGCACAAGGACAACAGGGGGCAGGACTTTCATCTGATTCGGAAGAGACGACTGACGCATGGACCACATTTTCTTCTTCTATTTCGCGGCGGTGATCGCAGCCACCTCCCTGCTAGTGGTCGCTTTGCGAAATCCGGTCTATAGCGCGTTGTCCCTGCTGATCATGTTTTTTCACGTGGCGGGGCTCTATGTCACCCTGCATGCGGAGTTCCTGGCCGCGGTGCAGATCGTCGTCTATGCCGGCGCGATCCTGGTGCTGTACCTCTTCGTGGTCATGCTGCTGAGCATTAAGTCAGAAGAGCGCTACCACAACCAGCTCCCGTTGGCGGGATTGCTTGGGGTGATGCTGTGTACCGAAGTGATTCTGCTGTTCATCAAGTCGCAGACCAGCGCGATAGCCCCAGCGGCTACGGCAGATCCGGTCGCAGGACCCGGCAATACGGAAATGATCGGGGAAGCCCTGTACTCGACCTATTTGTTCCCCTTCGAGGTCGCGTCGTTGATCCTGCTGGTGGCCATGATCGGGGCCATCATCCTGGCGAAGAAGGGCATCAATGAACCCGCGCAGTAACAACCGGTAGTCCCATGGCTGTACCCTTATCCTACTATTTGATCCTGAGCGGGTTCGTGTTTCTCACCGGTGTGGTGGGCGTGTTGATCCGGCGCAACATCATCGTGATCCTGCTGTCGGTCGAATTGATGCTGAATGCCACGAACATCAATTTCGTGGCCTTTTCCGAATACTTTCACAATGTGGCGGGGCAGGTGTTCGTCTTTTTCGCCTTGACCGTGGCGGCGGCGGAAGTGGCCGTGGGCCTGGCCATCATCATCGCCCTTCACCGAGCGCATTCATCCATCTATATCGACGACCTGAACCTATTGAAACGTTAGACCGACTACGCCGACCATGCTCTATGCGTTGATTCCATTTCTGCCGTTGTTCGCCTTTCTGATCGTCGGTATCGGCGAACAGTGGATCAAGGACCGTGCGCACCTGGTGGCGGTTCCGGCCATGGTGGGTTCGTTCCTGCTCTCGCTCCTGGCGTTGCATGACGTGGCCACAGGCCAGGCGATCAACGTGCCCCTCTACACCTGGTTGACCTCCGGCACCCTGGACATTCACATCGGGATTTCCATCGATCGCCTCACCGCCGTCATGTTGATTCTGGTCACCACCGTCAGCACGCTGGTGCACATCTACACGATCGGCTACATGCATGGCGAACCGGGCTACGCCCGCTTCTTTGCCTATATCGCTTTGTTCACCTTCTCCATGCTCATGCTGGTGATGGCGGACAATCTGCTCCAGTTGTTCGTCTTCTGGGAAGCGGTGGGACTCTGCTCCTACCTGCTGATCGGCCACTGGTATGAACGGGCGAGCGCCTGTGCCGCCGCCACGAAGGCCTTCCTGGTCAATCGTGTGGGAGACTTCGGCTTCATCCTCGGCCTGTTCCTCGTCTGGTACTCCTTCGGCTCGCTCGATTACGCCACCGTGTTCGCGCACGCGCAGGGCCTGGCTTCCAAGACCACGAATCTCCTCGGCCCCTTCGGCGGCACCTGGGAGGTCTCGGTCATGACCATGATCTGCCTCCTGCTCTTTACCGGAGCGGTGGGGAAGTCCGCGCAGGTCCCGCTGCACGTCTGGCTCCCCGACGCGATGGAAGGTCCGACCCCGATCTCGGCCTTGATTCACGCCGCCACCATGGTCACCGCCGGTGTCTTCATGGTCGCGCGCCTCTCGCCGCTGTATAACCTGTCTCCCACGGCCATGACGGTCGTGGCGCTGGTCGGCGGGCTGACCATGATGCTGGGCGCCACCATCGCCCTGACCCAGACCGACATCAAACGCGTGGTGGCCTATTCGACGATGAGCCAGCTGGGCTATATGGTGATGGCCTGCGGCTTGGGCGCCTACGGCGCCGGCATGTACCACCTGCTCACCCACGGCGCCTTCAAGGCGCTCCTGTTCCTGGGCTGCGGGTCGGTGATCATCGCCTTGCACCATGAACAAGACATGCGCCACATGGGCGGTTTGAAAGGTAAACTGCCGGTCACCTATTGGACATTCCTGGTGGGATCACTTGCGCTGGCAGGATTCCCGCTCACCGCCGGATTCTTCAGCAAAGACGACCTACTAGTCTCTTCCTGGTCATCCGGTCCCTTGGGGCAGGTGCTGACGATCTGCGGACTGCTGACGGCAGGACTGACCGCCTTCTATAGTTTCCGCCTGGTCTTCGTCACTTTCTGGGGAAAATCCCGCGTCGATCCGCATCACGCGGGCCATGTCCACGAACCCTCGACCACCATGACCGCTCCGCTGATGGTCCTAGCCGTCCTGAGCATCGTCGCCGGATATCTTGGCATTCCCGCATTCCTGGAGCCGGTCTTCCATGGCGAAGGAGCTGCCGGCCATCACGAAAGCTCGGCCGCTTACGGCATCATGGCGGTCGCCACGTTGATGGGGCTCACGGGGATCGGAGCGGCCTACTACCTGTACGTGCTGAATCCGACGTTGCCGGACCGGCTCGCGCAGCAGTGGCGAGCAGCCTATGAGTTATCGCTTCACAAATGGTATGTCGATGAAGCGTACGACCGCTCGCTGGTACGCCCGACCCTGTCGGCGGCGCAGGGGCTTTGGAAACATGTCGATGTCGCGATTATCGACGGGGCAGTCAACGGAGTCGCTCGCGCCATTGCCTGGGGCGGCTGGTTCATCCGCCTGACGCAGAGCGGACAAACGCAACATTATGCGCTCGGCATGACGCTGGGCGCCGTGGTGATTCTGACGGTGTATTTGCTGTTCTAGTTTGACGCGCAACAGAAGGACGCCTTCGTGACCTCGTTTCCCTGGCTGAGCCTGATCGTCTTCCTGCCGTCGGCAGGAGCCCTATTGTGCCTGTTGGTGAGGGCAGAGTCCGCTCGCTGGCTGGCGCTCGGCGTGACCGTCGCCGACGTTGCACTCTCGCTGCCGCTCTGGTGGCTCTTCGATTCCTCCACCGCCGGGATGCAGTTCGTAGAGCGAGCCGCCTGGATCAGTTCTCCGTCGGTGCAATACAGCCTGGGCCTCGACGGCATCAGCTTTCCACTGGTGTTGATGACGACATTCCTGATGCCCGTTTGCGTCACCGTGTCCTGGACGGCGATCGACAAACGCGTCCAGCTGTTTATGTCGATGCTGCTGGTCATGGAAACGGCCATGCTGGGAGTGTTCGTCGCCCTAGACTTCGTGCTGTTCTATGTGTTCTGGGAAGCCATGCTGATCCCGATGTATCTGCTCATCGGCGTCTGGGGCGGTCCCAACCGCCTCTATGCAGCGATCAAATTTTTCCTCTACACCCTGGCCGGCAGCGTGCTGCTCCTGGTCGCGATCCTCGCCCTGTATTTCCAGGGCGGGCATACCTTCGACATCCTGGCGTTGAGCCGCGGGACCTACAGCGCCTCGCTTCAGATGTGGCTGTTCCTCGCCTTCTTCGCCGCTTTCGCGGTGAAGGTGCCGATGTTTCCCTTCCATACCTGGTTGCCTGATGCGCACGTGGAGGCACCAACGGCAGGCAGCGTGATTCTCGCGAGTGTCCTGTTGAAAATGGGCACGTACGGCTTTCTTCGCTTCACCCTGCCGATGTTGCCGGACGCCACCGTGAGCTTCACCAAGCCGATGATCGCGCTTTCGATCATCGCCATCATTTACGGCGCCTACATGGCCCTGGCCCAGACGGACATCAAGAAACTCATCGCCTACTCCAGCGTCAGCCACATGGGCTTCGTCACCCTGGGAATCTTTGTTCTGAATATTCAAGGCATCGAAGGGGCAATCATGCAAATGGTGAATCACGGCATCACCACCGGAGGCCTCTTCCTGTGTGTCGGAATCATCTACGAACGGACCCACAGCCGCCAGATTCAGGACAATACGGGCCTGGCCGGGCCGATGCCGCGTTATGCACTCTTTCTGATGATTTTTGCCCTGTCGTCCTTGGGGCTTCCGGGCACGAACAGTTTCGTCGGCGAATTTCTCGTCCTGGCCGGCACGTTCGTCTGGAGTCAATTTGCCACGGCCCTGGCCGCATTGGGGGTGATCCTGGCCGCGGCCTACATCCTCTGGCTGATGCAGCGAGTGGTCTTCGGCACCCCGGCCGCCGCGCATCGCTCGCACCTGCTGGACCTGAATGCCCGCGAGACGGCAACACTGATCCCGTTGATCGTGCTCGTGTTCGCGCTGGGAATTTTTCCAAACCCGTTATTGAGCCGCATGCATGCCAGCGTCACCCATCTGCTTGGCGGTGCGAAGAATCCGGCGGTGGCAGCCGAGCAGCAGCTGAGTCCGGTCACAGGGGACAAGCCGACGGCCACGATCGCGGCAATCCTTTCCCCCTCATCCTCTGAACAGGCGGCGGGACGATGACCTTTCCACTCCAGGACCTCCTCACAATCCTTCCGGAACTCATCGTCATCGGGACGGCCTGTCTCATTTTGGCACTGGATCCCATCCTTGAAGCCTCCAAAAAAGACGTCCTCGTCTGGCTGACATTAGGTGCGCTGACCATATGCATCGGCCTGACCTCCTCTCAGATGACGGATCGTGTGTCCGCGTTCAGCGGCATGGTCGTGATCGATGCCTATGCGGCATTCTGGAAATTGTTGCTGTACATCGTCACCGGACTCACCGTGCTGCTCTCCCTGGCGTATCTCAAAGCCGAACGCCTGAGTATCGGGGAGTACTACGGTTTCATCCTGCTCGCACTGGCCGGAATGATGGTCATGGTGTCCGGCGCCGATCTGTTGACCATCTACCTCGGAACCGAGTTGATGTCCCTCTCGCTCTATGTGATGGCCGGACTTAAGCGGACAGAAGCGCGATCATTGGAGGCGTCGGCCAAGTATTTCGTGCTGGGCGCCTTCTCTTCTGGAATTTTGTTGTACGGCATTTCGCTGTTGTTCGGCCTGGCCGGCAGCACAGGCCTGTCCGCCATTGCAGCCGCGATCATCACCCATGGCACCGGAGATCCGCTCCTCTCCATGGCGCTGGTGCTGCTCGCGGTCGGATTCGGATTCAAAATGGCCGTGGTGCCTTTTCACATGTGGACCCCGGACGTCTATCAGGGAGCCCCGACCGCGGTGACGGCGTTTATGGCCGTCGCCTCGAAAGCCGCCAGTTTCGGCGCCTTCCTCCGGGTGTTCGTGGAGGGCCTGGGAGCAGCCAGCGCCGATTGGTCGGTCCTGTTTACCGTGATCTGCCTGGCGACCCTCGCGTTGGGCAACCTCGTGGCGATCGTCCAGACTAACATCAAACGCATGCTGGCCTACTCCAGCATCGCCCATGCCGGGTATGCCCTGATCGGAGTCGTGGTGGCAGGCGGCCACAGCGGCAAAGGGGCCTCGACCGGTTTCGCAAGCGTGTTGCTGTATATCGCCATCTATTCGTTCATGACGCTGGGAGCATTTGCCCTGATCGGCATGTTGCGTAAAGAGGGACAGGAAAGCGACCAGATCGAAGATTATGCCGGGCTGGCCAAACGCGAACCGCTCACCGCGTTTTTCATGCTGGTGTTCATGGTGTCGCTGGCCGGCATTCCCCCGACCGCAGGCTTCATCGGCAAGTTCTACATTTTTATGGCCGCGGTGAACGGGGGCATGACATGGCTGGCGATCGTGGCCGTCATTTTCGCCGCAATTTCAGCTTTCTACTACCTGCGCGTCGTAATGGTCATGTATATGCGCGAGGCCGAGGGTGCCATTGCCACCCATTCACGGCTGGAAACCTCTCCGGCCCTGTCATTGGTTCTGGCCTGCGCGCTCGCCGGCGTCGTGCTGCTGGGTCTGTTCCCCAATGGCCTCTGGTCGTTGGCCAGCCAGGCCGCGCCGCTCTTGAAGTAGTTCCCGAATCGTTCGTCATGCGGTGGCGTCCACACTCCTGCGACGACGTCACGCCGCCGTCCTCACACCGCGCTCCGCACCGGACCGGGCCATGTGTCGTAGCACATCGAGTTCACACCATCCAGGGTTGCATGACTGATCTGTCGTTTCTTTCCAACGTCTTCGACACCTTTCGCCGGCGAGGCTGTCCCAGCCTGGCCGCCTCCCTGGCCTTCTACTCCCTGCTGTCGCTGTTCCCCATGGTGTTCCTGTTGCTCTACGGCATCAGTTTCATCGTCAGCCAGGATGTGATCGGGTATCAATTCCTCCTGGGGTTCCTGAAAGGCTTTCTTCCCAGCATGGGGGAACGCCTGGCCAGGGATATTCGCCGCGTGGCAGAACAGGAAGAAGTCCGCTGGGCGGTGTTTCTCGCGTTCGGCTGGTTCAGCGCACTGGTATTCTATGAATTGGACTACGCCATGAACACGGTGTTCGGCACGGCGGCCAAGCGGCATCCGCTGATTTCCACGCTGGTGGCGGTCGCGTTGATCTGGATGTTGGGTTTCTTGACGCTGATCTCCTTCGTCGCCACGCAAGCGATCGAGCTGTTGACGGCCTATGCGCCACGCTTCCTCGGCATGAACCTGGTCGCCATCGCCGCCCATGATTTTTTGATCGCCTATTCGCTCCCGTTCCTGCTCGCGTTCGCCTCCGTCACCTGTCTCTATCGATTTCTTCCGCATCAGCGGCCCACGTGGCGGGAGGCGACGATCGGAGGGGTGGTATTCAGTCTCTTATGGGTGTCTGCCAAAGCCCTGTTCGTGACCTATCTGGAAGATGCCGCCGTCTACACACAACTGTACGGGTCATTGCTCGAAGTGGTGCTCCTCATGCTCTGGGTCTACTATTCCTCGGCGCTGGTGCTCCTCGGCGCAGTTGTGACCCACGAATGCCAATGCAGACGGCCGTCCCTGCCTCAGCCTCCGGTCGAGCTGCATCGCTGAGCCGCCCTTGTGAAGCAACGGCGCCACTCCTGATCGGACGAGAATCGTCTGATGCGTTGGAGCATGGGCGGAGAAGGAAGACCGCATGTGGACCTGCTCCTGATCTGTTAGGAGGAGGAACCCGTGCCGGAAGGATGTCGCTGCTCAATGAAGTGTCCGATGGATGCGCGCGTCACCAGGCCCAGCAGTTGCCCGTCTTGAACGACCACGAGCCGCTCGGCCCCCAGCGCCAACATCTGCTCCAACGCCTGCATCGCCGAGAGATCCGGCGACACCACCATGTCGTCGCTGGAGGTCTGCATGATATCGGCCACCCGGCGGAAGGCCCAGAGCCCATTGCTCACCGTCTGCACATCGCGCACCCCCACGACACCGACCAGCCGGCCGTCCTGCACCACGGGGAACCCTCCGTAGCCGTAGGGGAGAAAATACTGGTTCACGGCCTCCTCCAACGTGGTGTCGGGAGATAAGGCCACGACGTTGCCGACCATCAACTCACGAACCGGCACCGACGCCAGTGCCCCGCGGATAGCGGCCTGCTTCCGGCTCCCACGCGCGGCGGCGAACAAGAACGCCCCCAGCAACACGATCCACCCCCCGCTGCTCGCCAAGGCTCCGGAGACGGTACCGGAAAGAGCCCCGACAAGGAGAAAGGCTCCGAAGAGGCCGAAGCTCACGCCGAACAACAACCCTACCAATGCCGCCTGGCTTGTCGCGCGGTAAAAGTCCCTACTCCAGGCCCACAAACCGGCCCGCAAGGCGCGACCGCCGTCCAGTGGAAAACCCGGAAGCAAATTAAACAGGCCCAGCTGAGTGTTGACCATCCCGAGCAGCGTCCCCAATGCCACCAACCCGTGCACGGAGGATCCGGTCGGAAGGAACTCCAACAGCGCGACCAGGCCGATGCACAGGCCGGCGAGAAGAAAGCTCACGATCGGGCCGGCAATCGCAATCAAAAACTCAGCCCGAGGGTGCGGCGGTTCCTTTCGCATCTGCGCCACACCCCCAAAGATAAACAGCGTAATCTGACTGATCGGAATCCGATACCTCAGCGCGACCAGGGAATGACCGAGCTCATGCAGCAACACGGACACGAACAATAGGATGGCCGCCACGCTGCCCATCGCCCAGTATCGCGGCCCGGTGAGACCGGGCAGCACGTCGGGTAAATAGCCCGTCGCCAACGACCAGGTCACAAAGAAAAAGACAAAGAGCCACGAGGCGTGCACGTGGATCGGAATCCCGAACATACGGCCAATTTTCCAGTCTGGGCCCTGCATGGTTTCACCGTAGCAGCCACCCGGACAGAGCGTCAACTATCGCCGCTTCGTGCCTTCGGGTATACTGCGCCCATGCGTGGCAAGCAGTGCTGGATCAAGCTATCGGTGTTCTGCGGAATGGCACTCGCCCTTCAGGCCATTCTCGCGGAGGCGCAGGTCATCAAGGCGGGGCCGGCATCCTGCCCGGCCGTGGCTTTGACCTACGATCTCTGCCCCGTACGCACGGCGTCGGGATTCGACCGGGAGCTGATCGACTTCCTCATCGAGCATAAGGTGCCGGCGACATTTTTCATGTCCGGCCGCTGGATGGTTAAGCACGATGCGGAGGTCAAGCAGCTGCTCGCCGTGCCGTTCTTCGAAATCGGCACCCACGGTGAGGTGCATGCCCATTTGCCGATGCATGAAGCCGAGGAGCAGCAACGGGAGATTATGGGGCCGGTGCGCCTGCTCAAGACCAAATACGGACACCCGGCCGCCCTGTTCCGGCCTCCGTACGGTGAATATAACGACCAAACGGTTGAAACCGTGAAAACCCTGGGGCTCAAGTTCATCCTGTGGAATATCGAATCCGGCGATCCCGACCCGACACTGGCGGCAGAAGCGATCATGGCTCGTGTTCAGAAACGCATGAAACCGGGCAGTGTGATCGTCATGCATGCCAACGGCAAGGGCAAACATACCCGCGAAGTGACCGAAACCCTGGCCGCCACTCTCTTGCCGGCCAAGGGCCTGACCCCGATGACCGTATCGGACCTCTTACGATGCAACCAATCGACGACCACTCCCACACCATAATTCGCGACATGCGAGCGGAGGATCGCGATCCCGTGGTCGGGATTTTGACCGGCTCTGACCCCTGGAAACGGCTCGGTTTCAACGCCGTCGATTGGAACCGCATCTTTGCGCCGATGCCCGCCGGGCGAGATGCATTCGTCCTGGAGGTCGATGGAAACGTCCTGGGGATCGCCATCGTGCGCAGAAAATTCCTATTCGGCGATTATCTGGAATTGCTCGGGATCGCCCCGTCGGCGATCGGCCAGGGGCTCGGCGGCCAATTGCTGTCCCACGTCGAATCGCTCACCTTCGCGCGGGCCAACAATATGTTTGCCTGCGTGTCGGACTTCAACGAGGGCGCGCGAGCCTTCTACCGCAAGCAGGGCTATAAGGAAATCGGCCCCATGCCGAACTTTCTCATCCCCGGCTACGCCGAAATTCTGCTGCGCAAGACGACCGGGCCGGCGAGAACGACCTGAAGCAAGATGTTGCAATGCTCCAGATCATTTTTGAATTCCTATATCAGTTCCTTGTGGAGATTCTCTGTTATGGAACAGGACGTGGACTAATCACCCTCACCGGCACCAACGCAGACCGTCATGAAACTCTCTGCAGCGTGATCGGATTGATGTTCTGGGCTCTACTAGGAATTTCGATATGGTGGTTCTTTTCCTAATTATTAGTACAGATACAATGCAGGCTGCTCAAAACAGTTTCCAGCAAGGCCGCAAGGAGTGCGGACCCCGAGGCGTACGCGGGCAGGGTACGGTGAGGGGTTCGAACGACTGAGAACGCCGCTGGGGACTGTTTTCAGCAGCCGAACCAGGAGCACCGAGAATGCGCGTCACAAAGCTATTGCACACCCGCATGCGGGTCAGCGACATGGATCAAACGATCCGCTTCTATCAGCACGTATTGGGCCTGGAGGTGCTGGAGCGCAAGGTCTCGCCGCGGGGGTCGCACCTCGCATTTCTCAAAGTTCCTAACAGTGAAGAACTGATCGAACTGTGCAGCTTTCCCGCCAGCGGACCGGTGACCGTGCAGGAAGACCTGGTGCACCTCGCCTTTCAGGTCGAGAACCTGGACGACACGATCCGGGCGCTGGAAGCCAAGCAAGTGAAAATCACCGACGGCCCGACCAAAACGTTTTCCGGTAGCCGCTTTATTTTTATCGACGCGCCGGACGGCTACGAAGTGGAACTCATCGAACGCCCGCCGGGCATGGCAACGGCGTAGCCTCCGTCATTCGTCACACGTCATTCGCAAGATCCCCTTCTTGGACTCCTCAGCGTATTGACGGGCTCACGCCCGCCGAAGTACCTTCTTCCTCACACATCACGGATGACGATTGACGTTCGACGCATGACGATCCCCCTCAAAGGAGCAGAGCATGAAGAACGGGTTTTTCCGCGGACATGGACTCGGCAACGACTATGTGGTGATGGATCCCACTGAACTGACGTTCAAACTCACCCCCGGCAAAATCCGCGGCATCTGCGATCGCCACTGGGGACTAGGCAGCGACGGAATCCTGGCGCTGGTCCCCTCGAAGAAAGCCGACTTCGGCCTGCGCATCTACAATCCCGACGGCAGCGAGGCCGAAAAATCGGGCAATGGCCTGCGCATCTTCGCCCGCTACCTGCATGCCACCGGCAAAACCAAGAAGCGAGCCTTCACCGTCGAAACCAAGGGGGGCTTGGTCTCCATTGCCCTCCATCTCGACCGCCACGGCGATGCCGCTGCCGCTACGGTCGAAATGGGCCGGGCGACGTTTCAACCGGGCGCCCTCCCCTGCACAGTCACGGTCGATGAACTGATCCAGCAACCTATCGAAGCCGCCGGGCGGTCGTTGCAATTCACCGGTGTCAGCGTCGGTAACCCCCACTGCGTGATTTTTAAACAGCCTGGCGAAACCTGGACGAGGGAGGACCTTCTCACGCTGGGACCTGCGCTCGAAAACCATTCCCTCTTTCCGAAACGAACCAACGTCCAACTCGCGGTGCCCACCGGCCCGAAAGAAATCTTTATTCTGATCTGGGAGCGCGGCGCCGGTGAAACGCAGGCCTCCGGATCGTCTTCTTGCGCGGCCGCCAGCGCCGCCGTCCGTCTCGGTCTGGTGAAGGGACCGGTCACGGTCAAGATGCCAGGCGGCACGCTCAACATCGAGGTCGCCCAGGACTTCAGCCTCACGATGAAAGGCCCGGTCGCAGAGGTCGCCCGGGGCACTCTGAGTCCGTCGTTCGTGCGGATGTTGCGCTGAAGCAGGATAGGAACTCGCCGTCACGCGTCATTCGTCAAACGGGAAGATAAAGGACTACGGTTCCTGCTATTCTTACGATTGACGGATGACGGCTGACGTATGACGACCGAGACGCTCCAATCCAAGCTCGATCACCTGCCGGAGCAACCGGGCTGCTACCTCTTTCGAAACGCGAAGCGGGAGATCCTCTACGTCGGAAAAGCCGCCGTGTTGGCGGACCGGGTCCGCTCCTACTTTCAGAGAGGCAGCGACCAGACGCCAAAGACCGCCCTGCTCGTCAATGAGATTGCCGACCTCGAAACCATAGTCACCCGCTCCGAGCTGGAAGCGCTGATCCTCGAAAGCAATCTGATCAAGCGCCATCGACCGCGCTTCAATATCGTCCTGCGTGACGACAAGCAGTACCCCTATCTTCGCCTGCCGATCAAAGAGAACTTTCCGCGCCTCTCCATCGTCCGGCGGGTGCAGAAAGACGGAGCCCTCTACTACGGACCTTACACCCCGGCCGGGGCACTCCGTGAAACACTGAGGGTCATCCGCAAAGCGTTTCCGTTGGCCACCTGTGAAATCGACATCGACGGCCGGGCCGACCGGGCCTGCATCGAGTTCGAGATCAAACGCTGCATGGCTCCCTGCACCGGTAACCAGTCGCGGGAGGAATACCACCAGATCGTCAAACAGGTTCGCCAGTTTCTCGAAGGGCGGGACCGGGAACTACTGGACAGCCTGCGTGAGGACATGGAGCGGGCGGCGGAACGGGAAGAGTTCGAGGAGGCAGCCCGGTTGCGTGATCGCCTGTTTAACGTCGAACGCACGCTGGAAAAACAGCGCATCACCCAGGTCAGCACAACCGACCAGGATGTGATCGGGCTGGCCCGTCAAGGCGCTGCTGCGGATCTCCAACTCCTGTTCGTGCGCGGAGGCTTGTTGATCGGACGACAAGATTTCTTCTGGCCTCAATCCGCCGACTCGAGCGACGAGGAACTCGTGCGTTCGGCCATCGAGCAGTTCTACAACAAGGACGGGCAACCGCCCAAGGAACTGCTGGTCCCCACAACCCTCGACGAGGCCCCGCTGATCGAACAGTGGCTGAGCGGGAAACGCGGCGACAACGTGCGTCTCCTGGCTCCGGAACGGGGCGCCAAGCATCAACTAGTCCTCCTCGCGGAAGAAAATGCCGCCGCGGCCGTTGCCGATCATCTCCGCAATGAGGCACTGGACCGGCAAGCGACGGCTGAACTCAAACGTCTGCTTCGCCTCGACACGGTCCCTCGCCGGATTGAAGGCTTCGACATTTCGAACATCCTGGGCAATCAATCGGTTGCCTCGCTGGTCGTGTGGGAAGACGGTCAAGCCAAGAAATCCGACTATCGCAAATTCAGGATTCAGACAGTGGAGGGGGCGAACGACTTTGCAAGCATGCAGGAAGCCGTGATGCGGCGATACGGCGCGACCGAAGATCTCGCCCGTCCGGACCTGATCCTTATCGACGGCGGGCTAGGCCAGTTGAGCGCCGCACTCGAAGGGCTAAAACAGGTCGGACAGGATCAGATTCCCATCATGGGTCTGGCCAAGGCCCGCGGCGAGAAAGACGAACGGATTTTTCTCCCCGGCCGGAAAAACCCCATCGTCCTGCGGCCGACCTCCCCGGCTACCCACCTGGTCCAGCGCATTCGCGACGAAGCCCATCGTTTCGCCCTGACCTATCACCGGAATTTGCGAGGCAAGGCTTTGCTGTCATCCGAACTGGACCAGATCGCCGGCATCGGCGCCACTCGCCGCAAACGGCTGCTGAAGCAATTCGGCAGCCTCCAACGGGTCGCCACCGCCACCGACGACGAACTCCGGTCCGCCGGCCTCGATGTCTCCACCGTCGCCGCCCTACGTAAAGCCCTCACCCCATCCTAACCTACATTATTCATGAACGCTTCTGCTGCAATCGCCGATCCACTGCTGCGACAAGCCTTCGGCCGACTGGCTCGCGACGTGGCGGGACGATTTCGCGACGAACCGTCATGGATGATGCGGGCTCGCGCAATACCGACGGGGACTTCGCATACACTGTATTGGGTTCGATACACCCGTATCTGAATAGGTACGCTCGATCCGCCGCCCCGGCGATGCCTCACAGTGGAACAAGCCCGTTTTCTCCTTTAATATGCGGCTTCTGCACCGGCCTCGTGCGGGGCGAAACGAATGCTTGTCAGGTACGTAGTTTGCGTCTCTCTGCGGGCATCCGACTTAAGACGATAATGGGGAGGCATCCCAATGAGGATGTTGCGCATCGCTTGCATGTTGGTCTTTGCGTCGCTCGCCGCTTGCACCACCCCGCCGGAGGTCAAGCAGGCGCTGGCGGCCAAGGATCAGGCCTATACCGAGAATGAACAGCTCATGCAGCAGTATCGGGAACTGGTCGGCAATATCAACCGCCGCCATGTACAGTGGTTCCGCTATGTCCAGACCCGCCTCAAGCTGGATCTGGCCTTGCAATGGGCCACGACCAATCCCAGGCTGACCGACATCCCGGATGCCACCCTCGCCAACGACGATGCCGAGGTGCTGGGTCCCGATGTCCTGGCTGTGGTCAATGCCATGCGCCTCAAATCTCTCCCCGAACGCAAGGGCGGGAACGGGCAGCCTGTTTTTCTCGCCGGCTCCGGGGACATGAGTCATCTCATTCAGCAAATTCCCGAACTGATCTCGCGGATCGAGCAGCGCGTGGCCTCCGATTCCAAGGCCCCGCAGGCTCTCGATCTCACGGCGTTCGACCAGTACCGGAATAATGTCGAAGCACTACGCCGGATCAACGGCATCATCAAGCAGTACCTGGACATCGACGTCACCCTCAGCCGGAACGACACCCAGTCGCTTGCCGACGCGCTCCGCACGGTGCGCCGATGACCCGCCGCATAGTCGGCCGGAAGAAGGAGCCCTCCATGCTCACACGAGGCGTGACGTTCCTGTCCGTCGCCATACTGTTCCTCATGGCCACCGGTTGCCATTCGATCCACAGTCGGTCGGTACGCGACCTTATTCAACTGGAAGGCACCAAGATCGACGCGGCGCAGACCAACATTGATCTCTTCCAGAAGGAAACCGAGGCCCGCATCAAGTTCCTCGAACAAGCCCGCAGTTCGCTGCACGAGAGTTTCAAATCCCTCCAGATACAGGAAACCAAACATCGGTTCGCCCTGGCCTCTTTCCGGAATCTCACCACAAAGAAGGGAGACGCCGCCTATGCCGCCGCCTACCTCACCAGCCTCATCTACATGGCCGATGCGCAGGGACTCGAGAAGGCGGTCTGGAATCAATTTGAAGAAGATTTCTGCGGTCTGCGCGATACCGCCAATGCCCTGAACGACTCATGGAAACGGACGGCGACGCTGCATGCCCAGGTGCATCGATTCGCCAAACAAACGGCCCTCGCATCCGTCGATCCCGAGTTCGTCACGGCCGTCCTTGACCAGGCCCCCGACCGGTCCGGCCAGATCATGGAGATCCTGGATCACTCGCGAACCGTGAACGATGCCCTGGAAGAAGTCGTCGGTGCGAGAATTCTGCGCATCGGCGGACTGGATCGTGCCCAACTATTTACCGCCGACCTGGTGGAACTCCTCGATCGATTGAAGAAAGACGACGGACAGTAACGGAGGCCGCTATGAACCGCAGCATCGAGGGGGTGGTCACTTTCCTCCAAGACAACGACAATCTGATCAAGCAGCTGATGGAAACCGCCGAAAGCGCCACCAATGAAATCGAACAACTGGCCGACCGCGTGGGCAATGCCCGCGAGGAAGCGCAAGTGCTGGTCGATCAGCTGGGCGCGGTGGAGTTCAGCGTCGGCCGTCAGGCCGATACGAAGGTCCGGCAAGCGGCTCTCCTGGAGGCCGTCGCCGCCCTGCGGAAGAAGTTTGAGACCTACAAGAACGACCCGCTGCGACGAGGCATCTATGCCGCGGAGATCTCCAATCTGTACCTGCAACTGGCCAACACCTTCAATAACGAGACAGTGGCCCAAATCGTCCCCTTCGACGCCGACGAAATCAGCGGCTACAAAGACTTGATCCAGAAGGCCGTGCTGGATGCCGCCTCGCGAAAGAAACGCGCGGCCGTCATTAAAGCGGGCGCGCAGATTTCGCGCTTGGCACTTGGCGTGGCCGGCAGACTGGCATTGGTGTGACGCGTATGGGAACTCGACCGGTCATGTGGACATCCGCGATGATGCTGCTTCTTCTCGCCACAGGCTGCAGTCTCGATGCCGCCTCACGCGGCCCCTTCGGGCCGGAAGATCCGGAAACCGTCGTGCCGAAGAAGCCGCTCCCCGCACAGATCCCGACCAGACATGTCCTGGAATTCTCGTCCGATGAATCCCCCGAGCATATCAAACCCAAGATGGTCGGGAGTGCTCTCGACGCCGGAATCTCTCGCTCACCCAATCAAGAGGCGGTGCTCTCAGCCGCCGACATCGCGGGCCTACGAACGGTTGCGGAATCGGATCCTCGAGTTGCGGCCCTCCTTGGTGAGCGATGGGGATTCATTGATGTGGACCGCGTACCACCGAGGGGAAAGGTGTCGTTCGGCTGCTGCCGGACAACCGCGCGCTTCACCAAACTCACCTACTTCAGCTACAGCCATAACGTCGCCGTCGATGTGCGACTGAAAGATTCGACCGTTCTGGACGCGTCGCGAACGGAAGGGTATCTACCCCCCGAAGGCCCCCGGGACATCCAACGGGGCATTGAGCTGGCTCGCGCCGACCGCCGCCTTTCCGGCAAAGTGCAAGGGATGCAAGGACATGGGCTGTTGATGCAGCCGGATCGCGGATTCTTCAGAAACGACCCCGGGTATGGGCATCGGGTGATTTGGATCACCTTCTCCCCCGGTCCGGGCGGCGACCCCAAATACTGGGCGCAAGTCGATCTCACGGAAGACCGTGTGCTGGACGCAGGAGATGAACCGCCCCGTTAGGCGGTGAAAGGATACGGAATGAGACGCCTCGCGGTGAGTGCTGTGTTACTGCTCTGCACCCTCGGGCTGCCGCTACCCGGCTCAGCCGACACCGCATCGGAGCATGTCGAGTGGGGAGCCTGGAGTTTCGATTACGAAGTCCGGGACAACACCGCCCTGGCCCTTCGCAACGTCACTTACGGAGGTGAACAGGTGCTGGCCAAAGCCAGCATGCCGGTCCTGCGCGTGAAATACGTGAAGGAACGCATCTGGTGGAACCCCTTTACCTGGTTCGGCTCCCGCGCCGACAGCGGACGCTGCGGCCCCTTTCAAGACCGACTGCGCTGGCAGGATCTGGTCCCGATCGTGAACTGCGGCGACCGGAAGGTCTGCGTCGAAAGCTCGACGGTGAACGGCATGAAATGGCTGGAACTGGGCATCTATGCGCGAATCGGGGAGTATCACATTTACCAATCCTGGCATCTGTCCGAAGACGGTGAATTACGGCCGGTCGTCCAGAGCCGGGGGTTGTCCTGCAATACCGATCACGTCCACCATCCCTATTGGCGCTTCGATTTCGACATCAACGGCAACGGAATGGATCAGGTCTTTGTGCGCGACGACGGGGGCCCGGACAGCGGTTGGGGGCCGGGATGGAAAAAATATGCCAATGAACGCAATGACGTGAAGAATACGGCCACTCACCGGTCCTGGTTTATTCGCGACCAACTCACAGGACATGGGGTCTGGGTGCTTCCCGGAGACGGCTACGCGCCCCTGCAAGACGACGGCGAACGCGATTCGTTCGCCGACCTCGACGTGGCCATTCGTCGGGCCAATCCGGACGAAGACCTCCCCTGGGTCTTCGGAGCCCGGGGCCAGCTCGGTTATGACGAGGACAACCAGGGCGTCCAAGAACAGGATGTGGTGTTCTGGTATGTGGCCCACCTACCGCATATGGCCGCCCTCGGCCCCACGAAGTGGCTGACGCTCGGGCCGACCCTGAAGATTCACCGCTAGCCCGACGGCACTCGGGCCTCCCGCCGACTCCATGTCAATTTTCAAGACCCTCCTCTTCCCCGTTGCGGTTCAAACCTTAAGCACTCTATACTAGGTGCAGGTTACCCTAGATACCGGGCTCAAGCGGACAGTACAATCAGCCTGTTTGATCAGAGCACAGCTGTCTCACTATGAACCACGTCCGCGCTTCTGAATCTTCATGGCCTCGGGTGCTCTCACTCGCACCCGGCCCCGCTGATCGGGAAGAATCGGCATGAGTCAGCCAGCATTTTCCGCCAGGGAATTTCAACGGCTCGGCGAAATCATGCATGATGCACGCTCCGTCGATCGCAGCGACAGGGTGTGGCAACTCGTCTCGGCCGTGCAGAAAGTGGTTCCTTACGAATTCTCCGGATGCGGCGCCGTCGATCTCCTGCACGGGATCGATCCTTTACTGGGGCATTCCACCTACCCGCGGGAATTCTGCCAACTGTATATGGGCCAAGGATTGGTGGTCGATCCGGCCGTCAACCGCCTCATCACCTCTGGTCAGACCGTGACCTCCAGCGCCGATGAACCGACCGCCAACGAGCCCAAGGGCATTACCTCGCTCAAGCTCGACTTCGGCATCAAGACCTGCCTCTCGGCTGGAGTGCGCGGAGCGAATGGGGCCTGTTCGTACTTCGCCTTCAGTAATTTCGATGCGAAACAGACCGACAAACTCCGGCTCCTGCTCGATATTCTGACCCCGCATTTTCATCTGAGTTACATGCGATGCCACTCCGCATGGAATCCGGAACGACCTGCCCCGCCGCCAACCGTACTGAGCAAACGGGAAGAAGAAATTCTCCGATGGGTTGCGGCAGGCAAGACCAATTGGGAAATCTCCGTCATTCTGAAAGTCAGTTTGAACACCATCAAGTTTCATCTCAAGAACGTCTTTCAGAAAATCGGGGTCGAAAATCGATGGAGCGCCATTGCCTATTGGCAGACCGGCGAACAACATCGCATCGTGCCATCCGCACCGCCCAGTGACGACTGTCCACACTCCGTGGCCAAGACATCCGACTAAATCGCTCGATGCATGCCGACTCGCGCTCCGCCTCGTCCGTCATCAGTTGACCGACGCCGGGTAGGGCGCCCGCCTACCCCGATGGGTAGGTGACGCCAGACCTCGCCTCTCGTACATTCGCCCCACACAACGTTATGCCGCGCGTGACGCACCGGCATCACCACTATTCACACAACCGGCCAGGGCCATCCCGCCCTAGGATGCCGGGAAGGAGAGGCCCTATGAAGCAGCTTGCCGCACAACCTGCAGCAATGGACGCCACATGTACTCTGCTCGACCTCCTGCAACAACGCAAGACGCGCCGCTTCGGCCGCGGCATGACCCTGCCCGGCGGCCCGCTGCAATTCACAAGTCAACATGACCCCCTCCCGCTGAGCCGGGAAGAAGAACGATATCTGATCTATGCGGCCATCGGCCGATCCGGGCGTAACCTGGGCGACATGCAGTTTGTCGGACGACCGGGCACGAATGCCGGCCAGGGCCACGCCCTGATGAACTTCAAGAGCCGCATGGTTCCCAGCCCCTGCTCCGCGCAGAGCACGCAACTCTTTTATACCAACGATGATGGGGTGTTTTTTGTCGCTGACGCGGCCGGCCCCGACCATCCCTGGGATCTGGAGGTTGTGCAACTCCAATCGACCCGACTGGAGATCCCACGCGAAGCCCCGTTCATGCTGCCGTTCAATCAGTGGTATACGAACCGCCCCGGCACCACACTATTCATGCCCGTCACCAATATCGCGCTCCTGTATCTGAATCTCCTGCTGACGATGTTCAGCGAAGAGACGGGATACTTCATCGTCGATACGGACAACGGCAACGCCGCCTGCGGCCTCGATGCTTTCCGTAAGAGCGCGGGCGGGCATCTGCACGACAATCTCGCCTCGCGCAAAATGTTCAGCCTGCGCGAGCTCGACGCCGGCATTTGCGAAACCGCCGTTCAAGAGCAAGGGATCATTTGCGAGCATCTCTCGCTGATGCAGCAGGCCCTGGGACTGGGCGGCGGCATCCAGAGTGTGGGGAGCGGCCGTCACCTCCTCGGTATGGAGCCGCACATCTACCCCGGCCTCGGATTCCACTTCGTCGTCCCGCCGGGCAAGCCCCTGCGCGCCAATCCGGTCGGTATTCCACGGGTGTGGGAGGGCCCCACCCCGCCGTTCGTGCCGTCGATGAGGGATGCCGTGACCAGCCTGGTCGCCAGCAAGTTCGGGCCGAACGGCACCTATGGAAAGCCCGGCGAACAGCCTTGGACCAATCCCAAAGCAGCGCAGCAGGTGCCGCAGCATTCCGAGCGCGCCATCGAAGCGACCATCGCGTTTGCCGACTACGTGCTCGGCACCTACGGACGGTTCCCGGCGCACGCCGATGCCTGCAAGGCCATCGTGGCCTGTCAGACGCATCATCTGGACGAAGAGTTCTATGCGACGTTTTATCCCGATTCCACGTTACCGGACGCGCATCGCGAGCACATGCATGTATGGCACAGCCACTGACGACACACATTTTCACGCTCCCCGGAGCACAGGAGGGCACCATGACACCACAGACCTCTCGTCGAGTCGTCATTACCGGAATGGGAGTGATTTCCCCGTTGGGTTGTACCGTCGATCTGTTCTGGCATCTATTGAGCAAAGGTGAGAGCGCCGTCAAACCGGTCAGCTCGTTCGATACCTCACCGTTCCAAGCCTGCCTCGCGGCGGAGGTGCGGGACTTCGACCCCGAAGATTTCCTGCATCGCAAGCAGGCCCGGCGCATGGGGCGGGCCACCCAGTTCGCCGTTGCCTCCGCCATGATGGCGGCCCGCGATTCCGGCGTCGAGCTGGACCAGGAAGATCGCGGGTCCATCGGCATCAGCATCGGTACCTCCATCGGCGGCATGAAGGAGGCGTTCGAGTTCCACGATGCCGCCAAACTCAACGCCTATGAGCGAGTGAATCCATTCACCATGGGAATGACCTTCCCGAATGCGATTTCGTCGGAAGTGGCCATTGTGCTCGGGCTGCACGGCCCCTGCGAGACATACTCGATCGGCTGCTCCTCGACGGCCAATGCCATCGGCCGCGCTTACGAGTGGATCAAGTCGGGCCAATCGTCGCTCGTCGTGGCCGGCGGAACCGAAGCGCCGCTCCACCAAAGCGTCTACGCCGCCATGAACGCCGGGCGCGCGCTGGCGCCGGACGAACGCGGGGCCATTCGCAACCTTCCCCGTCCCTTCGACAAAACCCGATGCGGCATGGTGTTAGGCGAAGGCGCCGGCTGCTTCATCTTGGAAGACTATGAGCACGCGCGCGCCCGCGGGGCCAAGATGTATGCCGAGCTGGAAGGATGGGGCTTTACCTGTGATGCCCATTCCATGGTGAAGGCGGACCACACGGGCCACGAACAGCAACGGGCGGCCAGGCTGGCCCTCTCGACGGCCCATTGGTTTCCGGAGGAAGTGGACTACGTGAACGCCTGCGGGCTCGGCACCATGGAGTCGGATGCGCTCGAAACGAACACGGTCAAACAGGTCCTGGGGGAGCACGCGTATCGGGTTCCCGTCAGTTCGTTCAAAGCGGCACTCGGCCACGCCTTCGCCGCCAGCGGGGCCTTCCAAGTCATCGGCACCGCGAAGGCCATGGAGCACCAGTTCATCCCGCCCACGCTGAACCTGACGACGCCGGATCCGACCTGCGATCTGGACTATGTCTCAGGACAGGGGCGGGCGGCGCATCTCGATCGTGCCTTGATCAACAGCTTTGGATTCGGCGGCAAGAACATCGTGCTCGCGCTGTCGCGGGTGAATGCCGGAATCGCCACCACCAGCCCGATGGCTGCGTCGCCGGGCTACAGCATGACCCATCTGGTGGGAGTCTCGTAGGCCCGCACCATGAGCAACCTGAGCCGGAAGACATCGCGCATCGAATGCGCCGCCCTGCGCGCGGGTCGGCCTGCGGCAGGCCGGCCCGCCGCAGGGCCGTTCGATCGCGGCTTCCCTCCGGTTCGAGCAGGATGGACGCCGATCATCATCCGACGGGGCGCCCTTGTCGAAGGGCACCCGCCGCCTCGGCACAGACAGAGAAACAGTTCATCAGTCATCCATCCACATCTAGTTGAGAGTCGAACATGAACGAATTACAGAACACTCCGGTGTGCGTGTTCATCATCAATCCTCAGGAATTGGTCAGAGTCGGCATGCGAACGTTGCTGAATTCCGTACCGGACTTTATGGTGATCGGTGAGGCCTCGTCGAAGGAGGAGGCGCTCCCCCTGGTGCTCCACCACAAACCCGACATCGTTGTGCTCGATCTGCGCGTGCAGGACGGCACGGGTATCGAAACGGCCAAGGAAATCCTCGCGCATCTTCCGGAGACGCGTGTGCTCTTTCTGGCCGATGCGCTCAACGACTCCACCCTGCTCTCCGCCGTCGCAACAGGCGCCCACGGGTATGTGCTCCAGGAGGCCGGAGCGGATACCCTCCTGCACGCCATGCGCAGCCTGACTAAGGGTCAATCCTACCTGGATCCGGGGGTCACCCGTCACACGTTTGCCTACCTCCGCAAAGTCGCCGATCGGGAGCCTGAGCGGGGCCGTCACCTGCTGTCGCCGCAAGAGCGACGCCTCCTCCCCCTGATTGCCCAAGGCAAAACGAACAAGGAAATCGCCGCCGAACTCGGCTTGAGCGATAAAACCGTCAAAAACTATCTGGCCAACGTCTATTCGAAACTTCACCTGAGCAGGAGGTCACAAGCCGCCGCCTTTTACTTGAAAACCATTCCCTGACACCCGATCGCCTGATGCACGCCAGTGCGGCGCTCAAGTTCGTCCGCCTGTGAGCCGACAGAGTAGAGAGGACTACGCTCTGCCTTCGCGAAATCGCCTGTAGCATGCACCATCTGCGATCGTTCCAACTTCGAGATATGACCGTCTGCGGCGCGGCCTTGCGTCGCCTTGGTACGGACGCGACGAGCCTCGAGCAGGTCGCCGACCGTCTTGTTCGCCACCTCTACACCTCTTTCACGATGGACGAGTCCGAACCGGCCTGCAGCCTGGTCCGACTCTTCAAAACAACACGTTATAGCCGGCTGTCCCCGGACCTTCGAGCCTTGGCCGACACCGGCCTGGGAGAGAAAGTTCCCTCCGCATCCGTGACCTGTCTCACCCTGCTCGCCAGCGCAGGAACGGTCCCTGGGTGGAATGACGCGACGCTTTCGAGCCGTTTCCGCGTCATCCCGCTCGACACGTTGGAAGCGATCGAACGACTGCCGATGTTCAGCCAACTGTTCCGTCAGTTGGGCCTCTCGCTTCCTCACCTCACGGCCACAGACCGTAGCCTGCTGCTCGAATCCCAGGAACAGTCATTTAATGTCTTCTACATTCCTCAAGCCCAAGGCAGTCCATATGTCCCGGATCAAGAAGAATTCGTGCATCAGTATGGCATCCGCTCGGTGTTGGGATTCGGGGCGACGCTTCCGGACGGGGAGCTATTTTCCATTATTCTCTTCAGTAAGGATTTCATTCCGGAAAGCACCGCGCAGCTCTTCAAACCTCTCGCGTTATGCGCGCAAATTGCCCTTTCCCCCCACGTGGACACCATCGCTTCGCCCGGCCCCTCCACCGCAGGTATGCCGGATCACGGCCATGGCGACAGGACTCTCACCCCGGCCGCTCATCTGCAGTCCCGGATCACTGAACTGGAACGACTCCTCGCCGTGCATGAGCGGACCGTGAACGAGCAGGCCGACCGGATGGATTTGATTGTGCAAGGTTCGCAAATGGGTACTTGGGACTGGGAGATCCCGACAGGGCGAGTGACCTTCAATGAACGATGGGCCAGTATGCTCGGCTACCGTCTCGATGAAATCGAACCGCACCTCCGAACCTGGGAACGATTGGTGCACCCCGATGACCAAGCCCGGGTGATGGCTGGAGTTTCCGCGCACCTCCGTGGAGAAACGGCGAGCTATTCCAGCGAACATCGCCTGCGGAGCAAATCCGGCTCCTGGTGTTGGGTGTTCGACAGCGGACGCGTGGTCGAACGTGACCCCAAGGGCGCCCCCTTACGAGCCGCCGGCATTCATCTCGACATTTCAGACCGGAAAGAGCTGGAAGCGGCGCAAGCGCTCTCGCAACGCGACCTGCAAGCCAAGCAGCAGGCACTGGACGAGGCCCAGACGCTGGCTCATCTCGGCTCCTGGGAATGGATTATCGCGACCGGTGAAGCACGATGGTCCGACGAACAGTGCCGGATCTTCGGCCATGATCCGGACCGGATTCTCCCCACCCATGCGACGTTCCTCGCCGCCCTGCATCAGGACGACGTCGAGCGCGTGAAGCAAGCGGTCGATGCCGCGCTGAAATATGATTCGCCCTACAACGTCGATTGCCGGATTTTCCGCACAAACGGCGAAATCCGGCACATCAATTGCCGCGGCGTCGTCCATCGCGATCACGACGGACGACCGGTGAGTATGGCCGGAACCGTGCTGGACATCACCGACTACAAACGCGCCGAATTCGCCTGGCGGGACAGCGAAACCAGAACGCGCTCGATCTTCGAGAGCGCGAGTGAAGGCATTGTGGTGATCGACGAACGCGGCCGGATCGAAACCGCCAACACCGCTCTGTTGAATTTACTGGGGTACCAGGCGCACGAACTGATCGGGCAGAACATTTCCATATTCATGCCGTCTCCCTATCGAGAACACCACGATGAATACCTGGCGAACTATCTGGTCACCGGAAAGCGGGTGATCATCGGGAGCGGCCGCGACCTTCAGGCTGTGCGCAAAGACGGGACTCAGATCGACGTGCATGTGTCGGTCAGCGAGATGCAGATCGGAACAGAGAAAAAGTATACGGGCATGCTCTGCGACATTTCCGAGCGGAAGCGCATGGAAGAGACCCTCCGGGAGAGTGAAGAACGCTTCCGGCAATTGGCTGAGCATATCGACGCCGTCTTCTGGCTCACCTCGCCGGACAAGAGTGAGCTTCTCTATGTCAGCCCCGCCTTCGAGACCATCTGGGAATTCCCCCGAGATCTGCTTTATGTGAATCCGACGTTCTGGCTCGATCACATCCATCCAGAAGACCGGAAACGCGTCGCCACCGCCGCTGCCTGTCAGGCCCATCTCCCCTACGACGAGGAATATCGGATCGTCACGCCAAGCGGACAGGTCCGTTGGATTCGGGATCGCAGCTTCGCGATCAAGAACGCCCAGGGGGAGGCCTATCGCATTGCGGGCATCGCCGTGGACATCACTGCGGCCAAGCAGATGGAGACGCAGATCCGTGCCAGTGAGCTACGGCATCGCGCGCTCGTGGAGTTGTCGCCCCACGCCATCTTCGTGAATTGTGAAGACAGAATCGTGTTTACCAATCAGGCCTGCGCGAAGTTATTGGGCGCAATCGCCCCGTCGCAGTTATTCGGAAAAACGGTCCTTGAGATCATTCATCCCGAATCGCACCCCAAGGTACGGCAGCGAATCGCGAAAATACGCGCCACGAATCAACCGGTCCCGTCCACCGAGGAGCGGTTTGTCGGTCTCTCCGGCTCGATCATCGATGTGGAAGTGGCGGCAGCCCCGATTATGTTCGAGGGGCAACCGGCCATCCAGGTCATTGCCACCGATATCCGGGCTCGCAAAGACCTGGAACGGGCCCTGCTCGCAACCAACCGGCAGATGGAAACCATCCTGGCCAGCGCGACCAATGTGTCCATCGTCGCCACCAATACCGAGGGGATAATCACGACATTCAATACCGGCGCGGAAGACCTGTTGGGCTATTCGGCCGCTGAGATGATCGGACAGCACTCACTGGCCTCGCTCCACGTACCGGAAGAAATCGACCGCCGCGCCAGCGAGTTGGCCGATGTGCACCATCCTTCCATTCAAGGAATCGAGGCCATCTTCGAACAGGTTCGGCAGGGCGGATTCGACGAACGGGAATGGACCTACCAGCGAAAAGACGGCAGTCGGCTGACCGTCTTATTGACCATCACCGCGCTCCGAGACAGTGACGACGCCGTGACCGGATTTTTGGCGATTGGAAAGGATATCACCAGTCGAAAAGCCACAGAGCAAGCCCTTGCGCAAGCGCGGGATGAAGCCCTTCGTGCGGCTCAACTCAAAACCGACTTCCTCGCCACGATGAGTCACGAAATTCGTACCCCGATGAACGCGATCATCGGCATGACAGGCCTCCTGCTCGATACGGCTCTCTCTCCAGAGCAGCATGAGTTCGCCGACACAGTCCGCCGTTCCAGCGACTCCCTGTTGACGCTTGTCAACGACATTCTCGATTTCTCGAAAATCGAAGCCGGCAAACTTCATTTTGAACAACTCCCGTTCGACCTCCGGATGACGGTGGAGGATACGATGGACCTCCTCGCGGAACAGGCGCAAAGCAAAGGCCTGGAGTTGATCGGACTGGTTGATGCGACCGTGCCGACCGGCGTCATCGGCGACCCGGGCCGACTCCGGCAAATCCTGGTCAACCTGGTCGCCAATGCCATCAAATTCACGTCCGTGGGCGAAGTGTTCCTGCATGTGACGCGTGACACACAGGGCGGAACGGACTTCCTGCGGTTCACCATCACCGATACCGGCATCGGGATTGATGCAGAAGCACAAACTCGATTATTTCAGGCCTTCGTGCAGGCCGATAGCTCAACTACCCGCCGTTTCGGCGGCACCGGCCTAGGCCTGGCAATTTGCCAACGCCTCGTCGCTCAAATGCAAGGCCAGATCGGCGTCAAGAGTTGTCCGGGACAGGGCAGCACGTTCTGGTTCACGGCGAACTTTCCAGAGACGGCACTGGCTTCTCCCGCATCGCCTCTTTCCTGGAACCGACTTCGTGACCGACGAATTCTCCTGGTAGACCAATGCGACACCGCCCGGCAGGCTCTGCGCCAGAACCTCACGTCGCATGGAATGAATTGCGCCGTCGCCCGGACCGGCCCGGAGGCCGTGGAGATAGCACATGCGGCTGCCGCCTCACAGCAACCCTTCGACCTGGCTCTCATCGAATTACACCTCTCGGAGATGGACGGTTTCGAAACGGCTCAATTGCTCAAGCAAGACCCCTCAACAGCCGGCATGCGCCTGGTCATCCTCACCACGGTCGGTCGGCGAGGCGACGGCCAGACTGCGCAAGCCCTCGGCATCGACGCCTATCTCACCAAGCCGCTTCGACAATCTCAATTGCTCGAATGCCTGAGCCTCTTACTGGACCACCAGGCCACAGCCGGAGCACCGGCGAACGCCGACCCCCCGCCGCTGATCACGCGACACAGCCTGAGCGAATCCCAGGCTGAACCGAAACCGCGCCTGCTCCTGGCGGAAGATAATCCCGTGAACCAAAAGGTGGCCTGTAAGATGCTGGAGAAACTCGGCTACCGGGTCGATGTCGCGGGAAACGGTCAGGAAGCCGTGGCCGCCCATGAGCGTTCCCGTTATCCGCTGATTTTTATGGACTGCCAGATGCCGGAAGTAGACGGGTTCGAAGCCACCGCCCTGATTCGCAAAATGGAAGGCCGGTCGGCCCACACTCCGATCGTCGCTATGACGGCCAACGCCATGCAAGGCGACCGCGAGCGCTGCCTGGAAGCCGGGATGGACGACTACATCGCCAAACCGGTCCGTTCCAAAGATCTTCAAACGGTCCTCGAGATCTGGCTCGGAAACGCCGGCAATGCGACCGGCACCAACGGCTAGCCCGGATTATTCATGAATGCCGTCGCGAGTCGTTTGAGACCGAAGCCCGCCGGGGCTTCTCGCCAGTAAGGCCGCCGCAGACGTACTTGCGGTCCGTCGAGGAGGCCGAACGAGAACAGCCCCGTCGGGCGAGAGGATCGGACGACGGAGCAGGTATTCATGAATAGTCCGGGCTAGAGAGAGGTGGCTTTCATGTCGATCCATCAGCGTCACGCCGGACGGCGACAGGACCATGGCCTCGACCCCAGCATCATCCACGTGCTGCCGGCCAATATCGCCGTGCTGGACGCGCAGGGAACGATTCTCGCGGTCAACGAGTCCTGGGAACGGTTCGCAGCCTCGAACGGCTTTACCGGCGACGGCTACGGCGTCGGCCTCAACTATCTGCACATCTGCGCTACGGCTGGAACCCAACCGGATGCCCTGCACGTGGCCCAAGGAATCCGGCATATTCTGGACGGCACCATCCGCGCCTTCTCCTACGAGTATGAGTGCTCAAGCCCCACACTCCGACGCTGGTTCCGGGTCATCGTCACCCCGATGCAGAGCAACCTGAGCTACGGCGCCGTGGTCATGCACATCAACGTGTCGGACCTCAAACAGGCGGAAGCCGCCATGCATCAGAGCGAGGCCCGGTTGAGGGCGATCGTCGACACGGCGGTGGACGGTATCGTCGTCATCAACGAGCAGGGCATCATCGAATCAGTCAATCCCGCCGTTACTCGCATGTTCGGCTACAACACAGACCAGCTTCTGGGGCAGAACGTGAAACTCCTCATGCCCGACCCCTACCACACGGAGCACGACCGGTACCTGACCAATTATTTGCAGTCGGGTCATAAAAAGGTCATCGGCATCGGTCGTGAAGTGCTGGGACTTCGACATGACGGCATGGCATTCCCCATTGAGTTGGCCGTGAGTGAAATGCTCGTCGACGGCGCCAGAAAATTCACCGGTATCGTGCGCGACATCTCCTCGCGCAAACAGGCCGAGACCCAATTTCGTCAAGTGGTGGAATCGGCGCCGAACGGCATGTTGATGATCGACCCCCTCGGCAACATCACGCTGGTCAACAAACAGGTCGAAGCCATGTTCGGCTACAGCCGCGAGGAGATGCTCGGCCAGTCGGTCGAAATGCTGATTCCGGAGCGGTTTCGCCTCAACCATCCGGCGCATCGCATCGGATACTTCTCCGCCCCGTCGTCACGCGCCATGGGGGCCGGTCGGGAACTCTTCGGCTTGCACAAGAACGGGCAGGAGTTCCCCGTCGAGCTCGGCCTCAATCCGATCGATACGCCGAACGGGAAACTGGCGCTGGCCTCCATCGTCGACATCACCATGCGAAAACGCACCGAGAACGCCCTTTCGAAAGCGGCCCAGGACCTCGAATGGAAGAACTGGGAGATCTCGGAAGCCCGAGATCAGGCCGTCAAGGCCGGACAGGCGAAGGCCGATTTCCTGGCCACGATGAGCCATGAAATCCGCACCCCGATGAACGGGGTGCTCGGCATGACGACCTTGCTGCTCGACACCGCCCTGAGCACCGAACAGCGTGATTACTTGCAGACCCTCCGGCATTCCAGCGAATCCCTGCTGCGGATCATCAACGACATTCTGGACTTTTCGAAAATCGAGGCCGGGAAATTCACCATCGAGCAGATCCCGTTCGATCTCCGCATGACCATCGAAGATACGCTGGACATGCTGGCGCCCGCCTCTCAGGACCGGCATTTGGAACTCGTCGGACTCATCGACGCACAAACACCGCGGTCCGTCATCGGAGATCCAGGGCGGATCCGCCAGGTCCTGACCAACCTGCTCGGCAACGCGATCAAATTCACCGAACAGGGCGAAGTATTGATCCAAGTCCTACCGCTGGATGAGGATCCGACCTTCGTCATGCTCCGTTTCGAGGTGATCGATACCGGCATCGGCCTCAGCCCGGAAGCCCAGGCGAAAATGTTTCAGGCGTTTACCCAGGCCGACAGTTCGACTGCCCGCAAGTACGGCGGAACAGGTCTCGGCTTGACGATCTGCAAACGGCTGGTCGAGCTGATGGGCGGTGAAATCGGCCTGCAATCGATGCCGGGGCTCGGGACCCGTATCTGGTTTACCGTGCGCTTCGCCCTGCAACCGGACGCAGCCCCGCCCGTGATGGCCCCACTGACGTCCAACGATTTCGCCGGCCGCCGCGTTTGCCTCGTCGACGACAATCCGACGAATCGCAGCCTGCTCCAATACCATGTGTCGGCCTGGAACATGCACCACGAAAGCGCCGTCGATGCCCCCTCGGCGCTGGCCCTCTTGCGTCAGGCCGCCGCCGACGGCACGCCGTTCGACCTGGCCATCATCGACATGCACATGCCCGATATCGGCGGGCTGCAGCTCTGCCGATTGATCAAAGAAGATCCGTCGATTCGCTCGACACAACTGATCGTGCTGACGGCATTCGGGCAACGAGGAGACAGCATCGCGGCGAAGGAAGCCGGTGCCAGCGCCTACCTTCCCAAGCCGGTTCGTGAACGCCAACTGGCCGACTGTATCCGGCTGCTCCTCGGACGAACGGACACCGGCGAAAGTTCCGCCCCGTTGATCACACGGCACACCATGTCTGAGGCCGCCGCCCAAGCGACCCCGAGGCTACTGGTCGTCGATGACAATCCGGTGAATCAAAAAGTCGCGTTGAAGATGCTGGAAAAACTCGGGTACCGCGTGGATGTGGCCGCCACCGGCATGGAAGCGCTCGCTGCGGTCTGCCGGCATCCGTATCCGCTGGTCTTCATGGATTGTCAGATGCCGGAGCTCGATGGCTTGGAAACCACCCGCTTGATTCGGTCTCAGGAGAAGCCGGGTACGCATCTCCCGATCATCGCCATGACCGCCAATGCCATGGAAGGCGATCGTGAGAACTGCCTCAGGGCCGGCATGGACGACTTCATCAGCAAGCCGATCGTCTCGGGCCGGTTGCAGGAGGTGTTATTCCGCTGGTTGCCGGCCACTGTCGCGGCGAGCCATCAGAACCCTTCCCCCGCACCACCCGATACCGAATCCGCTGCGTGAAGGGACGCGGCTTCGCCTGCCGATGGCTATCTCACTACATCCAACGATTGACAGAACTCCACGCGCCGACTAGGATACGACCTCACTCAGGAGAGCGAGCGTACGCGTGAGTCATCCGCCCCCGTCCGGTCCTGCAGCATTGCCTCCAACATCGCACAACCGCGTTGAGCAGGCCTTTGAATTCCTGGTCTTCAGCAGCCGATGGATTCAAGCGCCGCTCTATGGCGGCCTCATCATCGCCGAGTTGCTCTATGCCACCAAGTTCATCCTCGAACTCTGGGAGATGGCGAAACACTTCAAGCAACTCGAAGAAACCAAATTCATGCTGGGCGTGCTCGGCCTGATCGATGTGACGATGGTGGCCAATCTGCTGACCATGGTCATCATCGGCGGCTATGCCACCTTCGTCAGCAAACTCGACCTCGAAACCCACCCCGACCGGCCCGAGTGGCTCACCCATGTGGACCCCGGCACCATTAAAATCAAACTGGCCGCGTCGCTGGTCGGCATCTCCAGCATTCATCTCCTGAAATCCTTCGTGGACATCGCGAATGAGAACCCCGACCACGTCAAGTGGAAGATCTTCATTCACGTGACCTTCCTGGGCTCCGCCATCCTGCTGGCCTATACCGACAAGCTGATGCAACGGGACCGCAGACACTGACCGTGGCGACGCGGGGCTGCCGTATCACTTGAGATACGAGCTGTATCCGATCCGATAATCTCCCGGACATACCTGCGCTACGCGTTCGCGTCTATTCCGCGCCGCAGACGGCACGGGACGCGTCGACAGGGTTGCCGGGCCGCTTTCTGTTCCACCTCCTCCCGGGGCATGTGGTTTGCCTTTCCCAATCGTGGTATGACAGGCGCCGACACGGGCGCGTTCCGTCGGGGCAGCGTCCCCCCAACATGTTCCTCTTGGAGTCACGATGACCACTCCCGCTCCGCAGGACGACCCGCTCACACTCGCAACGATCCTGGAAGAAGAAACTGAGCTGCTGCACGGCCCCTTGCCGAAGGATCATCCGGTGGGAGCCCCCGATGCAGTGCGCATGGCGGCGCTCTTCCGGCATATTCACGCCTGCCACCCGAAACGTGCGGGACTCTGCTTCTCCGGCGGAGGAATACGCAGCGCGACCTTCGGACTCGGCGTCTTGCAGTCTCTCGCGCGCCTCCAACTCCTGAACAAGTTCGACTACCTTTCGACCGTCTCCGGCGGAGGCTACATCGGCAGCTGGCTCACCGCCTGGATCCATCGCCATCCGCGCGGATTGGACGGCGTCATCGAAGATCTGCGGGTCACGCCGAAAATCGGCGCCACCGAATCGCCGCCGCCGGTCCAATGGCTGCGGAACTATAGCAATTACCTGAGTCCGCACCTGGGCTTCCTCTCGGCCGATTCTTGGACGCTCCTGGGCATCTACTTGCGCAACCTGCACCTGAATTGGATGGTGCTCCTGCCGCTGCTGATGTTGCCCCTGCTCGTGCCACGCTGGGTTATCGCCCTGGCCCAGTTGAACAGTCCTAAGACGCCGATACCCGCCTGGCTACTCCAGGCCGTCCCCATGGCCGGTCTCGGGCTTGCGGTCATGGCGCTGATTTATCTGCACCTCTGTCGGCCGACCCTTCGCGAGTATCGCCGCAACACCTGGTGGCAGGCACTGGAAAGCCAGCACTGGTTTCTGGTCGCCTGCCTCGGGCCCTTGATCACGTCCGTACTCTGCCTCACTACGGCCTGGGCCTGGTTTCGGAATGGGGGCGGCGCATTGGAGCAGTTCAGCCTCCGCCACGCCGTCCTCGGCGGCGCCTTGCTCCACACAGGCAGCTGGCTCTTTTCCGCCATCGCGCTCAAGCGATTCAAAGCGTTCTCCCCCTGGCTGCTCTGGGAAACCGGGGCCGTCGCGGCCACCGGTGCACTGGGCGGATGGTTTCTCCGGGCTGTCTTGGTCAAAACCCCCGATCAGCTAGTCGTGGGGGAGTTTGCCGAGTGGTTCGCAGCCTTCGCTGTCCCGGGCGTCCTGGCAATGTTCCTGCTGACCGCGACGGTCTTTATCGGCCTCGCCAGCCGGTTCACCGAAGAACAGGATCGCGAATGGTGGGGACGCACGGGTTCCTGGGTGCTGATCGTGATGGTGATGTGGGCAGGGCTCTGCTCCATCGTCACCTTCGGTCCTGGACTCATCGCCTGGACACCCACGGTCGCCGCTGCCCTCGGCGGAGTCTCCGGATTGGTGACACTAGTACTCGGATTCGGCTCACGCACGACCGCGCAGCAGGAAGAGCGGTCGAACACGACGATCATCACCGACCTGGCCGTCAAGGCGGCCGCGCCGATTTTCATGCTTTGCGTGCTCATCGCGCTGACATTGGGAACAAGTTGGCAACTCGATGTCTTCGCCCATCGGTTCGACACCCATCTCAGCGACTTGATCAATCCCAAGCCGATCGGCGAGCGGATCCCGCCCGATCCATGGGGACACAACCAGGTACTGCACAACACCCCGCTGTGGATGCTGTTCGGATTCACCTTGATGGTGGCTCTATTGGGATTCGTCATGGCGCGACTGATCAACATCAACCGGTTTTCGCTCCATGCGATGTATCGCAACCGGCTCATCCGGGCCTATCTCGGAGCCTCCCGCATCCAGGCCGAACGAGAGCGGAGCTTCAATCCCTTCACCGGGTTCGACAATCTGGATAACCCGGCCATGAGCGACGTGCGATTCGACGACGTGCGCCTGGCGCGCTGGATGGCCAGAGAAGTCTTTTCAAAGGAGACCCGCGCGCAGCTTGATGCGTTCCATCCGCTCCCGGAACCGACATCGGACCAATTCCAAACCATGCTGGCGCAACTGATGCAGGAATTGTCCGGCGCCCTCGCAAGCAAGTCACTGACCAGGGCCGCCGAAGAACTGCGTGTCGGACCGGCCTGCCGCGCCAAAATCGCCGCCCTACAGCAGCCAGAGACGGCCGCAGGGCAAGCCGCCGCCACCTGGTTCACCGCGCTCTTTCTGAAGCAATTGCACCACCAGACCCCGCGCCCGCTGCATCTCATCAACATCGCGCTCAATCTGGTCAAAGGCGACAACCTGGCCTGGCAACAACGGAAAGCTCAATCGTTCACGATCAGCGCGCTCCACAGCGGCAGTTGGAATCTAGGGTATCGCCGCTCGGAAGAGTACGGATGCAACCATTACCTCGCCCAGCCCCTTTCTCTCGGAACCGCTCTGGCGATCTCCGGCGCCGCCGCGAGCCCCAACATGGGGTATCACTCATCTTCAGCCGTGACGTTTCTGCTCGCGCTCTTCAACATCCGCCTGGGTTGGTGGCTCGGGAACCCAGGGCCTGCGGGCGCCGACACCTATCGCAAAGCGTCACCCAACGTTTCGGTCGGCCCCTTGCTGTCCGAAGCCTTCGGCCTGACGGACTCCTGTCATCCCTACGTCTACCTCTCCGACGGGGGGCACTTCGAAAATCTCGGCCTGTATGAAATGGTCTTGCGCCGCTGTCACTGCATCCTCGTGGTGGACGCCGGGTGTGACCCGCAGCTCAACTTTGAAGATCTCGGCAACGCCATCCGGAAAATCCGCATCGATCTGGGAATCGACATCGAACTGAACCTCGACCAGATCAAGCGGGCCGCCGACGCCACGACCAGCGGCCGCCACCACGCCATCGGCATGATCCGCTATGACAAAGTGGACGCCACCGCCACCGCCGGCACCCTGATCTACCTCAAACCCTCGCTGACCGGGAACGAGCCCTCAGACGTCCAGGACTACGCCGCGCGTCACCCTTCATTTCCCCACGAACCGACCTCGGACCAGTTCTTCGACGAGGCCCAGTTCGAATCCTACCGCCGCCTCGGCGAACATATCGCCCAGCAGGTGCTGCGCCCCGCCATTCAGCGAAGCGAGCAGGACTTTTCCTCGCTCTGCCATGCACTCCGCTCCTACTGGCTGACCACCCCACCGGGCATGCGTGAATCCTTCCTCGGCGAAACCGATGACCTGAAGGATCTCGAACGCCTCCTGCGCGACGATCCGGATCTGCTTCGCTACGACCTGGAAATCTATCCCGAACTCCGCTCGGTGTTCGGGATCGACCCCGGCGCCATCGCGATCAATCCGCGAGCCGCGCTGCATACCTGCAACCTGCAGATCCAGCTCATGGAGCAGGTCTACCTGGCCGTAAACCTCGAAGAGTTCCACAATCACGCCCTCAATCGAGGCTGGATGAACTTATTCCGGCGCTGGACCTCAACCGAGACCTTCCGTCTCTTCTGGCCAACGCTCTGCGGCATGTACAGCCAGCAATTCGTCCGCTTCGCCGAGCAACACTTGAATGTAAGTATCGATAAAGTGGTCGTGTTGGAAGCGATGGGGCCGACCAGCGATCTCTCATCACTCTTCAGAGACCTGTCGATCGAGTGGGATTCCGTGCCGGATTACGCGGAGACGTTCATGCAGGCGCTCCACAAACCGCTGCCTTTGGAGGAACCGACCGGCGACCACACTCGACAGGCGGCCTGGTCCATGCGTTTGAAAGCAAGGCCCTCACCGGACGACTCGGCCGGCCCTGGGGAAATCCTGGCCGTAGTGGCTGCGACCCGTCTTTCGGTGGCCGGTCACCGGCTTGCGCTGCATGGCTGGGTACGACCGGCCTATCGAGGCTTGGGCCTGGGGCACCGCTTGTTCAGACATGCCATTGCGGAATTAACGGCGGCATACTCCGGGCACAATCTGATCGTCGATTTGGGGCCGGATAATCCGGCCTGGGCCGGCACGTCCATCCGCAACGTCGGCTGGCTCCGTTTCTACGAACAACTCGGGTTTACGCGTGACCGGTCTGATCCGACCCGGTTTCGTATGTCCTGCCAACTAAGCTGACTGGATGTGCGGCCTTCGTGAATCGTGACGCGTATCTTGATGGGGACAAGAGCACTTGGCACATGGCGCATGGTTGGTAGCAGAGACACCCGCTTTCCATGTCGGATCATACGCTATAAGCGATACGCCATAGGCTCTTTCTTCTCCGAGCATACTTACACCCGGCTCATTGCCAGGCAGGGGTCTGTGTCCCCGCTTCATCCCGCCAATGGGGCACCCAGGCGAGAGCCACCAGCTTGATCGAGATATTCGATGTGGTAGGTTTTAACGACAGGAGTTCCAATGTTTCCGTGAGGGGATCGGTCGCCGCAGCCAGGGCCTCGGCTTCCGCTTTAAACTCGGCCTCGAGCGCCGCCAGCTGTTGTTGCAACGCCGCCACATTGTCTTCCGCCTGACTCACGTCCTTCGACTCTTTCATCGCCCGACCGGCGCCGCGGATCGCCGTCGTCGCCTTGCCGATATTGCCGGCGCTGATCGTTTTCCGTCCGAGAAACGCACCCAGGATCGTGGCGCCAACCGAAATGGCCGCCTGGATCTGACTACTGCGGGACTCGGCCTGTTGCCGTTCTACCATCTGTTCCGCGCGCCGGATACGATCCTGCAACGCGGCGATCTTGGGGGAGTACTTCTTCCGCAAGGCTTCGCTCTGCTGATCGCGCTGCTCCCGGCCCGCCTGTTGAAGCCGCACACGGAAGTCACGCTCCGGCTCTCCGGGCATCGAAAACGCCTTCGTGCTCGGACTGCGGAACAACTCGACTTTTTGCGTCCGGAATAACCAGCCCGACAAGTCGGTCTTCCAACCATCATACTGCTTGGCCTTCCCGGCGGCAGACGGCAGCGTGGCAAACTGAGCCCCATCTGCGGGATCGCGCTCCAAGTCCGCTACGGTCAGATCGACGATCGTCGCATGATCCCACTCCACCGGCACGGCACCCTCAGTGAGCGGCGCCAGCAAGGTGAGGGGTTCGGTCACATCGACCCCGGCCTTGTTGTCTGCCACCCGCACTTGTGCCACCCCCAAGACCATCGGCTGATAGACGAGTGCTTGCCCATCCGGTCGGCTCCCCCGTAGCGGCACAAAGTGTTGCGGCACCTCCGGCGGCAACATGGGCCGCGCGGGCGTCATTCGTGATTCGTCATTCGTCGATCGTGAAGCCCCGACAGCAGAAGGCGCTTGCCGCATCACGCTTGACGATTGACGTCGGACCGGATCCATCAATTGTTTGATTTGTGTCCGCGTGAGCGGCCCGCGCAGATAGGACAGGGTCCAGCGGGTTTGGAAGACTTCCGGCGCATCTTCGTGCACGTTATTCAGCAAGAACACTCGATTGCCGAGTCCGGCAAGAATTTGCTCCATCTGTTGGCGATCGAATTTCTTGCCGCTGCTGGCCGCCGCGCCCTCCAACCCCTCCATCACGCGCGCTTTGTCGCGCTCGGTCTGCAGCCGACCGATGAACCAGGTGCCGGTATTGGCCAGCCCCTTGTAGTCGAGATCAACCGGGTTCTGCGTGGCCAGCACCACACCCAACCCGAACGCGCGCGCCTGCTTCAGCAACGTGAGCAAGGGCGCTTTGGACGGCGGATTGGCGACCGGCGGGAAGTAGCCGAAAATCTCATCCATATAGAGGATAGCCCGCAGGCTCGTGGTGCCGGATTGGCCGCGGACCCACCCCAACGTCTGGTTCAGGAGCAGGGACACAAAGAACATGCGTTCGGCATCGTTCAAATGGGCGATGGAAAAAATGGCCATGCGGGGTTTGCCCGACGGACCGTAGAGCATACGCCCGACATCCAGCGCCTCCCCTTCCCTCCAGGCGGCAAAACCCGGCGCGGCCAGCAGGTTGTTCAGCTGCATGGCCAGGGCGAATCGTTCTTTCGAGGGAAAGAACGATTCCACATCGAGCACACCCACCTTCGTCATGGGAGGCGTTTGGATCTGATGAATGAGCGCGGGCAGATCGAGATCCCGCCCCCCTCGCCAGGCGCTGTCGAGAATCGAGGACAGGAGAATATGCTCGCGACTCCTGATCGGATCGGCATCGACGCCGATCAGCCCCAACAGGCTGGTGACGGTCGTCCCGATGCGCTCACGGAGCAGTTCGGCATCGTCGAGCCATTCTGCCGACGGAGCGGCAAAGGATTTCAGAATCGACACCGGAAGCCCGGCGTTGCTTCCCGGTGTGTACACAACGAAGTCCGCCGCATCGCGCAACTTCTTGATCCGCTCGCCGCTCTGGCCCCAATCGCCAAGCCCCTTTTGCCAGAGGGTCGCCTGCTGCGCGGCGAAGTCGGCGGCGGACAGGCCCTTCTTGCGGGCGTCGTCTTCATTGATCCACGGCGCGAAATCTTCGCCGCGCAGCTGAGGGAAGGTGAGCAGGAGATTGGCGAGATCCCCCTTCGGATCAATGACAATGGCCGGGATGCCGTCGATGGCCGCTTCTTCCAATAAACCCACACAGAGACCGGTCTTGCCGCTTCCCGTCATACCGACACAGACTGCGTGAGTGACCAGATCCTTCGAATCGTAGAGCAGCCATCCGGGCTTGGCCTGTTTGGCGGGCAGATCGTAGGGCCGACCAAGATAAAACACGCCGAGCTTTTCGAACCCAGCTGTGTCGTCCGTCGATGATCCGGTACCGGTGGTGGTCTGTTTTTTCTTCGGCGGCATAACTCCCCGCAATGGAGATGAAGAGCACCAAGTCGACTCGACCAAATTCGACGGGCATTCTAGTAAGCAAAGGCCGAGACTGCAAGCCTGCGGGCACCGTCATCGAGGCGATCTTGCCGTGCGATTACGTACCGGCTACTTGCGAAACGAATTCCACACAGGCACTATGCGCCCTGATGTATCGTCGATGGATCTTCTCCCTCGTGATCGCCGTCTGCGCGATCCCGGGATTCGCTCGGGCCGACGCTCCCCCGCATAGCGTCCACTGGGGCGCCATCGCCTTCCCCGACCACGACCCGACCTTGACCCTGAGCGCCGCACTCCTGGATCGATTTACCGAGTTCGACGGGGAAGGCAGGCGCTACAACGACATCCGGGAAACCATGGGGCTGAATTTCTTCACCTTGAGCTGGACCAAGCCCCTTGCCCAATTGCCGGGATGGAATCTCAACCTCACGGCAGGCGGCGGACCTACGCGCGACGGGCCCAGCCGGTTTCTTCAAAACGATGTGGTGCATAAGTTTCGAGGACTCACAGAGGTCCCGGTCGGGAACAAACGCGAAGCGAACGACTTCATGCTCAGCGGGTCGCTGACCCGCTGGTTCAGCCTCATAGGATCGAACGATGCGTTCTTTGCCGGTCTGGGTGGCGCCGGCGGGTCGTTGTATTATGAACCCTATGTGCAGGCAGGATTTCGCCGGTTGGCCCTCTTCGCCCCGGTACCGCTGCTGGGTGACTACCTCCGCGTCTCAGCCCTTGCGCGATACGGTCGTCCGTTCAGCGGCGCCGCGTTTCACCAAGTCGCACCCCAGTCCTACCTCGCACAGGCCTCGGTGGGCCTGGGGAACTATCATCACTGGACGGATTCGACGCCCTGGGAAATTGAATTGGCCGTCACCGTGGATTCAGGTTTGTTTGTGGATCATCGGGGGGATGCGCTGGAAGAACGATTCGTATCGCTGGCGCTGCGCTATTCGGCCTTCTCCTTCGAGACCTGGAACGATCTCATCAACCAGAAAGACTACGGCCCGACCTTCGGCGCCCGCCTGACCTTCGATCTGCTCTATATGTACGAACGCTGGTTCAAATAGAAGACCAGGCCCTCTGCCATGCAAGCGGACCAGACAGAAGAGATTGGATCCCCCTGCTCTGCCGTCAGCATGAGTAGCACTAGGAATGTCGCACTGATTCCTCAGGCGCAGACAACCTGTCCTTCTGAAAGCGCCCCTGCATAGTCGGGTTACTTGAGAATGCCCAGAAACCACAGCAAGACCAGCAGGCTTGCCGGGACACCGAGCAACCAGAGGATGAATCCTTTCCCCATCGTTCCCATGCAGTCCTCCTGACTAACCGAAGATTATGGTAGTAGCGACGCTGCCACCAGCTCGCGATTCAGCGCGCTGACCATCTTCAGGTGCACCGTGCGATCGTCTTCCAGGCCCGCCGCAAATAAGTCGGCGTGTTTGCGCTGCAGCACCAGGCCAAAATCCTCCTGTTTGCCGGCTGGAATTTCGTACAACGAGGCCAACGCACTCACATATTGGCCCCCGCCGGCCGCAGCCTCCTGACGCAGGTTCTCGTACGCCACCCCTGCAAAGAGATTGATCTTCTGCTCTTTCAGCACCATCCCGTCCGCTGAAAAGAGCCCACTGGGGCTCGTACTGGAGAAGAAATTGACGGTCGTGTCGACCGTGGCTTTTGTGGTGTTACAGCCCCCAAGCGTGAAACCGGCAGCCACAACACACACGCCCAATCCGAGGTTTTTCATGGATGGTGACGTCTTCATACATGCCTCCTTCTCGGGGCTGTCAGCGTTAGATAACTTTTCGGCCCAGCCTTCTGCTCACGTTGTAACCGATAAACATTCAGGGAGCCCCTAGTCATTACCCTTGGGAGGGGGAAGAAAGGCGCTAGCAGCGGCAAGGTATGGAGACGTAATTCCACGGGGCGCTATCGAAGGCCAATCTCACAGGATTGCAACGGAGGGTGTGAGGGGAGAACGATTGGAAAGGGCTGCGGTGCGCGCTCACCACTCCTTAAAGACAAAGAACACGGCACCGATCATCATTCCGAACCCGACCAGATAATTCCATTTCAGCTCTTCCTTGAGATAGAGGACTGAGAAGACGCAGAACACGATCAGGGTGAGGACCTCCTGAATCGTCTTCAACTGCGCCGCCGTGAATTCATAGTGGCCAATCCTATTCGCCGGCACCTGAAAACAGTACTCCACGAACGCAATCCCCCAACTCACCAGGATTGCGACCCACAAGGGCGACTCTTTGTACTTGAGATGCCCGTACCAGGCGAACGTCATGAAAATGTTGGAGACGGTGAGTAGCAGGATGGTGTGCATTCAGTTCCCCTCAGTACAGGCGATGGCTCCTACATATCCTCGTCAACCGCCATACGTCACGCGTCAATCGTTCCAGAGGAAGACTTCATTTTCATGCTGACCTGGCCAATGCTGCGGATATACCCATTGATGAGTTGCACAAAACGATGAAGCTGCGAACGAACATCATCAAATTGTCGCTCGTCGATATACCCCTGATCCTGAGAGCTCACAAGATGATCCATCAGTTCATATGCTGATCCTCGAGCGATACGGCAAAATTGAACGTTCTCCTTATAGTGAAATCGTCCATAACCCTCAGCTATGTTAGCGGTTAGGGAGATGGCCGCCGTCCGAATCTGCTGAACAAGGCAATAGTGCTCTTCTTTGGGAAAAGAAGCGGTGAGCGCATACAGGTCCTTTCGAATTTTCCTGCCCACTTTCCAAACGTCCAAATCCTCAAAGGACGTGATTTTCCCCATTCGGCTCCTCGTTTAAACGACTGACGCTTGACGATTGACGCCTACACCCCCGCCTCTCTTAACACCTGCCCCGTGTACGACCGCTTCACTTTGGCGATTTCTTTCGGCGAGCCTTCGGCCACGATTTCGCCGCCCCGGTCGCCGCCTTCCGGTCCTAGGTCGATGATCCAATCGGCGTTGCGGATCATGTCGAGATTATGTTCGATCACGAGGACGGTGTTGCCGGTCTCGACGAGACGGTTGAGCACATCCAGCAATCGCTGAATGTCGGCGAAGTGGAGGCCGGTGGTGGGCTCGTCCAGAATGTACATGGTGCGGCCGGTGGGACGTTTGGAGAGCTCGCGCGAAAGCTTCACGCGCTGGGCCTCGCCGCCCGACAGGGTCGTGGCCGATTGCCCGAGCTTGACATAATGCAGGCCCACGTCGTGCAACGTCTGCAATTTCGTCTTGATGTAGGGAATGTTCTCGAAGAACTCCAAGGCGTCGTCCACCGTCATGTTCAGGATGTCGGCGATGCTGCGGCCCTTATATTGAATCTCCAGGGTCTCGCGGTTGTAACGCTGCCCCTTGCAGACCTCGCAGGTGACGTAGACGTCGGGCAGGAAATGCATTTCGATCTTGATGAGGCCGTCGCCCTGACAGGCTTCACAACGTCCGCCCTTCACATTGAAGCTGTAGCGGCCCGGCTTGTACCCGCGCACGCGGGACTCCGGCAGGTTGGAGAATAGATCGCGGATGAAGGTAAAGAGGCCGGTGTAGGTCGCCGGATTGGATCGCGGCGTGCGGCCGATCGGCGATTGGTCGATGTCGATGATTTTGTCCAGCGCATCGACACCTTTGAGTTCCTTGCAACCATCGATTTTCGGTTTCTTGTGATAGAGCAACTGCGACAGCGAATGGAACAGCACTTCGAGCACGAGGGTGCTCTTGCCTGATCCCGACACGCCGGTCACGCAGGTCAACAGGCCCAGGGGAATGTTGACGGTGACGCCCTTGAGATTGTGTTTCCTCGCCCCCACGACGGTCACAACACCCTTGGGCTTCCGGGTGCGAGGCGGGAGTGAGACCATCTGCTCGCCGCGCAAATACATCCCGGTGAGGGAGTCGGGATTCGCCATCACCTGCTTGGGCGTGCCCTGAGCGATGATTCGGCCGCCATGCGTGCCGGCGCCCGGCCCCAGGTCGAGGATGTAATCGGCCGCTTCCATCGTCTCCGCGTCATGCTCGACGACGATGACCGTATTGCCGAGATCGCGGAGGCGAAGCAGGGTCTGCAGCAGGCGGCGATTGTCCCGCTGATGGAGGCCGATCGACGGCTCGTCCAGAATGTACAAGACACCGACCAGGCCGGACCCGATTTGGGTGGCGAGACGAATGCGCTGACCTTCGCCGCCTGAAAGCGTGGCCGCGGGACGATCCAGCGTCAGGTAATCCAAGCCGACATTGACGAGAAATCCCAGACGCTCGCGAATTTCCTTCAGGATGCGATGGGCGATGACGAGTTCGCGTTCGGTGAACTTGAGGGACGTGAAAAAATCCGCCGCCGCCCGCACCGATAACATCGTGACTTCGGCAATCGATTTCTTGGCGATCTTCACCGCCAGACTTTCCGGCTTGAGCCGCGCCCCGTCGCAGGTTTCGCACCGTTCCAGCAACGTAAAGTCCTCTTCTTCGGACGCGCCCGGCGTCATGGCATACCCGATTCCGTCGCAGGCCGGACAGGCTCCATGCGGGCTATTGAACGAGAAGATGCGCGGCGTGATCTCCGGATAACTCACGCCACATTTAATACAGGCCAGCTTTTCGCTATACAGATGCACTTTGCCGGTCTCGGACAGGACGCCGACCAAGCCTCCGGCCAGCTTCATGGAGGTTTCGACGGAGTCCGCCACCCGCCGCATCAACGCGTCACCCGGCTTCATGACTAGACGGTCCACGACGATCTCGATAGTGTGTTTCTTCTGCTTATCGAGCGTGATGTCCTCGCCAAGATCGACGATCTCCCCGTTGATGCGGGCCCGCACATAGCCGGCCTTCCGCATTTCCAGCAATTCTTTCCGGTATTCACCCTTCCGCCCGCGCACGATAGGCGAGAGAATCTGGAATTTCGTCCCTTCCGGCAATTCACAGATCGCATCCACCATCTGCTGGACGGTCTGTGCCGTGATTTCCTGCCCGCACTGAAAACAGTAGGGATGGCCGACACGGGCATAGAGAAGCCGCAGATAGTCGTAGATTTCCGTAACAGTCCCCACGGTTGAACGGGGATTGTGGCTGGTGCTCTTTTGTTCGATGGAAATGGCCGGCGAGAGGCCCTCGATGGAGTCCACGTCGGGCTTGCCCATCTGTTCGAGAAACTGTCGGGCATAGGCGGAGAGGGATTCGACGTACCGCCGCTGGCCTTCCGCGTAGATCGTGTCGAACGCCAGGGAGGACTTCCCCGACCCGCTCAAGCCGGTCATGACGACCAGCTTATCCCGCGGAATCTCGACATCAAGGTTCTTCAGATTGTGCTCACGCGCCCCTTTGATAATGATCGAATTGCTCATAAGCGGGGGATTATAGCACGCCGTCGCGCGAGTCTCGGCACCCGATGACGGCGTGCTGACGGAGGCCCCGGCCGGCGTCAAAATTCCGACGCAGGCCAGGGCGAACTCAGTCGAGCTACGACTTGAGTTTTTCCCGAATGTGCCGATAGAGCATCACAAAGGGCCCCGAACCTTGAACAGGCCAACCCACCATCAGCTCGACCACTATGCATGACGTCCTGAGCCTCTTTAAGCGTAATATCAATCAGCTCTTCGGCATCTGCGTCGATATCCTCAACGTCGGGCGCTCTCTCCAACAGCTGTCGCTCTCCATGCAAATTCTGGCGAATAACGGCGTCGTGCAGGCAGCCAAAATCGCAGGAGGGAAGGGCCGGCCCATGCTGGCGCTCGTTGAAATTCTGAACAATACCCCCAAGGAAATCCGGCCTGAGGTGGAGGCGCTCGAGCACCTCTGCGCGGGGCTCGCTCGTGTCACGGCCCACAGTTCAAACATTGTCTGGCGCTATCACCAGCTCATCGCCAGCCTGCTCTCGGCGATGGCGCATGCGGAACAGGGCTCCGCTTCGAAGCGTCTGGAGACTCTGTCTCACCTCCGCTTTACCACAGCGGCCGATGTGACCCAATTGATGCACCATCCGGCGTTTTCGGACGCGGGAGCACTCGAGCGTGACAATCGCGCCTATATCATCCACCTGTGCCAGACCAACCTCGTCGAATTGCATGAACGGCTGAAAGAGGCGCTGCGCTGCCTGGGGGAAACCCAGCAGGCCCTGGTCGGCCTGAAAACGATCGGCCTCACCGCGCGCTACATGGCCTTCTGTATCGCCTCGGAAGCGGCCGGATTAGCCGAGGCAGAAGGCAACTTCAAGAACTTGGCGACGGAAATCACCCATGTCGTCGATGATCTGGATGCAAAGACCCGCGCCATGAAAGAGGCCATTGAGCACGGGCAAGAGCTCTTAGAACTGCTGCTGAAAGGGCACACGTATGCAAAGTAAAGTCTTGTACAACCAGGACGGCCACCAGTGGATCGTCATCGGCCGGGACCCCGGGAAGGACAGCCACGTCATCGACACGAATGAGTACGTGATCATCCATCGAGGCCATGCCATGTTGCTGGACCCGGGAGGCATTCAAATCTTCCCGCAGGTTCTGTCGGAACTCGCCAAGTATGTACGCATGCAGGACATCCGCGTCATCTTCGCCAGTCACCAGGATCCGGACATCTGCTCGTCACTCGCCATGTGGCTCGACCTGAACCCTGCGATCAAAACCTATTGTTCCTGGCTCTGGACGGGCTTCGTCAGCCATTTCAGTACCGGCGCGGTGATTACGTTGAACCCCATTCCGGACCAGGGGATGCGTATCAGGATCGACGACGAAGGACCTGAGGTTGAAGCCGTTCCGGCCCATTACTGTCATTCCTCCGGCAATTTTTCTCTCTACGATCCGACCGCTGGCATTCTCTTTTCGGGTGACATCGGCGGCGCCCTGGTCCCGGATCACCATGCCAGTCTGGTCGTCACCGATTTCGAGCAGCACATCCAATATATGCGAGGGTTTCACCTGCGTTGGATGCCGTCCACCGTCGCCCTGCGCGGGTGGACACAACGGGTCCGCGCCATCAAGCCCCGTATGATCTGCCCGCAGCACGGCTCGATCTTCGAAGGCGAGATGGTCGGCAAACTGCTGGACTGGCTGGACAGCCTGGAAGTGGGTCAGTGGAAGGACAGCGCGGCCAAGACCGACACACGCGCGGCGGCCTGATCGCCACTCGCGCACCGAGCGAGTCGTTCCCATCACATCCGTCCCACCGGCACCGCGACCTTGACAACAGGCAAAAGCGGGTGCTACCACCCTCCCATGGTGCGGGCGGAACGATCTTCCATACATGATCAGCCGGAAGGGGCGGCAAAGGCCGTCTCAACGTGGTCCGGGCAAGCGCGTGAGCAAGCCGTCCAACGGATGTTCACCGCGATCGCGGGCGTCTACGATCTCAATAATACGCTGCTGAGTTTCGGCCTCCATCACCATTGGAAACGCCTCACAGCCTCCTACGTGCCCACCGTGACGAACGGGCGCGCGTTGGACATCGGTGCCGGAACGGCGGATCTCGCCCTCTTGATTGAACCCAAAATGGGCGAGCAGGGCCATGTCATCGCCTCCGACTTGAACCATGCGATGTTGGCGGAAGGGCTGAGGAAAGTGATCGGGCGCGGGCTCCGCAACCGGATTACCTGCCTACAGGCCAATGCCGAGCAGTTGGGCTTCCCCGACGAGACCTTCCACGCCGTGACCACCGGATTCTGCATGCGCAATGTGGGCAACCTGATGCAGGCGTTCACAGAAATCCGTCGGGTATTGCGACCAGGCGGACGCTTCATCTGCTTGGAATTCTCGCATCCACCCTATGCCTGGCTTCGGGCCCTCTATGATTGGTATTCGTTTCGACTGCTGCCCTGGATCGGCACCAAGGTCGCGCGAGATCGGACAGGGGTCTACGAATACCTCCCGGCGTCGATCCGCACGTTTCCCGATCAGGAGCGGTTGACCACCCTGTTGCGCGAAGCCGGATTCAGCCAGGTGGAGTACCGGAACCTCACCGGGGGCATTGTCGCAATCCACATCGCAACCAAATAGAAGAGCTAATGGCTAATGGCGTATGGTTCAGACTAACCCGCTATTGTTCGCGATCAGCTATTTGCCATAGGCTATAAGCTCTTGTCTCAGATGAACTCCATCCTCTACATTTTTCTCCCCTGCAAGAAGGTGTACCCGATCGGGGTCACCTATCTGGCCGACTTTATCCACCGCCGGAAGCCGGAGGTGCGGCAGCGCATTCTCGACCTGTCGTTGTTTTCCGAGTCACAGCGCAGTCAGGCGATTCGCGATGCCGCGCTTGAGTTCAAGCCGGACCTCGTCTGCTTTTCATGGCGGGACATTCAGATTTTCTCTCCCCACGAAGGGGATGCCTCGCTGGAGCATGCATTCAATTTTTACTTTGCCGGGAACCCCATCAAGCGGGTGGCTGCGTCGTTCGCCGGGCTGAAACAGCTCTATCGCTACTACAGCCACATTCGCGCGAACCTGTCCTATCCCTGGTTGATCCGCAAGGAATTCCCCAAGAGCCAGATCATGATCGGCGGCGGAGCCTTCACGGCCTTTGCCGACCAGCTGATCGAAAAACTACCGGAAGGAACCATCGGCATTCTGGGCGAAGGGGAAGATGCGATTCTGAAGGTGGTCAACGGCGAATCGCTGGAAAACGAACGCTATATCATTCGCGAGGGGAAACAGACACGCAAGGGCAACCAGGGCTCACCGGCGCTCCTTGATGCCTTGACCGTCGATCTACCCTATCTCACCTCCATTTTCCCGCAACACGCCTCTTATATGGATGAATCTATCGGCGTCCAGACGAAACGGGGCTGCCCCTACGACTGCGCCTTCTGTCTCTATCCCTATATCGAAGGCAAACGGGTGCGGTACCGGCCGCCGGAAATGGTCGTGAAGGACATTTCGCAGCACTATCACCAATGGGGCGCCAGGCGGTTCTGGTTTACCGATGCCCAGTTCATCACGGGGAAGGAAGCCTATCCGCAATGCACCGAGATCCTCGAACGGATTTTGCGTGAAAAACTGGAGATCGAGTGGTCCGGTTACATCCGCACCTCGTTGATCACACCGGAGTTGGCCAAGCTGATGGTGCGATCGGGTGTCGGAGATCTAGAAGTCGCCATCACCTCCGGGTCCCAGGAAGTGTTGAATAACTTGCACATGGGCTTCAAGCTCGAACGGCTCTACGACGGGTGCCGCTATCTGGCCGAAGCCGGCTTCAAGGGCAAGGTCATCCTCAACTATTCACTGAACTCCCCGAAGGAGACGGAAGAGAGCCTGCTCCAGAGCGTCGAGTCCTACAAGAAAGTCGCGTCGATTCTGGGAGAGGAACGGGTCTTCCCCTTGATGTTCTTCCTCGGCATCCAACCCAATACGGACCTGGAGCACCGGCTGCTGGAAGAAGGCTACCTCTCGGCAGGGTACAACCCGCTTATGCTGACACCAACGAGCATCCGCAAACTTCTCTATAACCCGGCGCCGCTCAACAAGATCATCGCCAAAGCCTGCCTCGCGGCGTGGGAGCGAAAAGAAGGCAGCCGCGATCCTCGATCCTGGACCGGATCGTTATCTCAGAACACTTCTCAAACGGCCTCCTCCGGTCCGAAGCCGGACACGGCCCACTACGCCGATGCGAATCTCATTCGCGGCATCCAAAACAACTCCGGACGCGAAGCGCTCCTGACCCTGGAGGAGATTCTCCGGTCGCGCCGGCCGACTCAGTCGACCACCGCAACCACAGAAAAGACGGCTGTGAGTCCAATGAGTTAGCCGTTATTCACAGGCCTTTGCTCGCCCCTCGGTTTGCTTGCATTCCCCGAGAACACGGTGCTATCATGCCGCTTCTTTTGGGGTAAAGTTCCATTCAACCGTTTGAATTCTTGGCGGTTCTCTGATCTCATCCCCCTATAGAGTGTTTGCCTAGGAGGCGTCTCGATGTACAAGACCATTTATATCCCGGTCGATAATTCCGACCATTCCAATACAGCCGTCGACGTTGGAGTCGAATTGGCAAAAACCTACGGCTCGAAGATTGTGGGTAGCCACGTGTATGCCGCCAAGATGCACGATAAACGTTTTAAGCAGATGGAGGCCGGACTTCCCGAGGAATATCACGACGAGAAGGAACTCGACCGCCAGCGTCAGATCCACGATTCGCTGATTACGCGCGGACTGCAGATCATCACTGATTCCTACCTCGACTACGTGGATAAAAAGTGTACCGAGGCGAACCTGCCTGTCGAACGCCGTTCCTTAGAAGGGCGCAATTGGAAAGTGCTGGCTGAGGACATCAACACCAACGCCTATGATCTCGTCATCATGGGAGCCTTGGGAGTCGGAGCGGTCAAGGACAGCGTGATCGGCAGCAACACCGAGCGAGTCCTGCGACGCGTGCGCAACTCCGACATGTTGATCATCAAACAACCGACTCCGGTCGGTAGCGGCAAGATCGTCGTGGCCGTAGACGGCAGCCCCTATTCGTTCGGCGGCCTCATGACCGGCTTGGCACTCGGCAAAGCCTTTAATGTGCCGGTAGAAGCGATTTCCGCCTTCGATCCCTACTTCCACTACGCGGCGTTTCACAGCATTTCCGGCGTGCTCAATGAAGAAGCGGGCAAGGTCTTCCGCTTCAAGGAGCAGGAGAAGCTGCACGAAGAAGTCATCGACAGCGGTCTGGCAAAGATTTACCAGTCGCACCTGGATATCTCCCGTGAAATCGCCCAGGCCGAGCAGACCGATGTGAAAACGACCCTCCTGGACGGGAAAGCCTTCGAGAAGATCATTCAATACGTGCGGAAAGAAAATCCGTGGCTCCTCATCGTGGGTCGCATCGGCGTCCACAGCGACGAGGATATGGATATCGGCAGCAATACGGAAAACCTGCTTCGTTCCGCGTCCTGTAACATCCTGGTGTCGAATCGGAAGTATGTGCCACCGATCGATACGCAGGCGGAATACACCATTGCCTGGACCGAAGAAGCCTTGCGCCGGATGGAACGAATTCCCGTGTTTGCCCGTGGAGTCGCCAAGACCGCCATTCATCGGTACGCCATTGAGAAGGGCCACACGATTATCAGCAATACGGTCGTCGACTCTGCCGTCGGCCATATTCTCCCCAAGGGAGCGATGGATGCGATGCGGGCGTTGGGCGGAAATCTGGATGCCGCCGGAATCGATCGCGACAAGATGCAGGCGGACGATTCAGTCGCACAGGACCTGATGGGCTCCACCCTGAGCGGCATGATGACCCAAGTTGTGGAAGAAAAACCGGCCCACAGCCCTGGCACGCAGGCCTACCTGGATCGGATGAGCCAAAACTACTTTGTCTGCGACGGGTGCGGATATGTCGGAAAGGGCGACACCCCCGTGAAGTGCCCGGTGTGCAGCGCCGAAGGTGATCGCTTCAAACAAGTGGACAAGACCATCTTCGAAGCAGCCGCCAAGGCCGAGGGTGGGCTCGAGACCGACGTCGCCTATGACGATATCCCGATGCAGTGGACCAAGGATGCGAAGGAAGCGATTCGCGCCGTACCGGCCGGATTCCAACGTCGCCGGGCCAAAGCCAAAATCGAAAAGAGTGCCCGCAAGCTCGGCATGACTACGATCACGCTGGAATATGCCGGTCCGATGATTCAAGAAGCGGCCTCCGAAGACTATACGCCCATCTTTGCAAACAAGGGGACGGGGACCAGTCCTCAACAGGGTCCTGCGGCAGCCGAAACCAACGGAACCGACACCCATGCCAAGAACGGCCATGGCGAGGAACCGGCTCCGGCGCCTCAGGAAACCCTGTCACCCTATACGTGGACGCCGGATGCTCAGGGTCGTTTGGACCGCGCACCGGAAGGGTTCATGCGGGAATGCACCAAGGCCCTGATCGAGAAACATGCCGACAAAATCGGTACGACGGTCATCACCCTGGAAGTCGCAACTGAAGGAATCGAACAGGCGAAGGGCTACATGGCCGATGCCATGAAAACCGGCAATCTGAAAGACATGATTGCCAACCTGACAGGCTCCTCCAGCAAAACCGGGGCGAACCGGTGATGGGAAAGTCACTGCCGGTTCTTAATTTCCCGTTCCTCGGGGATAAGCTGGAGTCTCTCCAGCAACACATCTCGAAGTTCATCTCCCCGACCTCTCCCTCGGCTGCGCCGAACGATGGTCGCACGGTCGATGACTTCAAACCCTATCTGGTTGCGCTGAACCTCACCAAGCGCTGCAACCTCAAGTGTGACCACTGTTATCTTGATGCGACGACCAAAGCCGGCGGCGGGTCGGATGAGCTCAGCACGGAAGAATGCTTCCGCCTGATCGATCAAATCGCTGAGGTGAACAAGGGGTGTCTCCTCGTGATCACCGGCGGCGAGCCGTTGGTGCGTCCCGACATCCTGGACATCGCCCGCCATGCCGTAGGGCTCGGCTTCATCGTCGTGTTCGGCACCAATGGCATGTTGATCAACGATCGCATGGCAAAAACGCTGGTCGAGATCGGCGTCATGGGCGTCGGCATCAGCATCGACTCCCTTGATCCGGACAAGCACGACAAGTTCCGCGGCGTTCCTGGCGCCTTTGCGAGCGCATTGGCCGGAATCGAGGCGTGCAAGCGAAACGGTCTGCAATTCCAGGTTCACTTTAGTGCGCAACCCATGAACTATCAGGAATTGCCTGCAGTCGTGGAATGGGCCCACACCCTCGGCGCACGGGTCCTGAACGTCTTCTTCATGGTGTGCACCGGACGCGGCGAAGAACTGACGGACATCACCCCCCAACAATACGAAGAAGTGCTGGGCTATCTTGTCGATTGCCAGGACCAGTACAAAGATATGCTGGTACGCGCCCGCTGCGCTCCGCATTTCAAGCGACTGGCCTACGAAAAAGATCCCAATTCCCCCCTGACCAAAGCCACCGGATATATGGGCGGAGGCTGTCTGGCAGGGACAAATTACGCGCGAGTCACTCCGAACGGGGAACTGACCCCCTGCCCCTACATGCCGCTATCGGCCGGAAATGTTCGCGAAACGAGTTTTGTCGATTTGTGGGAACGCTCCGACGTGTTCAATTCCTTCCGCTACCCTCAACTCAAGGGCAAATGCGGCGATTGCGAGTACACGGACATCTGCGGCGGCTGTCGGGCGCGACCCTACGTGGATCACGGTGACTGGCTTGATGAAGACCAATGGTGCCTGTATACACCCAAGGGCGGAGACAAGATCAAGGTTGCGTTCAACACTCCGGAAGAGACCGATATCGCATGGGACGAGGCCTCGGCGCTTCGACTCAGCCGGATTCCCTATTTCCTACGGGCCATGGTGAAGAAGGGCGTGGAGCGCCATGCGAGAGAAACCGGAATCGCGATGATTACCGTTGAATTGATGGAAGAGCTGCGGAAAAAGCGCTTCGGGAATGACGCGCCGGTCTTCAATTTCGATATGCGAGGGAAGGACTAGGAACCGGGCGCCACGTAAGGTCTTTGATGGCCCTAACTACATTCGTTGTTCGCCCCTGACCGATCTATAATGGATTCCGTACAAAGTATCTTCCTTGACATCAATCAGCTGATTCCAATCGTCAATCACTGGTTCCATCTGCTTTCGGCCGTGATCTGGATCGGCGGACTCGCGTTCATCGTGATGGCCGTCAAGCCGGGGCTTCGGGATGCCGCCCTGCCCAAGGAATACGTTCGCCCAATCACTGACGCGTTTTACAAGCATTACAAGCGGGTAGCGGGGATCCTGCTGGTCGTCCTGCTGTTCACCGGCGGCATCAATCTCCATTACGTCAATCAGATCTTCATCTCCCAAACCGGCCAGGGCATGCAGAACCATCCCAAGTACCTCTGGATTTTCTGTATCAAGCTGATCCTGGTTCTATGCCTCCTCACGCTGTTCCTCTATACGGTCATTTTCAAATCGGATCAGGACGAGGAAGAGGAAGGCGAAAACTACGAGTCGATTCCGTTTCAACGCGCTGCGCTCTGGATGGGCTTCTTCATCATCCTCTGCGCCGCTGCCATGAAACATCTCCATCAGTAGCAAGTTCACTTCTTCCGCATATCGTTTTCATCAACTGCTCTGTAGCTCTTCAGATACCCCATGCGCTTGAGCCACCTCTTCCCTTTCCACACCAGACCAGGCGAGTTTCAAACCTGCCACCGCCACGCATCGCGCTCAAAAAATAAATGGCTTTCGTGTACCGATCCAGGTACCCTTCCCGCGCTTGTGGCATATGAGTTGCTTCTCGACACTTGGGTGCGTGCGGCGCTTGCCCCGATCGCTGCCGTCGCAATGGGCGAATGAATAGTGAAGGCGCGTCACGTTGACCAACCGCTGGATCGAATATGCATTCCCCGTTCAGATAATCTCGCCCACCATGAGGAGATGAACCATGCATTTCTGCCCCCGACGTGTCGTGGCGCTTGCTGCAGTCCTGTTCGCATTGTCGACCGTACATTGCCAGGCGATTGACCTGCCCCCTCACCACACGGGCAGTTCCTCCGACACTCAAGGATGGACGGAGCAAGACCGGCAACAGTGGTACCATACGTCCGCCGGGACCCAACTCCTCCCTTATGATTGGTTTGTCGTCCTGGAAGACGAGCCGCTGAAGAACAATTTTGCCCGAACCGGCATTATCCCCGACCCGACCCATCCCGACAAACTTCCGATCGGATTTGCAAAGGCCGAAGGACCGAACGTCCCGGAGCCGACTATTGGGTTGACCTGTGCATTCTGCCACACGACTCAATTCACCTACCGAGGTAGCCCGGTTCGTATCGAAGGGGGCCCCTCCCTCCAATACAACCAGCGATTCCTGCAAATACTTCTCGAAAGTCTTGGTGAGCTGAAAGCGCCTGATAAATTCCAAGCCTTCGCCGTTCGCGTCTTACACCGCCGTGGACAGCCGGTGACTCCAGAGAATATCACCGCCTTAGCCACACAATTTTCACGGGTCATGAAGGATCTGGTCGCTAGAGGCGGAAGAGATGCCTCCCCAGCGCTGTGGGGGCCTGGACGGTTCGATGCGCTCGGGCGTGGCGGCAATACGGTCTTCGCGCCGCTCAATCCGGACAACCTCAGGCCTGCCAACGCGCCGGTGAGTATTCCGCCGCTCTGGGGCGTATGGGAATATGACTGGGTGCAGTGGGCGGGCTCTATTCAACATCCGCTCGCCAGAAATATCGCCCAAGTCATCGGGGTAAATGCTGCCCTCTTCTCCTGGACAAAAACCTCTCCGCACACTCCTTCAGAAAAGCAGGAGATCTTTCGGTCATCGGTTGATGTGGCCTCGTTGAAAACATTGGAAGACCTTGCGAAACGGCTGCACCCGCCCAGATGGCCGACGAGTTTTCCTCCGATCAATCGAGAGTTGGCTGCAAGAGGGAAGGATCTGTATCACGGCAACAAGCTCAAGGGCCTGCCGAATCTCTGCGCCCATTGCCATGTCGCCACGAAGCTCGATTCGCCGAATCCAAACGGCCCGAGCCTGCACGTCACGATGATCCCTCAGAAAGAAGTCGGTACCGACAGCCTGTATCTGGAGAATTTTTCCCGACGTACCGTCGATCTCGAACGTCTTGGGTTGGGCCGACTCTCGGCCAAAGACGCTTCCCAATTGGTGACCACGGAACTGATGACCCTCAACGGCGCGGGAAGCGACCCTGAGTACCAGCATCTCACAAACACCTGGCGCGACAAGGCCCAATACATCGCGCGCCCGCATCTCGCCGTCTGGGCAACCGCTCCATTTCTTCACAATGGGTCCGTTCCCAACCTCTACGCATTGCTCTCTCCGGTTAAGGATCGGCCGTCCTGCTTCTATCTCAGTCCGAACATGGAATTCGATCCGGTGAAGATCGGATTCGTCGTCGCGGAATGCAACGATTCTCCGACCTTCCGCGATCCATTGGCAGGGTTTGAGTTTAAAACTCAGCTTCCGGGCAACAGCATGGAAGGGCATGAATTCAAAGGGGCTGACTGTGGGTCCGGGGTGACGGAACCCGGTGTCCTAGGATGTGAGATACCGATCGCTGATCGCTGGGCCATCATCGAATACTTGAAGACCTGTGATCTCGACCGTTTGGTCATACATGAAGCCCCGGCCTGCCGGGATCTTGAATAACGGATCACCGCAGGCGAACCAGGCGCGCGCCAACAGACACAGCGCTGCACGGAGGGCCTCGCCTCCCAAATGCCGGTACGTTAAGATCTGGCCGCCGGGGCGCTCCTCCGTCACGCGGCATCGACCGAATCGGACGGCTTCCGTATGACCGACCTGCTCTCCAAAGAACACTCCATTCTTGAACGACCGTTCATGGAATTTCGCCCCTTCGGCCTCAACGACCAGGGCGAAAAGATCTGCGACATCAGCGGGGTCATCGTTCAGTCAAATGTGGACTACATGTGCGACTATCTGAGTCGCACCGCCGGGAAAGCCGCCGCCACTCAGGCGCTGGAGGAACTGTGCCGATTGCTCAACGCCCGCCTTCCGGACCGGACTTACCACGTCACCCCCGACTCCCTTCGCAATATCTGGAATAGTTACTCCTACGAATTCGTCTGTTACCTGAGGGAGTTCTGCGAACATTTGTCCGGAGATCCCCAGTTTCATGTCAACGTGGGAACGGACAGAAAAGTCCCTCCTCTGATCCAAATCCTCTGTCGCCCGTTTTCGACCCCGCAACTCTACAAAATGTGGCCCTATTTCGGCAGCAAGTATGTCCGAGGCGTGTTGGAGTTCGAGGTCGGCCGGGTGACCAGGCGTTCGGCTGTCCTCCGCATGACCTTCACCGATCGGGCCCTTGTGCAATTCGGTCCCTACCGGAAGCGCTGCGTGGATGTGATCTGCCTCTCCTGCAAAAGCAGCATCGCGCGGGTACAGACACAAATGCACGGCACACCGGCCGCGGCGGTCAGAGACCTCTCCTGCACCGCCAACGGCGATCCCTATTGTGAATGGGAATTCACCTGGACGCCGCAAGTCCGCAGCTCCGTACCGCTTGCTATGTGGATGCTCGTCGCGGGAGGGACCTTCACCTATCTGCACCTCCGCCGTCCCGACGTGCCGACGGTGGAAGCGCTGGGACTCGCGGCCGTTCCCGCGTCGCTGTTGTGGTGGATGATCACCAATCACATGCGGCAAGCCGCCAAACCGCTGCAACGGTTGATCAGGGATCAGGAGCAGGTCGTCGATGCGCGGCATGAAGAATTGCGCGAGGCCTACCTCGAACAACAGAGTACCGCCGTCACCTTGCGACGAAAAATCAACGACCTGACGACACTGCACCGCGCAGGACTGTTGTTCAGCTCGACTTTCGATCGGGAAGAGTTGCTGACCAATGTTTTGGAGACGATCGTCCGTGAATTGCACTACGATCGCGCCATGATCACGCAGTTCGATCGCGCGAGGAACGTGTCACACGACTTTCGTGTGCGCGGCATGCCGCAGGAGGTCGCGGATTTTCTGCGTACGCAGGAAGTGCCCGTCACCGACCCCAACAGTGTCGAAGGGACCGTGTTCCTGCGTGGCGAACCCGTGCTGACGAACAACATTCACGAGATCTGGGATCGGTTGCACCCGTTCGATCAAAAATTGATCGCGATGGTGAATGTGAAATCGTTCATCACCGTTCCACTCAAAACTCAAGATGCCGTCATCGGTTCCCTCTCGGTCGATCGCACGCACAACCAAGCCCTGACCCAGGACGATCTCGATGTCCTGGTGACCCTTGCCAGCCAGGTCGCCATCGCTCTGGACAATGCCCAGGCGTATCGGGAAATCGAATCGTTGAATGCCGGCCTGGAGGCCCGCGTGCACGAGCGTACGGCGGAATTGGAAGCCGCCAACGCGCAACTCAAACAGATGGATCGACTCAAATCGAAATTTCTTGCCCACGTGTCCCACGAGCTGCGAACGCCGCTCACCAGCATCGTCGGCTTCGCCGACAATATGCTCGAGGGACTCGTCGGCTCCCTCAACATGAAGCAGGAGCAGTACCTCACCCGCATCAAAGCCAACGGCACCAGACTCGCCCGCATGATCACCGACCTGCTGGACCTCTCGCGTGTCGAGGCCGGCAAACTCGTGCTCTCCTTCGAACAGGTTTGCCTTCCGACCGTCGTCAGCGACGTCATCGAACAACTTCTGCCGCTGGCCATCACCAAGCACCTCACTATCGAACTTCACGGTCCGGATCCCGAACTGTTGGTGTGGGCGGATCAGGACCGGCTCAGCCAGATTTTGACGAATTTATTGGATAATGCTATCAAGTACACTCCTGACGGGGGACAGGTTTCGGTGGAGCTTTCGATCGATACGCACGACATGGCTCGTATCGTCATCCGTGATAACGGCCAGGGCATCCCCCCGGATGCGCTTCCCAAACTCTTTGATCCGTTCTTCCGCGTACAGCAAGAAGAGCGAAGCCAAACCAAGGGATTGGGACTCGGGTTGGCGATTGTCAAAGATTTGGTCGATCTGCACGGCGGCAACATCACGGTTCGTAGCGAGGTGGATCAGGGAACGGCGTTTACCTTCACCCTCCCCCTGCATTCACGCGAACCATCTCCCGGCGGCCGGTTACCCGCCGTTCGCCGCACGGTGTTGGTCGTCGACGACGATCCTGACATTTGCGACCTGCTGCGGGACCGTCTGGAAGCGGAAGGCGTACATGTCTGCACCGCGGCGGACGGTTGCGCCGCATTACGCATGCTGGCAGAGACGACGGTCGATGGAGTGTTGCTTGATATCGCCCTGCCGGAATTGGACGGGTTTGAAGTCCTGCGACAGTTGCGTCTCACTCACCCCACGTTACCGGTGGTCATGATGACGGCCGTGGAGGCGCTGGATCGCGCCATGGCGGCAGTGGAATCCGGCGCTCAAGATTACCTCCTAAAGCCCTTCGATGGAGCCAGGCTGCGGCAGATCGTCGATCGTTGGTTCCTCGCCGGCTCCGGTCAATCCCAGTCTCCGATAGGACGGTAACCCCATGCCTCGCGCTCAACGATTCCGCCGCGCCCTGCTGCTCTGCTTACTTGTTCCAGCCGCCGGATTCGCCCTCGTTACCGCCGCCAACGCCCAAACCCCACGGCTCCAGGGCCAGTCCGCCGCCGCCGCCGCCATGGGGAACGCCTTCGTCGCTCAGGCCGATGACCCTTCCGCGCTTCATTACAACCCCGCCGGCATGACACAACTGCATGGGTTTCAAACGCTGTTCGGAACCACGCTCATCGGCGGCACCACCCGGTTCACGAGTCCGACCGGCGCACAAACGACAGGCGATCGCAACGGAAGCGTGGCCTGGCCTCCTCCCGGCCACGTCTACCTGGTCGCGAATCTCAAAGACCTCGGACTGTCGGCACTCGGGAACTTCACCGCCGGTATCGGGATGAACAATCCGTTCGGTTCATTGACCCGGTATCCGAACGATGGGCCGTTTCGCACCGCCATCACCTTTACCACCTTGCCGTTGCTCGATATCAAACCCACCATCGCCTACAAACTGAACGATCAGCTCTCGTTCGGGTTGGGCGCGGATATTTACACGTTTTCCGGGCTCTTCGGAGAAGGCCATCTCGAACAGAAATCCATCTGGCCAGGTGGGCTGGGCATCCCGGCCGGCTCCCTGATGGAGATCAACGGAAGCGACACCACGGCAGGGTTTAACGTCAGCCTCCTATACACACCCTTCCGCAACAGCGACGGAAAACCACTCGTCAACATCGGCATGGTCTATCGCAGTCAAGCCACCTTCCATCTCACGGGCAACTTTCTTGCCAACGGCGCCTCGGTCGCCGGTGCCACAGCCACCTTCGTCCTGCCGCAAGTCTTCTCCGGCGGCATCGGCATCTGGCCGGTTCGTACGTCCGAGCGCGAGTGGAAACTGGAATTCGATGTGGACTACACCGGATGGAAATCCAATCGGAACCTCGATATCCATTTGACGAACGGCGCCCTGTTGCCGTTTCCACAAAATTGGCAGAGCACCTACACCGTCATGATCGGCACCGAATACCGATGGCTTCGCCTGGCCTCAATGCCAGATTGGGACATTGCGCTTCGGGCCGGCTATATGAACCAGCAGGCACAAATACCCGATCGCACCTTTAATCCGGGAGTTCCCTCAGCTAATACCCACATTCCCTCCGTCGGGATCGGGTTGGCCTGCCATGAAAACGGTTCGTTCCTCGGGCTGGTGCGTTGCGGCGAACTGGGGATCGGCCCGCTGAAGCCGAAATTGTTCGCCATCGATCTTGCGTATCAAGCGGGTCTGTATGAAGTACACACCATCGCGGGCAACCAAAACCCCACCGTCAATGGCCGATACGACAGCATGGTTCATGTCGGCTCGCTGTCGTTGCGCTTCAATTACTGAGTCCTACTCGCGCTCCGGTCGTTATTTCCTGACGCCCTGTTTCTTGCCTTCAGACACAACATGCCCCACGCCTACGGCGGAGCCCCTTCGGCTTCGGGACAACCATTCGTTGATGCGCCGGGAGGCTTCATCTTCAGCCATCAACGGCATGACGGTTGCTTCTTCCACCGCCATGGGTCAATGCAGTCGGGCCAACCATGATGATCGAATGGTGCTGGTGCCCTATCGGCGTGGCAGAAAGCCGGTTTCCTGTCGCCGGTTGTCAACCAAGAGCAACCGCATGACACGGCCTCCTGGATCGTGCCCATCCAGCGCTGATCAGACCGCCTCCTTCTCCGCGCCATCTGCCGCGTCTCCGCCATCACAGGAGACGCGGCAACCTTTTTGAGCCACCAATGGTTCAGCCTTTCGTATCACATTGGATACGCCTAGCATCCAATTCGATACACCACGCAGCCTACGTACCTGTGTCCTCCCCCACGAAGAGAGACATCCCGCTGCCGGATGTCCTCAGAATCTCTACACATCATTCCCTTGCAAATAACGCAATGCTCCACTCGCTTTATATGGCACAACCTTTGCGCATCGACAAGCCCATATGGGATGTTTCCCTAGGAGGGCACACCGAGGGGAAAACAGCGCATTCAGGAGGTTACCATGATTACGCTCACCCTCCTCCTTCTCGGCAGTGTCTTCCTCCTCGCGGCAGCTAGCCGCATCTGGATCGACGCGACGCCTCTAGATTCACCAACCATCGATTCAACGACAACGGACAACGCCGGCGAGTCTGTCACCCTGAATCACCGGTCCGAGGGTAAGGACTCAACGGGGTAGCGAAGGTGATACGCTGGAACAGTTTCGTTGCACCAATCGCGACACCCATCGTCGGGGGTTCTCAGAGAAGGATTCGGCATCGCGAAGCATCCGGGCACGGCGATGCGTCACTCGCAAGTACCGCGCGCGATCCAGGCAGTTCATGCAAATCGAGGAGGAACGCTGTGTCAGAAGTTTTCCAGAAAGACATCGGGTAAGCGAGCAGTGAAAATTGTCACAGTCATGCTGTCAAATCAAGATCCAAAGTGGGCACCTTAGCCGATCGGGAAGGCAGGGCTTGCAAAAGGATTGCGAAAGGCCTATCTAAACAGCCACCACAGCCATTTCCCGGGCATCCCGGCGTGGCTTGGAGAAGGCCGGAAGGAGCGAGCCATGGATGGTTGCTCAGGTTCCGCAGTCCTTTCTCGCCGGACACTCCTCCTCAAAGCAGCCGTTCGACCTTCCTCAAGCCCGACTCACTCATTCTGTGGGGCGGTGCTGAGCATGACCATGCGTGGTCAATTGAGCTCTATTCGTTTGCCCCAAGATACGGCTGAGGATGCATGGCTTTACAACTAAGGACTACTCCGAATTCACAGTTGCGGAAATTCCTACGCTAACAAACAAGATTCGCCCCTTTTCGAAGTAAGTATTGATCGCAAGAAAATCTATTAGATGGCACGCAGTAGAATGTGTGTTTCATGCCAAAGGAACCGCAGTACTAGCAAACTTCCTTCAATTTGCTGAGTATCATGAAACTTACTGAAGGAGACGGCTAATGGGACTCCTACATTGGATCAAGCTGGCGCTCATCAGGGTTCTCCTATCATCAATGCTGATTGTTACGATCGGATGTTCATCAGAAGAGGTCCGAAAAGAAGATCCTACGCCTACGACCGATACGCAGCCGACACCGCCTAATGCGTACAAGTTGAAAGTTAGCCGACACGATTCCCTGTCATTTAATGATTCAGGAGCCGATGCGATCTTCTCCCTTGCCACTCAAGTAGCCCATGACACAGCTTGTGACATTGGGCTTATCAGAGATGGGGGCATAACCATCTTTGTGTCTCCCAATATAGTTAATAGTCCCGAGGATCTTGATAACCTGATGCACCAACCAGGTCATGTAAAGGTGCTGAACCAAATTAACTGGTGTGGCGGTGTAGCTCCCAACATCCTAGGTTGTGCCCCTATTCCAGGAGATTCCTATGTTGTGGTCCGATATCAACCGACATTGGAAGGGATTTTGTGGCTTCATGAATATGGTCATAACAAAGGATTACAGCATAGAGACAATCCGGATGCTGTCATGAATCCCACAATAAGTCCGACCCGAACGAACCTTACCACACAAGAGTGCACTAACTATAAGATAGCTTCGATACATGCAGCTGCCACTGATTCACCCAGCCCTTCGTATGACTTGCAACAGGCTAGCGATAAGCGGTCCCGAACCGTTCGGGAATTTGTACGCCAAGTCTTCATCCACGGCGTTCCTTACGAGGAGGCGAGGAAATTTGGCCTGGAGGATGTTCCAACATTATTTGAAATGCTAAATGATGAAGGCGAACAAGAATATTGGGCCAATATTGTCGTCGTATTAGGAATCATAGGAGACGAGCAGACCCCTGATCGTCTCATACAGTTCATAGAAGGCAACGGCGATGAAGCCATTTCTCCGGCGCAGTATAGGGCAAAGACCAGCGCGATTGTTGCACTTGGCTATCTGGTCAATAAGGCCAAGAGTCTGAAAGCATTGTCGTATTTGCAGAACAAGGTGAACCCGCAGAAGTGGCAAGAGGAAAAGAAGGTATTGTGGCGGAGTCCGTTCCAGGCGAGCATGACCGCTCGCGACGAACAACTTAGCAGCATGGCTATCCTGGGGTTGGCTTTATCGGGTTCCGAGGAAGCAAGCAAGACGCTGGAAGCAATGAAACAGCCAGCCTCCTCTGATTCTGCGGAGAAATTTCAGCGCCAAGTCGGACCTTTAGTACAAGAAGCTATGCGGACCAACAAATTGGTTCGGGAACGAGGCCTGTCCGAATACTATCGCAAGCGTGGGAAAGAGTAGTAGGCAAGAAACCTTCCCAAGGAGGTGTGGTCATGTTTCCAGTCTCCCTTCTCTATGCCGTTCTTGTAATTGGACTCTTCTCCGGCTGTGCATCCTCTTACAAAGAGAAAATCTCTTTCCTAGAGTTAAAAAAAACAACGGACATGTATGAGACAGAGACCGCCTCGCCGTCCGCAGGTATGCGGTCAGCGACCGAGGTCCAACCGTCTCACATGACCAACTGCTGTCCGTGTGGACAGTGCTTTGCCGGCTGCAAGTGTGGCTGCTCATGTGAAACAGGTCTTGAGGGCGAGAAGGTATGTTTCGAACGATTTGATACAGCAAGCGGCAAAGCGTTTTTTACGGCTCAACATGATGCGCGGCGGTTGGAGTTTCCTGTCACAGATCCGCAGAAGTTCCAAAATAGAAGGCCCGGCGAGTGCGGGCGACTCACCATACAGTCACGATTGATGTGCACTGATTTCGTGTCTGAGTCCGGCAAAACCAGTAAGCAGGAGTCTTTCCCACAGCAGTCTCAATAATCGCACGCTGGAGGATGATTCTCACGCTAGTTACAGAGTCAGAAGGAGATCCCATCGTGGACCGTGTCGTCGTATCCATTCGTTGGACCATAGTGGTTCTATCTCTCTGTTGGCCTAGTGCACAAGGGTCGCTCACTCTGGCACAAGGAACCGCAACGGTCACTCCCACCACGGGTGTCGGTAACCTAGGTACTACTGTCACGCAAATGGGGAACACCTATCAGATCACCGGTGGCAGCAGACCGGGGAGCGGGGCCAACCTCTTTCATAGCTTCGGCGAATTCAGCGTTTCCACGAACAATATCGCCAACTTTTTGAACGACGCCGCTCTACCCACTTCCAACATTCTTGGACGCGTCACCGGCGGCAACCCTTCTAACATCTTCGGCACCCTTCAAACCACCGGCTTCGGCAGCGCCAATCTATTCCTAATGAACCCGGCCGGGATCGTCTTCGGGCCGACTGCATCGTTGAACGTCGGCGGATCGGCGACCTTCACGACGGCCGATTACTTGCGTTTGGCGAACGGAGCACAGTTCCATGCGATTCCTGGGTCACAAGACGCTTCCATCTCCAGCGCGCCGGTGGCCGCCTTTGGATTCCTGGGATCGAACCCCGGCACCATTACCGTTCAGGACGGGCAGCTGGCAGTCATAGATGGGCACGCGCTCTCACTCGTCGGCGGGGACATCACGATTGAAGGAGTTACGCTTGCCACCGACACCGTTCAGCCCGCTCAACTGTCAGCGTCCGGCGGTCAGATCTATCTTGCGAGCGCTAAATCACCAGGTGAATTCGCGATGGGAACGTTGGACCAGGGGCTCAATATCAATGGGCAATCCTTTGGAACGCTCGGGGAAGTCCAGGCCTTACAAAACTCGGTCATCGATGCCAGCGGTGATGGCGGCGGTACCGTCCTGATTCGGAGTGGCCGCTTTATAATCGACAATTCACGGATCTCGGCAAATAACTTTACTGCGCCAAACGCCCAGCTTGGGCTCCCACCTGGCGAGGGCATTGATCTTCACGTGAATCAGAACGTGGTGATTCAGAACGGTGCCACGCTCGAAACAAATGTAACGGAAAATGCCTCTCCTGGTGTCGGATCAGGCGGAGTACGCGTGAGAGCAGATCGCATCGAAATGATCGGTGTTCCAGAATCCGAGTCATTCACGATTATCCAATCGAACGTCCTCGAGGGGAGCACGGGCGGTAGTAGCGGCGATATCAAGTTAGAGGCCAATTCGATTCTGATCAATGCAGCGATACTTGAAGCTGCGACAGAAGCAGGTGGTAATGCGGGTAACATCATATTAGTAGCCAGAAATAGACTTGCGGTTGATTCGGCTGAGATTACAACAAATTCGTTCTTCGGGTCAGGTAATGCGGGCAATATAGAGCTTCGATCACTGCACGAAAATGTTGTGATAAAGAACTTTTCTTTCGTCACTTCCCAAACGGAAGAAACGACAGGAAACACGGGAAACATCTTGGTAAGTGCACGAGAGGGAAACATCCTCATGGCTGACGGGCAACTGTTTTCTGCGACGCGTGGGGCTGGCTCAGGCGGTGGTATTGAAATATCCGCCAATAATCTCGACTTGATAGGTAACAGCAATATAACGGATGACAATCTTGGCCCGATGCAACCAGGCAACATCATAGTGGCACTCTCCGGCAATTTAACCTTACGCGACGGTTCCTCTATTTCGCCTGTCTCACGGAGTCGGTCCGGGGCCGCCGCCGCTGATTTTACTATTACGGCCAAGGACGTTCTCATTACCGGAAGTAGTAGGCTTTCAAGCGAGACTTTTCGTTCCGGACAGGGAGGAACTCTCAACATTTTTGCCGAGACTGTACGACTAACGGATGGGGGACAGATCAGAAGCGGGAGCACAATACAGCCTGTTCCTCCGGCTCCTACAAGGGAGATCCCGACCGGAGCGGGCGGAACCATCACTATCCAAGGCCCTGCCGGACCGGCGCGCTCATTGCTGATTGACGGCCAGAGAAGCGGTATCTTCACTGACGCCCAAGGCATCGGTGAAGGCGGCGATGTGAATGTGGTCGCCCAATCTATAACGATTCAAAATGGAGGAACAATCTCTGCCTCAACTTCAGGAACAGCTGCTAGTGGAATCGGCGGCAATATCTCAGTCGTAGCGACTGATTCTGTGGCCTTAAACAATGGGGGCTCTGTTTCCGCCAGCAGTGCCGGGCCAGCCAATGCCGGCAACATTGCCATCAATGCCGGAGCCCAGTTCCTTAGTCAGAATGGCTCCGTGACCACACAGGCCAGCCAAGCCAGCGGCGGCAATATTCTTGTTCAGGCCACCGATGCGATCAGGCTCATCAACAGCCATATCGACACATCGGTGCAAGGCGGACCCACTACATCCGGCGGCAACATCACCCTCGACCCGGCTATCGTCACGCTGCAGAACAGTCAGGTACTAGCGCAAGCCGTGCAGGGCGCAGGCGGCAACATCAATATTGTTGCAGGGACCTTTCTTGCCGACCAGACGAGCATCGTGAGCGCGTCGTCTCAGTTCGGTCTTAGCGGCACGGTGAATATTCAATCGCCCCTGTCCAGTTTGAGCGGCACGTTGGCCACGCTGACACAACGCCCCCTGCAAGCGCAGCAGCTGCTCACCCAGCGCTGCGCTGCGCAAATAAGCGGTCGATTGAGCAGCCTCGTGGTGGCAGGGCGAGATGCGCTCCCCGTTGAACCAGGCGGCTGGCTGATGAGTCCCATGGCGGGGATGGCTGACGATGCGTCCGCCCCCCAAGCTCACTTGGCCACCAATCAAATCTTCGAGCTCTCAAGCCATTACCAGGATCCTGCGAGAGATTTGTTTGATCAAAGAGACTCGCCACTACAACGAGGTGCATGGGACCGAGAAACCGGCTGTGGGTCATAAGAGCCGCCCTAGCCCGGATTATTCATGAATGTCGTCGCGAGGCGTTCGAGACCGAAGCCCGCCGGGGCTTCTCGCAAGCGAGGCCGACGCAGGCGTACTGACAGTCCGTCGAGGAGGCCGAACGAGAACAGCCCCGCCGGGCGAGAGAATCGGACGACGGAGCAGGCATTCATGAATAGTCCGGGCTAGAAGCGGCCGATCGAGAGAGCGAGGCTTTATGTTGAGTGCACTTCGGACCGGCTCCAGTCCCGAGCGCCACCCATTACTGGGCGCGACACTGCTCGCCAGCTGGCTGATCCAATCGTCCGTGCCTGGGATGGGCCACGCCCAAGCGCTCCCCCCCATCACCTCCTCGGGCTTGAATACGACCGTCACAAAAAACGGCAATGTGTACGACATCACCGGCGGCACTCGCCCTGGCAGCGGGCCGAATCTCTTTCACAGCTTCGGCGAATTCGGCGTGCCCACCGGCAACATCGCCAACTTCCTGAACGAGACCGCGTTGCCCACTTCGAACATTCTTGGACGCGTCACCGGCGGTAATCCTTCCAACATCTTCGGAACCATCCAGACGACCGGCTTCGGCAGCGCCAATTTACTCTTGATGAATCCGGCCGGAATCGTGTTCGGCCCGAATGCGTCGTTGAATGTCGGCGGGTCGGTGAGCTTCACCACGGCTGACTATTTGCGGTTTGCGGATGGCGCGCAGTTTCATGCGCTCCCCGGCCCGCAGGATGCCGCCATCTCCAGCGCACCGATAGCGGCGTTTGGATTTCTGGGGTCCAATTCGGCAGCAATTGCTGTGCAAGGTGGTCAGCTTGCTGTCGCGGAGGGGCACAGTATTTCGCTGGCAGGCGGGAATATCGAGATCACCGGAGGGACGCTCCCGAATGGAACCGCACAACCTGCTCGCCTGGCGGCCCCCGGCGGCCAAATCAATCTCGTCGCTGTCGGCTCGGCTGGAGAAGTGTTGACGACCGGGACAGTAGCCCCGCCCACCGACCCGACGTTGAACGGGTTTACGACCCTGAGAAATATTTCACTCGCGCAAGGATCAACCGTTACGACGAGCGCACCTACCGCAGGACGAATTGTGATTCGTAGCGGTCAATTCACCATGGACGGTTCCCGGCTGGAAGCGAGCGCGACGGCTATCGCCCCGAATACCGCACCCTCTGCCTCAACAGCAGGAGGGATCTCTGTCCAGGCGGATCACGTGACCCTGTCGCACGGCTCTAATGTCCTCACCTCCGCCATCGACGGCACGGCAGGGGATATCAGCTTTGAGGTGAGCACGTTGCGCAGCAATGTCGGAGCGGACGGCCGTCCGCTCCTTGGCGCCGCACCGGTAACCATCGCGAGCACGAGTACCGGACAGGGCGGAGCCGGATCGATTTCCATTACGGGCCAGGCAGGAGGCCCCGCTGACGCGGTTCTACTGAGCAATACCCATATTGTCACAGGCGTCACCAATGCCGCCGACCCAACGGTGGCCCCTGGTGACATTGTGATCACGGCACAGCAGGTCGAGTTATCGAACGGCACTGTTTTGCGATCGGATACCACCGGGGGGGCGGATGCCGGGGCGATCACGTTGAACGTGAATACGCTCACAACACAAGAAGGGCCCGACGGACGTGTATTGTTCTCCAGCGACAGCAATTGTGGAAGCCAATGCTTCGGCGGACAAGCCGGCGATATTACGATTCAAGGTCTTCATGACGCCGAGCATAGCGTCACGCGAAACTACTCATTTATCTTCACACCCCAACTTGGGCGCACAGATCCGCTGACCTTGTATTTTGCGCGACGGATCGACATGCAGGGTACGGATCTCCATTCGCAAGCCACGAGTAATGCCCCCGGCGGAAAAGTGATCATGCGGGGGCAAGAGCAGGTATCGTTAACGGATACGAGCATTTCAGTTGCGACGCAAGACTTCTACCTGGACGGCACGAAACCCAACGGTCAACCCGCACGATATCAGGGGCTGAGTAACATCGATATTATGTCATCGGACATCGTCCTGAATGACAGCACCATCAAGGCGGACGCGCTGGTATCTGACATCGGCACGTGCCCTACGTGCCAGGGAGGACCAACCGCAGGGGAGATTTGGTTGCGGGCTGATCATTCGGTGACCGCCAACAATTCGTTTATTACCAATACCAGTCGAGGGAGGGCTCAGGCGGGCCTTACAAAGATCATTGGAGATAACTATTTCACCGAAGGCGCCATTTGGGACACCCTTTACCCTGATCGACCGACAGGCACCGTCCGTCTCATCAATTCCGAGGTCACGGTCGAAGCTCTCCATTCCGGGCTTCCCGGCTACCTCAGAATCAGGGCCGACAAGGTCATGCTCAATCATAGCATCCTGAACTCCAGCGCCAATGATGTGTCCAATGTCAGGGACTCCGCAGGTCAATTGTTCGACGTCGTCGGCGCGGGTGAACGGGGTCCTGTGAGTACAGATGGCCGAGACGTCCAGGGGAGCACACTTATTTCCGCGAAAATCCTGGACATCACCGGAGGAGGGATCGTCGCGCCAACTCAGGGCAGTCGAATCGCCAGCCGCATCCAGTTACAAACCGATGAACTGATCACCCGGCCGGGAACTGGGCCGGGGGGGACACTGGCTGCGCCAAAAATATTAAACCCCGATGATCCTACTCGCGTGGTCATCTCCAGCAGTAGCACCGGCAGCGGCGGTGCAGGGATGATCTCTATCAGCGGCCTAAGGCCACCGGCACGCGGGGATACACCCTTACCACCAGGGGCTTCCATCCGTCTAAGCGGAACCGATCTGCTCACAAACACCAATATCGATGCGCTGGGCGGAAAGATCCTTCTGAAAGTCAGAGGCCCTGTCGAACTGCACGACTCCACCATTTCAGCCAACGTGACGGATGTGAGGCCGCAGTCTATAAACCTGCAGGAGCAAGGGGGAAATATCGACGTCTCGGCCGGCAGCCTCTCGATACAAGGAGGAGGCGTCTCTGCACTTTCCAGAGGAACTCAGAACGGCGGCAATATCATTGTCACCGTTCAAGGACCGATCTCAGTGAGCGACGGTGCAACAATTTCAGCCAGCAACACCGGTTCGGCGGATGCCGGTAACATCGTCATCCATGCCGGAAATCAGTTTCTCAGCCAGAATGGTTCCGTCACGACACAATCCAGTCAGGCCAGCGGCGGGAATATTACGATCCAGGCTGTCGAATCCATCCGGCTCGTGAACAGCCAGCTCAATACGTCGGTTCAGGGGGGTCCGACCACGGCCGGCGGCAATATTATGATCGATCCGGAAGTTGTCACGCTTCAGAACAGTCAAATCCTCGCCCAGGCTGTCCAAGGGCAAGGCGGCAACATCAGCATCGTCGCGGGAACATTTCTGGCCGATCAGAGCAGCGTCGTGAGTGCGTCATCTCAACTCGGGTTGAGCGGCACAGTGACTATTCAATCGCCCCTGTCCAGCTTGAGCGGAACCTTGGCCACGCTGCCGCAGCAACCGCTGCACGTCCACAATCTCCTGCGGCAACGCTGTGCCGCACAGGCATACGGTCGGCTGAGCAGCCTGGTGATCGCGGGGAGAGACACCCTGCCCATCGAACCGGGCGGATGGCTCCTGAGTCCCATGGCCTTCATGCCTCACGAGGTCGTTGCCCAAGAGGCCGAGCCGGTCACCGGCTACTCCCACGAAATTTCAGAACAGGGGCCGGCAGAACAAGTATCGTCCTCCCGACTGGGCTTCTCATCACAACGAGGTGCATCCGACTGGACAATGGGCTGTAAGTCCTAACGACTGCCGGATAGATAGAACGTACGATCATAAAAGAGTCCTATGATCAGCAAGTTTCTCATCGGCGCCGGTCATACACGCCGCCCATTATTCTCGGCTGCGCTGCTCGCCTGTTGCGTGATCTCGCCGAACCTTCCTGACAGGGGCCAGGCCCAAGTGACGCCGCCCATCACTCCGTCAGGGATGAATACGACCGTCACCCAAAGCGGAACCCTGTTCGACATTACGGGCGGGACGAGGCCCGGAAACGGGCCGAATCTCTTTCACAGCTTCGGGGAATTTGGGGTCCCTGCTCACAACATCGCTAATTTTCTCAATGATACCGCTCTGCCCACATCCAACATTCTTGGACGCGTCACCGGCGGCAATCCCTCCAACATCTTCGGCACCATCCAAACGACCGGCTTCGGCAACGCCAATCTGTTCCTGATGAATCCAGCCGGGATCGTCTTCGGCCCGAATGCGGCTCTGAATGTCGGGGGATCGGTGAGCTTCACCACGGCCGATTATCTGCGCTTGACGGACGGCGCAAGGTTCAACGCGATTGCCGGGCCGCAGGATGCGGCCATCTCCAGCGCACCGATAGCGGCGTTTGGATTTCTGGGGTCCAATTCGGCAGCAATTGCTGTGCAAGGTGGTCAGCTTGCTGTCGCGGAGGGGCACAGTATTTCGCTGGCAGGCGGGAATATCGAGATCACCGGAGGGACGCTCCCGAATGGAACCGCACAACCTGCTCGCCTGGCGGCCCCCGGCGGCCAAATCAATCTCGTCGCTGTCGGCTCGGCTGGAGAAGTGTTGACGACCGGGACAGTAGCCCCGCCCACCGACCCGACGTTGAACGGGTTTACGACCCTGAGAAATATTTCACTCGCGCAAGGATCAACCGTTACGACGAGCGCACCTACCGCAGGACGAATTGTGATTCGTAGCGGTCAATTCACCATGGACGGTTCCCGGCTGGAAGCGAGCGCGACGGCTATCGCCCCGAATACCGCACCCTCTGCCTCAACAGCAGGAGGGATCTCTGTCCAGGCGGATCACGTGACCCTGTCGCACGGCTCTAATGTCCTCACCTCCGCCATCGACGGCACGGCAGGGGATATCAGCTTTGAGGTGAGCACGTTGCGCAGCAATGTCGGAGCGGACGGCCGTCCTCTCCTTGGCGCCGCACCGGTAACCATCGCGAGCACGAGTACGGGACAGGGCGGAGCCGGATCGATTGCCTTTGCAGGAAAGGCAGGGGAACCGGCTGATGCGATCTGGCTAAGCAACTCCCATATCGTGACAGGCGTGACCAGTGCGGCAATACCCACTGTGGCGCCCGGCAACATTGAGATCACGGCTCGACAGGTTGAGCTGGCAAACGGAACCGTCGTACGGGCGGACACCACGGGTGGAGCGGATGCCGGGGCGATCACGATGAATGTGGATCGGCTGAAAACCCAATCCGGTCCGGACGGACGCGTCCTGATTTCAAGCGATAGTAACTGCGGCGGCCGATGTGTCGGGGGGCAGGCCGGTTATATTACTCTTCAAGGTATTCCTGGCGTTACCCCTCCGAATACGCGACTGTACAGACACGTCACCGCCCCTGATTCTGAGCCCAACAGAGCCATCACCTATTATTTCGCGCGAGCGTTTGACATACGTGGCACGGAGATCCATTCCGACGCCATCGGCAACGCGCCGGGCGGGATCGTGATGATGAGGACGAACGGGCAGGCATCGTTGGTCGACTCCAGCGTCTCAGTCACAACCCAAGACTTCACCATCAATGACAATAAACCCAACGGGCAGCCCGCGCAGAACCAGGGCTTCAGCCGAATCGATATCATGGGCCGGGATATTGCCTTGAAAGACAGTACCATCACAGCCAATGCCGAGGTATCGGACATTGGGTCATGCCCGCTCTGTCAGGGCGGTCCGAGTGCAGGTGAGATCTGGTTGCGGGCCGAGCATTCCTTCATAGCCGACAACTCCTTGATCACGAATACGGGACATGGACGGGCTCAAGCGGGCATCACGAAGATTATCAAGGATCACTACTTTTCATTCGGCGCTGTGTGGGATGCCCCGTATCCGGATGCTCCCACCGATACGGTGAAGTTGACCAATTCGGAAGTCACGGTCGAAGCGCTGCACGAAGGGTTACCTGGGTATCTGAGAATCAGAGGCGACAATATCATCCTCGACCATTCCGTCGTGAACTCACAAGTGAACAATGTGACGAACGTTCTGGATTCCCAGGGCCGGTTGATCGATGTCGTGGGCGCGGGGGAGGCAGGCCCAGTTCTCACGGACGGCCGGAGTGTCCAGGGCAGCCTGCTCCTGTCTGCGACGAACTTGGACATCACCGGGGGAGGGATTATTGCCCCCACGCAAGGCAATCGGATTGCCAACCGCATTGAGTTGCACTCCGATGTATTGACCACCAGGCCTGGAACCAGACCGGGAGGGACGCTGGCGGCACCCAGGGTCTTGGATGCCGCCGATCCCTCCAGAGTGGTCATTTCCAGCAACAGTGGCAGCACCGGCGGTGCGGGTATGATCAGTATCACCGGTGTAAGTGGGCCCATCCCTGACGATGTTCCCTACCCTCCTTCCACGACCATCCGCCTGTCAGGAACCGATGTATCGACCGACACGAGCAGCATTGGTCTTGGGGGCAGAATAGAGATGCGCGCGCGGGGTCCACTGGAACTGCGCAATACAAATATATCCGCCAATGTGACGGACTTGCGGCCACAGTCCGTGAACGGCCAGGAGCACAGCGGCAATATTGATCTGACGGCTGGAAACATCTTGGTGGAGGGTGGGGGAATTTCCGCCCTTTCCAGAGGAACTCGGAGCGGCGGCAACGTCTCGCTGAACGCGGCTGAATCCGTCACGGTGAGCGACGGGGCCCTCCTTTCCGCCAGCAGCACAGGTCTTGGTAATGCCGGCAACATTACCATCAATTCCGGGCCTCGATTCCTCGGTCAAAACGTGTCCGTCACGACGGAAGCCAACCGGGCCAGCGGCGGCAATATCTTTATTCAGGCGATCGATTCGATCCGATTCATCAATGGTCGACTCAGCACCTCGGTCCAAGGCGGGCCGACCACCGCCGGGGGTAACATCACGCTCGATCCGGCAGTTGTAACGCTCCAGAACAGTCAAATCCTCGCCCAAGCCGTGCAAGGGCAAGGCGGCAACATCAGCATTGTCGCGGGAACGTTTTTGGCCGACCAGAGCAGTGTCGTGAGTGCGTCATCCCAATTCGGCTTGAGCGGCAGCGTGAACATTCAATCCCCCGTGTCTAGCTTAAGCAACACCTTGGCCACGCTGCCGCAACGCCCACTGCACGCACAACCGCTACTCACTCAGCGTTGCGCCGCACAGGCGAATGGTCACTTGAGCAGCCTCGCCCTGGCAGGGCGGGATACTCTTCCTGCAGAACCGGGCGGATGGCTCCTGAGTGCCCCGATGTTTGCCGACGAAGACTCCGCTCAACCGACACATGAGTCTACAAGCTCCTCCTCTCTATCTGTGCAACAGGCGCTGGTGCGCTCAGCGCAGGCGACGGATCGTCTTGGTCCGTTACCACAACATGGTGTCAGTGAATGGCCGGCAGGTTGTCGCTCATGACCTCTTGAGCCTGGCGTTCCGGCGGATAGGAAGTCGAATTGCATTGCGGGATCTTTAATATCCGACCTTTGTGCATAGGTGTTTTAGTGGGCATCTGCCTCATGAAAGTTCCGGCCACGGCACAGGTCACGCCGCCGCTTCCTCCGATTTTTGATCCGACCGGCCGGTCGGGGAAACCTCCTGCTCCGTTGAGGGAAGAATTCAAAGCGCCGGAGACTCCTCCCCCGAGCCCAATCCTTCCGGAGGTGTCGCCCGCGCCGCAAAGGCCGTTCGAGAACAGATTGGGATCCGTTCGAGTGTTCGTCCATGACATTCATGTCACCGGCAGTACCGTGTTTTCTGAAGCAGAGATTGCCGACGTCATCGCTCCCTATCGCAATCGTGAGTTGACCACGGAAGATCTAGAGCGGGTTCGCCTGGCCCTCACCCTCTTATACGTCAATAGAGGATATCTCACATCCGGGGCCGTCATTCCCGACCAAGATGTCACCTTCGGGACCATCATCATTCAGATCGTCGAAGGAACCCTTTCTCGAATCGACGTGGAAGGCAACCAATGGTTCCGCAGTTCGTATCTGCGCGATCGTGTGGCGCGCGGCATTGGTACTCCCGTCAGCATCCAGCCGCTCCAGGAACGAATCCAATTACTCCAGCAGGATTCGCGCATCGAACGGATCAATGCCGAGCTGAGACCGGGAGACATTCGTGGTGAAAGCGTCCTGAACTTACGCGTGAAAGACGCCAACCCCTTTAAAGCCTGGCTGGAGTTCAACAACTATCAAACGCCGGTCGTCGGCGCTGAGCGTGGGCTCGCGACGGTGGCGCACCAGAATGTGACGGGTCACGGCGACCAATTTATGTTCACCTATGGACGGTCTCACGGCGTGAACCCCATCATCGATACGTCCTACAGTGTGCCGCTCAATGCCTACGAGACGACCCTCACGGCCTACTATCGGCGCAACGCCTTTCTGGTCGTCGAGAATCCCTTCCGCTCCTTGGATCTGAATGTGGATTCCGAAATCATCGGTGTCGCCCTACGCCAACCTGTCTACCGCACCGTGAACGACGAGGTCGCACTCTCTCTGAGCGGCGAACATTTATATCTCAAAACGACGTCTGCGTTCGACGTACCGGGCCTGCCGTCACTCTTCATTCCGGGTTCTTCCACGACCGGGGTGGCCACCGTCAGCGCACTCCGATTCAGCCAGGAATATACACATCGATCTCCCTCCTTTGTGTTTGCCGCCCTGTCCCGATTCAGCGTCGGACTGAACGTCCTGGGCGCCACCATCAATAGCGGGCCTCTGCCGGACGGTCAATTTGTATCCTGGTTGGGCCAAGCTCAGGCGGTGAAACGTGTAGAGGAATGGTGGGGCATCCAGTTGTTGGGACGCGTGGCCGCGCAGATCGCCAATGACCGGCTCTTCCCTCTCGAACAAATGCCCGTCGGCGGACGCTTCAGTGTGCGCGGCTATCGGGAAAACACGCTCGTGCGGGACGACGCCGTGCTGGCGTCATTTGAATCGCGTGTTCCCCTGCTCCGATTCGCTTCCGGCGAGGATCGGCTGCAGTTCGCCCAATTCGTCGATTTCGGACGGGCCTGGAACGCCAAAGGGCACACCCCTGATCCTCACACGTTGGCGAGCGTGGGAGTCGGATTACGTTGGACCATTCTGCCCCAAGAACGTGCGCGGTTCGAAGTCTACTGGGGCCAGCAACTTAATCACGTCCGGGGCGGCGAGGGAAATTTGCAGGATCACGGCATCCATCTCCAGTTCGTCGTGCAGGCACTGTAAACGAGACGACCGCGGCGGAAAGGGTGTGAAATGGCATCACGGCTTCGTGGATCACTTCAGGCGGTGCTCAGATTGGGGATCATGCTCCTGCTCTCCGGTACGGTGGCATACGCCACAGAAGCCGGGCCGTCGGCCGATGAGCTGATGCAGCGAGGCCGCTCCGCTGCGCAGCAGGGCGCTTTGGAGCAGGCGCTCGTCGACTGGAAAGCAGCCGCGCAACTGTACGAACAGGCGGGCCAGGCGAAGGGACACATTCAGGCGCTCTCCCATGCCGCTTACGCAGCGCGTGCATTGGGGCATATCAACCAGGCCTTCCTGCAACAGGAATTGGCCTTACAACTCGCCCGCAAAATGGGCGATCCCACATGGCTGACGCTCACCCTCTCCGAGTTGGGGAAAACCTATGTGACGAGCCATCAATACGACACGGCTGCGGACTATTTGTCCCAGGCGGCCGGGATTGCGCAGACACGGAATCTCAGAACGCTTTCGGCGGCGATCCGGAATGACCTCGGCATTGTCCTAGCGCTACAGGACCGTCTTCCTGAAGCGCTGGCCGCATTCCAAGACAGCGCGACAAGCGCGACGGAGGAAAATTTGTACATGCTCTTCGTGCGCGCTCGCGTCAACGCTGCGCGGGTGGCGATGCGGTTGAACCGATTTGATGAGGCGGCAGCGGCCTTGAGTGAGGCCGACAAGCAGCTGTCAGTCACGCCGGCTTCGCACGACAAGGTCGATGAACTCATCAATCTGGCTTTGGGGTATCGCGACCTTGCGACGGGGCGGCCGGATGATCATGCGCGCGGGGTGACACAATCCGCGGCACTGCTGCAAGAGGCGGTTGCCGCGGCGGGGGAGTCCGGCGATACGCGCCTCGCCTCCTATGCCTATGGGCACCTCGGCCATCTCTATGAGGGGGAACGCCGTTTAGATGAAGCCCTCCGACTCACCCGACGAGCTGTCTTTGCTGCGCAGTCCGCCGGTGCGCCTGAATCACTCTACCGTTGGCAATGGCAAAGTGGTCGTCTCCTCACCCGTTTGGGCAAGCTGGATGACGCATTGTCTGCCTATCAAGAGGCGGCGGCCACCCTGCAACCGATCCGCGCCGAAGTGGCCTTCGCGTCGCAAACCTCGCTGGAGCCTGACCACCGATCGATTCGTTCGTTGTATTTCGAGTTGGCCGATCTGCTGCTGCAACGGGCGGCGTTGATGAGCGATGCTTCTGAAGCCGACCCCTATTTAAGAGCGGCGCGCGACGCGATCGAGGCTTACAAGGCTGCCGAGCTTCGGGATTATTTCCGCGATGATTGTGTGGACCAGATACAGGCTCGACTGACCAAGCTGGATGCCGTGTCTCCGGCCACGGCCATCATTTACCCGATCATTTTCAGCGATCGTACCGAACTGCTCGTGAGCTTCCCGGACGGTCTCAGAAGACACTCTGTTCCGGTGACGGCGTCTGCGCTGACCGCCGAGATACGCAGCTTCCGCCGCATGCTTGAAAAGCGGACGACCCGCGAGTACCTGCCCCATGCTCAGCAATTGTATGACTGGTTGCTCCGGCCGCTGTTGGGGGACCTTCGCAAACTCAAGGTCAACACGCTGGTCTTTGTCCCGGACGGACCGCTTCGCACCGTTCCCATGTCGGCCCTCCATGACGGCAACCAATTCCTTATCGCACAGTACGCCGTCGCAATGACCCCCGGCCTTGATTTGACTGACCCTCAACCCATCAATCGATCCAGAGCCCAACTTCTATCCAGCGGTTTGACCAAGGCGGTACAGGGCTTTCCTCCTCTCCCGCATGTCGCCGAAGAGATGGAGCACATTCATTCGCTGTTCAAGGGCGAGCAACTCCTCGACCACAACTTTGTCACGCCACGCCTGGAAGGAGAATTGAAGGATGGCCGCTACAACATTCTCCACATTGCCACGCACGGACAATTCGCCACGGACGTGAATCAATCATTTCTGCTGACATTCGACGATCGACTGACCATGACGCAGTTGGAGCGACTGGTGGGGCTGCTTCGCTTTCGCCAAGATCCCTTGGAACTCCTCACGTTGAGCGCCTGTCAGACCGGTATCGGCGACGACCGTGCTGCGCTCGGGCTTGCCGGCATTGCGGTGAAGGCGGGAGCCAGGAGTGCCCTCGCAACCCTCTGGTTCATTAACGATGAAGCGTCGTCGGAACTGGTTTCAGAATTTTATCGTCACTTGCATGACTCCTCGATATCAAAGGCACGTGCTTTGCAGCTTGCACAGCTGAAGCTACTGTCCGAACAGCTCTATGAACATCCGGCGTATTGGTCGGCCTTTCTGTTGTTAAACAATTGGCTCTAGCAGGATGTTGAAAAGTTCATCATCGGCATTGCCATCGATTAGACCCTCAACGTACGGCCACGGGAAATACGCCTGCCCATGCAGGCGAGAGGCGGATGGGTAAGATCCTGCGAACGACCACGAAGAGATCGTGACATCGTGACGACATGGGCACATAGCTGCATGGCCAGGAAAATAGGCGCAACGGTGCTGCTTGCGGCCCTGTTCGCAAGCAGCATCGCGGCAGGCACTGAAGTACAACCGGACATTCCGATGTACAAGGCGCCTCCGCAAGTGATGCCCAGGGCTCGCATCGGTGGGACGCTGAGAGGCCACGAAGGAGAAGACCCCGCTATTGCCGCACTCGTTCCCGACCACGTCGGTATCACGGTCAGGCAACATCCGGTTCTGAACTGGTACCTTTCGAAGCACACGGCGTTGCCGATTAAATTCACCCTGATCGATGAGCGATCAATTCACGCGCTCGTTGAACGGTTCATCACGCCCCCGAATCACGCCGGTGTTCAAGCCGTCAACCTTGAAGACCTCGGCTTCACTCTTCAGGCACACACTCAATACCGGTGGTATATCTCCGTGATCAAAGACGAGAACTCTCCCTCACGCGATATCGTGACCGGCGGAATGATCGAACGCTGCGAGTTCAGCGAATGTATGGTATTGGGCGCCACGACCACCTGCACCCAGGAAACAGTGAGGACCAGTGCCGCCACAGGTTTTTGGTACGACGCCATGGCCTGCCTCTGCGATCTCATTACCTCCGATCCAGGTGATACGAGTCTGCGAAAACAGCGGGCAGCCTTGCTCAAGCAAGTCGGCTTGCATGGCGTGGCAGAATGGGATCTTGCGCAGGCCCAGGCCGACCGGCGCTGACAGGTTGCGCGAGTCCGTCCAACTATTGATCGGCGCAAGATGTTCTACCTCAGAGTCACCCTGTTGGTTATCGTTGCCATGACGTGGCCGATGTGCTGGCGCAGCGCCGTCGGCTTCTCGCCGACACTGCCGGACGGGCGCGCGGCCAGCCTCGTCAAGGATCCTGACGTGCCTATGCCCCTATATAAACCGCGAAAAGACCATGCGCCGCGAGCGCGCATCGGCGGGCAGAGCAGGGGTGCCGAGTCGGGAGTTCCTCTGCTGATCGCCTTGGTCCCGGATCATGTCGGCTTTACGATCAAAGGCGATCCGTCGCTCTGTTGGTACCTGTCTCTGCATACCACTCACGCCATGACCATTACAGTGGTGGACTCCCGCGGAATTCGGCCTATCCTTGAACGCGCGCTGCCCTCACCTCTTCATGCCGGCATCCACTGTACCAGGCCTCGGGAATATGGAATTGAATTCAAGGAGCAGGAATCCTACCGATGGTTCGTCACGTTGGTCGTGGACCCGGATGAGCCTTCTCGGGACGTTGTCGCAGGCGGAACCATCGAACGGATCCCCTATAGTGAGGCCTGCTCGCTGGGCATGCCATGCACATGGACCTCTTGCGATCGTGACGCGATCTATCGCTATTCCGAATCCGGCCTCTGGTACGACGCCATCGCCTGCCTGCTCGACCTCATAACCAATGAGGAGGACAAACCGTTGTTGGAGCGAATGCTTCATCACCTCTTGAAGCAGTCCGGAGTGTATTTGCCTACATGAGATTCTCTCCCTGCATTGCTTCGGCCCGTTATCCAATCCGATACGCGGTGAATGAAATCCGATACAGGTGTGATGCGCGAGGCGCCCACGGATAAAGACTACAGTTCTTGTCAGACCGCTCTACCGATGCAGAATTTCCCAAAGGGTTGGGGGGAATCAGCGAGCACTTTTTTCTCAGGCACCTACGGCACGGCTGTTGCTATTCCCAGGGGTGTACAGGGCTTTTCCATTCTTGAGGTCACCGGAAATACCTACTCAGTACAGAAAGGAGCCTGACATGGAACTCGTCATGGGTGGTCTCCTGATCGGAGTCAGTGGCATGTTGGCTCTCTTGATTGTTGCCGTATGGAAAGACGCCGCCCCGCAGCACCCTGAAACACATCCGCCGCAGGGGTGAACCTCATTACACTGACCATATCCCTGCGCCACAAACTCGCGCATCGATATGACACAGGCGCCGAGCCAAGCGCTCAACATCAGTAGCTTCGTGCAAAGGAGTGGCACCATGAATCGATTTATTTATCTGCGATCCCAGAAACGCCAACGTATGACGGTCAGCCTGCCGACCGAACTTCTGGAACGCATGCGTGATGCCGCCTATTGGACGTCGGGCACCACTATGGCCGGCCTCATTTCATCCGCGATCGAAGATCTCCTCCACAATCTGGAGTCGCAGAATGGTCGCCCTTTTTCACCGCGGCTCCAAGATTTGAAGCCAGGTCGTCCACGCGCAAATAAAACCAATCGGGCGCCTGTATCTGAAGACATACAGCCTGTATCTAGTTAGATACGCGACTCGAATCTAGAGCCCCTCTCTCAACTTCGCCCCCTGCGAAGAGCGGCCAAACCGCGCGGATCCTCGCAGAATTCACGTATCGGCGATCCGCGCGCCGAAAATCCCACAAGCATGCCTTTTGCGTGAGCATACCTCTAACCAGATGGTCCTTGTTCTTTTCTTCCGCCCGATCATGCCCGACACCGCCGGAACGGGACCCACGGTATGCTATGCGCCCTCCGATGCAACCCCCCGGCACCGTCTACCACGCCCCATCTCCCTCTCCACCAGCCAAACAACGCCCTGTGGCGACGCGACCGATCAGCCATCGATTGCGGCACTCCGCCCTTCCCCTTTGTGGAGGACTCCTGATCTGCTGCGGTGCCATCGGCGCTCATGCTCAGGACGCATCGCTTTCCTTGGCGACTCCAACAGCAGCCGCACCAGCCAGCGAAGAACTCGAACTGCTCAAGGAGGAAGAAACCGTCAGCATTGCCACTCGCCACGAGCAACCCATCTCGCAAGCCCCCTCCAACGTCTACGTCATCACCGACGAGGACATCCGGCACTCGGGCGCGACCGACATTCCCACCATTCTCCGCCGCGTACCCGGATTGGATGTCATGCAAGTCACCGGGGCGGACTTCAATGTCAGCGCGCGAGGCGACAATCAACTCTTCGCCAACAAAATTCTCGTGATGGTGGACGGTCGCTCGATCTACATCGACGGCCAAGGCCTCGTGTTCTGGAAATCGCTTCCGGTCACCCTCCCGGAGATTAAACGCATCGAGGTACTGAAAGGGCCCGCCTCTGTCGTCTACGGCTTCAATGCCTTCGACGGGGTGATCAACATCATCACGAAGTCCGCTCAGGACATGAAGGGCACGACGTTGCAGTTCGGCGGCGGGGAACTCGGCACCATCTCCAGTTCCGCCGTCCAGGCCGGATCAGCGGGCAAACTTGACTACCGTCTCTCCATCGGCCATGACCAGAATCAACAATGGCGCAACCATGACGCCCTTGCCTTCCGGTCGAACAAGTTCAACGTGCAGACGCAGTACACCTTCTCCGGCGACGCCACCTTGCGCGTGGCCGGAGGGTTCATCGATACCAATCGCTTCGACGGCCCCGTATCAAACGTCCAGATTCCGCGTTCCCAATTCAATCAAGGGTATACGGACGTGCATTACCAGTACCGCAATTTCTCCGTGCGCGGCTGGTGGCAGGGCAACGACATCCCCGTCGACTCCGCCACGCACCCGCTCCTCTCGCAATTTGTCCGGCAGACGAACGCCACGGGCGGGTCCAATGTGTCTTTCACCACAAACACCTATAACATCGAGGCCCAACACAGCCTCGAATTCGGCTCGGCCAACCGGCTGAGTTATGGCGTCAATTATCGTTACAACACCGTCGACGGCAGTGCCGTCTCAGAATTAGGACGAGAAGATCGTCTCGGGGTCCATCTCCAAGACGAGTGGAACATACGTCCCACGCTCACCCTGGTGGCTGGGGTTCGCTACGACCTGCACACGAGAATCAACGGCACCTGGAGTCCGCGTGTCGCCCTCGTCTACAACCTGACACCGGAGCATACGTTTCGCGTCAGCGGATCTGTCGCCTACCGTCCCTCGACTCTATTCGAGTCGAATCTTGACCTTCGCATCTTGCCGACCGTTCCACCGCTGTTCGCACCCATCCCGCTGTTTGGCTCACAAAAACTCAATCCTGAGCAAATCATTTCCTACGAAGCCGGATACCAGGGCTGGTGGATGAAACACCGGCTCCGGACCAGGCTCGACCTCTTCTTCAATCACCTCTCCGACCTGATCAACTTCCAAACCGTCGGCACCGCGCGCACGCTCGTCAACGGCGGCGAAGCCGACATCTATGGCACCGAAGCAGGACTGGAGTTCCTCGCCGCCAGATGGCTCAGCGGCTTTGCGAATGTGTCCTACCAGAAGATCGGACAAACCTTCACCGGCGTCTCTCGACGCGGCGGCCCGGACTGGAAAGTGAATGTGGGCCTCCGCGGTGACTGGGACAACGGCTTCAATTCAGAAATGGCGGTGCATTACGTGGCAAGCGCTACCTATCCGTTGATCGAATTCTTCAGCGCGCTCGCGCCGGTGCTGCCCGTATCGACCGGTCCGACGGTCGATAGTTACACGCTGCTGAACCTGCGGAGCGGGTACCGATTCTGGCACGACAAGGCCGAGGTGGCCATTGCAGTCTTTAACGCCCTGAACGATCGCCACAAGGAACATCCTTTGGGCGACACACTCGGCAGTCGGGTGATGGGATGGGTCACTCTCAGGTTTTGAACGTTGCGTGATGAAATCTGAGCTGAATACATCGTGGTATCCCCTGCTGGCGGCGTTGTTGACCCTGTGCGTTAGAAGCATTGCGGCTGCCGAACCGCCGCCGGTCATCGTTCATGAGTCGTCGTCCCTCGCCTCGAGTGATGAATTGGAGCTCTTGAAAGAAGAAGAGACCGTCAGCATTGCGTCGCGTTATGAGCAACCGATTTCACAAGCCCCGTCGAACGTCTACGTGGTCACGGACGAGGATATCCGGCAATCCGGCGCGATCGATCTCCCGAGCGTCCTTCGCCGGGTTCCGGGACTGGAAATCATGCAATTGACCGGCGGCGACTTCAACGTCAGCGCCAGAGGGGGCAACCAACCCTTCGCGAACAAGATGCTGGTGATGGTCGACGGCCGCTCGATCTATCTCGATGTGCAGGGAATCGTCTACTGGAAATCGATCCCCGTCACGCTCCCGGAGATCAAACGGATCGAGGTGCTCAAGGGACCGGCCGCAGCCATGTATGGATTCAATGCCTTCGACGGGGTCATCAATATCATCACCAAGTCACCGGAAGAAATGAAAGGCACCACGCTGCAGTTCGGTGGGGGCGAACTCGGGACGATCAGCAGCGCCGCCATCCAAGCTGGAACCGTCGGGAAATTCGGCTATCGGTTCTCCATCGGCCGCGATCAGACACAGCAGTGGCGGGATCGAGATGCCTTGGGCTTTCGGTCGAATAAGTTCAATGTGCAGACCGAGTATGCGTTGTCGTCGACTTCCAAACTGCAGGTATCAGGAGGGCTGGTTGACACCAACCGGTACGACGGGCAAGTCGGCGAAGTCACCAGCAATTCGATCCGCCCATCGCTCGCCTACGCCAATGTTCTCTACGAGCAGGGCGCCTTTCTCATTCGAGCCTGGTGGTCCGGTTATACAGACGACGCGACGATCAACCCCGGTCAGCAATTGACAAACTTCCTTCGCGTCACCGACCGGAACGGTCTATCCACCAACCCCTTCGCAGGCAACACGTATAATGTAGACGTGCAACATGCGACCAATCTTGGATCCACCAACCGTATGCTGTACGGCGCCGCCTATCGCCACAACTCCCTCTCAAGCACGGTCATCGATCAATTCAGTCGAGAAGATCGGCTGGGGCTGTTCATCCAGGACGAATGGCGCGCCACATCCACGCTGACGATCGTCGCCGGGATGCGTTACGATCTCCATAGTCAAATTGCCGGGACCTGGAGTCCGCGAGTGGCCATCCTCTACCAGCCCGTTGAGGGCCACACCTTTCACCTCTCCGGATCAGCTGCCTATCGGCCCCCGACCCTCTTCGAATCACATCAGGACCAACGCGTGACCACGACCATTCCGACTGGGGTGCCGTTTCCGCCCTCAATCTCGTCGACGGTTCCGGTCACCGGCTCGACCCGGCTCGATCCTGAACAGATCATTTCGTACGAGGCTGGTTATCAAGGCTGGTACTGGAAACATCGATTGAGGGTGCGAGCGGACCTATTTTTCAACCATGTCTCCGATCTGATCGGGAGCCGAATCACCTCCAGCGGCGCTTCTGAGTTCGTCAACGACCAAGGCGTTGCGGACATCTATGGCGGCGAGGCCGGAATTGAGTTTCTCGCCAGTCACTGGCTGAGCGGATTTGCCAACTATGCCTATGAGGAAATCGGCCAGTCGTTCAGCGGGACGGTCAGACGGGGTGCCCCGCGATCGAAAGTCAGCGCAGGCCTGAGGACCGAATGGGAAAACGGCCTGAGCGGAGAAATCAGTTATTACTATGTCGGCGCAACGGCCTACCCCATCGCCCAAACCTTCACGACATTGGCAAATATCCCGACCACCGGCGTGATACCGCCGGCGGATCGTGTCGGCAGTTACAACCTGCTCAATCTCCGCGTCGGCTATCGCTTCTGGCAGCAGAAGGCCGCCGCCGGCTACCTGCGTGAGGCAGAAGTGGCCGTATCGATCTTCAATGCACTGAACGACAAACATCGGGAGCATCCGCTCGGCGACCGGATCGGCAGCCGGTCGATGGGATGGGTCACCGTGAGATTTTGACGGAATCATCGGATTGCTCACAGCAAGGTTTCAGGTCATGAGAACTCCGGAGTGACAGCGAGGCCGCTATGACAGCCATTACACCCGGGCATTCGATCCTCGTCGTGGACGACGATCCAGACATCGCCCTCGGGCTACAAGACTTACTCGACCACGACGGCTACGATGTGAGCGTCGCCGGCACCTGCGCGGAAGCACTCACGCAGACACACGACCATCAGTACAATGCTGTCTTGCTGGATTTGGGCCTGCCGGACGGAGACGGCTCCTCGGTCCTACGGGCATTGCAAGAACAACAACCGCAGCTTCCGGTCATCATCCTCACGGCTTACACGAGCGCCGACCGTACCGTTGGTTCGCTGACACAGGGGGCATTCGCCTACCTCACCAAACCCTATAACCGGGACGAATTGCGGGCCGTCCTGCGCCGGGCGGTCGGCATTCAGGCCCTCGCCGCCAAAGCCGAGCACGCCGAACACGCGCTGAGCGAAAGCGAAGCGCGATTTCAATCCTTGGTCGAGGCCGCCACCGACTCCATCGTGCTGGCGGACCACAAGGGTCATATCCTCTCCTGGAATCAAGCCGCTTCCCGCCTGTTCGGATATACGGATGAGGAAGTCCGCGGGCGCCCCCTGACCATGTTGATGCCGCAACGTTATCGCGCCGCTCACGAGCGAGGGCTCGCCCGCGTGAAGGAAACCGGCCAGTCCCGTCTCATCGGTCGCCTGGTCGAACTGGAAGGACTACGCAAGGACGGAAGCGAGTTCCCGATCGAGCTGTCATTGGCCATGTGGAGCACCGATGTCGCGATCTTCTTCAGCGGCATCATTCGCGACATCACTCAACGGCGCAAGGCAGAAGAGATTCTCGACCGCCTCCGCCATCTGCACGAAGTCATCCTCACGCAAGCAGGGGAAGGCATCTACGGACTGGATCGCGACGGCCTGACCACCTTCGTGAATCCGACCGCCGCCCAATTGCTCGGGTATGCCCCATCCGAACTCATCGAGCAACCGATGCATATACGGCTCCACCACTCACGGCCCGACGGCAGCTCCTACCCGGCCGATGATTGCCCCATCTACGCGGCCCTTCGCGACGGCGTGGTCCATCGTGTGTCGCGCGATGTTTTCTGGAGGAAAGACGGCACCGTTCTCCCGGTGGAGTATGTAAGCACCCCGATCATCGAGAAGGGCGTGGTCGCAGGGGCCGTGGTCGTCTTCCGCGACATCACCGAACGCCTGGAAGCCGAACGCGCCGTCGAAGAAAGTCAGGAGCGATTCCGTCAGCTGGCAGAACACATCAGGGAAGTGTTCTGGATCACCGACCCGGCCAAGAGCCGGGTGCTCTATATTAGCCCCGGGTACGAAGAAATCTGGGGGCACTCCTGCGAAAGCCTCTACGCGATGCCGGGCTCGTGGATGGACGCCATCCATCCCGACGACCGGTCACGGGTCCTGGACGCGGCCATGTGCCGGCAAATATCCGGAGCGTACAGTGAGGAATATCGCATCCTCCGCCCCGATGGATCGATGCGATGGATCTGGGATCGCGCATTCCCGATCCGTGACGCGTCGGGAACGGTCTACCGCATCGTGGGTTTCGCGGAGGACGTGACGGAACGCAAACGGGTTGAAGCGGCGCTGATCGAAAGCGAACGCCGCTATCGGGTCCTGTTCGACGACAACCCATCCATGTATTTCATGGTCGATGCGGCAGGCACCGTCCTGTCGGTCAACCGCTTCGGAGCCGAGCGCCTCGGGTACGACGTCCAGGAACTGCTCGGATCGTCCGTGTTGAACATTTTCCACCCGAGCGATCAGGACGACGTGCGCACGAACCTTGCCGCATGTCTTTCCGAAATGGGCCGGCCCAGAGGTTGGGAATTTCGCAAGGTTCGGAAGGACGGCAGCGTCATCTGGGTGCGAGAAACCGCTCAGGCCGTGCTCAACGACCAACAGACTCCGGTGGTGTTGATCGTGTGCGAAGACATCACCGCCATGAAGGAGGCTGAGATCGCCCTCCACGACAGCGAAGAGTTCAAGAACCAAATCCTGCGCAGCAGTGCAGACTGCATCAAAGTGTTGGATCTGGAAGGTCGGCTGCAATACATGAACGATGCAGGAAAAACACTCTTACACATCGACGATCTCAGCGGCTACCTGAACAAACCCTGGGCGGACTTCTGGGAAGGAGACGATCGGAATGCCGCCCTGGCTGCGCTCGAAGCCGCCAAGGCGGGCGAGATCGGCAAGTTTGTCGGCTTCTGTCCCACCACCAACGGAGTCCCGAAGTGGTGGGACGTGCAGGTCACTCCCATGCTCGACACGCGGGGTTATTCACGACGCCTCTTGGCGATCTCCCGCGATATCACCGACTACAGACAGGTCCAGGATTCGCTTCGGGCGAGCGAGGAGCGGCTCGAATCGGTCATCCGGGGATCGAACGACGGATTCTGGGACGGCCGTGTGCTTCCCGACCAGCCCTGGCACTCACCGATGACTCCGGTCTGGTGGTCGCCGCGCGTCCGGGAGATGCTGGGATACAACGAGGAGGAGTTTCCCGATATCCTCGACAGTTGGGCCTCCCGACTGCACCCGGATGATCGCGAGATCGTATTCGATCGGCTGGCGGCCTGTCTCGAAAAGGGCAGTTCTCATTACGACGTCGACTACCGATTGCTGACCAAGCAGGGCGAGTACTGCTGGTTTCACGCGCGCGCCGAAGTGCTGGAGCGGGACGCGCAAGGTTATGCGCTCCGCATGGCCGGCTCGCTGCAATGCATCACGGAGCGCAAGCAGGCGGAAGCGAACCTGCGCCTCAGCGAGGAACGGTTGCGCAGGGCCCTGACCGAATCGGAAGTCGGCATCTGGGATTGGGATCTGCGGTCCGATCGCCTCTACTGGTCACCCGACGTCGAGGCCCTGTTCGGTCTGAGCCCAGGGTCTTTCCCCGGCACCTATGCCGCCTATATCGGCCTGATTTATGCGCTCGATCGCGGGGCGGTCCTGATGCAGATCGAACACAGTTTGCGCGATCAGGCCACTATTAACATCCGGCATCGCGTCGTGTGGGCCGATCAGGCCATCCATTGGCTGGCTTGGACCGGCCGCGTTCATCGCAACGCCGATGGAGTCGCCACACGCGTCCTCGGTATCGTTCATACGGTAAAGGGACACTCGGACACGTAGGCAGGGGGCATTCGGCAAGCTCACGAGGGCGACTGGATCGACGGGGATGCAGACTGTAACGTTCCCATTCGTACAACCAACGTTCACCACTGGGCCTGCCGATCGATTTCGGCAGTGCCTGAGTCGGACCATCGCCGTCCTTGCCTGCTTACTCTTCAGTACCGGGCTGGCCTCGGCCACGGACGTCGTCATTCTCAAGTCGTCGGACATCGCCGCCTATAACCAAGCCATCAGCGGCTTCAAAGCCGCCCTTCCCAACGACGTCGTGCTCGCCGAATATGATTTACAAGGGGACTTGGAGAAGGGACGGAAACTGGCCCGCAAGGTCCGTGCAGCCGACCCGGCATTGGTGTTCGCTGTCGGATTGAAGGCGGCGAAGGCAGCACAACTCGAGATCGTCGACATTCCAGTGGTCTATGCCATGGTGCTGGACCCGTCCAAGTATGGGCTCAACGCCCCCAACATGACGGGCGTGCTCATGGAAATTCCACTGGAACGGCAGCTCACCCTGATTAAATCCCTGCTGCCTCGTCTCAAACACGTCGGCACCTTGTACGATCCATCCAAAACCGCGACGCTGATCGAAGACGCGCGGAGACTGCTCAAATCCAACGGGACAGACCTTGTCCCGATCCAACTGAACAACGAGCGGGATGTGCCTGGCGCTCTGCGCACCTTGCTGCCATCGATCGATGCATTGTGGCTCGTCCCCGACTCCACCGTGCTCACGGATGAATCGCTGCGGTTTATCTTGAATGCCGCATTGGAGGAACGCGTGCCGGTGGTCGGATTTTCGCGCGAGTTCGCCCGAAGCGGGGCCCTGCTGTGCCTGTCGGTCAACTATGGGGATATCGGACGGCAAGCCGGGCAACTCACCCGCAAGATCCTGGACAGTCACGTCTCACTCCCCGCGAAACCGTTACACCCGGACCGTATCGAAATGAGTCTGAATCGCAAAACCGCCAAATTCCTCGACATCGAGATCCCCAAAGACCTCGAGGAAAAGGCCGACGAGCTCTATTGATGAAAGGACTCACCGTGAAACGCCCCGCCCACTACCTCACCTCACCCTCGTTCTACCTGAGCAGCCCGGGACGATTTGTCAGTCTCCGGACGAAATTCGTCGTATTTTTCAGCTTGATCATTATTCTGACCTGCTCGGGAATGAGTTGGTACTTCATTCACAGCAAACGTATCGCCATGACCGAACGAGTCCAAGACCTCGGAATCATTCTGGTCAAGAATCTCGCCCACAACGTGCGATACGGCATCATCATCGAGGAACGTGTCATCCTGGAGCAGTTCATCGACGGTGTCATGGGGGTCGACGAAGTGGTCTATGCGCGGATCACCGGCGCAGACGGCCAGATCCTCGCCGCAAAAAGCAAAGGCAAACTCAACAGCCCGCTCGGGACCGTCCGATCGGCAGAACGACCGTTTTATCCGCGTCTCGACATTGCCGAATCGGTGATCAAGCGTTCAGGCGCGGAGCCGACCATCACGCGCCTCAGGCTCCGCGGCGCGGACACAATCACCCTGCAGGAGAAGGACTCGACCCTTCCTATTTCGACATCAGGCATTCACGAAGAGACCTTCTACGATTTTGCTATCCCGGTGATGAAGCGATCGGAATCCCGCCTGGAAGCGCTGGCGCTCCAGGAGGAAGAAACGCGCAAAGCGGTGAACGCACCGGCCACCCCTCAGGCTTTCGGCGTCGTCCAAATCGGCTTGACCGAAGTGCCAATGCAACGAGAACTGGCGAAGGTTCTGCGCAACTTTCTCCTGCTCACCCTCGGCATCATCACGGCCGGCATTCTCTGCACGAATCTGCTGGCCCGCCGGATCATCACCCCCTTGCACCATCTCGCCGCAGGCGCGCGCAGAGTCAGCGAAGGCGATCTCTCCACCTTTGTCGTTCCGACGACCCAGGACGAGGTCGGCCAACTGACGGCGCTGTTCAATTTGATGACCAAATCCCTTCAAGAACGCAACCAGGCCATTTCCGCCAACCTTGAAACCATTCGGCGTCATGTCACGCAACTGACCACCTTGAATCAATCCAGCACGGCCATCACTTCGACGCTCGATCTTGACCGGCTCCTCTCAATTGTATTGCAGCTCCTCAGTGAAAATTTGGGCTTCGCCCGGATGGTGTTGTTTTTGTGGGATAGCGAGCGAGGCATCGCGACGGTGGGACAAATGCTGGGTATGCCCCCGGAAGTGGAGGAAGCCGCTCGACGGCTTGAGATTCCCGTGTGCGAAGACGGCGGATTTGCCGCCGAACTTCTGATCCGTGGGAAGCCCCTGTTCGTTCCGAGCATTGAGCCGGTCGCCGATCGCATCTCCCCCGCAGTGCTTCCCTGGCTTCGTCAGGTGGGAATCTCGTCCTTCGTCGCCGCGCCGCTTCGAAGCCAGCAGCGGATTCTCGGCTACCTGGGCGCCGACCGGGGCACCCATCCCTGCAGCCAGGAAGATCTCGATCTTCTGGTCACCATTGCCAGTCACGTGGCGGTCGCCGTGGACAATGCGCGCGCCTATACCGAACTCGCCACGCTGACGGACCACCTGGAACGACGCGTGCAGGAACGAACGCACGAATTGCAAACGGTGAACGAGCGCCTGCAGGAGCACGACCAACGGCGCTCAAAATTTGTGTCGGTCGCATCGCATGAATTACGCACGCCGATGACCTCCATCAAAGGGTTCGTCGAGAACATGCTGGACGGGCTCACCGGTCAACTCTCAGAACGGCAAGAGCACTATCTCCAGCGGGTCAAACACAACGTGGATCGGCTCACACGAATCATCAATCAACTGCTGGATTGGTCTCGCCTGGATGTCGGACGGATCGAGATCAAGCCCGAATCGCTGCATATCGATGAGTTCGTCCGGGATGTGGTAGAAAGCTTTCAGACGCTCGCCGCCGAAAAATCCATCGTCCTCGACGTGCTGCCCTGCGAACAGCCGATCACAGTGCGTGCTGACCGCGACAAGCTGGAGCAAATTCTGTGGAATCTTGTCGGCAACGCCATCAAATTCACTCCCCCTTCAGGACATGTCTCAGTCAGCTGCAGCATCTGCGACGCAAGATACGCCCAGATTATGGTGGCCGACACCGGCTGCGGAATCGCGCCCGACGAGTTGCCCCATGTCTTTAACGAGTTCTCCAAGGTCGAATCCGCCATGCCCTCCTCGCAAGGAGCCCAACTCGGACTCTTCATCACGAAGAGTCTGGTGGCCCTGCACGGCGGACAGATGTGCGTGGAAAGCCGGCTCGGTGTCGGAACTCAGTTCTATTTCACCTTACCGCTCGACAACTCTTCCGCATTGACGCCGTAGGCCCCACCTCTGCAACCGTGCGACAGCTTCTCCTCGGCTGTATCCGATCCGATAAACCCCGCATTTATTTGAACAATCGCCGGCAGCGCCACACGGCGGCGGCGTCTTCCCTTCCTCGTTGTTCCTCACAGAATCAATGGGTTCCCGGTCTGTTGGCTCACGCTACATCGACCCACCGGCGGCATAAGTATTGCGCTCAGACCAAACCGTGAAGACTTTTCACAATCCGGAGCAGTCGCACCATGCACCCTCCCGTTCTCATTGTCGATGACGATCCGGATATCCGGGAATCTCTCAGGGACATGTTGGGTCACGAGGGATACCTTGTACACAGCGCCGCCTCCGGAGCCGACGCCCTTCAACGAGCCAAACAGACCCGCTACGACGCGGCGCTCCTCGACATCCAATTGCCCGACCTCAACGGTCTCTCGGTCTTAAAAGTGCTCATGGAACTGGATGCGAGTCTCCCCGTCATCATTCTGACCGGAAACGTCACGCCTGAAAACACGATCGGCTCTCTGGCCAAAGGAGCCTTCGCGTACCTGACCAAGCCATATAATTCCCAAGAACTCAAGGCCATCCTTCGCCGCGCCGTCTCGGTGAAAGGGTTGACCGTTCGGGCCGAGCATGTTGAAGAGGCGCTGCAGGCCAGTGAAGAACGCTTCCGGGCATTGGTGGAGTCGGCGACCGACGCCATTGTGCTCGCCGACCAGAGCGGGCTCATCATCTGGTGGAACGGTGCCGCCGAGCGAATGTTCGGATACACCAAAGACGACGCCCTCGGGCGCCCGCTGACCACCATAATGCCGGAACGGTTTCGCGCGGCACACTCGGCCGGCATCGCGCGCATTGCCCAGGGTGGAACAGCCACGATCATCGGGCATACCATCGAAATGGTCGGCCTGACCAAAACCGGAGATGAATTCCCGATTGAGCTCTCGCTGGCATCCTGGCGCGCGAGTGAAGGGATGTTCTTCAGCGGCATCATCCGCAATATTGCGCGGCGCAAACGTGCCGAAGAATCTGTCGTCAGGTTGAGCCATCAAAACGCGCTGATTCTCGACAGCGCCGGGGAAGGCATCTTCGGACTAGACCCGCAAGGATGCGCCACCTTCACCAACGCCACTGCGGCGCGGATGCTCGGGTGGAGTGCGGCCGAGCTGATCGGCAAACCGTTGGCACCGCTCCTCTATCAGATCGACAAGGGGAATGCGGGCCACTCCTCGGACCCTTTCTGTCTCTGCGCGGCGCTTCATGACGGGGCCATTCATCGCATCCAGAACGAGACCTTCGCCAGAAAGGACGGCTCGCTGTTTCCTGTCCAATACGTCACCAGTCCCATCCGTGAGGGAGACCGGCCGGTCGGCGCAGTCGTGGTCTTCCAGGACATCAGCGCTCGTAAACAGCAGGAAAGTCTGCAACAGGCACAACTCTCCGTCAGCCATATCCTCGCACAAGCCGGCACCGTCGAAGAAGCCATCCCGCAACTTCTGCACGTCGCAGGCACCATGGGTGCGTGGGATATGGCGCTCTTGTGGCAATGCGAACCGATGGGAGACCAGCTGAAATGTCAGGGAGGCTGGGTCCGCCCCTCACATCGATGGGATGAGTTTCTCTCGGTTTGTCGCAACAGTGAGTTCCCGCCGGGAATGGATTTCCCTGGCATCGCCTGGGCCTCCAAACTCCCGCTCTGGATACCGGACGTCCTGGCGGATTCCCGATTCACCCGCGCACCGACCGCCTCTCGCCTGGGCATTCACGGGGCCTGCATTGTCCCCATCCGGACCGGCAGCACCATCCACGGAGTGCTTGAGTTGTATGCCGAACAGCGGCGAGCCTCCGACAGCCACTTGATTCAGATCCTCGCCGACACGGGCATGAAAATCGGACAGTTCATCGATCGCACGCGAGCTGCGCAGGCATTACGTGCGGCGCATCACATGACTCAGAGCCTGCTGGCCAGTCTGCCCGGCGCCATTTTCCTGTGCGGAAGCGACTGGCACGTTCAATATGCGAATGCGCTGGCCCATCAGTATTTTGCGCCTCCCGGCGAGTCGCTGATCGGCCGTCCGCTGTGCGAATGTCTTTCCCTCAGCGAACCCGCGATTCAACAGCTGCTGGTGGAATGGAGCACGCAAACGGCAGACTCGCCCCATCGACTGTCTGAACGTGAGTGCGAAGTCGCCACACGGCTGTATCGCTATCGTTTTTTTCCGGTTTCGACCCCGGAATCCCCGCAGTATCAAGTGGGCATCCTGTTATGGGATATCACCGACGACAAACGACTCCAGGATGAACTGATCCAGGCTGAAAAACTCTCCAGCCTTGGCACCATGGTGTCCGGTATGGCGCACGAAATCAACAACCCGGCCCAGGCTATTCTCAGCATGGCCGAGTTGATCCAGGATGAAGACGATCCGAACACGGTGAAACAGTTTGCCGCCGATATCGTGGGCTACGCCCGTCACGTCTCCACGGTCGTGCGGGACTTCGCCGGCTATGCCCGCGCGGCCGGCAGGGATGGAGAGACGGAAATCGATGTGGCAGAACGTTTGCTCGAAGCGGTCAAGATGGTCCGGCGGGGGCCTCATTTCGGTCAAGTGGAGATCGCCACACAGTTTGAAGCTCCTGTGTTTCTTCGCGCGCGAAAGGGAGAACTCGATCAGGTGTTTGTCAACTTGATCAGCAACGCCACCCAGGCCATGGAGGGGATCGGCTGCTTGAGGTTAGCGACCGGTCAGGACGGCAGATGGATTCAGGTGACCATTGCCGATACCGGTCCTGGCATCCCGGCTTCCATCCGGCCGAGGATTTTCGATCCGTTCTTCACCACTAAAACGGCCGGCAAGGGGACGGGACTCGGACTCAGCATCGTGCATAAGATCGTGAGCAAATATGCCGGAACCATCACCGTGGACAGCACCGAAGGCGGAGGCACCACCTTCCGGTTACGGTTTCCAGCCCTCACTCAGTAAGAGGAACCGCCACGACGACGTCGTGATTCCATTCTGGCCTGACGAGAAGAGACACGCGAGGAGTCGATCGGCAAGCTTGCAGCCGGGAAGGATGTCAGGATGGTGAGCGAGGAGCATACGCCCGCTTAAACACCGACCGCAATCCGAAATAGGCGAATGAATCTTTCAGATTGGAATACAGGCGCTTGAACGCGCCCATGTCTGGATTTGTCACATACTCCATGGTCAACACGATCCGCTCTTCCTGCACTCCAAGCGGCGTCACGGCGTGCCAGAGCTTGTCGCCATTGAAGATCACCAGATCGCCCGGCGCAGTCGCCAATTCACGGTGTACCGGCTGTTTCCCCGGCACATCCTTGAAAAGATCGCAGACTAAGCGACACTGTTTAGACTGATCGAGCAACCCCATCAGAATCGTGTACCGGGCGCCTTTGTAATAGGACGTATCGTAGTGATACCCGATGTGATCGCCGGCTTCCGTATAGTAATAGAGCGCACAGGAATGGGGATCGTTGTCGGGACAGAGCAACAGATTCACCCTGGTCAACCGGTTGAGCATCGTCCGGAAGGCGTCCGAGCGATACAGGTCGATGAACTGCGGCGCTTTCTCCATCACGGCATAATAGCTGACACTGCCGCCCTTCTTATGCCCGGGAATATAATTGCGGTTCAATCCTGACTTGAGCATCTGGGCTTGCTGAGCCAGGGTGGCTTCCACAAAATCGCGCGGCAGAAACTCCGGAATGTAGAGAAACTCGTTCTGGTCCCAGTACTCCCGCTCCAACCGGTCGAGATTCAATGCCGCGATCGCCCGCTCCACCGTTTCGGTCACGCTGCTTGTACAGGTTGGGCTCATACCTTCGCCTTTCGTGAAGCGTCGTTCGTATCTCGTCCGGATGAATGAGCGCATGGCGTATAGCACATCGCGCATGCTCCGAAAGAGAGAGGGTTATCAGCTATACGCCATCCGCCATACGCTCTGGGTCCCCGCGAGGTACGTTTTACGTTTCACGAGCCACACTTCCGGGCTGTCGAGCGAGATGCCGGCGGACTTTTCACCCTCCTGCTAGGGTCTGCTCAGCACCGGCGCTCGCACGATTTCTACATCGGCCGGGGCCTTGAAATCAAATAGGTCGTCCTTCAGTCCGCTGTTCGGCTTCAATTCTGAAAACTCAAAGGTCGCGATATTGCCGCTGACCTCATGCAGGGCGATCGTCTTGAGGAAGTACGTCTTCGGCTGTACTTCGATCACAATCTTCTGAATCGCGCGCTCCGGTTCGGCCCGCCCCTGCTTCGGAGTCAAAGAGACCAGCAGAATACCCCCTGCGCCGCGGTCCTTGTTCGCCGTGGGTTCGATATCGAATTCTTCATCCAGCTTGGCCACCCCTTGCAGTAATTGCAGCGGAGCCTGGGAGGCGGCCATATAAGTGAGCTTGCCCACCAGCACCTGCTTGTGCTCCGGCACGTACATTTTGACGTCGTCTTTGTTGACGTAAATTTCTTCCGTGGCCGGTTCGATATAATCCCATCGTAGACGCCCGGGCTTCTTGATATAGAAATGTCCGGTCGAAATCATGGGCGTCGAAAATCCTTCGATCCTGGTTTTTTGCGTGAACGAGGCCTGCAAGTCCTTGGTCTTCTCATAGCGGGTCTGAATCTTCTTCACGACTTCTTGGACCTCTTGCAGAGACTGGAGGTCCCCCCCCGGCTCATCGGGCTTCACTGGTTGAGCCGCTGCCGGAATTCCACTCATGAGCAGCACAGCAACGATTAAGAATATCCGCATCATGCCTCATCTCCACCGACCGGCCCACGACGTCCCAGCACCTCTCGACGCCCATCCCGGCCTGCCGCCCCAACCACACCTTCCGCTTCCATCTGCTCGATCATACGGGCCGCCCGGGGATACCCGACGCGGAGACGCCGTTGAATCAGGGAGGCAGAAGCCTGGCCGGTGGACAATACCAGATCCTTGGCCTGTTCGTAGACTTCGTCCTTGGCTTGCTCCTCTTCCGCCTCTTCGATCTTGAGCGATTGGAGTTCTCGGCAGTAGGAGGGCAACGCCTGCTTCTTGACGAATTCGACCACCCGCCGCACATCATCGTCCGACACATAGGACCCGTGAATCCGCATCAGCTTCCCGGTCCCCGATGCGAGATACAACATGTCGCCGCGACCGAGCAGCGCCTCGGCGCCGTTGGCATCCAGAATCGTGCGCGAGTCGGTCTTGGACGAGACTTGAAACGCGATACGCGCCGGAAAGTTGGCCTTGATGAGTCCGGTCAACACATCGACTGACGGCCTTTGGGTCGCCAACACGAGATGAATCCCGGAAGCGCGCGCCATCTGGGCCAGACGCGCAATCTTATCTTCCACATCTTTCGGGGCCACCATCATCAAATCCGCCAGCTCGTCGATCATGACCATGATGTAGGGCAGGGGCTCCGGCGGGCTCGGCTTGACCGAATCAGTCGGCCCATTGTCGCCGGCGGGCTCCGCATCCTCTCCCTTGGAGAGACGCTCCTCTTCCGACAGAAACGTCAGTTCGACCTGCTCAGGCTTGCCGGATTGCCAGACATCCGACACGGCCCCTTGCACTTCTGAGATACGCCGATTGTACGCATCGATACTGCGCACCCCCGCATCGGCCAACAGCTTGTAGCGCCGCTCCATTTCCTGAACCACCCACCCCAACCCGCGCGCCGCCGATTTGGGATCGGTAATCACGGGACGGAGCAAATGCGGAATGCCGTCGTAGCTCTGGAACTCCAGCATTTTCGGGTCAATGAGCAGCAGTTTCACTTCGTCCGGACGGGCGTTGAACAGAATGCTCAACAGCATCGTGTTCAATCCCACGCTCTTGCCGGCTCCGGTCGCGCCCGCAACCAGCAGGTGAGGCATGGTTCTCAGGTCCGCGCAGACCGCACCGCCGAAGATATCTTTCCCCAGCGCAAGGCCCAATTTCGAGCGAGAGCGCGAGAAGGCATCGCTGGTGACGACTTCCTTCATGGACACCATTTCGCGATGGGGATTCGGCACTTCGATCCCCACGACCGACTTCCCCGGCAACGGCGCCACGATACGCAAGCTGATCGCTTTGAGCGCCAGGGCCAGGTCATCGGCAAGGTTGACGATGCGGGCGACCTTCGTCCCCGGCGCGGGCTCGAACTCGTACATCGTCACGACCGGCCCCGGTCGCACTTCCGTCACCCGCCCTTCGATCGCAAAACTTTTCAGTGCCTTGGTCAGAATCTCGGATTGCAGTTTCAACTCATCATCGCTGAGACGGGCAAGCGGACCCGAGGGATCGCTCAACAATTCCTGCGGATCAGGCAGCACATACCCGTCGGACACGGAGGGACTCGTCGCGACTGTCGCCGCCGGTTCGTCCGTCGAGACGGCACGTTTTTCTACTTTCATCGGGGGTTGAATCTTGGGAGGAATCACAGGCACGGGAATCTGCTCCACCGCTTCGGCCACCACCTGCACTTCGCGATCGAAGTCCTGCCCCTCAACCTCGCGCGGAGCCCGCGCCTTCTTCTCACGAACGCGCTTGGGCTGCGCCTCCGCCTGCTTTGTCGGCCACTCCGGTACCAGTCCGTCCATTCGCGCGCGCGCGGCCGCCCACCAGTCGGGAACCCGCTGCAGCAGCGCCGTCAGCGACAGCGGCACTGTAAACAGGAGCGCCACCATCAAGCCAGTGAGGATCACGATATGAGCGCCGGTCGTGGCAAAGTAACTTCGGACCCCGTCGGCCAATACCTGCCCGATGATCCCGCCGGCCAGGCCTCGATTGACCCATCCGCTGGAAATCGTGGGCACCGCCGTCACTTCCAAATGCAGCAGGGCACTCAAGAACACCATGGCCGCCAGACCGCTGCCGGCGTTTCGCAGTCGCATGGTGAGCGGGATCGGCGTGAAGCACCGCGCGCCGAGCAGTCCGAGAAGAATGGGGAAGAGGTAGGCGGCGCCGCCGACCATGAAAAAACAAGCGGCCGCCGACAGCGCGCCCACCGACCCGATCATGTTTTTGGGCTGATTGCCGGCTGCTCCGGATGCCGCCATCGACTTGGCGTCGCCGGGAACGAACGACACCAGACTGAGCAGGATCAAGAGACCGGCTGCGATCAGGAGAACCCCGATCACTTCACGCTTCACATGAGAGGAACGGGAAGGGGCTGAGCGGGCGTCACCGCGCTTTGCCGTGGTGGATACACCCATGCGGCGGATCGTAGCACAGGGAAAACGCCTTTTCAAACAAACGGGGAATGTTGCGCAAGTCGATCACGCCGCGCCCGTTCACGTTCGCAGGGACGGGAGTCAGATCGAATCGCGATCGAATGCGCGCGCCAGTGTCCGGTAGTCGTCGAGCGTGAGCATCTCGGCCCTGGCTTGCGGCGGCACGCCGGCCTCCGCAATGGCCCGTGCAATCTGTTCGGGAGGATAGCCTTCATCCCGCAGGGAATTCACCAGCGTTTTACGGCGATGAGCGAACGACGCGCGCACCAGCCGCCGGAACCGTTCGTGCCGGACCGGATCGAACCCTTCCTGCGTTTTGATCCGAAGATGCACCACCGCCGATTCGACGGTCGGACGGGGACGGAAACAATTCGCAGACACACGAAAGACCAGTTCCACCTCGGCCGCCTCCTGGGTCAACACCGACAGCACCCCGTAGTCCTCGCTATTCGGCTTGGCGGCCAGTCTGAGCGCCACTTCCGTCTGCAGCATGAGCACCAGACGATCGAGACGAGCACGCGCATCGAGCAGCGCGAAGAGAATCGGTGTAGAGACGTAATAGGGAAGATTCGCCACCACCACCGTGCGCGGCGGCAAGGCCTCGAACGGAAAAGCGAGCGCGTCCCCGATCCGGAGATCCAGGTTGCGGCAATGCCCCAGACTCTCCTGCAGATGAGGCTGCAACTGTGGATCGATCTCTACGGCAATGACGCGTCCCGCTTCGGCGCACAAGCCGGCGGTCAGGGCGCCCCGCCCCGGTCCGATCTCCAAGACAGAGTCCTCCGGGCCAAGCGCCGCGAGGGACACGATCTTGCGGATAATGTTCGGGTCGATGAGAAAATTCTGACCGAGCCGTTTCAGGGCCGGCGGGAACGAGGTGGCCATAATCTCGCGCCGTCTGCTAGCCGGCGGCCGGAGGGGCCGCGGCCCGAATGCGTTTGGCGAGCGCCACGAGGTAGGAGCGATAACTTTCCACCTCGTCGGTGAACTCTTCGATCAGATCGTTGGTGAACGACATGCCGGGAGTTTTGCGCGCCAACTCATCGGCCGCATGCTGTCCGGCATGCTGCTGGAGCAGGGCTACCGTGCGGATCTTCCACTGCCCCATGCGTTCAGTGCCCAAGGTGGTGTTGAAGTCCTGAATGGTCCTTGTCGCGATCGCATCCAATTCCTTCACCAGCTGATCGATCATCGTCGCCGTGGAAAGTTCTGTTTCTGCCATGAACGTATTCCCCTTCTTTCCTATCGGGACGTTTTGGTCACCGGGGACCAGAATTGAGCCAGGCGGGCCGCCACCTTCACGGCCTCCAACAGACTCCCATGCTCGGCCACCCCTTTGCCGGCAATGTCGTAGGCCGTTCCATGATCCACTGAGGTCCGGATAATCGGCAGCCCGACGGTCAGGTTTACGCAGGTTCCGAATGCGACCAGCTTCAGAGGAATGAGCCCCTGATCATGATACATCGCCACTACGCCGTCGTAGTCGCCCCGGGCGGCCTTCCCGAACAGGGTATCCGCCGGAAGCGGATCACTGGCCTTGATACCCGCCGCCCTGGCCAGCTTGACGGCCGGTGCGATGCTGGTCGATTCCTCGTTGCCGAACAGACCATGCTCTCCTGCATGCGGATTCAAAGCCGCCACGCCGATCCTGGGACGCGCAATGCCGAAATATTTCGTTAACCCGAGATGCGCGAGGCGGATAGCCTTGCTGATCCGCTCCGTCGTCAGCAGCGGAGACAGGGCATTGATCGCCACATGGGTGGTCGTGAACATGATTTTGAGCGGCCCGCCGACAATCATCATACCGAACTCTGTGGTCTTCGTCAGATCTGCCAGCAGTTCCGTATGCCCCGGGTAATGAAAACCCGCCATGTTCATGGCTTCTTTGTTGATCGGGGCCGTGACGATCCCGCCCAGGCTCCCCGCCTGCGCCAGCGTCACCGCTTCCTTGATGAATGCGATGGAGGCTGCACCGGTCACCGCGGTGGCGGCACCCATGCGAAATTTCGGCAACGGACTTTCCAGCGGGTCCGCCACGGCCACCTGCCCGGCCTTCAACCGCAGGCCATTCGACGGATTGAAATCCACCACTTGCAAGGGCACTTTCAACCAGGCGATCGTTCGCTCCATGACCGGACGGGAGCCGATGACAACGGGAGTGCAGAGTCGGGCTAGAGCCTTATCGGCCAGAGCCTTGGCAATGACTTCCGGTCCGATTCCGGCCGGATCTCCCATCGTGAGACCCAGAACAGGACGCGCTGCTTTCGTCGTACGGTTAAGCGCCATGTGCATACAAGAACAGTGTATATCCAAGGTACAGCAGCGCACTACCGCTGAGCAACCAGGGCCGCCAATGCCCGGACCAGACTGCCTGCAGTAGACTGAAGCCCATGGCGATCACCGCGAGCACCATGGTCGCCAGCGCCGTCGTCCCCAGCGTCCATTCGGTGCCCAGCAACCCGACAGAGACGGGAATCGAGCCCTGAAACACCATCGCCCCGGTGACATTTCCGACCGCCAGCCGATCCTTCTTCCGGTACAACCAGAGAAAGCTGTTCGACATCTCCGGCAACTCAGTGGCCAGGGGAGCGATCAGCAACGCGAGGATGAGGGGAGAGACCTGCAGTTCCGCTGAAATGGCATTCGCGGCCGTCACGAACAGATGGGCTCCACCGACCAGACCCAACAGACCAACGATTCCCTGTGCGCCGATCACCAGATACGACGGGCGGGAGGACCGGCGGGCGAACAACAGTGGCTCCAGTTCACCACCCCCCTCACCTTCTTCGTCTTCGACCGAGAACTTGAGCTTCATGTAATAGACGTACATGCCCAATAGCACGACCGCGACAACCACATGAAAGAGCTTGGAGGGGATGACCGCGCAGGTCAACGCCAGCGCATAACTGATGAGGAAGAAGCTGATATCGACGCGGACTTCGCCATAATTGAGCTTGAACGTCGCCGTCCGTTTTCCGAGCTTGGCGTAGAGCAACAACAACAGCGCCAGCATCGGCAGGACCAGCGTGCTGAGCATGAACGGCGCCCCGAGAATGGCGCCTAGGCCGACCTCCATCTGCTCTCGCCCGGCCCCGAAAAAGATCGCAATGATCGGAATCGACGTCTCCGGGAGGGTCGTCCCGACCGCCGCGAAGACACTTCCGACCGCGCCTTCAGAAATATTGAGGCGCTTGCCGAGCCATTCAATGCCGTTCGTAAAGAGGTGGCACCCGGCGAGGGTGATGACGACCGAGGCCACAAACAATCCCACATAGAACAGGATCGTCACTGGAGGCCTCGCGAGGAAGATACCTCACACAAGAAGACAACGGCAGTAGCTTCTGTGGTCACCTGCTCCCTTTTTCTTTATTCCCACGTCCTGCCGTGCGCCGATAGGCCTGCATAGCCTCTTCCAAAATGTCTTTCACCGGACGTCCGCTCTGTTCGGCAATCCGTTTGCAATCCTCATACTCCGGAGCGGCTTTGCTCCGACCCGGTCGGGAGTCCGCCACCTTGATGGAGACCTCGTGGCCCTGAACCCGTACCGGCACGAATCGTCGTGGCAACACCCGTCGCTGTACCGCATGGGTCCTGACCCCGAGCGCCGTCGTGTCGGCAAACAACACCGCCAACACGGCTTCCACCTTCTCCGGGGGAGCGAGCACGGAGAGCACATTCCCGGGCCGGCCCTTTTTCATGGTGACCGGTGCCAAGGTCGCATCCACGGCTCCCGCAGCAAATACCCGATCGAAGACGCTCTCGTAGACCTGCGGATTCAAATCGTCGATGTTTGTCTGAAGCTCAACGATAGTTTCCACCGAACCTGCGGCGGCCGGTTCTTCACCGACGAACACACGTAATACGTTCGACCAATGCGAAGGATCGGCTGTTCCCGCCCCATACCCCACCCGGCGCACCTGCATAGGAGGCAAGCGACCGAATTCTGTCGCCAGGGTGCGTAATAAGGCCACCCCGGTCGGAGTCGCCAGTTCCCGCTGCGGCCCCTCGGCATAAACGGGCAGGCCGACCGCCAGCGCAGCCACGGCCGGTCCCGGCACCGGCAAGGATCCATGTGCCGACATGAGGGTACCCGATCCCACATTGATCGCGGAGGCCGTCACACGCTGCACCCCCAGGAGATGGAGTCCCAGGACCCCGCCCACCACATCGACAAACGAATCGATCACGCCGACTTCATGGAAATGCACATGCGACGGTTCGACGCCATGGGCCTTGCCCTCTGCGGCGGCCAGCACATCGAACACGGCCTGACTCCGTTCCTTTACCACCGGCGGCAGGCTACTCTTAAGTAGAATCCGTTTGATCTGCGCCAGCGTTAACGGCGCGCGAAAACCCTTCTCGATCAGCACATCGACTTTGGTCGCCGTAAGCGCCCCGCGTTCGACCCGCTTCCGCGTCAGACGAAACCCTTCGATCCGCAATGAGGCAAGGCCGCGTACGAGATCTTTAAACGGCAATTCCGCATCGACCAGCGCGCCCAAGGTCATGTCGCCGCTGATGCCGGAGAAACAGTCGAAATGAAGATGTGTGGCCATGTCACTCCTGCGCGTCGTTATCCACCGCGAGCGAGCGGCATCTTACCGGAGCCGCATCCAGACAGCAATCATTCCGCTCGTTTATTGACAGCCTTTCAATGCTGTGTTATCCCCAATCAAGAGACGCATTCCATCGGACCACCGACCCACACGCTGCGACTTCAACACCATGATCAATCCCACACCATTCAGCTCTACGATTGTCCTTCGCGCATTGCCTGCCGTAAGACTCGGTCTCCTGCTTCTCTTCAGCGCCGCGCTCCTGCTGGGAGGACAGCCCCTGGATGCATCCGCCAAATCCAAAGGCAAAAGCATCGTCCCGCGCCCGGAGCCGGACCTGAAAATTGTCTCGCTGCAAGCCGCGCCGATGCCCTACCGCCCGCAGGACGGGCCCTTTCATTTCATCGCGACGGTACAACTGCCCAAGGAAGTCGATGAGCAATTGATGCTGGAGGTGTCCGCTCTGGTCATCTCCTCATCCATGACGTCGCTCCGCTTCCTTTCCATTCGTCAGCAGGTCAATGAACATGCGCAAACGACCACAAGCGCCGCCGGTGACACACCACAGAAACATGTGCAGGTGGATCTGGTTTGGGACGGGCTCGACCACAACAAGCAACAGGTGCCGGTCGGGTCCTATGAATATGAAGTGCGGGTCAAATTACTGAGCAACGGTGAGAAGGGTCAACGCACGCAGATGTTGTCGTGGCCCAAACGCGGCAAGTTTGTCGTGAAGAACTGAGCCGTCGAACACACTACGCCGACCGGTTACTCTACCGGTCAGCGCACTTCGCTATGCTTCCCCGACCATGTTGATTCGATGCGCGAGGCAACCGGCTCCGAAGCCGTTGTCGATGTTCATCACTCCAACTCCGGCCGCGCAGGAATTCAACATGGTCAACAAGGCGGCCAACCCGCCGAAGTGTGCCCCGTAGCCCCGGCTCGTCGGCACCGCAATCACCGGTTGCCGAACCAGTCCGCCGACGACGCTCGGAAGCACGCCATCCATGCCGGCCACCACGACGAGCGCCCGGGCGTCATGCAAGCGCTCCTGCTGCCCCAGCAGACGATGCAAGCCGGCCACTCCTACATCGTACAACGTGTCGGTCTTGCTCCCCATGATATCGGCCGTCACCCGCGCTTCCTCCGCCACGGGAATATCGGCGGTGCCGGCGGTCACGATCAACACGGCCCCCCGCCGCACTAACTTGGGTGGCGCAATGGCGACGACCCGCGCCGCTTCATGGTAGACCGCCCGTTTGCTCACGCGCAGCAGCGCCCGCGCGACCGAAGGTTCCACCCGCGTTGCCAACAAGGCCTTGTTCTTCCGCAAGAGCGTCTTCGCGATGGCAACCACCTGTGATACCGTCTTGCCTTCGCAAAAAATGACTTCCGGAAACCCCTGGCGCAGGGCGCGATGGTGATCGAGCGAGGCAAATCCCAAGTTTTCATAGGGCAAGGTGCGTAACCGGTGAAGCGCATCCGGCACCGCAAGAGCGCCCTGCTGAACCTTTGTGAGCAACGCCTGGAGCTGGTCCTGATTCATGACGGGCTCTTCTCCCCCTTGGCTTCGCGCTCCATGAGATCACCGACCGCCTGACGACAGGACTTGCCGGCAAAGAGCACCGCGTTTACTTCCTGCACAATCGGCATATCCACACCACAGCGCAGGGCGAGCCCCAGCGCCGCCTTCGCCGTACGCACGCCTTCCGCCACCGCCTGCATGCTCGCGAGAATCCCCTCCAAGCGTTCGCCTTTACCCAACCGCACCCCGACCGAATGATTGCGGCTCAAGGGACCGGTGCAGGTCAGAATGAGATCCCCGACCCCTGAGAGGCCATAGAAGGTCCGTGGATCGGCGCCCATCGTGACACCCAGCCTGATCATTTCAGCCAGGCCGCGGGTAATGAGCGCGGCGCGGGCGTTATGCCCGAGTTCCAACCCATCCACGACACCGGCAGCCAGCGCCATCACGTTTTTCAAGGCGCCGCCGAGCTGCACGCCGATCAGGTCATCGTCCGCATAGACGCGAAAGTTCGGCGTCATGAACAGCGACTGAATCGCCTTGACCATGCCGGCATCCTGCCCGGCGAGACAGAGCGCCGTCGGTTTCCCGCGGCTGACCTCACTGGCAAAACTCGGCCCTGACAAGACCAACAATGCCCCCTGCATATGCGCAGGCAACACCGCATGCATGACCTGCGTGGCGAGCGCAAGCGTCTCTTCTTCGATCCCCTTGGTCGCACTGATCAGCGGAATGGGCTGCGGCAGCATGCCTGCAATCCGGCTCAGCACCGCTCTCGCCACATGCGAGGGGACCGCAAAAATCAGGCAATCAGCGCCAGCGATGGCATCGGCTAACACATTCGTTGCCGATAAGGTCGGCGGAAGCAGCACGCCAGGCAAATACACGGAGTTTTCACGCCGGGTTTGGATCGCCTGGACGACTTCCGGCTCATGGGCCCACAAACAGACGGGCACCTGCTTTTCAGCCAGATGCCGGGCCAACGCCGTCCCCCAGGCCCCGGCGCCGATGACTGCCACATGTTTGATGGCCGGTTGCGCCATCACTGCTCCACCACCATGACGTGGCGGAGCGAGCCAGCAGCTGGAATGCAGAATGCAGACTTCATGGACGCGGATTATAGGAAGGGACTTTGAAAACTGTCAACGAAGCGATCCCTTATCTCGCCACTGGAAATCCTGCCGCCGTCGCGTTAGGCTGCAGATTCCATCTGGAACAACTGTCATGAAACCCTGTCCTGCCTGCGGACGTGCGCTGCCCGAAATCAATCGCTACTGCACTCAGTGTGGGGCGGAGGTAGCATCGGGTACCAGCCGTGAGACGGCGCCGACTCCTCCCGGGTCGACTAGAGAACAACTCAACATCCAGATACTCTATGGCATGGTCACGGTCCTGATTGTCTCCCTGCTCATGCCGCCCTGGGAAACGCCACCCTCACAGCCGGCTGCCTTTCTCGGGTTTCATTTCATCCTCGCCCCGCCGCAGCCGGATGCCATCGTCAGCCGGCTGTTGCTCACGATTGAGCTCACCACGACCGCCATTGCCGGCCTGTACTTGTCGTTCCTGTTTCGAGAGAAACGGTAGCCGGTCCATCGTCGGACGGCACGCGCCCACCGTGAACGGACTATCCTTCCGGTCACCATTGCCCCTTGACCAATGACGGTTGACGGTTCGGCTTTAACCCGGACTATTCATGAATACCTGCTCCGGCATCCGATCCTCTCGCCCGGCGAGGCTGTTCTCGTTCGGCCTCCTCCACGGACTGCCAGTACGCCTGCGTCGGCCTCGCGTGCGAGCAGCCTCGGCGGGCTTCCGTCTCGAACGCCTCGCAACGGCATTCATGAATAATCCGGGTTAATCCAGAGCGAGAGTCAGGCATTTGGCTGCGCCGCCCGACTTCATGAATTCGTCCAGTTGGACGGGATGGGTGCGATAGCCTCGCTCTTCCAGGAGCTTCGTCGTGCAAGGGCAACCAACCGGGATCACAACCTGTTTGCCGACGCAGACCGCATTACAGGCAAATCTGAGCGCTTCCTCTTCAGGCACCGCGAGCCGACGATCTTCCGTGACCCGTTCCGCAATGGCGGCCAGGCCGTAGGAATCGAAGGCCGAGGGGAGATAGAGCAGGTCACCTCCGCTGAGCGGACAAAGGCAGGTATCCAGATGGTAGAACCGGCTGTCGATCAACTCAAGCGGAATGATTTCCCGCTCAAATATCTCGCTTAACTTCGGGAACGCGCGGATATCAGACCGTTGGCGATAGCCGCCGAACCAGGCGTCCGGAAATCCCAACAGGTCGCCGGCGCCTTCGAAATACAGGGACGGGTCGAGCGTCAATACTTCATATCCGCGCTCACGGAACCATCGCGAAAAGTGTGCTTCCTCCCGCTGCCGCTCCGAGTAGCGAAAACGGCTCACCACCGCGCGACGACCGACGACGACTCCCGCATTGGCCGTAAACACCAGATCCGGCAGCCCCTGAACAGGCTGCATCCGCTCGATCCCGACACCGACATCCTGCTCCAGCACGGTTATCAACGCCTGCCATTGCCGGACGGCACGCGCCGGATCCACACCGTTTTCCCGTCGCATCCAGGGATTGATCTCGTAATCGATCTGAAAATAATCGGGAGGGCACACGAGCAGGCGACTCATGGACGCCACCCGAGTTCACGCGCGAGCTCTGCGAGAAAGGAGGCGGCATCCATGACCAGGCCGACGGCTTGGAAACTGCCGCGGTCGGCCAATTTCGTCGGCACCGCCGGATTCACATCGACGCAGACCGTGGGCACAGTAGCCGGCAACAGGTTTCCAGTGGCAATGGCATGAAGTGTGGAGGCGATCAACAGCGCCAGTCCGACTCCGGGAATTTCCGCCCGCATGGCCTGCTGCGCCGCCATGGAGTCCGTCAGCACCCCAGGTAGCGGCCCATCGTCGCGAATGGTGCCGGCTATCACCACCCTCACATCGCATTGCACGCAGGCGGCCATGATTCCGCCGGTGATGACGCCCGACCGCACCGCCTGCTCGATGCTGCCGATGGTACGAATGCGATTGATGGTGCGCAGGTGATGCTCATGCCCGTGCGGCACGGAACGGCCGGCCGTCAGCCCATACCCGAGCGACGTGCCGTAGAGCGTGGCTTCCATATCGTGCGCAGCCAAGGCATTGCCGCAGAACAAGATCTGTATGTACCCGGACTCGATCAACCAGGCCAGGGCCTCTCGCCCCCCGGCGTGCACGATCGCCGGGCCACCGGCAAAGAGCACCTTGGCCCCGGCACGCCCCTGTCGGTACCATTCGCGCAACTTCTGCATGCGCTGAGCAATGTCGGCAATAACAGGGTGATGCGGCCGCTCCGACGACACCACGGACTCCATAAATCCGAATACGTCACGCTCGACCGGGCGAGCGAGGGGTGTGACCCTGATTCCCTCCCGACCGGTCACGATCAAGTCGCCGGCCGTCACCCTCCCCATGGGAACAGTCCTGGCGTGGGCCTTGGCCGGATCGACACAAATGCCAAGGTCCATTTCCATGCCCTCTACCTCCACCCACTCGCCATCCAGACGAATCTGGGTCGGTAAATGGGTCGTCGCATAGAACTGTTCAGGAAACACTCCCGGAGCCGGTGCCGGCTCGAAACGACAGTCCGCTTCCCGCTCAATGGCGGCACCGTGCGGTTGGATGGCCCTGAGAATCTCGGCCAACAGGCGGCCGGACGGGGCTTGCACCACAATCCGCGCCTGGGAGGAGGCCTCCCTGGTCGCACCGATCTTGACGTCCTGCAGATCGAAGGTACCGCCCATCATCAGGATCGTGTCCAGAACTTTGGCCAGAATCAACGAATCGATAATGTGGCCCTGCAGGAAAACGGTTTCTTGCGATGCGGTCATGACGAACCTCTCACGACTCGTGCCGGCGCCGGAGCGGAAGGCGTCCGGGTGGCACATGCCTGACTCTGTAGATTCTACCATCTACTGGAAGGAATGAGGCCCGTTGGTCAGTCGCTTTTCTTCACCACTTCACGCAAGACGCTCGTGGCGTAGGAACCCGGAGGAAGCCAGAAGGACAGGGTCAACACATTGCCCTCCAGCGACCAGGACAACTCGTTGAGACGGACACGCAGGGCTCGCCGTTCGCCGCGGAATCCACATTCGGCGCCGGCCTTCGACAGGAGCTCCGGCGTGGTGCCCAGCTCAGCCGCCACGGCCCCTTCAATGTCACCCGGGATTCCCGTCGCCCAGGGTGCGCGGGAGCCGAAGAGTGGTCCGGTCGGACTGATCTCAAATCGGTCGGCACGTGGCTGCTCGACCTCCGGCTGCTCCACGGGAAAACAGGCCCCGTTGTCCGATTTCATCGCCCAATCGCCCAGAAACACCCGGTCGATGCTCTCGATCCGTTTGGCGACGATGCGGTTAAACACATGGGACTGATAGGCATTCATGAACCAGATGCGTTTATTGCGAGGCATCTTGTTCCGGCGGGCCGCGTCCTGGAGCAACTCGGCACCCAATTGAAAGTTCATCCCCGATCGCCCTTGCCGTTGCGGGCCGAAATAGTTGGGGACGCCCCGCCGCAGGAGTTCATCGAACAACTGTTGCAGGTCGTCTTCGCTGCGCTCCCGGACATCCCGGATCACCAGGCGAAACTGGTTGCCCGCATGATGCCCCTTACGAAGCCGGTTGCGATGGCGCCCCAGCACCTCCAGCGTCAGCAACCGCTCGTCGGTAGGGACTGCTGCGACGGTTTCGGCCTTCACTCCCTGCAATGACAGCATCTGCATCGTCACCGCCTGCGCATCTTTCAGCCCGGCCACTCCGATACTCCGGGCTTTCACGTGGAGCTGGGAGGCAAGTCGCAAGACGAGATCCGGTGTGGACAGCCCTCGTTTTTTTACCCGGATATACAGATGCTCACCTTCGCCGCAAGGCAGATACAGTGGTCGTTCCTCCACACAAAAATCATCCGGAGTACTGCGGACCCGGCCTCCGAGGGCGGGAACCGAGGCCGTCAAATAGGGCACGGTGTCATCGAGCCAGGACAGAGGCGGCATAAGTTTCCTTCTCGTGCCTCATCGGGCACCATTGCTGACATTTGGGTAGGCACAGTGACGACCCGTGTTATACTCGAACGAGACCATTCACGATTCCTGCAATTATCTGCAGACGATTCCGATGTCGATCCGATTTAGTCATCTCTACTGGGCCGTCTGGATACTGTGCTACGCGATGACGACCGGCTTCGCGCCATCATCCCTGGCCGCAACCCGCTTGAACGGCCTCGATATCTTCGCCCGGTTCACCCAGCACATCCAACGCCAGACTGAGACCGACAAGCAAGCCTTTGCCGTGGCCAGTCAATGCATGACCTGGTTCTATAAACAGCAGCGACACAAACCCGACCCACCTGCCGTGCAGAACATTGCCTGGAGCCGACAGACAAATTCACCACGGATCTTCGCTGATTCTTCAGAGCAGGAAGGCTCCGACTGCCGCACACGTTACCCAGGCGGGATCGACGCCGTTCGCGCCGACTTCCAACGCACCCAGGCGTTTCTCTCCCTCAGCCTGACCTTTTACGAGTTCGCCCTGGTGGGCGACGGCGACGATAATTCGACCTACAGCACCCGCGAACTGCACGACATGCTCACGGCCCTGAACCTGGCCTCTGAACCGTCTCTTGGAACGGATGCCCATCTGCGTTCCCTCACCTCCAGCTTCGACTCCCTGCATGAAGGCCGGGGCATGGAAGCGCTCATGACCGGCATGGGCAAACTGTACGACCAGGGCTACCGCGTCACCACTGCAGACAAGGCCCATCTCAATCGAGTGATGGAATGATCTCCCCCTTGATGCGGTGGCAGGAGCTGACGCGTGTCTGGATCGGCCACTGGCTGAGCCGCCCCTTTCATCATCTGTTCAATGTGATGCCGGGGCTCGAAATCGGGCTGTCCGCACCGGCCATTACTCGCCTCCCCCTCGTCCATGCTCCGCTGGCGGGACAGCGCGCCGTGCATCTCAGCGATCTGCATCTTGACCGTTACCGCCCTCGGCATCGTGCGCTCGTCCTCGCCGTGGCCGAGCTCAGGCCGGATTGGATCTTTATCACCGGCGACCTTCTGAATGTCCGCGACGGTCTGCCGCATATGCTTCGCTTCCTGACGGAACTCCGGCGTCTCGCACCGGTCTTCGTCACGCTCGGCAATCACGACCACTACAGTGGTGTCCACGTGGATGAATTCGCCGAGCACTTCGACCGGCGCAAGATTACGCTGCTGCTCAACCAGGTCACGTTTCTGCCGATGGATACAGGTGAACTGGCGATTGTCGGGCTGGACGATCCATCGCTACACCGCGCGGATCTCCGTTGCATTCCCTCACCGCGAGCGGGACGGTTCACCCTCGTGCTGGCGCATGCGCCGAATATCCTGGACCAGCTCGCGCCTGACCACCACGTGGACTTGACCCTCTGCGGACACAGCCATGCCGGCCAGTGGCGTATCCCCTCTATTCGCACGTTCTGGCTCCCCCCCGGTTGCCATGGACGAACGAACGGCATATATACCAAAGGCAACCACCGGCTCTATGTAAACCGTGGGATCGGCTGGTCGGTCATGCCCATGCGGTTGAATTGCCCGCCTGAAATCGTGCTGCTCGAATGGGCCGCGTAATCGTTCGATCATCTGCCCCGCCCACTCTGCGGCTTCTCACCGGATACGCTCCAACGCCTCGCGTGCCCGACTCCGCACCGTTTGATCCCAGTCTTCCTTGCTGACATAGGCCAACTTGTCCTTGGCCGCCGTGGCTCGCAACCGACCGAGGCCCAATGCCGCGCTGGATCGCACATAGGCATGGTCATCTTCCAAGGCCGCCAGGAGATGGGCCACAGCCGCGTCGTCGCCGATTACTCCCAGGTGGCTTGCCGCCATTCCCCGTACCTGATGTTGCTTGTCTCCCAACGCCCGCTTGAGGGTCGTCACAAATAATTCCTGGAGTTCCGACGCGATCGACTCGAGCCCCACTCGCCTGTATTCGTTCACCTCGATCACCGCGAATGCCAGCTTGAGCCGTTTTTCGGAGGAGGTCTGGCTCTCGAACAGCTTGATCAGCCGAGCCCGTTGCTGGTTCCGTCGCCGGCGTTTCACGATCTTTCCAATGAGGATCCACACCGCCGCCAGTACCGTAAGCGACAGAGCGGCCAGGGGAAGCGCCTGGTCGATGATGAGGTCCTGCAGGTCCGGCGACAGACGCTTCCATACCCAGACGCCGGATACCACAAGACCCAGCAGGAAGAGAATCGTGGTCAGATTGGCTTGGCCGGATTGCGCGTGACGAGGCATGGCAGGCGACATGATAGGGGGACGATCTGTGCGGCGTCAACGCAACCTTCGGGGGCCGACTCTTGACAGCCATCCGATGGGATGATTAGGCTGCGCGCGCGATGGAATTACCCGACCTCAAAGACGACCCGCACCTCAAAGTCCTGCGCCCGTTGGTCGAAACCTACCTCGCCTTTTGGCGCATGGATAGCCGTCACGTGCGTTCGTTGAAGCTGACCCCTTCGCAATTCGACGTGATTGCTACTTTGGGCGATACCAAAGGGCTGACCTGCGCCGAGCTCTCCACCGCCACCCTGGTGACCAAGGGGACGCTGACCGGCGTGCTGGACCGCCTTGAGGATAAGGGACTGATTCGACGCACGCCGGTGGCCGACGACCGACGAAGTACGCGTATCTGCCTGACCGAGAAAGGCGACCGCCTGTTCAAGAAAACATTTGCGGCCCACATCGCCTTTCTACGTCCCTTTTTCGAACGGGCGCTCACCGCCACAGAGGCGGAGCAATTGCGCACGCTCCTCCGCCGCCTCCACCGGAGCTTTCAGGAGAAGCCAAAGGCATGATCCGGGTCACGGTGCTGGGATCGGGGACCAATATCCACCCCAAACGCGCCGCCGCCGGGTACCTGGTTCAAACCGACCAGACATTTCTGCTCGACTTCGGCCCGCGCACGCTCAGTAACTTGATCACCAGCGGCGTCGATCGGCACCGGATTACACATATTTTGTTTTCTCATTTCCACGCCGACCACTTTGCGGACTTTATTCCCTTCTTCTTTGACGCCGTCATCTTCTGCAAGTACCAAGGCGGCACCAGACCTCCGTTGACCCTGATCGGTCCGCATGGCACGGCCACGCTAATGCGCGCAATGATGACCACATTTCCGAGTTTCGACCACGCGCCGTTTCGCGTCACGATTCGAGAGGTCTCCGATCGCAGCTTCCGCCTCGGCGACACCCGCATCAAGCCCGGGACCGTGGCCCATGCGCCCCGACTGCATTGCGTAGGCTACCGGATCGAATACCAGGACCATGTCGTGACCTATTCGGGAGATTCCCTCTATTGCGACAACCTGGTCCGTCTCTGCCACGAGGCAGATCTCGCCATCCTGGACTGTTCCTTTCCGGAAAACCGCCCAGGCGCAGGACACCTCCACGCCGGGCTCTGCGGCCGCGTCGCGCAGGAAGCCGGCATCCACCAACTTGTACTGTCCCATTTTTATCCGATTGCGGAACGGTATGACGTCTGCGCACAGGCGGGAAACTATTTCTCAGGACACATCCGGATGGCGCGGGATCTACTCAAGCTCAAAGCGTAGCCAGGAACCGTCGGTGGTACGTTCTAGAACACAAAAGAGAGAGGCACGCTGGCGAGAGCAGACGAGCAAGATGCTCAAAAAGCCCGTCCAGCAAGGCCGCAGCGAGTGAAGAGCTGAGGCGTACCTCTGCGGTACGTTGAGGATCTGAACGAAGCGAGAACGCAGCAGGCGGGATTTTTCAGCGTCCTGCTACAGTCCTTCTTCCCGTTGCTCACAGCCCAATATTTCAATGAAGCGAGGCAGGCGGGTCTTTTTCAGCGGCTCATCGAGCTTGTTGTAGATGGCGAGTAGATTCTTGACCATGCGGGCGAGAATCGCGCGAGTGGGACTCTTCTGGAGAAACCGGTCTTCGAATCCGTAGCCGGCCTCCGTCAGGAAACGGGCGCAGTTTTTTTCCGTCAGCAGCGCGCCCCCGTTGAAACAATCGATGAAGATCTTATACCGATCGGAGTCGAACTTGACGAGGAAGTGGCCCGGCATGCCGATCCCCTGCACCGGCAGGTGCAACCGCTTTCCAATGAGCAGATACACGGTCGACAGACTGATCGGGATTCCCGTTCGGCGGTCCATCACACAGTTGAGATAACTGTTTTCGACCTCATAGTAGTTCTTGGTGTTTCCTCGAAAGCCCGCTTCCGTGAACAGGTAACGATTGAGCGCCTTGACGGTCTCCTCCCCCGAGACCCGGGATCCGATCTGTTCCCGGACATCCTGGGCCATGCGATCCAACTGCCGCTGATAGCTTTGGACGTCAAGGGTCGGATAGGCATACCGCGCCAACAGGAAGGCCCCGGTTTCAAGATCGATGTGATCTTCAGGAAGGGCGATGAGATCACGAAGCTCTTCCTCCAGCCTGGTCCCACGGATTTCCTCCAGCACCGTGACGATACGATCGGCCATCTCCGGTTGCTCGATCTCCGCTTCTTGCAAGAGCGGCACGGCGGAGTCGCCGAAATCGATGAGCTTCCCGCTGATCGTCTTGACGATCCGTTCATCCTCATCACCGAGGAGTCGGATCAACGCACGGATTTGGCTTTCATTCACGAACATGGAAGGTCTCCGCTGCGCAATCGCATTTACCCGATCGCCCGCCGGAAAGCCCGCGCGCCGCCATAGAGGCACAGCGCATCGAACAGCACCATCACCCCGATGACCATGACGACATGGGGCAAGGCTTCAGCCCATCCGTGCAAAATGAGCGGCCGCACGGCATCAATCGCCCAGGTCATGGGGTTAAACTGCGCGAGAAAACCCATCCAGCCCGGCATCGCCGCGAGCGGCACCAGGGCCGAACTGAGGAAAATCATGGGCAGAGAGAGAAAGCCGAGGACCGAGAAAAAATCGCCGTGGCTTTTCACTGAAAAGGCCATGGCCATGGAAATCGCCGTCAGCCCGACACCGAACATCATGCCGATGAACAAGATCGTCGCCACCCCCAACAACCCGGTGACCGGCTGCACCCCGAACAACCAGGCCACACCAAGAATGACCAACACTTGCAGCGACGTGATGGTCATCACAAAAATGAAACGGCTCAGGATCACCGAGGTGCGGTGAATCGGTGTGGACATCAGCCGTTCGAGAAACCCGTTCTCCTTATCGAAGAGCAGATCCACCCCTCCGGCCAATCCGTTGTTCAACACCGTCATGACGATCACCCCGGCGGTCAGAAAGCTGATGTAGCTCGACGCCTGCGTTACCTGCATGTCCGCGGCGCGTTGGAACAGATTGCCGAAGAAGATCAGCCAGAACAGCATCGGCTGAACCAGGGTAAAAAGCATGCTGAACTTTTCCCGGCTCAGCCGCCGCACCCAGCGCATCGTCAACGCCCTGATTTCCTGCCAATATTCTTTCATAGACCCTTCACAGCGCTCCTCACCAAACCTTATGGACTCTCCGCCTTCGGCTGGTCGTCCTTGATGGACCGCCCCGTATGGGCGATAAACACATCATCCAGTCGGGGCCGGTGATAGTCGATGAACTCAAGCTGACATGTCAGGCGGTTCGCCGCGTCGAGAATGGCGGGCAGCGCCTTCTCCGGTGAATCGACCCGAATATCCAGCCCGGTGGGCGTGGTCGTGACGGCTCGAATGGCCGGGAGATTTTTCACCGCCGCCGCAAGCAACTCGACACGGTCATGTTCTCGCACGGTGAGCGACACCAAATCCCCACCCAGCCCGACTTTCAACTCATTGGGAGCGCCCAGCGCCTTGATCCGCCCGCCGTCGATGATGGCGATCCGGTCACAGAGCTGATCGGCCTCATCCAGATAGTTGGTGGTCATGACGACGGTAATGCCTCGCTCCCGCATGGCACGGACATGATCCCAGATGCGCAACCGGCTTTGGACATCCAACCCGAGCGTCGGCTCGTCGAGAAAGAGGATCTTTGGATCGGGCAAGAGACCGCAGGCAATATCCAACTTCCGTTTCATGCCGCCGGAATAGGTCTTGGCCGGACGATCGGCCTGCTGCTCTAATTCCACCAGCTTCAATAATTGGGGGATACGCCTGGATGCATCTTCAGGCGACAGGTGATAGAGATCGGCGAGCAACTCGAGATGTTCCCGCCCCGTCAGGAACCGATCGATGGCCCGCTCCTGAGGCACGTACCCGATCGTCTTTCTGACACGGTCGGCCTCCTTCACCGAATCCATACCGAGAATCGTCGCCGACCCGGATGTGGGATGGAGCAGCGTGATCAGGATACGGAGAGTGGTACTCTTACCGGCGCCGTTCGGGCCAAGCAAACCGAATATCTCTCCCGCATAGACCTGAAAGGATAGATCATCGACGGCTCGTACCTTGTCGTACGTTTTCCCGAGATGCGACACCTCGATGGCGACCGCCCGCGACATCAGCCCCACCCTCCGGCACCGCGCCGCTCCACCAACTTGAATTGGATGAGGTCGCTGAGGCGACGGGCCTGCTGCGGCACTTGGTCCGCTTCCAGCAAAAACTGCTTCTCCAGCGGGGTACAGTCAAGATACGTCGAGAGGGAATTCACGAACACCTCGTCGGTCACATCGGGCCGCACCAGGCTGTGCAGCGGCGAGGCTTCCTCATCGGCCTTGAGATATTCGCCGAGCACCTCGGTCAGATAGCGACGGAGCGCCGGCTCCATCGAGACAGCACCGTCCCGCGGCTTCAGTGTGACCCGGGCTTCTCGATAACTTTTGTCATAAAACTCTTCATGTATTTCGTACCGCTCAATGCCTTGGAGGAGAATGTTCGAGCGGCCGTCCGGCAAGGCTTGTATACTGGCCAACCGTCCGACGCAACCGATCGAAAAAATCGGGGGATTCCCGTCATACTGTTCTTCCCACCCTTCTTTCAGCAACGCCATCCCGATGCATTGCCCTCCCGCTGCCGCATCCGCTACCATCTGACGGTAGCGCGGTTCGAAGACATGGAGCGGCAGATAGGTTTTTGGAAAGAAGACGACGTTGGGAAGGGGAAACAACGGAATGCGCTCCGGCACCGGAAACGGCTGCGCCTTTCCCGATAACTCCCGGCTCGACTGGTCACGTTCGGGCTCAAGAAACATGGCTCACGATAGCTGATGCTTTGCAAAATTGTCAACGCTGTCAGCCGAGGCAGTTACGGAAAAGACCCGCACAAAACCCTCATGAATACTGGCGTTCCGTCGGTCGCTCATCAAAATACGCCACCGCATCATAGGTCGCCCCTCCTCACCGAGCACAGGCGACAGCGAGTGAGTCGGACGTGATCACAGTGCGCCATTCTGCGTTCGCCGCCCTGGCGGTGATGGTCGTGCTTCTGACCGGCATCCTGCACTCTGTGGCAACGGACGACCAGGCACCGTCGTTTGGCAGCGCCAAGGCTGGCTACCGGTATGAATTTCCTAAAGACCATGGCGCCCACGAGCGGTTTCGTACTGAATGGTGGTATTACACCGGCCATCTCACGGCCACCGGAGGCCGGCAGTTTGGATTTGAGCTCACCTTTTTCAGACGAGGCATTCCACCGGATCAAGTCCGGACTCAACCCTCGCAGTGGTCGATTGAACAACTCTATCTGGCCCACTTCGCCCTCACCGACCTCGAAGGCAACCGATTCCTCTTCGCCGATAAACTCAGTCGCGCGGGTCTCGGAAAGGCCGGCGCGGAGCCGGATCGGCTGCATGTCTGGCTCGATCGTTGGTCCGCCGCTATGGATGATCCCGCGTCGTCCAGACAGAGACTCCAGGCCGCCACCGATGCATTTGCGATCGATTTACAGGTCACCCCGCGAAAGCCGCCCGTGCTCCACGGCCGGGAGGGCATCAGCCTCAAGGGCGCGCAACCTGAGCAGGCCTCCCACTATTATTCGTTCACCCACCTGACAACCGAGGGGAAGATTCGAATCGGCGCGGACACCTTTTCCGTCTTCGGTCTCAGCTGGATGGATCATGAATTCGGCTCAGCCGACCTGGGACGGGATGTGGTGGGATGGGACTGGTTCAGCCTGCAGCTGAGCGACTCGACCGAACTGATGTGGTATTCCCTGCGGCGGACCGATGGATCGGCAGACCCCGTCTCCAACGGCACCTTGATCTTTGCCGATGGACGAACTCAGCCGCTCACGGCCCGGGACCTCACCGTTGAGCCGCTCGACTATTGGACAAGCCCGCGATCGAAGGCGCAGTATCCGCAGCATTGGCGAATCACCGCCCCCAGCCTGGGACTCAATCTGGATGTGCGATCCTTGCTCGCCGACCAGGAACTGAATACCGTGCGCAGCACCCACGTGACCTACTGGGAAGGGGCCGTGTCCGCCACTGGGCAAGCCCACGGCACAGCCGTCACGGGACGTGGCTATGTCGAACTGACGGGATACGCCGAGCGGTTCACCCAGCGACTGTAGCCACTCACCTGATATCGTGCCTTGACTCAATCGCCACGCTATGATTAGGTCTGCGCCCATTGTGATGACACGACGAACTCGAATGGCCGCCCTGCTCAGAACATCCGTCTGCCTGGTCGGCCTGTTCCTTCTCGCCTGCGGGTCACGCGAAGCCGCGGTGGTCTCGATCGCGCTCCATCCGTCGAACCCCAACATTGTCTATGTCGCGACGAACGAAGCCGTGCACAAGACCCGCGACGGCGGCGCGACCTGGGAGCAGTTTCAGGCATTCACGGCCCGTCGCGTGACGACCCTGGCGATCGACCCGAAACTCCCTGCAACGGTCTACGCGGGCACAATGGGCGATGCCATCTACAAGAGCCCGGACGGCGGGCAGCATTGGCTCCCGCACAATGTCGGGCTCAAAGAGCATGTGTCCTTCGTGAACGAAATCATCTTCCATCCCGACAATACCGAGCTGATCTACCTCGCCACGACGGTCGGCGCCTTTGTCAGCAAAAACGGAGGGCGGGAATGGGAGGAGCGGATGGCGGGCATGAAGGAAGTGCATATCGTCACCTGTATCACCATGGATCATCACCACCCCCGCGTGTTGTACGCCGGGACGACAGGTGGTACCTATCGCAGTGAAGACGGCGGCACGACCTGGCAGAAGAAAAACAACGGACTCATTCCTGACGATGTGCTAAACGCCGCCATGGCGCTCGGGGTGAATATGCTGGCCGTCGATCCGCGTAATTCCGACATCGTCTACGCCGCCACTACCAAGGGGCTCTTTCGATCCACCAACCGGGCCGACTACTGGGAACAGATCGGCCAGAACCTGGCCAATCAATTCATCAGCACCCTGGCTCTGCATCCGACCGATCCCAATATTTTGTACATCGGGGGCCCGGAGGGTATTCTCAAGACCCTCGATGGCGGGAAAACCTGGCAGGCCCACAACCAGGGACTGACGACCATGAATGTGCGGACGATCAGCCTGAGTCCCAGCGATCCTCAACTGCTCTATCTGGGAACCAATGGCAGCGGATTGTATCGGTCGACCAACGGCGGCGCACAGTGGACCCCGATCCCCCTGACCAGTCACACGCCAGCGGTGCCCGCGCCGTAGGAGTTGGCGAGATCTCCCGATGCCGATCGTCCTGCTCATCAGACATGGAGAAACCGAGTGGAATCGATCCGGCCGGGTAATGGGCGACCAACCGATTCCCCTCAACCGGACCGGCGAGGAACAGGCTCGCACCTGCGCCGGCATCCTGTCTCGTACCCCGATCGCGGCCATCTACACCAGCCCGGTGCTGCGGGCCGCGCAGACCGCCGAGATTCTACGTGGACCACAGGAGATCCCGCTGCATCAGGTTCCGGGACTGAGTGAGATCGGCGTGGGGAGTTGGATCAATCGCTATTGGCATGAATTCGCCGACGACCCGGCCAAGCGGGAGTGGTACACCCACCCGGACCGGGCCCGGCCTTCCGGCGGAGAAACGCTGCGCGAGGTGCAACAGCGGGCGGTGGCGGCAGTGGAACAGGCCCTCGCCCCCGTCCACGACACTCCCGTCGTGATCGTGTCACACGGGGATGTCATTCGGGCGATCCTCGCGCACTACCTGCAGCTCGACCTGGCGATCATCCGTCAGGCTCGCATCGATCACGCGGCGGTGAGCGGGCTGGACCTGACGGGGGCCGCAGCCCAGCTGCTGTTCCTCAATCATCGCCCCGGCTTAGAAACGCTTCTGTAGTCGACCACTCTACCTGCTAGGGTTGGGCGGCAGCAGGGGCCGTAGCTTCTGCGCCCTTGCCGTAGTACCGGCTGCCATACCGTTTCAATTCATCGGACAATGCCGACCATTCCTCAGCTGTCAGCAACGACTTCATCTTGAAGCGAAGGCTGAGCATCCGTGCGGACGAACGCATCCGGTTGTTGTTCAACTCGTCGAGAATTTTCGTAAACTCTTCCGGCGTCGCCGCATAGTTGGCGTTCAGCTCGTAGAGTGCGCGATGGGACTGCCGATGCTGCTCCCGTGCCGACTTGATCTCCGTGATCATCTCCCCCATCACCGCATTGACCTGTTTCGCGGTCTCCGGATTCTTGACATGCTTTTCAACCAGACCGCTCACATCCTGAGAAGCCTTGCCCCAATAATAGTCGCCCTTTCCATGTCCATAACTCCCGTGGTGATGGGATGAACAACCGGTCAATCCGGTCACAAGCACGCCGATGAGGACAACCACGGATCGATAACGCATTACAACCTCCATACATAAGAAAAATGAATACCCCGCACGAAAACGCGTTGCGCCGCACGGCGTTCCTCCCGTAAGCTGCCTTTAAGCAGGGCAGCGCACAGGAGTACCGACATGGGCACACAAAAGGACCACCGGCAGGGAACAGGCCCGGTGGAATCGCTCCGGGACGAATTCCGGGAGCATCTCCACACATTCTACAGCACGCTCAAGCTAGCCGCTCCCTACGACACGGTCGAGAAGGCACTGGGAACCCTGACCGCCAGACTCAAAACCTTGTCGCCTGAAGAACTCCAACAGGTATCCACAGACTCGTCGTTGCGATGGATGCACTTTCGACAGGCCTTCGTCGACTCCGGCCTGAGCGCAAAACATCGCGGGATCATCGCCGGCCTGGCACGATCCGGAGCGACGCTGAACCTGCCGTCGGAATTCGATCACCTGCTCAGCCTCTATCGTCAGATCAACTAGGCAACCCCTTCGCTTTTCAACGCCACGTCACGAAGCTCCGTATAGACCTGCATCAGCCTCGTATTTTCGATGCGATAGGCCACCGTAATCGTCAGCAGGCCAAAAGCGACCACGATCATTCCCACCCCCGTGACACCGATGCCCAGCAGTACACCCCCCAGTGAATCGAGCCCGCCTTCGAGGAGATAGGTCATCACGAACCCGAGCGTCCCGAACCCCACAAGGCTGAACCAGAGGAACGTGAGAATCGAAGACGACCAGGGCACCCGCTTCGTGCACACCATCTTCAGTCCCTCGGGTTCCGGCGCCCATTCGATGGAGCCCTTCAACGGCCAGGCCGTGCGGAACCGCAGGGAGAAGAGGCGATGGGTCGGCCTGATGACCATCCGGTTTGCCTCCGGAAAGACCCGCGCGACGCCGTGGGGCAGACTCAAAAACCCGTTCTGGTCGAACGGGCGCAACAGCTGAGGGACAGTGAGCGCGGCAAACTGATCCTGCAGCCGCCCGATCCCATACCCGTAACGGCTGGCATCGGACGAGAGACGGGCAAAGTACATCCAGTCACCGACGATCAACCCGACAAACAACACGATGGCAAACGCACCGGCCAGAATCATAGAGGAAACTTCCCACAGGGCTTTACGGAGAATCAAGCCCGGGCGAGATGCAGGAACGTTCAAAAACCAGAGGAACCAGTTGACTCCCCATGAGTGCTTTGGCTACATTAAGCCCGTTCTTGTCCGGCGGGTGAGGACGAGTCATCCGGATTGCAGTCCCGCCTTCATAGATTTTTCCACGCCACACTTCTCATCGCCGTCGCTTCTGCACTGCAGAGTGTGCGGGCGGAGAGGCGTGATTTTGCGGAGGGACGATGGATATCGCCAAAGTCGAGCGAGTGTACACCAGTTATTCCGGCGTCTACGATCATATTTTTGGAAAAATCTTCCACGAGTCGCGGGAAGCCTGCGTGCGCAATCTCAGAATCCGACCGGAGGAGAAAATTTTGGAAGTCGGCGTGGGAACCGGAATCGCGCTGGAGTACTACCCGAAGAATTGCGAAATCATCGGCATCGATCTCTCCTCAGGGATGCTGGCGAAGGCCAGACAGCGCCAGTCCCACTATCATCTTGACCATGTGCGGCTGATGTTGATGGACGCCGGAAAAATGGACTTTGCCGACGACAGCTTCGATACCGTGATGGCCGCCTATGTCGTGACTGCCGTACCGGATTACCGCAAAGTCGTGAACGAAATGATTCGCGTCTGCAAGCCGGGCGGACGCATCATCATGCTGAACCACTTCAGTAACGGCAACAAATTGATCGCGGCCGTGGAAAAAGTGATCTCCCCCCTCTGCAAGCATATCGGCTTCCGAACCGACCTCTCGTTGAACACCGTACTCGAAGGGACCAGCCTCCACGTCGCCCGCAAAGAAAAGGTCAACCCGATGAAGTTCTGGCACTTGGTGGAATGTGTCAATCAGAAGGGTGCAAAGAACGGCAGCGTGAATGGACACGGGAGTGTGAATGGGAACGGAAACAGAAGGCACGGACATCACAGCTAACAGGCTGATTCGGTCCCCACTTCATCCACTGGCCTAATGTGCGGGCCTGAATGAGTTCCAATTCGCCCATCCCTCATGTGAGAGAAATGTCTGCCCTACGAGGCACGTCCCGTGATACCGTTGCGTGACCAGGTCGGTCACCAGGCTTAGCAGTCGACCACCTACACGACCGGCAGCGTCACGTGTCTGCAAGCGAAGTCCGAATCCGGCTCCATCTATAGGCCCATACGCCTCCACGCGGAGCGCCACTGTAGCCATGGCCGCCGTGCCGGCAGCCATGGCTAGCTCTCCTTCCCAACACATCGGACTGTGCCGACCTTGCCGACGCGTCGCTGCCTTCCAGATACAGGGCACACCCGCCTGATCCAGCCGGGCAAGCAGCCATTCCACCGTAGGGGCCTCACCGGAATCGGCCTGAAACGTCCACTGCCCAATCTCGCCACCCATGTCGGATTCACTGGCCGGCAACGAGACTTCCTCCAGCGTCGCTTCCTCGCAGACCACATAAAGATTCCCCTCGGGATCGAACCAGAAGCGTAATTTCCCCTCGCTCATCTCCACCTGAATCGCCCCCAGAGGCGAACAGTCGCAGCCGTCTTGCTCAAAAAGGGAAAGGTCGGTGACGCCCAGCATGGTAAGTTTGGCGACACGTAGAACGCTCTGCACGTGATACCGCACGACCACCATCGCCATACTCCCAGCCATCACCTCGCGACCTGAGGCTTCGTCGAAGATCCGGCGCTTGGACAGATGCACATCGGTAATGTGTCCGCCGCGAAACCCCGCCGTGCGCGCCAGAAACCAATGCAGATCCTCCACCGTCTTGATCGAATGGGTCATGACTATTCCAAGGCCTTTCCTCCATGGGCATTATCCGACCGCCACACTCTTTCCACCTTATCATGCCGGAGCCGTCGATGAGCGCGTGAAGAAGAGGAGACAGGGAGGGGAGACGACGACGTGCGGTCGCTAGAAGAGAGCTTGTTGTTGCTTGAACTCGGCCAACTGACGCTCCAACTCATCCACGCGTTCCTGGAGACGCTGATTGTCGAGGCGCAGCAGATCAAGACGATCCAACAATTGTTCCCGCTGGATATTCGTCCATTTCAGCGTGCGCCTCAAGCCGGCCAGCTCTAGCTGTGCCTGCTGTCCATCTTCAAGCCCGGAACCCATGCGTACGCCTCAGTCGATCGCCATCCGGTCGTAGATGGCAAATCGTAACGCACTCTTGGCCCATTGCGGAGTGATTACTGATTTATCGACAGAGACGGTGTGCGGAAGGGGGATCAATCGAGTTGGGAGAGCGAACCGGGGGCGTGAGACGATCAACTCGCGCGGGCATGGACCGGCAATACGTCAGTCGAACGTGCCTCTCCGGCCTCCCATCGATAGCGCACTAGAACCCCGTTGGCTTCCCAGCCCGGCGGGCACAGCTTGCCTGTGCCATAGTAATCGGCGTCCAGCACGGAAAAGGGCGCCACATTCTTGATCCAGTCCTGGGCATGGCCGTTCGACTCGATATAGGATTGGAAGAAATACGCGCCACCGGTGAGCGGCAATTCAGGCAGAATAAAATCAACATACCCTTCACCATGCAAGGTCAAGGGCTTCGGATCGACGATGTCGGTGGACAAGACGAACAGGTCTTGCCCCTTCCGTCCATTTACGGAAATGCTGACGCGGCAATTCTTAAATTCTTTGCCCGCCGCACAACGGTAGTGCATCCGAATCACCACATCTCGACCCGTGATCGCCGCCGCGACCGGATGCTTGTCGCGATCCATCACGTCGATCCTGGTGAGCAGGATCTCGCCGAGCCCCTCCCGGTCATGGCGCGCCTCTATCTCCGTTCCCGCCAGACCCCGAATGGCATCGGCATAGCCCTCCACGACCTCGTGCGTGTTGCCGATCTTTGCGACACGCCCCTTCTCGAGAAGAATCGCGCGTTCGCACAACCCTTCGATTACGGTCATGTTGTGGCTGACGATCAGCACCGTCCTGCCGCTTCGGCTCACCTCTTCCATTTTCCCGAGGCACTTTTGCTGAAAACTGGCGTCGCCGACGGCCAGCACCTCGTCCACGATCAGAATCTCCGGCTCGAGATGTGCAGCAACAGCGAATGCCAGCCGCACGTACATCCCGCTTGAATAACGCTTGACCGGGGTATCGATGAATTGCTCCACCCCCGAGAAGGCGACGATCTCGTCGAACTTACGCCGCACTTCCTCTCGTCGCATACCTAACATCGCCGCATTCAGGTAGATGTTTTCTCGACCGCTCAACTCGGAATGAAACCCCGTTCCCACTTCAAGCAACGAACTGACGCGTCCGTAAATATCCGCCGTTCCCGTCGTCGGCTGAGTGATCCGGGAAAGGATCTTGAGCAAAGTACTCTTCCCCGCGCCGTTGTGCCCGACGATTCCCAGCACTTCACCTCGCTTAACCTCGAACGAGATATCCTTGAGCGCCCAGAATGAAGGGTTCGACTCCGGCCGACCACCACCCCATCGGGTCAGGCCTCGGAGGCGATGCATCAGATGATCCCGAAGGGTATTATGCTGACGACTTGCGGTGCCGAGCCGGTAATGCTTCGACAGACAGTCTGCTTTGATGGCAATATCACTCATTCAAATCACGTCCGCAAACGTTCGTTCCATGGAGCGGAAATAGATGAGGCCGCCGGCAAAGACGACGAACACCACAGCCAGACTTGGTAAGAACATCATAAAATCGACATGAAACCCGGGGATAAGTGCCCAGCGAAATCCTTCGACCACACTCACGACCGGATTCATCGCATAGAGCGCTCGCCAGGACTCCGGCACCTTGCTCACGGGGTAGAGGATGGGCGATACGAACATCCACAGCTGAATGAACATCGGCAGGATATGCCCGACGTCCCGGTACTTCACATACAGCGCAGAGATCCAGAGCCCGGCGGCCAGCGTAATCGTGGCGGCCAGCATGCCGAAAAGCGGCAAGGACAGAATGCGCCAGGTCGGGATGATTCCAAACCAGGCCATGAGGCCGAGAAACGCGACAAATGCCAGAACCAGATCGACCAGTGGCGCGATGGTCGATGAAAGGGGCAGAATCAGACGTGGGAAATACACTTTGCTGATGAGCGGGGCTTCTCCCACTAAACTGGTTCCTCCCCTGCTCAACGCCTGAGACACATAGAACCACGGCAACAGGCCTGCATAGAGGAACACGGGGTAGGGAAATCCATCGGATGGAATTTTCCCCATGACACTGAATACAACCGTAAAAATGAGCATGGTCGCGACCGGCTGAAACATCGCCCAGGCGACTCCCAGCAGGGTCTGCTTGTACCGCACCGTCACATCACGCCAGACGAGAATATAAATCAGCTCGCGATACTGCCAGAGCGCGCCCAGATCCAAATCTAATAGTCCGCGGGCAGGTTGGATACGCACGTGCGGTAAGGTCGGCGAAGGCCTCTGGTCGATAGTTAACGCAGACATAGTAGCTTCGTCACTCCTCGTGCTCCCTCACATCGACGGCCATCGTACCGAACGACCGGCCCCCCGCGACTCAACACAGGCGAGCCTAACAGCCACATCACAGTTGGTTCTAACTCGAACCGACTGTGATCGTTTATGTCAAAATTTTCCGATTTGGTCAAGAAATTCGAATTGTTATGCACCTCTGAGGACCCAGCCTGCATGGATCGCTGAATTCCGGCGCCGACGTCGAACAGGCGAGAGCCGCAGGACGCCCATCAGGAAAACTTCATCACCTCAATTGCAGGCAATACCTCGAGACTCAACTATACCAAATGCTTCTGAATGAGGGGGATACAGGGTTGGGTCCGGTCTCGTGCAAGAGGGAACGATCGGCTACGGTGCAGAGGGGACAGGGTTCGGAGCGGCACGCAGTTCGTCGGCAGAGACATACCGAATCGCTAACCCGGACATGTGGAGCATCCAGCCCTGCCCACCACCGGCTCCCTGCGTAAAACTCCACGCATCCATTCGAAACGGATTCCAATAGCCGCTGCGATACGAATTGCCGGACGTCCCTACCGGGACCCCCGTGCCCATAGTCGATTGAAATGTCGGGCCCCGATCTGCGAGGCGCCGCACGTCCGCGTCTCCCAGGACAACGGCATCGGCCCCTAACTCTTTTGCCCGGGCGAGAATCCGATCACGCAACGCGTCTTCGCTGGCATACTCACTGGTCGCAATGATGCGGGCGATCTGCACATGTCCATGATGAGGCTCGCGCTGTAACGTCGTCACTTCCTCGCTTCCAGGTCGAGGCTCGAACGCCTTGCTGGTCAAGGGATCCACCTGCACGGAGACACAGGCACTCGACAACGCAAGAAAAAGGATCAACGCAAAGCGGGAAGACTGCTTCAGCATGGCACGATTTCGAATGGTCATGTTCAACGATCCAGGCTCCCACCCACTTTGGCTTGATCGAATTCTATAGTGACGACTTAAGAGGAGCAATTCAACCCCAAATTACTCCGAGTCCCCAGACGGCACCCATCATCAGCTGCGGCGTCAATCCGGAAGCTCTTGCATCCTATTCAACGCTGTCATGTTTTTCACTACAGCCTGCCTTCAGTGAACGCTCGAATCTCCTCCATCCGCCGTCGATTGACACCAAGATCACTATAGCCGGTCCGGGAAGCCGACCGAAAATGGATCGTCTTCGTTTCGTCATCAAAAACAAATTCGACATCGTCCACGAATCGAATCAGCAGGCTTGTAAATTCGTAGTGGAGGTAGCCCTCGTCCTCTTCAACCAGTGTCACACGGGGCAGCTTGGCCACAATGGCTTTGAGCGCCTCTTTGGCCCCTGCCAGAGTTTTCTGGTATCGATACGGCACGATGCCATGGCCTTGATCAGAGGCCTGAGTCGACACACAATTTGGACTGGATGGGCAGGGCTGGAGTGATTTCATCATCGGGCAATTAACAATCTCAAACCATCTAATCTCAGAGCCACCGGAGAATGGTCGATAAAACTGTACTGAGAGCCCCCTCGCCTGTCAACCGGGCCGCCTCTGGCCTAACAAGATATGGCAAGGCGGAGCCGCATTCCTCGCCCTGCACCACTCCGTTGATTGCCGGAGTGATCCTGCGGTACCCTAGCCTCTTATTGATCCCGGGTTGAGGGCGAGCAGCCGCTCACCGATTGCACACAGCTGAGCGCTGACGCTCAGGTCAACAAAGGAGTCCTCACGCATGGCCGGTTTCCCGATCGAAGTCGCAACCCGCATTAAGACGCTGCCTCCTTACTTGTTCGCCGCCATCGACAAGATGAAACAGGAGGCACTCGCGCGGGGGGTCGATATCATCAACCTTGGTATCGGTGATCCCGACCTCCCCACACCCACGCCGATCATCGACAGCCTGGCCCAAGCCGCCAAAAATCCGAAGCATCACCAATATCCCTCTTATGAAGGCATGCTGTCGTTTCGTAAGGCCGTCGCGGATTGGTACAAGCGGCGCTTCAATGTGGCGCTCGATCCCGCGGATGAAGTGCTGACCCTGATCGGATCGAAGGAAGGCATCGGTCACGTCCATCTGGCGTTTATCGATCCGGGAGACATCGTCCTCGTGCCCAGCCCGGGGTACCCGGTCTATCCGGTGGGAACGAGTTTTTGCGGCGGCGTCTCCCACCTCATGCCGCTGACAAAGGCCAACGGCTTCCTACCTGACCTCAACGCGATCCCGAAAGATGTGGCGAAGAAAGCGAAGCTGATGTGGCTGAATTCGCCGAATAATCCCACCTCGGTCATCATGAGCAAGGACTACTTCAAGCGCGTGGTGGAATTTGCCCAGGAGAACCAGGTGATCGTCTGTCACGATGCGGCCTACTCGGAGATTTACTACGACGGCCGTCGTCCGGCGAGTTTTCTCGAAGTGGACGGGGCGAAGGACGTGGGTGTGGAATTCCACTCGCTTTCCAAGACCTATAACATGACCGGTTGGCGGATCGGATTCGCCGTCGGTAACAAGAACGTCTTGGCCGGACTCGGCCGCGTGAAAAGCCAGTTGGACTCAGGTGTATTCGAGGCCGTCCAAGCAGCGGGAATCACCGCGCTCGGGCTGGATGATTCGGTCACCGATGGACTGCGAAAAATTTATCAGGAACGACGCGACACCCTCGTGCCGGGGCTGAAAAAACTCGGCCTGGAAGTCGATCCGCCTCCAGCCGCCTTTTACATTTGGGTGACGGTTCCCAAAGGCTATACCTCCGCCTCCTTCACGGCCCATCTCCTAGAGAAGGCCGGTATCGTCACGACGCCGGGGAACGGGTTCGGTGCCCCGGGCGAAGGCTACATTCGCATGACGGTGTGCACAACGAAGGAACGACTGGCTGAAGCAGTCGAGCGAATCAAGAAAGCCGAATTCTGAAACAGACGTCATTCGTCACGCGTCAAGCGAGAGGTCGTGGGCCGGCAAGCCTCCTCATACTCGCATGACGGGTGACGATCGGCCGGTGACGAGGCTCCGTGGCTACTGCATTCATCGGTTTCGGTTCTAACCTGGGAAACCGGATCGACTTTTGTGATCGGGCCGTGACGCTGCTTGGCCTGCTCCCGCATTCACGGCTGGAGGCGGTGTCATCGCTCTACGAAACCGAACCGATCGAGGACGGGGCAGCCCCCGGTCCATCCTGGTTCCTCAACGGTGTAGTGCAGATCGAGACGAACATCGCCCCGAAGAGTCTGTTGGAAATCTGCCGTGAGATCGAGCGGGCGCTGGGACGCGATCAAGACAACCGCAAGGGGCCTCGCACCCTGGATCTCGACGTACTGTTGTATGATGACTGCATTTTCTCCGAACCGACCCTAACCGTCCCGCATCCCCGCCTGCACCAACGACGATTTGTGCTCACCCCGCTGGTCGAACTGGATCCCGATCGACGACATCCGCTGCTCGGACAAAGCCTGCGTCATCTCTTATCGCAACTCACTGATCCATCGATCGTTCGCCTGCTCGACCCCCAACCGAACTCCCGTTATGGATCACGCCCTGCCTGCAGCCCACCCCCGACAGCAGGGCCACGGGCGTGAAGATCATTCGCACGACGCAGGCCATGGCCGACTGGAGCCGAGGACTCCATCGCGAAGGCGTCACGATCGGGTTTGTGCCGACGATGGGAGCACTACACGAAGGGCACCGCGCCTTGATCCGTGCCGCCCGACTGGCCTGCGACGCCGTTGTGGTGAGCATCTTTGTAAACCCGACACAATTCGGGCCGACGGAAGACCTTTCGAAATATCCACGCCAGCTTCGACTCGATGAGGCACTTTGCCGAAAGGAAGGTGTGGATGTCATCTTCACCCCCACTGTCAAGACGATGTATCCGGCCGGCGCTCAAACGGTTGTGACGGTCCCGGGGATAGCCCGACGATGGGAAGGGGAAGCGCGACCGCACCATTTTCAAGGCGTGGCGACAGTCGTCACCAAGTTGCTGTCCCTGGTTCAGCCGGACAAGACGTGGTTCGGTCAAAAAGACTATCAGCAAGCCGCGCTGGTGCAACAACTCGTGAAGGATCTCAACTTGCCCGGGCTTCCGATTGTCCATCCCACCGTGCGGGAGGCCGACGGGCTGGCACTCAGTTCACGCAATGTCTATCTATCGAGTTCAGAGCGGCAGGCGGCGCCTGTGCTCTCTCGCGCACTCCAGGCCGGCGTAGCGGCGATTCGTGCCGGAGAACGAAATGGAGCGCGTATCCAGCGACACATGCTACGCGTGGTCGCGACTGAGCCTCTCGCCACTGTGGAGTACCTTGCAGTCTGTGATCCTGCGACTCTCGAGCCGCTTTTTCTGCTCAATCGCCAGGCTGTCCTACTCGGAGCCATCCGCATCGGGACGGTACGTCTCCTCGACAATGAGCTGACGTCATTCCGCCGCAGGCCCTGACATCGAAGATTCACGCGCCATCGCGGCCGACGCCGGGAGGACACGGCAGTCACGCGAATGCCACGAAATTGAACCGTGTGATTGTTACGCGCTGACGCGGGGAGGCGCTTGTTGATGCGCGAGGAGCTCGAGCACCAGCTGACCCATGCGCTGCTTGTCATCAGGCTCAAACTCCAAGAACTTCACCCCGATTGACAACGGTTGGATGGAGCAAATCATGGCGGCATCGACTTTGATCTCGGGCTGACCGGCAGGCGCATGCACGACCAGCTTCACGAAGGTACCCCGCGGGAGCGAGGAGGATGCTAGCAACGTACAGCCACCCATTGAGATATCGGTGATCACCCCCCCGACCGCCGGCTGGTCCAGGATCAGCGACGCGGCGAAATTCGCCCGCAGCCGTCGGTACTCACGTCGGTCGAACTCTTGGGAGGTCTGCCGACTACCCGGTCGGCGGGCCTGGAAGCGAGCCGTGCAGAGCTGACAACGAACTTGAAAGATGGACAAGCGGTTCAGTGTCTTCTCCATCAGATTCGTCCCGGATATCACTCTGACACAGGGCGTGCCGCACGCCGGACAATACAGCTCTTTCATGCTACGACTCTGACTCCTGCATTCTTCTGTCCACGTGCAATCTGCCCGCCGAACTCCCGGACGATTGCGCCGTAAGCAGCGGTTCCACCTGGGCCGGAGAATAGGTCGGTGGTTTGACCCACTTGCCATCGGCTCGCTTGTACCCTCCGACTTTGCTCAAGTTCGACCGGTGCACTTCGCGAAACACCGGATCCATATCCAATCCATAGGACACGGCCGTGCCGTAGACGACATACAACAGATCCGCCAGCTCCTTCGCCACTCCGGGGAGATCCTGGGCGACCATGGCCTCTTGCAGTTCTTCAAACTCTTCCTGAATGAGCCGCACCCGAAGTTGCCGGGTCGCTTCTTCCGGAAGAGAGGGCCGGTCGCTGACGGCAATATCGAACTTGCGGTGAAACTCTTCCACCATCGCCTGTGGATCCATCATCCTAACGTCCTTCTGCTCTCTGGCGCAAATGCAACACCTGCCCTTGGTTCGATGCCGGAGGCTTCCAGCAACGCAATGTCTTTGTCTGATGATATCCCGAGCTCTTTGAATTTTCTAGCTGCCGGCAGCACGCGAGACTCCAACGATCCGACCGCCTTATTGTAGGCCCCCACGCTTTTCCCGAGCGCCTGTCCGATCTCGTTGAGGTGATCGGTAAGGACGGCCATCCGCTCGTACAGTTCTTTCCCGAGCCGTCCCGCCTGCTCGGCATGTTCGTTCAACTGTTCCTGCTTCCAGCCATAGGCCACGGCGCGCAAGAGCGCCATCAGCGTCGTCGGCGTCGCGAGCACCACCCCTTGCGAAAACCCATCTTCGATCAGCGTCGGATCCTGCTCCAATGCTGCCCCGAGAAACTGCTCCCCCGGCAGAAAAAGGACGACGAATTCAGGCGTCTGTCCGAACTGCGTCCAGTAGGCCTTGAGACTGAGCGCACCCATCCTAGCCCGCACCTGACCGGCATGGCGGAGCAGATGCCCTTGACGCTGCTGGTCATCCTCTGCCTCATACGCATCGAGGTAGGCGGCTAGTACGGTTTTGGCATCCACCACAATCTGCCTGCCACCCGGCAGGTACACGACCATGTCTGGACGGATAAGCCCTTCCAAAGACCCGATCGTATCCTGCTCCACAAAGTCGCAATGGGCGACCATGCCCGCCAGTTCAGCGACGCGACGTAGCGTCATCTCGCCCCATCGCCCACGCACGGACGGTGCCCGCAAGGCCTTCACCAGATTGCCGGTTTCCTGTTGGAGCCGTTGGTGCGATTCGGCCATGAATCTCAACTGCTGGTCGAGGCTTCCATATTCCCGCTGCCGAACCTGTTCAGCCTGCTGCAGTTGTTCTTGATATCGCTGGAGCGATTCCTCCAGGGGCTTAACCAGTTCGCCGATGGCTTGCTGCCGCTGGGATAACTCGCCCCTGGCCTCCGCCTGCAAGGCCGCAAACGAGGTGCGCGCGAGGCTCAAGAACGCCTCATTATTTTGCTTGAGCGCCTGGCCAGATAAGGCATCGAAAGATTCGTGCAGTTCTTGCCTCGCCTGCGCCAGCAACGACTTCTGATCCTCCAAATTGCGGGCGACCTCTTCCATGCGGGTTTCGGCTTTAGTCCGGCCCTGCTGCGACTCGGCGAGCGCGTCCCGCAACTGCCCCATCTCGGACTGTTGATCATCCACTCGCTGCTGAAGCGACGCCGCCAAAGCATCGGCGCGCTGCGCGCGCTCTCCGCTTTCAAGCAACCGTGCATGGTAGCGTGATTGGACACGAACGGTGGCCCACCATCCGGTCACCAGAACGCCCACGACGAGACCAACGGCGGTACCGACCAAAAACGTTGGGGAACTGAGGTCGATCATGACGCTTCCCTACGAATACACCGACTGACTGGAAATCCATTCACCTCACTGTTGTAGGGAAATCGCGTAGAGGGTACGAGAATCCAGGAGAAACGTCAAGAGACCAACCGACTGATGAGGCCTGTGGAACTTGCGATTTCGACCTGTTCATTTTCGCGCAACAGATTGGTGGCATAGGGCACATTGACCAGGACAGGAAGGCCGTATTCGCGAGCGATGATCGCCCCATGCGAGAGGGTCCCTCCCATTTCGGCGATGAGACCGGCCGCCACTCCGAATAAAGGAGCCATGCCCGGATCGATCACCGGAACAACGAGGATGTCTCCCATCCGCACCCGTGCCCAGTCCGCCGTCGATCGAACAAGCCGGACCGGTCCTTGGGCAACCCCGGCACTGATGGCGATACCCCGTAACACGCCTCCCTGCCCCTGATTGCTTGACTGCGCCCCCTCCTCGACGACCGCCTCCCAATCCCGAATGGTATCGGGAACCTCCATGGCCTCATGCTGTAGCCGTTCCTCCCGCCGCCGACGCACGAGGCCCTGCCAATCACGACTCGCACCATCAATCAGTGCGATGCGTTCATCCAGCGTGAGATAAAACACATCTTCCCGCACGGCGAGGCTTCCGCGTTCCACCATTCGTTCACCGAGCCGAAGCAACAGATGGCGGGCCGCTGTGGAGTAATACATCAGATGATGGCGATTCTCCTCTCGCAAGGCACAGAAGCGATTGAGCCTCCGATACCACCAACGGAACACGAGCCAACGATGGCGCCGCCACCCAAATCGCCTGGCGATCTCACTGAGCGCCTGCTTGCGTCGCTGAGCCTGACGGGAAAGCATTTCTTGGGGTAGTGCCGTCACACCGGCGCGCACCTGCGCCCGCAACAGGGCCAGCACGGCATCTGGCTGATCTGCAATCCGTGGAGACATGATGTCGGACTCTCCGACTGCACGATGCCCATACTCGGCTAAGTACCGGTCAAACCGACGCAAGAACTCCGTCCCCTGAAGCGCGTCCCGATAACCACGCGCTGTCCACTCCTCCGAGACAAACCATTGTCGAACCGTTTCTTCTTGCGGTACAGCCACGACAAGCTCAGCCAGCCGAACAATTTGGGTGGCACTGATGACGGTCCCCTGCCCCTGCAATGCCCCATTGAGCAGCTCTCGCCAGTCTGAACCAAGCCAGCCCGGAAGCACCGTCCCCATAGCCTGAAGACTCTGTGCCACTCCACCCGCGATTGCGAAAGTCACCTCATGATCGTCGAGCCACTGCCCTATGCCGTCGAGGGTTGCAGCCAATTCCTGTACCGACAGATTTTGGATGCGATCGTAGTGGTAGCGTTCCGCCATGGCTTTCATAGCAGAAAAATTCTTCGGCCCCTGCTTCGCAGCCTTACGCCATTCTCGCATCATGCCGACTCCGGCACGAACAAGCGCAAGTGCCCCGAGAGGCCGCACCGACGGGGTAAACATCACGGGTTCCCCGCCCATCTGTTCGGTTAAGAACGCCGGATTCCCATGAAGCTGCATGATCAAGGTGTAAAATAGCGTGACGTTGAGATAGGGACGTCCATGGAGCACCCGAACCGATGAGAGCCCTTCGGGAACCATGCAACCAAGTCGGCGATAGGGAGTGACGATGTAGGCCTCCATGAATCGCTCGAGAAACGACAGCCCTAACGGGCTGGGCAATTCCGGCAGGGTTTCTTTGAAATTGGCCCGCGTCCATTCGCATTCGTCATTGGTCAGCGAGGGCCACGGCCGAATGGCGGTAATCGGACGGGCCTGCACGATCCAGAGTCGCCCCACCTCCCACACCCATTCGAGATCGACCGGTTGATGAAGCGCGACTTCAATGCGCTTCGACATCCGTGCCAGCTCGAACAGCTGCTCGTCTACCAGGCAAGACTGCCGTTGTTCCGGTTCGGGAATCGACTCTTCCCGCACACCTTCAATGGTGGCGGTCAGCTTCTTCCGTTTCTCAGCCAGCATGCGTCGTCGTACGCGGAACGGTCGATGATCGTCATCGTAGACCTCCACCACATACTCATCCGGCGTCACCTCTCCATTGACCAAGGAGGAGGCCAATCCTGGCACGGCATTGATCGACACCTGAGAGGTTCGACCCGTGATGGGGTGAATAGAGTATGCGACACCGGCAGCCTGTGCGCTCAGCATGGGTTGAATGACGACTGCCATGGCGGGACAAGGCCGGTCGGCGCCTGAGTGACACAGATACTGAACCACCCGCTCGTCCCATAACGAAACCCAGCAGGCACGGATGGATTGCAGCACAGCCGTCATGGGCACTCCTAGGGTCGTGCGGTACAGACCGGCGGCGCTCATATCCCCAGCATCCTCATTCGTGGCGGAGGACCGGACGGCCCACCTGGTCGAGGAATCGCCGCCCAGTCCTGTGAGTTGCGTTTCCAGATCGTCCGGGAACCCTGTCGGCCAAGGCTGATCCAGCAAGAGCTGCTGAATTCGTGCCAGCTCCTGTGCCCGTTGCTCCACAGACAAGTCGGGCAGTTTCGTCCATATCGCCGGCGCATCAACCCCGGCCCGATCCAGGCTCTGTTGATAGACTGCGGTCGTCACGCACAGCCCCTTCGGCACCGGTAGGCCGGCAGAGAGTACCTTCGCCAGGCCCGCAGTCTTGCCGCCGACAAGATAGAGCGCACTGCTCTCATCCAGCGAGAGAATGAACGGATCAGCCATAGAGGGGGATACTAGCTAGAGTGCGAGGAGGAGGTAAAGATCGTTCACATTGGTTCCGGTCGGACCAGTCACAATATGAGCACGGAGTTTCTTGAAGCACGGATAGGCATCGTTATCCTGAAGTGCGCTGAGCAGGTCCAGCTTGGCGCGCCGAGCCCGCGCAACCGTTTCCCCGTCTACCACGGCGCCTGCGACGGACGTCGGTCCGTCTGTGCCGTCAGTAGCAAACCCTGCCACCCATACATCAGGCAACCCGGCAATCTCCAATGCCGCCGCCAAGGCGAACTCCTGGGCTCGCCCGCCCTTTCCCTGCCCTCGAATCGTCACCGTGGGCTCCCCACCGACGATGACACAACAGGGACGAGCCAAAGGGCGACCATGTGCCGCAATCTCCCGAGCTATCGCACCGAAAAACTTAGCGAGTTCGCGAGCTTCCCCGGTAACGGTAGTGGAAAGGACAATCGTCTGTAGCCGCTTCCCCTTCGCGGCCTTCACGACGGCATCGACAGCCGCTTGATTGTCTCCAATGAGCAGATTGTCCACACGGCGAAAGAGTACGGCGCCGGCTTTTGGAGTTTCGGGCAGGGTCTTCTCCATGCCCGCCTCCAGGCGTCGACGTACCGATGCCGGAACTTTTCTGGCAACCTCGTATTGCTCCAGTATCCGCCAGGCGTCCCGAAATGTTGTGGGGTCAGGCGCGGTGGGACCAGACCCGATCGTACCAAGATCGTTCCCGATCACATCCGAGAGGATCACACTCGTCACACGCGCGGAGGTCGCTGCAGCAAGCTGCCCGCCTTTTACGCAAGACAAGTGCTTGCGAACCGTGTTCATTTCTTGAATGGTCGCCCCGGACCGCAACAACAACTTGGTCGTCAGCTGCTTGTCCTTGAGGGTGATTCCTGCAGCGGGGGAGGGAAGGAGACTCGAGGCACCACCGGACAAGAGGACAATCAGCAGGTCGTCCGATTTCAGCGTCCCGATCAATGTCATCATCGCATGGCTGGCCCGGAGCCCCGCCTCATCCGGAACCGGATGCCCGGCTTCCAGGATACGAATCTTTTTCGTCGGGACACCATGTCCGTATTTCACCACGACCAGTCCGGTGTCGATCCTCGCTCCCAGCTGCCGCTCCAACGCCTGAGCCATGCGACCCGACGCCTTCCCAGCCCCGACCACCACAAGTCGCTGATGTTGTGAAAGAGGATAGCGCTGCGAACCGATGGTGAGTTGCCCGCGCCGGAAGCGGATCTGACGGCACACCGACTCGTAGGGGTCGACGGCCTGCAGTCCCGCACGAAACAGTGTTGCAAAAAGGGCTCGTGCCCTGGGCTGCGAGACTCCGACTTGTATCATGGGGACTATGGGAGTTTGTCTTGCTTGAAACAACGATTCGGACAGGTCTGTCGCGGCACCTTAACCTGGTAGGTGCCCTTTGGCAAGTAGTCCTTCGTGAATTCCGGATTCAACATCTTCAATTCAAGAAAATAGGTTCCATATTCCTCGGCGATCGCCGTGAGGCGGCGTTGCGGCTCCTTGATCGTAACCGTCACTGTTTCTGTTTCAAGCGGAGGATACAAATCCTTCTTGGTCAGACCAAGATACTTCTCCGGCTGGGAATAGATTTCTTTCGCCGCAATGATGCGCGCCACATATCGCATGGTCTCTCGTGGACCGTGCATGCGCCAGTAGTCATTGATCTTCTGTTCTTTGATCAATTTCCGTACGCGGTCTTCACCGGCGTTGTAGGACGCCATCGCCAAAAACCAATCTCCCTGATACAGGTCCCGCAGATACCGTAGATACTTGATGGCGGCTTCGGTGGACATTTCGAGATTGCGGCGTTCATCCAGCCAGCGTTCGTTATGGAGTTTATACCGTCGACCTGTGGAATTAATGAACTGCCAGGGACCTGATGCCTTGGCCCGCGAATAGGCGGCCGCGATACACTTGCTCTCGACCAGCAACATATATTTCAAGTCATCCGGCAATCCGGCCTCAGCCAGCTGTTTCTCAGCCGGCGCAAAACATCGCCCTGTCCGTTTCGCCAGAATGATGCTTTCACCTTGATCCTCTAGGAACTGATAGAATTCGTATTCGATCCGCTCGCGTACCTGCCAGTTATCCAACGGAATCGCTTGCCCGGCGAATGTCAGCTTATCGGGCAGCTTGAAGGAGCTGAGGAAGAAGCGCTCTCCCTCCCGTTTGATTTCGGGGAGGATGACCAGTCGATCTTCAAGCTCGGGCACCAACTCCGACTCGCCTGGCGGCGCGACCGGCACCTGATCAGACTCCTGGGCATTCCGGTTCTCCTCTGCCTTAGCGCCGGCCGATACGGCAGAATTCGATTCCGCCGAGAGAACCGGTATGGCGAGCGACAGTCCGAACAGCATTGTGCCGCACGCTAGAAATGCCTGAACACCCCGCGCTTTGTTCCACATGCCCCTGATATCCTTTCGTCACGACTGATGGCCCATGCTAGCAACAAGCTCATCGGGGGACAAGCAACTCATGGTTTTGGTACACTTCCCGCTTAATGTCCGCACTCTCCATCCTCAATAACGACATCGTCGCCTGCACGCGCTGCCCCCGGCTGGTTGCCTACCGAGAAGCGGTGGCCAGAGATAAACGACGCCAGTTCCGAGACTGGTCCTATTGGGGGAAGCCGGTCCCTGGATTCGGAGATTCCAACGCCAAGCTCTACATTTTGGGCCTCGCGCCCGCAGCGCATGGGGGAAACCGAACCGGACGCGTATTTACCGGAGACCGTAGCGGGGATTGGCTATACGAAGCGTTGCACCGGTTCGGGTTCGCCAACCAGGCAACATCCATCCATGCGAATGACGGCCTCACTCTCACCGACTGCTATATCGGCGCGACCGTCCGGTGCGCGCCTCCGGCAAACAAGCCGGCGCCTGATGAGTTTGCGGCCTGCCGGCCATTTGTCCTGCGCGAACTACGGCTATTGAAGCAAATGCGTGTAGTCGTCACCTTGGGCAAGATTGCATTCGATCACTATCTCAAGGCGAGCCGTGAATTGGGACTAGCCCCGCCCAGTCCGCTCCCTCTGTTCGGGCACGAGGTCGTCTACGATTTGCCTTGGGGTGTGACCTTGATCGGCTCATACCACCCCAGCCAGCAAAACACGTTCACCGGCAAGTTGACTCGCCCCATGTTCCACCGCGTTTTTCTCAAGGCCCAGCAGAAACTCGCCGAAGCACCATTGAGCGATTAGCCGCTTCGAAAGTCTATTTCTTTCCCATCGCATCCCAATCGGCCAGAAATTTTTTCAGCCCAATGTCAGTCAGCGGATGCTTCACAAGCTGCTGAAACACGGCGTAAGGCATCGTGCAAATGTGCCCCCCGGCCAACGCTGCTTCGACCACGTGTTGCGGATGGCGAACGCTCGCGACGAGGACCTGCGTTTTATAATCGTAATTCTTATAAATCGTGACGATCTGGCGAATCAGGGCCATTCCATCCGAACTCACGTCGTCGAGACGACCGATGAATGGCGAGACACACCACGCGCCCGCCTTCGCGGCCAGCAAGGCCTGCGTCGGTGAGAAGCACAAGGTGACATTCACACGAATCCCCTCTGCCGCAAGCTTCTTTGTGGCCCGAAGACCTTCCGGGATGAGGGGCACCTTCACGACGATATTCTTGTGAACCTTGGCCAGATCTCGCCCTTCTTTGATCATGCCCTCGGATTCGACACCAACCACCTCTGCGCTGATCGGACCATCGACCATCTTACAGATTTCGAGAAGCATCTCTTTGAAACTACGCCCTTCCTTGGCAACAAGCGAAGGATTGGTTGTTACACCGTCAATAAGGCCCAGGTTGGCACCCTCTTGGATTTCCTTCACATTGGCCGTATCAAGATAGATTTGCATTTGAAGATCCTTTCCTCGCTCTGAGCATTCGAACCCACCGTCCCTCAAGTTATTGTAGAAGCAACGCGATACCAAGGCAATAAGTCAGGGCGGTCGTGCTAGACTTGTTTGACAGATGAGAATGGTGAACGCTAAGATTTTTTCTGCAATGAGCACCAATGTCGCGCTTTGCACCCAGGATTCAGGAGGACAACCTGTATGCGCAAATCAGCCTGGCTTCTAGCGATCGCCCTCCTGGCCGGAGCCTGTAGTCACAATCCTTACCTCGATGCCTCGCTTACTCGTTATCAGGGGAAAGATCGTGCGTGGATTGAAAAGGAATTGGGCGCTCCAGATGCCAAGACGTCCCGATTCTTCGGTGGAGAGAAGTGGACCTACAATCGAATTGCGGGAGGGAAGGCAGGTCCACCGCTATTTAACTTTAAGGCAAACGAATGCCAGTTGATTTTGTTTTTCAGTAAGGACGAATTGGTCTCGGACTCTAGCTATTCGGGCTGCTAACTAGAAAGTTGCTTCTGAAACGCATCGGCGCAACTGCGACTACAGAAATAATAGGTCTGCCCTCCAATCTCCTCTCTCACCGCATTGCCACGAGGAATGAACACGCGGCACACCGGGTCTTGAATCATTTGATTTCCAGCCGCCTGCTCTTCTTGAAGGCTCACCGCCCCGCCATTCTCTTTGATTTTTTTAATTGCCCTGCGAAGCAGATAGTAGAGGAGCACCAGCAAACCAGAAACCAGCAATAATCTATACATAGTAGTGCATCCCACCAACGCCACTAAATATTAGGCCATCATCGATGGCGTGAAAACAGTGACGAACCCTACCTCGCCATCTTACTAGCATGGAACAATCCCGTAAGGGGCAATCTTAGGACCAAATGGCCCAGATGCTTTTGTGTCTATGAGGGGCCTTTTCCCATACCTATACAGTACTTCAGATGGATGGTTTATCATACAGCGCAATGTTATAAGCCAGGAATGCATAAATGTGACAAATGCCGCGGAACAATGTTGCCTGAACGGGCGGTTGACCTGAATGCTGGCTTGGCGATCACAGTCCTTGCGTGCCTTAACTGTGGCCGACGAAAAGCAGCTGACGCAGAACCGAGACCGATCACGTCACGACATTAACCCGTCGCAACAATAATCCTTCACAGGACGCTCACGTGCGTTGAGCCGAAGGTGGTTCACTCCAACTTCCTCGGGCCTTTTGTCCACTCCGGACTTGATGCCTCTCATCGCCGAGCAATCCTCTTCTTCATCCTACTAGCCAATGTGTTGAGCTAACTGCCAGGTCTGCCCAGCTTTTACATGGTCAGGAAGTGATCCCGGCGACGAACGCATTCTCATATCAGGAGCACAAAATCATTCCAGGCGTCTTGGAATAAAAAAGGCGGCCTCGGGGGGATTTGTTACTTGAGGCTCAATACATCCAGCATGTCATAGAGACCGGGTGGCTGCTTCACAACCCAACGGGCGGCACGGAGGGCCCCTCTGGCGAAAGTGTCCCGGCTACTCGCACGATGAGTGAGCTCAATTCGTTCGCCCATCGTTCCAAACATCACGGTATGGTCTCCGACGATGTCTCCGGCTCGAATAGTCTGAATTCCGATTTCGCCCCTCTTCCGCTCACCTATTAGTCCTTTTCGCGCGTAGACGCCGACTTGACCAAGGTCTCGATTGACTGCGCGAGCCAGAACCTCCGCCATTTTGAGCGCTGTACCACTCGGAGCATCCTTCTTCAGGCGGTGGTGGGCTTCGATCACTTCAATATCGTAGTCCTCCCCGAGAGTCTTGGCCATTTCGGCGATCACCTTGTAAATCACATTAACCCCCACACTCATATTGGGGGAAAACACGCAAGGGATTTGCTTGCTCACACTTCGGAGCTCATCCAACTCTGACGATGAAAACCCGGTTGTCCCTACCACAATGCCACGTCGATGTTGAGCCACAATCTTCAAATGCCCAAGTGTGGCCGCAGGCGTTGTGAAATCTACCACGACTTCCCCACGCTCCATCACACTGGAAAGATCGTCGACAATCGGCACGCCTGTTCGTCCACAACCAGCCACTTCGCCGGAGTCTTCGCCCACCGCATGATGCCCCTTGCCCTCCACAGCTCCTGCAAGGGTCAAGAATGCAGAATCCTTTACCAAGGACACGAGGCGAGAACCCATTCGTCCCGCCGCACCAGTAATAACAACCTTGATCATGGCAACAACCTTTACCAGCAGCAGACCGACTACACCAGCCCGGCCTCTTTCATCACATGCCGAAGTTTTTCTCTATTGTCGGTTCCCATTTGACATAGCGGCAACCGCATCTCGCGGTCGATCTTGCCCATCATATGCAACGCTTCTTTTACAGGAATGGGGTTGGTTTCATAAAAGAGGGCCGTAAACAGCGGATAGAGCCGATAATGCATCGCCCGCGCATCATCAACTCGACCGGCTAAAAATGCATTGACCAACTCGGCCATATCACCGGGTACCAGATTGGCCGTCACCGTGATCACTCCCTTGCCACCCACGGCCATCATCGGCAGGGTCAATGCATCATCTCCCGCCAGCACGGTCAGACGCTCCCCGCAAAGCTGTATGATTTCGGATGCCTGCTGAACCGAGCCGCTTCCTTCTTTAATGGCAACAATCGTTGGGCACGCTGTCAATCGTGAGACAGTGCTTGGCATCATATTTACGCCGGTTCGCCCGGGAATATTATAGAGAACAAGGGGCAAATCGACTGCCTCCGCGACCGCCTTGTAGTGCAGAAATAGTCCTTCCTGCGTCGGCTTATTGTAATAGGGCGTGATCAGCAGTGCGCCATCGGCCCCCGCCGCTTTCGCGTGCTTGGTCAGAGCAATCGCTTCCTGAGTGCTATTTGATCCCGTTCCCGCAATCACCGGGACTCGTCGCCTGGCAACGTCAACCGTAAACGCCACCACACGATCGTGTTCGGCATGTGTCAACGTGGCAGACTCGCCAGTCGTACCGCAGGGGACAATCCCTTGCGTACCGCTGGTGATCTGCCATTCGATGAGGTCCCCGAGGCACTTTTCATCGAGCTGACCGTTTTTAAACGGCGTCACAATGGCGACAAGAGATCCTGCGAACATGGGAGGCTCCATAAGGAAGACAGTTATTACTGAGACCTAGGAAAGAAACGCCGGTATCTGCTCGCCGTGCACCAAGTCGTCGTAACTCTCCCGCGCGCGAATGACGTGGATCTGCCCTTCATGAACCAGCACCTCCGGCACACGAGGTCGCGAATTGTAATTCGACGACATGACGAACCCATAGGCGCCCGCACTCATCACGGCCATGAGATCACCAGCATTCATTTGCGGTACAACACGGTCCTTGGCCAGGAAATCACCGGATTCACATACTGGCCCGACCACATCGACGGTCTCCTTCGCGCCACGCGCCACATTTTCATACACCGGACGGATATCGTGATGTGCATCATATAGGCTGGGACGAATCAGGTCGTTCATCGCCGCATCCACAATCAGGAACCGTTTAGTTTCGCCGTCCTTCGTATACAACACCTTCGTGAGCAACACGCCGGCATTCCCGACGATCACACGACCAGGTTCCATGATCAGGACACACTTCAGGTCACGCACCAGCGGAAAAATCGCCGCCGCCAAATCTTTCGGTTCCGGAGGGGTTTCGTCGGAATACGTAATCCCCAGACCGCCGCCGATATTCAGATAACGAATAGGAATTCCCTGCTCGGCCAGGGTCTGCACCATCGCCAACACTTTCTTCAGCGACTCGACGAAGGGGGCGACTTGCGTCAATTGCGACCCGATATGTGCGTGTAAACCCACCACTTCGATGTGGCTGAACACTGCGGCTGCCTTGAATTCCTGGATGGCACGATCTGCAGCAATCCCGAACTTGCTCTTCTTCAAGCCCGTGGAAATATAGGGATGGGTTTTCGGATCGATGTCGGGATTGATACGCAACGCCACGCGCGCCTTGACGCCCATGGACGCCGCGACGTCATTGATGGCCTGCAGCTCCGCAGAAGATTCCACATTGAACATGAGGATATCCGCCTTCAAGGCGTCGCGGATTTCCTCCGGCTTCTTCCCGACTCCGGCGAACACGATCTTCCCGGGAGTCACCCCTGCCTTCAGCGCACGAAATAGTTCTCCTCCGGAGACGATATCGACGCCACTCCCTTCCTTGGCCATAAGACGAAGCACCGCCAAATTGGAATTGGCCTTCATGGCAAAGGCGACAATGTGAGGAATGTTCTGAAAGGCACTATCGTAGACGCGGAAGTGCCGAACAAGCGTGTGGTGGCTATACACATAACAAGGAGTCCCGACCTCTTTCGCAATGCGCGAGAGCGGTACACCCTCGCAATAGAGTTCACCTTCCCGATACTGAAAGTCATTCATGGTGGTCATCCTCAATCAACAATTCTATACCTACCTTGGAGAATTCGTCCAATGGCCACAACCTAGAGTCGCGTCTATCGCGTGCCCATCGTCCTTAGCGGCGGAGTCGGCAACGGGTCGGGGTCCGGAGGAATCGGGGCTTCTTCAACGGTCACGGCACTCGGCGCGCTAGGCCTTGAAGCAGATCCCCACACGCTCGCGCCTGGGGCTAACAGCCCTTCACGTCTCAACTGCCGCTCAATCACCGGCGCGACGCCGACGTCTTCAGGGGGGATCGGCGCACCCAATACCCCGCACCCGCCCAGCCCTACAACAATCCACATTGCACCGACGGCACCACCACTGACTCCTGGGCCACATGCCCTGACGAGCCTCATCCCTTCAACGCCTTCTCAAGCTCCTTGATGCGCGCCTCCACACGCCGTCTTGCCGTGCCGCCGATCTGACCCTTCCGATCGATGGCGCCCCGCACGGTGAGGCAACTCAGGACGTCCTCACCAAAATGGGCGGAGAAGCCTCGCAAGTCTTTCAAGGTCAACTGCTGAAGGGGCCGATGCTGCTCGAGCGAGAATCGCACAATCTGGCCGGTAATGGAATGGGCCTCCCGGAACGGGACCCCTCTCGTCACAAGGTAATCAGCCAGCTCCGTCGCCAGCATCCCGCCACCTTCGGCCGCTTCGGCCAGGACGGCCTTATTGACGACCAGCCTCCGGATCAACTCCGTGCAAAGCGCCAGCGATTGCCCCGTCGTATCCACGGCGTCGAACAACGCTTCTTTATCTTCCTGAAGGTCACGATTGTAACTCAGGGGCAATCCCTTGAGCAGCGTCAGAGTACCCATCAAGTGCCCATAGACACGACCCGTTTTCCCACGCACCAACTCCGGCACGTCCGGATTCTTCTTTTGCGGCATCATGCTGCTGCCGGTGCAGAAGGTATCGGGCAAATCCACGTAACGAAATTCCTGCGACGCCCAGAGAATCAATTCGTCGCTCAAGCGTGAGAGGTGCATCATGATCAGCGACAAGGCACTGAGTGTCTCCACCACCGCATCACGATCCGAGACGGCGTCGAGGCTATTCTGGGTCACCGCCGGGAATTCCAGCAGTGCCGCTGTATACCGACGGTCGACCGGGTAGTTCGATCCCGCCAACGCCCCCGACCCCAGCGGCATCACATTAAGCCGTTGCCGACAGTCGTGAAGCCGACCCCGGTCCCGGTCGAACATTTCTACATAGGCCAGGAAATGATGCGCCAGCAGCACCGGCTGAGCACGCTGCAAATGTGTATACCCGGGCATGACGACATCCAGGTGCGCCCGGGCCTGCCCCACGAGGACTCGGCGGAATTCCTGCAATTGACCCATCAACGTCGAAAGCACATCGCGCAAAAATAGACGCAGATCCAGTGCCACCTGATCGTTGCGGCTTCGACCCGTGTGCAGCTTTCCACCCAACGGGCCGATCAACTCAGTCAGCCGGCGCTCGATCGCCATATGGATATCTTCGTCCTGCGGTGAGAAGGGAAACCGCCCGCCATCCAACTCCACCTTGACGAATTGCAGTCCCCGTACGAGCTGCGCCGACTCACGGGCGGTGAGCACCCCCGCGCGTTCGAGCGTCCTGCAATGGGCGATGCTGCCTTGAATGTCATAGGGATAGAGCCGCTGATCGCAGGCCAGGGAGGAGGTGAACTGCTCCACCAGCCGGTCGGTTTGTTCGGCAAACCGGCCACCCCAGGCCTTGCCCTTGGGCAAGGCACGACGGGACCGTTGCGAAACAGTGACAGATTTGCGGGCACGCGCTCCGGCAGATTGGGACTTCGCCATTACCGCGTCGACCTCTTCTTGCGCTGGGCCCGAATCGCCAACCGGAGCGCGTTCAGACGAATAAACCCTTCCGCATCCTTCTGGCGATACACGTCGTCTTCTTCGAACGTCGCCATGTCCAGCCGATAGAGCGAGCGCGGAGATTTCCGCCCCACCACCGTGCAGCTCCCTTTGTAGAGCTTCACTCGAACGGTGCCCGTGACATCCCGCTGGGCTTCATCGAGCGCCACCTGGAGCATTTCCCGCTCCGGAGCATACCAGTATCCGTAGTAAATGAGCTCGGCATAGCGGGGGATCAGACTATCCCGCAGATGCAGCACTTCCCGGTCCATCGTGAGTGACTCCAGGCCTCGATGGGCCGCATGCAAAATCGTGCCGCCGGGCGTTTCGTACACTCCGCGCGATTTCATCCCGACATAGCGGTTTTCGACCAGATCGACACGACCGACACCATGCTCACCGCCCAATTTATTGAGATGGGCCAGCAAGGAGGCCGGGCTCATCTTCTTGCCGTCCACCGCCACCGGGTTACCCGCCACATACTCGATCTCGACTTCCCGGGCCTTGTTCGGCGCCCGCTCCGGCGAGACCGACATCACGAAGATCTCTTCGGGCGGGGCCTTCCAGGGATCCTCCAGAATGCCGCCCTCATAACTCGTGTGAAACAGGTTCATGTCCATGCTGTAGGGTTTCGCCTTCGTGGCCGTGACCGGAATGCCGTGCTTTTCCGCATACTCGATCAACTCACGACGCGAGCGCATGGTCCATTCACGCCAGGGCGCAATGATCTTGATCTGCGGATGCAGCGCCATGTAGGTCAACTCGAAACGGACCTGATCGTTACCCTTGCCGGTCGCGCCGTGACAGACCGCCTCGGCGCCTTCATCGGCCGCAATTTCAATTTGGCGCCGCGCGATCAGCGGACGAGCGATCGACGTGCCCAGCAGGTAGCTACCTTCATAGATCGCATTCCCGCGCAACATGGGGAACACATGGTCCTTCACGAACACCTCGCGGAGATCCTCCACGTAGACCTTTTTCACGCCCAGGGACTGCGCCTTCTTTTTGATGGCCTTCAGATCCTCGCCCTGCCCCAAGTCGGCGCAAAACGCGATGACTTCGCAGCCATAGACCTCTTCCAGCCACTTCAGAATTACCGACGTGTCCAGGCCCCCCGAATAGGCCAATACCACTTTCTTGTACGATGACCGGCTCATACGACTCCCTTTCACTTACGTACTCCGTGCAGGTTTCTTTCCGAGGAGCCTGACTAGAATGGCCTTCTGCATGTGCAATCGGTTCTCGGCTTGATCGAATACCACCGACTGCGGTCCATCCAGCACCTCGGCACTGATTTCCTCGCCGCGATGGGCCGGCAGACAATGCATGACCAGCGCATCCGGCTTCGCGCATTTCAGTAGTCGCGCATTGAGCTGATAGGGAGCCAGGGTCTTGAGACGCTTGGCCTGCTCCCGCTCTTGCCCCATGCTGATCCAGACGTCGGTATACACCACATCCGCATCTTTCACGGCCACCAACGGATCGGCGCCGATTTCAATCACCGCACCGGTCTGCCGGGCTTCCTCCCGGGCTCGATCCACAATGCCCCGGTCCGGCTGATAGCCGGGCGGGCAACCGACGGCGATCGTCATCCCCATCTTCGCCGCCGCCTCGATCAGAGAATTCGTCACGTTGTTGCCGTCGCCGACATACGCGATCTTGATGCCTTTCAGCCGCCGCTTCTTTTCCTGGATAGTCAACAGGTCGGACAGGGCCTGGCAGGGGTGATTCAAATCGGTCAGCCCGTTGATGACGGGAATACTCGCCTCGCGGGCCCATTCTTCGGCAATCCCGTGGTCAAAGGTGCGCAGGACAATTGCGTCCAGATACCGAGACAGGACATGCGCCGTATCGGCGACACTCTCGCCACGCGACAACTGGATATCGCCCATCGGCAACACCATCGCCTGGCCACCGAGCTGATTCATCCCTGCCTCGAACGACACCCGCGTCCGGGTCGAAGGCTTCTGAAATAATAGGCCCAACATGCGGCCCTGCAGCAGAGGATGAGACACCCCGCGACGCTGCTTCACCTTCAGCTGCGCAGCCAGGCGCAACAACCCCGTGAGCTCTGCGACGGGGATCGAGAGCAGTTCCAGAAAATCTTTCCCGAGACCGGCCCGGGAGGATGACCGATGCGGACGCCGCGACATACGCGCCCCTACAGGATTAATGGTGGCTTGATGTAGTTCGCTGACTCAACACCTGCGCAAGCGCGACCAGCAAGCGATCGATCTCGCGCTCCGTGATGATGAGTGGGGGAACAAAGCGCAGAACCCGATCGCCGGTGCAGTTGATCAACAATCCGCGGGCCAGACAATCGGCAACAACCGCCTTCCCGTCGATCTCCAATTCCATGCCCTGGAGCAGACCAAGGCCGCGCACTTCCTTTACGCAACGATGCCGGTCCTTCAGCACGGCCAACCCTTTGGCCAACGTCTCGCCCATACGCCGTCCCTGGTCCAGAATTTTCCCGTCCAACAGGACTCGCAATACAGCCAACCCGGCCGCACAGGCCAGGGGATTGCCGCCAAAGGTCGAGGCATGAGTTCCAGGAGAAAAGGCATGCGCCACAGCTTCCGTCGCCAAACAGGCCCCGATCGGGACACCACCGCCCAGCCCCTTCGCCAGGGTCATGATGTCCGGCTGCATACCGAACTGCTCGTAGCAAAAGAGCGTGCCCGTTCGGCCCATGCCGGTTTGCACTTCATCGAAAATCAGCAGCACATCGCGCTCCCGGCAGAGATCGCGCAAGCCCTGCATATAGCCCCGATCGGCCACATGCACTCCGCCTTCGGCCTGAATGGGCTCCAACATGACGGCGGCGGTTTTCGGGGTGATGGCGCGCTCGACTTCCGAGAGATCGTTGAACGTCACATACGAAAACCCCGGCATGAGCGGGGCGAATCCATGCTGCACCTTCTCCTGACCGGTGGCGGTCAAGGTAGCCATGGTGCGCCCGTGAAAAGAATTCTTCATCGTGACGATCTCGTAGCGGTCGGCCCCGTACTTGTCATACGAATACTTTCGGGCCAACTTAATCGCCGCTTCATTCGCTTCCGCGCCGCTGTTACAAAAAAAGACTTTCTGCGCAAACGAATGTTCGACCAGGGTCTGAGCAAGGCGCACCTGCGGCTCGGTATAATAGAGGTTCGACGTGTGAATCAGGTGCTGCACCTGCTTTTGAACCGCCAGTACCAGGTCCGGATGCCCATGACCGAGGAGATTGACCGCAATGCCGGCCACAAAGTCGATGTACTCCCGGCCTTCCAGGTCGTAGACCTTCGAGCCACGCCCCCGCACGATCGAAATCGGCTGGCGCGTGTAGGTGTTCATCAAGTACTGTTCGGCGTTGAGACGTAACTCACCCGTCGGCATGGCACACCTCTCCCATCGTGAGTCGGCGAAGCTACCATAGGGCACAGGTGAAAGCAACCGAACGAACGCCCGTCAGCGGCTCCTGGCGCGGCCAGCGGTCTGCTTCGAACCCTGCCGCTTGCGAGGGCCGCCCTTGACGGGGAGAGATGGCGGATGGGATAAGGTGACCGTATGAAATCCTGTTCACAATGTCGACAAGAAAACCGGGACGAGGCCCGCTTTTGCCACCAATGCGGCGGCGCCTTCGCCGTTGAAAGCCGGGAAACAGTGGCGGCGGACTCGGTACCTTCGCCGCAGACGGATGCAGAGCTCTGGAAAGCCTTCATCGGCCCCAATGCCGACCGCTATCTGGAGACCTTCAAGAAATTCACCGGGCCGTCCGGGCCCAAATTCGCCTTGACCTGGCACTGGCCAGCCTTCGTCTTTGAACCCTTCCTCTGGTTTCTCTACCGGAAGATGTATGTCTATGCGCTGATCTATGCCATCGGCCCGGCGATGGCGTTCTATATCACCCAGGACCTCTCCGCCGATATCATCTGGCGTGTCATCGCAGGCGCCAGCGCCAACTATATCTATTTCTGGCACGCAAAAGAGCAGCTCGCCAAGATCAAAGGCGAACGGGCCACTGGCGGAGAAGCCAGACAGCAGATGTTGGGAGAATTAGGCGGCGTGCAGCCGTACGTCGTGTGGGTCGGCGTCGGCCTCCTGGTCCTGAAGATCGGCCTGGTCGTCGCCATGTTCAAGGACGGACCGCCGGATGGGTCTAAAAATCCTCCCGCCAAACCCCACCCCGCCAGCGTCACGCACGTCTAGCAAAACAACGTTCACAAGTCGGCTCCAGCTTTCTGACAACAGCTGTCACAAATCTGAGGCGCCTATTTCAGGCGGGATAAGAAGCTCAACGGATCTTTTACAAACTGAAAGGCAGTGGATTCCCGGATTTCATCTTTCAAAGCCGACAAACCAGGCTCTATCACCTTCCCGCCTTCACTGATGAGCCAGCACTGAAGATCGCGTGAAAACTGCACTGCAGTCTCCAGCAACTCAATCGTTGTCTCCCTCAAGTCAAAACGGAATTGGACTTCTACAAGAGACTCACCCTCTCGCAAAATCGTTAAACACGACGTCTCAAGGCTACCAAGCACTTCAAGATCCTTCGACCATGTCTTCCCAGACGGAAGCATCTTTTCCACATCGCGCAACAGCGTAACGGGTAGCCGCTGATCCCTCCACCACACAACGGACTCTCGCTGTTCCTCAGTGAGAACCATTCCTGTACGCAACGAGTTCGCCTCTGCGACCGCCTTCGGCACTAACTCGATTTGAAATTGCCAGACAGCCATTGCATAATCCAGACCATCGGGGCGGAATCCACCCTCCAGCTCGACTCATGAAACACCGGCCTTCGCTATTCGGACAGACGCTGCCGCTGCCACTCGATCCAGGACACGAACCAGTCGAAATCCTGCTGGTAGGCGGCTCCGCTCAGATCAGGCGCGGCCTGGGTCTGCTCCAGTTGCGTGTAGGTGCGCGGCCAGTTCTTTTGCCACCAGGACTTGAGCTCGTCCGGGCCGTAGGGCTGCCCGTTGGGATTGGTAATGCCGGCTGCCGCGCAAAGCCCGGCCACAAGCGGCCAGTAGCGATCCTTGCCAAGACCGACGCTCCGGAAATGTTCGCGGAGCAGGAAGACCACCCAGAGCTCGGCGCTGTTCTTCTTGTTATGTTTGAAAGGCTGCGTTTGTCGCAGCGGAACCGGGTCGAAGGTTTTGATGACCGACGTGTAATCCGGACCTCCGTAGCTCCCCGCCGACTCGGCAATCCCCTGCAGCATGTTGGCGAGCTCCACCTCGACGACCGGCGAGCGGGCCGGGCTGTGGTCAGGGCCTCCGGTACTCAACGGATTGGCCGCCGTCAGCAATTCAATCAACGGCTTGAGCTCACGCAACCGAACGGCGGCGGCTTTGAGAATCTGCTCGGACTCGAGCCAGTAGTCCGGATCGCCCTTGGAGGCCCGTTCCCGACCAGGCGGCGGCAACACAACGGGAATCCAGTAACGCACCAGCACAAAGAGCACGTATTCAACCTCTCCCCCGGCCTGCGCGACGCCTGCCAGCGCCGGACTGCCCCCGAGTGCCCGCCGAAAAAACGCCTCGACCCGGTCTTCGACCTGCAGGCGCCGTCCCATGGCGCGCCACCACTCCTGCAATGGGGTCCAGTCTGAGGGGGAACGTTCCGTCATCGATGCGCTCCGACGTGAGGAGAAACCGGCGGCATGGTACTGGCTGTCTGATGTGATTGCAACTCACCACCACGAAGCCACGGCAGGCATAAATGGGCTCATCCCGCTTGACAGGGCGAAGGGGAAATCGCATAACCTGTCACGAAACCGTTCCATCCTTTCGGACAAGGAGACGAGGCACGATGAGCAAACTGGTTCTCATTCGTCATGGCGAGTCGCAGTGGAATCTGGAAAACCGTTTCACCGGCTGGGTCGATGTCCCCCTCTCCCCGAAAGGCATCGAAGAAGCGAAGGCGGCAGGAAAAAAACTGGCGGGTTTCACATTCGATCGCGCCTTTTCGTCCGTGCTGGCCCGCGCCAACGAAACGTTGCGCCTCGTCCTCGAAGGGATCGGACAGGCCGGCATTCCCATTGAAAAAGACAAGGCGCTAAACGAGCGTATGTACGGAGAGCTTCAGGGGCTGAATAAGGCCGAGACCGCCAAGAAGTTCGGAGATGAGCAGGTGAAAATCTGGCGGCGGAGTTACGATGTCCGGCCACCGGGCGGAGAAAGCTTGAAAGACACAGCGGAGCGGGTGCTCCCCTATTACGACAGCCGCATCAAGCCCTACGTGCTCAAAGGAGAAACGATCCTCATCGCCGCCCATGGAAACAGCCTGCGCGCGCTGGTGATGCAGCTCGAGCAGCTGACCCGGGAGCAGGTCCTGGAACTCAACATTCCAACCGGAGCCCCGCTGCTCTATGAGCTCGACAACAACGGAAAGGTACTGTCACACCGGTATCTCTAACCAGAAGGCGCGGCCGGCAGCCTACACGCACTGGCTCAGCAACTCCTGGTACTTATCCAGAGGCACCAGATCAGGCAGGAGCACGAGCAACTTCGGCCGATCCTCCGGCTGAATGAGGCCCTGATTTTCGAGCAGATCTGAGATTTCCTCGGAGGCGGCGATGGCGCCGCCTTCGTAATCCCCCACCGGCGCATAGAGCGCGCGCCGTTCTTCCATTTCGATCAGATAGTCCTTCCACTTCACCGACTCGAGCTTGAACGTCGCGGCCCAATCCTGCTGAATCAATTCCAGCACCCGCTGGAACAATACCTCGCGGTACTTCCGTGGAATGTGCGCATTGACGGCCGCATGAACCCAGTAGAGCGTGAACGAGAGGAGCTCCCGCGTCATCGTTTCCTCATGCTCTTCCTGGCCCTCGATGCCATATTCGCTCAACAGCTCAACGGAAACCCGGCGTGGAATCAATTTGTACAAGGCGTCGGCCACTTCGGCCGGCGTCATCGCTCCTTTTGGCATAGTCCTCCTCCCGAAGGGAATCAAGCATACTGGAAGCCCGCGCGCGTTGACAACCCTGGACGGGAAATCACCACACGGCGTCGATTGCTTGTCCGCCGGGAAGGCCTATGCTACATAGAACCCCATCACCGTGAGATGGAGAACCATGGCACCTATGCGACCTGTTCGAGCGCTGTTCATCGGCTTCACTTTCCTCGGCATTCTCTGGGCTGCACCGACCACAGCAGCAGAGGTGCAGGAGCCACGCTGGGGCTTCAGCACCGATCTCGGCCTCTGGAGCGGCACCACCAACGACACCACCTTCGCGCTCGGCTTCGGACTCGATTACTACATGGATCAGAATTTTTCGTTCGGCGGGATGGCGCTTTTCACGCCGATCGGAGACCTGACACAGATCGGCATCGCGGGAGTCGCGAAGTATCATCTTCGCCTGAATAGCGGATTCAATCTGGTGCCGTTCGCGGGACTAGGCATTCTCCACGCGGACCTCAACCGAGGCAGCGGCCCCACCAAAGTCGATCGCAACGACACGAGTCATTTCATTCCCCTGGGCATGTCGCTGGAATATCAGGTCGGCCCCAAAATCGCCTTCTCGACCACCCTCATGGTCAACCTGCACCACATCACCCTTTCGCCACCCGTCCCGAACGACAACACCAGCGTGGCGCTCCTCTTCGGCATCCGCTGGGGGCCATAGTAAGGCCGCAGTGAATGATACGTTGAGGCACACTGTCGAAGTACATCCAGTGTTGAGAGAAACGAGAACCCCGCTCAAACTCTGCTCTAACATTCCCTCGGATGTTCAAACGGGTCTTGCGGCAAGGCCGCAGCAAGTGAAGGCCCGAGGCGTACTTGAGCGCAGTACGTTGAGGGTCTGAGCGAAGCGGGAGCGAAGCCACGAGCCCGTTTCAACATCCGCTAGGCGGCTTGGGCGGGGCGCCACCGCAACCCCACATGCAACAATTCCTGCAGGAGGTCTTTGTAGGCGAGGTCGGCTTTTTCGGCCGAGTCGGCGAAGTCTTCGCCGCTGGCGATCTGAGGATTGGGATTGGCTTCGAGCACGTAGACGTTGCCGTCCTTGTCCATTCGCATATCGATGCGGGCGTAGCCACTCAGCCCTAAGGCGCGATAGACGCGCTTGGCCAGATGCTGGATATGGCCAACGACTCCGTCCGGAAGGTTCCTCGCTTCGCATGAGCAGATGCCGTACTTGTCCTGGTACTTGCGGCTCCACTTCACCCGCTCCGTCGCGATGCGGCGAGCCTCCTCAGGCATCTTGTCCATTACGAGTTCCCAGACCGGGAACACTTGCAGGTGCGCATTCCCCATCACCCCGACATAGAGCTCGCGTCCTTCGATGTACCGCTCGATGAGGGCTCCGGTGCCGACATTGTCGTGGATGAACGCCACCCGTTCCCGCAGCTTTTCATCGTCATCGACGATCGAGGCCTGCGAAATTCCGAGTGAAGCCTCTTCGCTGATCGACTTCACAATCAATGGGAAGGGCAGGTATTTGGGTCGCCGCACCATGCGATGCAGGGGCACGACCATGAACTCCGGGTACGGAATACGATGGTACGACATCACCTGCTTCGCCAGCGCCTTGTCGCGCGCCAGCATGAGGCCGCGTGGATTACAGCCGGTGTAGGGGATGCGCATCAACTCGAGATAGGACACCACGTTCTGGTCGTAGACCGCCCGCCCGTCGAACTCCTCCAACAAATTGAAGGCAATGTGGGGCTTCCAATCCTCGACGGCCGCACGAATCACTTCCAGATCGCTCTTGACCCCGAGCGGCTGCACCTCGTGACCAAGTTTCCGGAGCGTGGAGACGACATCGTACTCGGTCTTCCAGGCCGCCCCTTCAAGATCCTGTCCGTTGAGTTGGTCGGGGGGCACAAGATCCTTGTGCATCAACACAAGCACGCGCAATCGTCTCATAGTGCCACCTTGTGCCGGCCGCTGTGCAGATAGTTCATGGTCTGCACCGTCAGGAGAATTGCAAAATCCAGCTTGGCCTGCTCTTTGTGCTGGGTCAGGTGTAATTTCGACGCCTGACATCGTTCGATCATGCCTTCTAACACCTGATCGATGGTGTACTGATATTCGCCGGTCCATTCAGCGACGCGGCGACGGATTTCTTTCCTCGTACGACGGAGAAACTCGGCGGCGCTGGGATTTTTGGCATGCGCCGGCCCATCGGAAAACAGCTTCTTCAAATCCGTATCGTACGACGGCGCGCGCCCGATCCCGTAGTGCTTCCGCTTCTCCTCGTAATGATCGCGCAGCGTCTTATAGATGCGCGGGAGCGGATCCAGCAGTTGCCGCCCGGTGACGACCGGTGTCGTACCCGCCAACTCGCCCATGAGTCGATCCATGAAATCCAGCTTCTTCATCACCGGCCAGCCTCGGTACCGCTCCTTCCAGAGAGACTGCGGATCGAGCCACACGGCAAAGGTTTCAGCGAAGTCTTCATCCGGATGGCTCTGGGCATACCAGACATCCAGGTGGCGCACGAAACTCCGGCTGTAGGGGCGCGGCGTGTAATACTCGGGGTAGGGCTGGGACGAACGTCCGAAAAGTTTCTGGCGACGACGACGACGACGGAGCAAGTAGGCGTTTTCGATGGCATGGCCGGCTTCGTGCCGGAGGATCCGCATGCACCAGTCTCTGGTGCCGCCTTCCACTTCCAACATCTGACTCGCTTCCAGTTTTGCCAGCCGGGGATGCGCAAGATAAAACGGCACGGCAATGCCGGGCACGCCGTCCGGCGTGAACCATTCGTCAGAGATCCAGAAGTGTGGCCGGAATGCGAGACTGCGCGTCTCCAACTCACGAGAGAGCTGCGCGATGGGCTCTTGATAGAACGTCCCTTCCAAGCGCAGGTCCAGATCGCACATGCGCAAATCGAGGAGCTGTTCGTCGGTCCACTCCGCCCAAACCGGAACCGGATCGGTCGCGCCGATGCCTTGTCCGCGATGATTCTTTGTCCGCCCCATCGTTCAACCACCAAAAAGCCCCGTTCGGCGCCGTTTTGTTCTGTTTCAACTATAGCAGCTCATGGAAATTATGCAGGGGAGTCCCCCTCGACGAACGATGGACCACTCAGGGAAAACCCGCGGACAGTGAGCAACAAGCCAACCATGGCTTTGGGGACTAGAGGGAATGCCGGATACGGATTACAAGGCGGGCACACGATCGAGCAAATGGGGCACTCCGTCCCAGATGTGGTCAATGACGAAACGCAGATAATCACGCGACCGATCCGGCCGATCCCGCCAGTCGGGGATGATCTCATGAATATCCAGAATCGACTGATCGATGCCGTAACATACGTGATTGAAGAGAGGGACCTCCCGCCCGAATTCCCCGCGAATCCATGCCTGATGGTTCCGGCCCATGGCAATAACGACGTCGGTTGCCTCGATCAAGTCGCGGGTCAGCTTCCGTTGGCGATGGCGTGACGGATCGACCCCCTTCTCAAGAAGGCCCGCCAGGACCTCGGGGTGAATCTCCTGCGGCGATGCTTCGATCCCGGCCGATCCGATCAGGTACCTGTCCCGCGGACCGAGATGAGCCTTCAACGCATATTCGGCCACGAGGCTTCTAAAAATATTGCCCGAGCATACGAACAGAATCGACGTCATCGCCCCACCTGTCAGTCTGACTGCCCCTGTGCCCGGCCATCCCAATTACGGCCTCGGTTGCGCTACAATGCCAGGCCATGCAGAGCACCACCACTCCGCCATCCTCAAGCACCGCACCGCCGACCCGGCCCTCCGACGAGATCGAACGTGTGCAAACTCGCCTTTGTCGCCTGGTGGGACAAGCCATCGCCGACTACCGCATGATCGAGCAGGGCGACAAGGTCATGGTGTGCCTTTCCGGCGGAAAAGACAGTTACGGGCTCCTGGAGATTCTGTTGTCGATCCGCAGCCGTGCGCCAATCCATTTCGACATCATTGCCGTCAACCTGGATCAGAAGCAACCGGGGTTCCCCGCCCATATCCTTCCAGAGTACCTGACCAGGCGCGGCGTGCCCTTCCATATCGAAACGCGCGATACCTACTCCGTCGTCAAACGCCTCATCCCCGAAGGCCAGACCACCTGCTCACTCTGCTCGCGCCTCCGGCGCGGCCATCTCTACCGGCTGGCTACGGAACTGGGTGCCACCAAGATGGCCCTGGGCCATCACCGCGATGACATTCTGGAAACGCTGCTCCTGAATCTGTTGTTCACCGGCAAGATGAAGGCCATGCCACCCAAGCTGCGCTCCAAGAGCGGCCGCCATGTGGTGATCCGCCCCCTGGCCTATGTGAAAGAAGCCGATCTAGCCCGATATGCCGCCTTGCTCCAGTTTCCGATTATCCCCTGTGACCTCTGCGGCTCACAGGAGGATCTCAAACGAAAACAGGTCAAGACCCTCCTGCAGGACTGGGATCAACGGTTCCCCGGTTCCAACGACAGCATGTTCGCCGCGCTGGGAAACATCGCCCCCTCACTGCTGTTGGATCGCACCTTGTTCGACTTTGCCGCCCTCAAAGCGAAAGAACAGCCAGCTGAGCCGTCCGCAGGCGACTGCGAGGATGATGTGCTCTAACGGGATGGGCAGATCCGGGCGTCGGGACGACGCGGGTCGTCAGACACGCTGGCGGAGATGGGTTCGACGACCGCATCGCAGGCAGCGATAGGGATAGTACCCGATCAGGAAGAAGAAGAAATCCAACAGCCCTTGGCGGCGGGAACGTTTCGTATACCCTGAACACTTGCCGCAATACGACATATCACACACTCACTTGTTTACCACCCTGCCTGGTTTTGTGGCTTACCGAGCCGGGGAGGAATAATCCTACTGAAATCACCTAGGACCCTGCAAGTCTAGTTTGCACGACGTGTCCGTCGTCACTCGGCTGCGGCAGTCGTCTCAACGTGACACAATCTCAGTCGGTCGATCAGGGGGCAGGCGTGCCGTGCAGGGAAGTGTGCCGAACCCAGGCCGATTAGGTTCGACGGCGGAGACGAAACCGGTAGACGCAAATGGTGCAGCGAAACGGATAGAACCCGATCAGATGCATAAAAAAATCCCGCCAACCATGACGGGTCACTCGCCTGGCCTCACCTGAACACATTGGACAATAGACCATGGACTGTTGCGGTGCGCCTTTCTCCGTCGCATCGGGTAAGATGACCGAGGTGCGCGGGGACGTGAGTGTGAATCAGCAAGCTACAGGGACGCAAGTCCCCCTCCAAGGAGAACATCCGGCGACATGAAGCGGCCCACACCATCCCGTCGGCCTGGCGCCGAACCTCCACTGTGGTCGATCGCGGCCGCAGCCAGCGTGATCATCCTCACCCCGATGTTGCTGTATTCCCTTGCGCCGGAAGGGCCGATTCGCGAAGGTGATACCGTCTTCTCCAGTGGAGCCCACAAGGTCCCGCTCTTCGAGCCCGACCGCTACCGGCAGGCCGGCTACGAGGCGACGTGCATGCTCGATCCGAAAGACCCGCTCATTGTGACGCATTCCCCCTCAGAAGATGAGTCAGGCGAGGTGATCATCGCCCAGGTTCAAGGCAAAAGCACCACCGAGTGGCCGTTCTGCCCGCCGCAAGCGGAGCTCCTCATCAAACGACACCACATCACTCAACAACCCAGCATCCTTCAGGACATACGGGACGCCTTGCTGCGCCTGTTCAAACCTGCGTAGCGACAGAACCCTCTTCATCCGACGTTACGCCTTGAGCAACGACGCATAGCGCTGACGAAACTTGGCCACTTTGGGCCCGACGACATAGGCGCAGTAGCCCTCAAATGGATTCCGCGCAAAATATTCCTGGTGATAGGCTTCGGCCTCGTACCACTGAGTCGCCGGCACCACTTCGGTCACAATCGGATTGGGATAGACGTGCTCCCGCGTAACGGCAGCAATCACCTCCTGAGCAATCTGCTGCTGCTCCGGGGAATGATAAAAGATGCCGGATCGATACTGCGTGCCGATATCGTTGCCCTGCCGATTGCGCGTCGTCGGATCATGAATCACGAAAAATACGTTCAAGAGATCACGATACGTCACCAGCCGCGGATCGAATGTCATCCGCACAGCCTCTGCGTGCCCCGTGCGCCCGCTACACACCTGCTCGTACGTGGGGGCATCCACCTGCCCGCCGATATATCCCGACTCGACCGACTGCACCCCGTTCACCTGGTCGTACACTGCTTCAAGGCACCAGAAACAGCCTCCTGCCAAGGTGGCGATGTCCGTCGCTTCCTGCCCCATGTCCCACCTCGTGGTTGACTCGCACTGCAGGCTAGGCCTGCCCTCCATTCCACCACTCCCGCCCTTCACGCTTCAATAACGCCTCTGCCTCCGGTGGCCCCCAGCTTCCACTCGGGTAATTCGGAAACGCCGCCGGTCCGGGAAGGGACTTCCACACGTCGAGAATCATTTGCACGACCGCCCACCCCAATTCGATATTATCGGCACGTTGAAAAAGCGTGGCATCCCCGGCCATGGCATCGTGCAGCAGGGTTTCGTACCCGGTGTGCGGCGCATTGCCGAAATAGTCGGCATACTGGAAGTCCATGTCTACCGTGCCGATCCGCACAGTCGGTCCCGGCACCTTGGCATCGAAACGTAGGGAAATGCCTTCATCAGGCTGGATGCGGATCACGAGCACGTTCGGAACCAATCGATCCACCTGAGTTTTTCTGAACAACATGAACGGTGCCCGCTTAAACTGCACCACGATCTCCGTCAACCGCCTGGTCATCCGCTTCCCGGTTCGGAGATAAAACGGGACCCCGGCCCAGCGCCAGTTATCGATGAAGAGCTTCATCGCCACATAGGTCTCGGTCATCGACTCAGACCCCACATGCGGCTCCGACCGATACCCTATCACCGCCTTCCCGTCGGATGTGCCCGGGCCATACTGCCCGAACGCAACAAACCTCAGCACGTCCAGCGAACTCAAGGGAACGACTCCGCGCAACACCTTCGCCTTTTCGTCGCGCACGGCATCGGCGGCAAAGGAGTTGGGCGGTTCCATCGCCAGAAAGCAGAGCAGCTGCAGCAGGTGATTCGGCACCATATCCCGCAACGCGCCCGCCTGCTCATAATAGCGACCCCGATGCTCCACCCCGAGACTCTCCGCAACGGTGATTTGCACATGGTCGATGTACTGGCGGTTCCAGACCGGTTCGAAGATGCCGTTGGCAAACCGGAAGACCAGAATATTCTGCACCGTCTCTTTCCCGAGATAGTGGTCGATCCGGTAGATCTGACGTTCCTGCAGGACTCGTTGGAGCTCGTGGTTCAGCGCCCGCGCCGATTCTAGGTCGTGTCCGAACGGTTTTTCGATAACGACGCGACGCCACGTGCCCTCACGTTCGACCGTCAGACCATACTCTCCCAGATGCGTCACAATTTGCCCGAACAGACCAGGGATGGTGGCCATGTAAAAAATATAGTTGCCCTGGGTACCCGCGGACGCATCGACCTGTTGCAGCAGTTCATTCAGTCGTCGATAAGTGGCGCCCTCTTGGAAATCCCCGGCCAAATAGTGCACGCGCCCCGACAACGCCTGCCAAACCGATCGATCCACGGTCGCCGGCAGATAGTCGCCCATCACTCGATCCAACTTCTCGCGAAATTCCGCCGTCGTCATCTCGGGACGGTCCAACCCCACGATGGCGAACCCCTCCGGCAGAAAATGGCCGGCCATGAGATTGTAGACGGCCGGAATCAATTTCCGCTTCGCCAGGTCACCATCGATTCCGAAGATGATCATAACGCAAGGAGTGCGTAGCTGGGGGAGGTCCATCAGAGGTTCCGTGCTCATCGCCTTGGCCGTTCAAATAGCATGGGGCATCCTGCCTGATCCTCGTTGCAACCGCAACCTTCTCCCCTGGCTCATGACGGTTCTGCCAATTGAGTAGGCGCCCGGCCTGCCCCGTGATACTCATGGAAAGGACGACACACCCGACCACCGGACAGGCGCACCCATGCCGCTGCCATCTCCCCTGTTATCTGCTCCTGCTATACGAGTCCCGCTTCGTGGATTGAGACAGTGGTGTACCTTCACTACACTCTGCGGCATGCTCCCCATGATGGCCGGCGCCGGATTCGGGAGCGGCACGTCGCCTCAGCTCACTCCCCGGGATGTGCGCATCGAAGTGCCAGCCGAGAATCTGTTCGGCTCCCTGCCGGTCAACCGAGGTTTCACGGTCTCGATTCATGTCCCGGAACCAACGGTCCTTCGAGGGGACACACTCGTCGCCGTCTTTGAAACTCCGTCCTCGGCACCCTATGTGGTCCCGCTGGAAATCGATCACTCCCAGCATCACTATTCCGCCACCGTCGACCTCGGCCGGCTGTCGGGCACCATGGGCACACCTCTAAAAGCCACCGCCCTTCAGGTGCTCATCGGCCACCGACAGGGGGGACACGTGGAAGCCCTTGTGCGCCGCACCGTCGTCGTCACCCTTGCGATTCCGGGGTACGCCGATCACCGGGCAGCTCGGGCGGATCTTGCCAACCAGATAGCCCATGGTTCAGAGCCTCCTCGACGCCAATCCGCTGCGCTGGCATTGCTGGACGAGCGAGTTGAAGAGGAGGAATTAGTCGGGAACGGCGGACTGCCGCAGCAGGAAGGCTATTGGAAGATGTTGCAGGGCCTGATCCATAAAGGGATGCCGGATGGAGCGGCCACTCGGCGCGGGAGTGAGATCGGCAGGGTGCCGGGCATCGGATTTCGACTGTATGCCAACGGCGAGGCTCAGTTGATCGAAGTCGAACGTAGTTCGGGGGATCTGGAACTCGATCAGGCGGCTGTGTTGGCCGTCGTCAACGCCCATCCCTTTCCTCCGTTTCCACCTGGAACCAGCGACACCCACGTCGATGTGCATGTCGATATCCCCGGCTTCCCCGCTAGAACGGCACCGGCCCTTACCGGACCCCGGACGCACTAATTGTTCTGCGTCCGCTTCAGCCAGTCGATAAAGCGCTGAAGCCTGGTATGCTCCTCGTCGTGCACGTGCACAAATACCAGTCCAAAGCCTGTGGCATTCGTCCAGCGCACCTCGGCGACCTCGACCGTCATGGGCTCATACGGAGCCGGCAACTCGACGTGGAGGGAGAGACAGGCCCGTGCGGGGAGCGACTCCTCGCTCACGACATGGCAACCTTCATTGGACAGACTTGTGACCAACCCGCTCCCGGCAATGGCCTGACCCGAAAACGTAAGCGGCACTTCGATTTCATAGCGGGGACTATCGCGACGCTCCACATGTGCCTTTCAAAAGATGAGTGAGCTGGACTCGATCCGTAAAAATGCCCGGCAATGGATACGCTGTTCCACTTCCGAAATCAACCGTGCCGGCCAGGTATCACGCGCCTACGCACCGACCTGTTGCCGCTCGACTCCTGGACAATCAGCCAGTCGGCGTATCGTTTAGGGAAGGTCTGATTAATTCCCGTTTCCACGCGGACCTCGGTTCCTGGGCTGGTCACCAGGGGGGATCCGCTGGTTTGGGCGCCTCTGCGTCGGG
>JACOEL010000026.1 GCA_024998625.1 Nitrospira sp. | reverse complement strand
TGTGCAGCTCGCCTCCATCACCATGCTACTCAAGCAATTTTGAGATAGGTTCTAGGCTAAGGCAGGACCAGAAAAACGAGGCGGTCAAGAGGGAGTCGCCCCGCCGGGCAGGCGGAGCGACCGAAACGTATCGCTAGTGCCAATTCGCAGCCAGAACCTGCTGCACATCCTGTGGGCGCTGGGCCACGGCTTGCTCCCAACTCAACCCGGTCTGTTGCGTGAATCCTGCCATCGCCTGGATCAATTGGTTCACCTGAGTGCTCATCAATTGTTGACCGTTACCAGCTTGGACTGTTTCGATCTGATTAGTGGCGCCCCCATACCAGTTGGCAATCGTCACCTGATCGGTCGAACCGTAGAGCGCGATGCGCAAATCATTGGCACTTTGACTCAACATGATGTCAAAAGGATTGATTCCGGAGCCGAAGTTGAGCCGATCGCTGCCCCCGCTCGTGTCTGTCACAGTATCCTGACCATCCCCGCGAGCGAATTGAAAGACATCATTTCCAGTCCCGCCATTGAGCACATCGTTTCCTTGTCCACCCGCAATGGCATCGTTGCCATCACCGCCGACCAGTGCATTGTTACCGGCATTGCCGGTGAGCACATTGGCCAGAGTATTGCCCGTCCCATTGACAGCCGCAAATCCGACCAGTGCCAGATTTTCCACATTGGCGCCTAAACTCCAGGTTACGGCGCTCTGAACCGTGTCGATACCGGCATTCACCGATTCGACGATACTATCGCCGGTCCCGATCACATAGGTGTCGTTCCCGGCGCCGCCAGTGAGTCGATTGGCGGCATTATTCCCGGTCAAAACATTGTCCAACCCGTTTCCAGTCCCATTGATCGCTCCGCTCCCGGTCAGCGTCAAGTTCTCCACATTGGCAACCAGAGTATACGTCACCGAACTCTGAACGGTGTCGAGACCTTGATTGGCCGACTCAGTAATCTGATCGCTAACGTTGTCCACAACATAGGTGTCGTCGCCCTGCCCGCCGATCAACTTATCCGCGCCAGTTCCTCCATTGAGGATATTAGCGGCACTGTTCCCCGTCAGCGTATTGGCAAGGCTGTTGCCGATTCCATTGACTGCGGCGGTTCCCGCCAACACAAGGTTTTCCACATTGGCTCCCAATGTCCAGCTGATATCGGCTCGAATGATGTCAGTCCCTGAGCCTGCGGCTTCGACAATCGTATCCCCCGCCCCAACGACATACGTATCATTTCCTGCGCCGCCAGTGAGAACATTGACCGCGTCATTGCCGGTCAAGATATTGTTGAGGGAGTTTCCAGTGCCGTTAATGGCCGCATTGCCGATAAGCGTAAGATTTTCGACGTTCGCACCCAGCGCATACGTGACGCTGCTCTGAACCGTATCCGTTCCTTGTCCTGCCTGTTCCGTCACTCTATCGCCAACATCATCGACCATATAAAGATCATTGCCTGCCCCACCGACCATGCCATCCGCACCAATCCCCCCATCCAATAGGTCGTTGCCGGCTCCACCGTTGAGGCTGTCATCTCCACCCAATCCTGAAAGAATGTCGTTCGTGACATTGCCGTAGAGGTAATCGACATCCTCACCGCCGACGAGATTCACGCCTTCAGTGTGAGCCAACATCGCGTTGTAATCCCAGATAGTGCCGTCTGCGAATTGGATCAGGTCAACACGGAGTGATTGAAACGCGAAAAATCCGCCGAGAGTCAGTTGATCGCCAGTATTGATTATCGTCAGAATTGCATCGGTGCCGAAATCCGGGGTCGCACGCAACGTGACATCGCCAGGGGTAATTCCATCCAAAAGTTGCAGCGTGTCGACATCCGCTGCATCGCCTTGATCGTCGACGGAATCCTGCCCATATCCTCGGCCAAAAAGATAGATATCATTGCCAAGATACCCCTCCAAAAAATCGTTTCCGGCGCCACCATCGAGAGTATCGTCTCCCAGCGAAGCCCGGATTTGATCGTTCCCCCCCAACCCGCGAATGAGATTGTCCCCATCAGTGCCATAGAACGTGTCGGCGGCGTCACTGCCGACAAACGTCAACACCCGACTCTCAATTGCGCTGAGATCCCACACAGTCCCATCGAAAAACGCAAATTGGTCCACGTTATTGCTCGGCGAGACAAAAAACGACTCCATCGTCAATTGGTCTGTGCTCCCATTGACCTTAACGACCAGGTTGCTGACATGATTTTCGAGTATGAGATCGCCCGGAGCGATATCCGCTCCGAACAGGACCTGATCGAGCCCCGTGTGGGCATAGGTCTGCATGCCCATCTGCACGATGTCTTGCCCGTACCCACGGCCGAACAAAAATGTATTGTCGCCCATCCCGATGAGAATGTCGTTCCCTCCTAGCCCGTCAAGCTGGTTTGGACCGGACAATTGGTTGTCCAGCACATTTCCTACCAGATCCACTCGCTGGGCCGGCTCCAGATAATAATCGTCCAGAATCTGAACATTCTCAACCTGGTCAGGCGTTTGAAATACAAGAGGAGCGCTGGGTGCTAGGTGGATGGTATCAATGCCCCCATTCGCGTCCTCCCACACGGCGGCAAGTCCCGAGACAAGATGATAGATATCGTCACCGGTCCCCCCGAAGAGCTGGTCGCCAACACCTGCTGAATCCAGGAGATCATTCCCTGCCCCGCCGCGCAACACGTTACTACCAGCACTCCCATATAGCCGATCATTTCCGGCTCCGCCGTCCAACTCATCATCTCCTTCCTCGCCTTCTAACACGTCATTCCCTAAGCCTCCGTTCAGGATATCATTCCCATCGCGGCCGTGGATCCAATCATCGACTGCGCTGCCTTCAATGTGATCGGCATAGGCCGTTCCAAGCACCGTTCCTCCAGTGACTGGAGCAGACAAATGAAATCCTCGGGCGAGCAGCTGACTGTCTGTCAGTATGGTGCCATCGGCAAATTCAAACTGACGTATTGAATGAAAATCCGTGGGCAAACTTACTCCAAACCCAACTATTTCAAGAGCGTCACCATTGTTGCCTACGCGCACGAGGAGTGAGTCACCAGTCGCCACATCCAAGCTCAGACCTTCGGCTGTGATACCGGCGCCAAAGACCACGCGGTTGCTCTGAATCGCATTGTCTTCAATCGAGTCGCGACCGTCTCCCAGATCAAAGCGATAGGTATCGAGGCCACCGCCGCCAACCAGCCGGTCATTTCCTAACCCACCGTGAAGCTCGTCATCGCCTACTGGTGCACCAAGAACGCTCCCGAATTCACCAAAGAGCACATCGTCGCCGTCGCCGCCCTCCAACTCGTCGTCGCCGCCTCCACCCTGAAGTACATCGTTCCCATTGCCACCATAGAGCAAGTCAGTTCCAGCTTGCTCAGGAAAGAAAGATGTGTCTCCAAATAGTACGTCATTTCCACCTTCTCCATAGAGCTCATCATCGCCGACATCACCCACAAGCTGATCCGCTCCATCGCCGCCGAACAGGTTATCTTGTCCGGCGCCTCCCCAGAGTTGGTCGTCGCCCTCTTCACCGTCCAGCACATCGTTCCCGCCAACGAGCGTGAGTTCGGTGGGATCGGGGCCATCGCCGTATAGGAAGTCGTTTCCATCCCCGCCCGCAAGGAAATCATCCCCTTCACGACCTTGTACGTCGTCGATGCCTTCGCCGCCGTCGAGATCATCGTTCCCGAGGCCGCCATTGACGAGGTCATCCCCGTCTTCACCGAAAAGACTGTCATTGCCCTCTTGGCCGAACAGCTGATCCGCGCCGGTGCCCCCGAAGAGCGCATCATCTCCCACCCCCCCTTGCAATTCGTCGTCTCCAGCGTCTCCGAACAGATCATCGTCTCCGTCCTGGGCGAAGAGCCGATCATTTTCGCTCCCGCCTGTCAGCAAATCGTTTCCTCCGCCTCCGTGCAGTTCATCAACTCCGGCGCCGCCATCAAGGATATCGTCGGCGCCTGATTCGTTGGCGTAATCGCCGATCAGCAAGTCGTCCCCATTCCCACCGTATATGGCATCCTCGCCGAGCCCGCCAAACAATTGATCTGTACCGTCGCCACCGTCCAGCCAGTCGTTCCCGGCAACGGACCCTGCGAAATCAGACTCTCCGTGCAAGATGTCGTTGCCCGCTCCACCGAGCAGCGTATCGTCCCCCACATCCCCCACGAGCAGGTCGTTTCCCGCTCCACCGTCCAGATAGTCATCCGCTCCCACCGTTGACACAAACGCGGCCATTGCATAATCGCTATACCCAGAACCGCTGGTGAGTTTCGCGATCCAGCCTTCCGGACGGTTCTCTCCCCTGAGAATGTCGTCGCTCGCCCCTCCTAAGAGGACGTCAACGCCAAGCGCTCCCAGTAACACGTCATTCCCCGCTCCTCCGTCGACGTAGTGAGTCCCAGCTCCAACATAAGTCAATGTATAGTTGGATATTCGTGTATCAGCGGTGGCACGGTCATGGTCCTCACCTCCCAAGAAGATGTCCCCATTCTCAACCATCGCATAATCATTTCCACTTCCCCCGATCAAATAGTCACCACCGTGCGTTCCGGCTAAAATGTCATCACCACTTCCACCGTCCAATAAGTCCGGGTTGACTTTGCCATAGTCAATTCCGGTATCCAGAATCACGTCGTTGCCTCCATTGCCATAAATAGCAAAAGTAATGGGGCCGCTGTACCAGTAGGTGTTGTCTTCGGACCCTCCGTTATCGACTTGATCAAATGGTCCTGTCGGAACGCCTGTATCAATGGGAAGAGCGGAGACATCTCTAAGCTGAATCCCGAACTGCCCGCTCTGGAAGTTCTCGTTGATCGTCAGCGTATTGCCATCCAAGGTGAGCTTGAGATGCCCGCCTTCCAAACGATAGGTAAACTGCCCGTCCGGGCTGACCCAGTTGGCATCCCCCGGTTTCTTGATCCCGCCCGTCAAGACATGCCCATTCACCTTAACAATGCCGGTCGCATCCGAATCCTCAATCGTGTCGTTGCCGTCGGTGAGACTGTTATAAAGGTATGTATCGAAGCCTGCCCCTCCTTCCAGAAGGTCATCTCCGGCGCCCCCGATAAGGAGGTCATTCTCTGTGCCGCCACGTAATAGATCGATCCCAGCACCGCCCATTAGCGTATCAGTCCCTGCCCCTCCTTCAAGCAGATCATTACCCAAACCACCATTGAGGCGATCGTTATCGGCCTCCCCGAACAGTTGGTCGTTGCCTTGTTGGCCGAGGAGAATGTCGTTTTCGCTCCCTCCGTAGAGCTCATCGTTTCCTTGGTTCCCCTCCAAGTAATCCATCCCGCCTTGGCCCATCAGAAAATCGTCACCCTCTCCGCCATAGAGATGATCCCCACCGGCATGACCCAACAGATCGCGGTTATCCTGCGTGTCCCCGAAGATGACCTCATTTGTCGAGGCCACACTTCCAACTTCAAAGCCGGTCCGCATGTCGACAAAATGTGTGTCGGTCGCGATCGCTCCCCCGTCATTGACGTTCACTGCCAGTCGCTTGGTCAGGAGCTCCGCCCGATCGGATAAGTACAACGCCGTCATTGTCCCATTGCCGGTCTGAGCGTCGTAGAGATCTAACGACCCATCCATATTGTGCTGACTATAGTCGGCACCTATCACCGCAAACGGGTTCAACTCGCGAAGGGCATATCGATAGGCGAGGCCATCGAGGGTCTGGATATTTGCAAGGCTAAACATCGCGCTGCTCGGCAGGTCAGTCAGGCTGGTGATGCGGAAGGCCCCAGGTGGCAGCGCCTGTTGCAACGCCAGCAGGTTCGCATAATAGGTATTGCGAGCCTCGCTGGAACCATCCTCAGTGAGCGGAGATGAAATAGGGGTCGATGTAATGTCCGGTCCCTGAAGAACTTTACGGAGTGCATCAAGAGCCGATTCGAGACTTCGATCGCTGACCTGAGATGCGGCATCTAGTATGCCGGAGAGCTTCTGAATAGTTAAATGGGGATCGATTTTTACAAATACCCCGTACAAAGCCAGAGCATCTGTGATTGACATCTTACCGTGGTTATCCAAAGGATTCAGGCTTTGTTCAATAAATACATACTGCGGGATGCCAAATTGCCGACCCTGGCTGGCCACGAAGGAGTGGCCTTGGGCAATCATATTCGTGATCAAAGGATTCGACACAACATCGCCGGTGACCCCGAACAGACCCAATGGATTGAACAATACCCCACCAAGGCCTGGCGTGTTAGTGGTATAAGCCTGCGAGACAAGATTCTGATTGTCTAAAGTAAACACTTGGGCCAAAAATCCGCCGAGTGAATGTCCGGTAACCGTGAGAGTGTCATCAGGCTGTATTTGTGAAATTATCTGCGGGAGAAAGTTGCGCAATGATTGGTATTGATTGGTGAGTCCAAATAGACCGATCTGCAAGTCACTGATGACAAGGTCCTGCCAGCTCTCCGTCCCTCGAATAGCCAGTATTTTCTCTGTACTGCCTCGCTTCTGAAACAACGTGGCAGAAAAGTTGGTCGCCGGGTCATTGAAAACTTTGACCACAGAGTAAGTATTGACGAAAGCTGTGGCCTGGATATCCGAAAATCCCCTGGTCTTCAAAGCCTCTCCAAACACGTCATTGGGCATCCCTTCGGTCAAGGTTGCGTATGCCGCCATGGAAAGCTGCGCGTGTTCGGAGTACGTATTGATAAGAATAGACATGTCAGTTTCCTCCAGGGCCTAAATCACTCTTAGGCCTAATCGCTTCACGCCAAAGAGCCATATGTGCACTAGCGTATTGATATTGGCGGCATGAATACATCGCATCGGGCAAGATGAATCTCGTAAGCCATCCGCCACGATAGATAAATTCCTTTGTAGTCCCCAGTATCTCCCCCGTTCTGCTGTCTTGAAGAGCACTCTCATGCATTTCAATATGGAAAACTGGTGAAAAATTTCTGTTGGAAATGAACGATCCCTTAAATCGATCGCCAACTTTCTGCCCATCGGCCTGACCATTCGGCATGAAATATTTTTCCTCAAGATTAACCGTCTTTAACACCTTCATCTCTGCCTGGTTGTTACACAGATGCATGAAGTACAGCCAACCTGGGATAATGTCCCATGTGGGAATCACCACAAACACCACAATCGTGGCGTATTGAGCCAGGGTGCTCTCCATTCGCCTGCGAATGAATTGAGCAACTACCTTTGCCAGATACACATACAACCCACACACGACGAGTAACGCTAGTCCATCCATCCACGCCGCCTTTCTCGCAACCGCAGAGTTCGCTCCTTGAACTACCTCTATTTCATCTATGTCACCGGTTGCCGAATAAAAAACCAGACGCACTATGCATCCAGTCGCACAACGGTGTACTCCCCTGCTCAAAAACGGTTCAACGAGAAAAAGGTACCAGTACCTTTTTGTTGTTCACGGCAAGACGTCAGCCTCAACCAGACCCGCCTCACCGCTATTTCCCCCGCACGCGATGGAGCCCGATCTTACATGACAGTGTGCGGACGTGATTCTTGACGGTCTGGAGTCCTCGCGCAACGCACCTGCTATGCCTTTATACTTCAGACCATTCCGACACAATCGGAGGATCTCCACATCACGCGGGGTCAGCCCAAATCGCCGCTGGTCCAAGCAATCGTCCCAGCGCACCGCCGACTTCGCAAGGCTTGAGTCAGCAGTCTGAGAATCTGAAGATCGACTCAAGTAAAGTCGGCTTAGGCGATGCACCACCTGCAGCAGACCCTGAAAGGAACTGTCGCCTAGGACCATAGGGATCGAGGCCGACCGGCCCTGATCCTGCGTACGCCGAGACTTCATGGTCACAAGCGGTCTGTCGATCAGGAGAATCTGAGCCGCTGGAAACCGAGTGTGCACCCGCACCGCCTGTTCATATATTTTCCGAAGTCCGGCTTGCCCTCCCAAGAGAACCACGTCGAGGTCGGCTGTTTCCTGCTGAACCAATTCCTCGGCATCGGCCACACAGGCCATCACGATCACCACGTACAGCGATGCCACTAACGCCATGGTCAGTACCTCACAGAATAGTCGGTCGGGATGCACGATCAGAATCTTGACCGCGTGCGTGTCGGAGACAGAGACCTGCTGTTCCTCCTGACCGGCCTGTCCCTCCTCACCCCATCTGGTCAGTGCCATGCTTATCATATGGTCCGCGTCCTTGGCGTTGCCCCTAACCCAACGACTCCAGCGTGCCGGTCGCCCGTGCGTAGTTCACCCGCGCAGCGTTCAGTTCAAACAAGGCCCCAACAAGATTCTCTCGAGCTCGTGCCATCGACGTGATGGCCGTGATGACATCGAACTGGCTGACCGCGGTGAGCACCGCATAACGTTCTTTGGCCAAGGCCGTTTCTTTCGTCGCCGCTTGCAAACCGGCCTGGGCCAACGCCGCCTTGTCTTTGGCTGCCGCCAGCGCAATACGGGCCTCATTGACCTCGGCGCGGACTTGATTCAGCACCACCTGCATGCGAAACCCTTCCTGCCGCATTTGGCTCCGGGCCGTGCTGATCCGTCCCTCGCGCTGACCGCCGTCAAACAATGGAATCTGGAGTAAGAGTGCCATATTGTACGTATCCAGGCTATTGTTCCAGCGGTTGCCGATCAGGCCGGTATCGCCCTGTGCGACCAAGGACGGCAGACGCTCTCCGGTGACGGAGGAATAGCTGAGTTCTGCCGACTTGATCCGCTTAACCTGCGCCTGCACTTCGGCCCGATTGCTGACGGCCTGCTCCCAGGCCGCCTGTGCTGCCGCTGCCTCCGGAACCTGGGGTTGCAAGGGATCCGTGAGTGTCATCCGCACCTCGAACGTGAGACCCAGGAGATTCCCGAGGATGTTTTTGGCCCGCTCCAGGTCGGCCTGCGCCGCGACGATCTGCTGCTGTTCGTTAGCCAGTTGCCCTTCCAACCGTGCGACCTCCAATCCAGTCGCCGCCCCTTCGTGCTGTCGGACTTTCGCGGTCGCCAACAATTCGCGGATCAATTGTTGATTGGCCTGTCGCATGGCCAACGCGGTGGCCGCTTTTACCCCTTCGAGATAGGCCAGCCCGGTGCTGGCCATGGTATCGAACCGGCTGCTCTGGGCATCGAACTCGGCAACCTGGAGCGCTTCCCGCGAGGCACGCCATCGCTGGATGAGACTGAGGCTAAACAGGTTCTGCGACGCACTCACGCGCGCATCAAAAATGCTGAAGGCCTCCGTCCGGACCGGCGCGAGACCGAAGGTACCGAGGAATTGTGTCTGTTGGCTTTGCCGCACGTTGGCTGAGAGATTCGGCAACATGGCGCCCAATTGAGTCGTGACGTTCCCCTTGGCTGCCTCGATTCGTTCTTTGGACAACAGCACCGAGGGATTCTGCTGGGCCGCGACCGCCATCGCCGCACGCAGGCTCAAATGGACCTCCTGAACCGGGACCTTCGTAGCTGGATCCGCCTCGGTGGCCCAGGCCTCGTGCATCGTGGGCAGGGGCCCTGTGAGGCTCACGACGAGGAGAATCCGCCATGCTATTGATCGTGTGCACGACATCGGCCTTACCGCTCCCTCAGGCTCTCTTGCAACGACTTGAGGACAGGGCTCAGCAGGTACTCGATCACGCGTCGGCGGCCAGTCTTGATCTCGACGGTCACGGCCATGCCGGGAGACAAATGCACCAATTTGCCTTCTACCGGAATCGTCCCACGCGACAAACTCACGCGTGTGGCAAAGACCAAACCATCCGCCGGCTTGTCTTTATCGATGGGCACGGCGTCATCCGAAACGGTGAGCACGGTGCCGGGGATGGTGCCGTAGAGGGTGAACGGAAAGGTCTCGATTTTGATTTCGGCCGATTGGCCTTCTTTGACGAAGCCGACATCCTTATTATCCAACTGCGCTTCGACTTCGACGGGATGGTCTTGCGGGACAACGATGAGCAGCGGTTGCGCCGGCGTCACGACGCCCCCGACCGTATGGACCGCCAACTGCTGCACCACGCCGTCGATCGGACTGACGAGCCGCTGGAGTTCCGCCTTCTGTCCGGCCTTGGTTATCTCCTGTGAGAGGGAGGCCGCTTTGGTTTCGAGAGCCGAGAGTTCGGCCTGTTTCGTCTGCTGAAATTCCGAGACCAGGGCCCGTCGATTTTTTTCGGCTTCAGCTAATGCCGCCTGATCCTGCCGGAGCTTGTGCTGCTGTCCGGCCAATTCCTGCAACTTGTCGATCCGCTGCCCTTCTGCTTGAAGGTAATCGAGTTTCGTGACGGCATCTCGCTCCATCAACCGTTTGAACGCGCCAGCCCGCTCCGCTTCCATGGGCACTATCGCTTCCAGTCGCAGGATATTTTCCCTGGTCGCGTCAATGGCGGCCGTCCGCTGCGTGATGATATGTTGGGCGGCGTCGACTCGCGCCTGATACTCGGCCAGCTGATCGCGAAGGAGTTGTTGCTGGAGGCGGACATATCCGGGATCGCTCTCCAGTGGGGCCATAAACGTAGGCACGCCTGCGATGAGGGCCTGGAGGCGCGCGGCCTCTACCCTGGCGGCACGATACTCATTGGAGGCGCGGTCGCGGTCCGCCTGATTTTGGGTCGGATCGAGTTCAATCAGCACGTCACCCTGTTTCACCACCTGACCGTCCTGCACCCGGATCGCCGTAATGACACCGCTTTCATAGGGCTGAATAACTTTCGAATAGCCGCTCGGGATAATCTTCCCCTGCGCCGTCGCCACGATATCGATCCTCCCGACCGAAGCCCACACCATGGAGACCGTGAAGATCGCCATGATCGTCCAGAGAATGGCTCGGCCGATCGGAGAAGGCGGTGCGTCTTGAATCTCCAGTACTGCCGGGAGGAACTCGACCGATCTGCTCGAAGGGGTGGCCGCAACCGGCTGTCGCCTCTCCACCTCCCAGACTGCGGACCAGACCTGCCACCACCGCATCAGGCTCGTCTTCTTCATGCGGCCTTCCCTTCCTGATGGGCGTGCAGTCGGTGATACATACCTTGACGCTTGAGCAATTCCTCATGGGTGCCCTGCTCCACCAGCTGGCCTTGATCGATGACATAAATCCGATGGGCGGGTCGCACCGTGCTCAGCCGATGAGCAATGATGATGACCGTGCGCCCCTTGCAAATCTGTGCCATGTTCCGCTGAATGATCGTTTCGGATTCATAGTCCAAGGCACTGGTGGCTTCGTCGAAGATGAGAATTCGGGGATTGGCAATCAAGGCACGTGCGATGGCAATGCGCTGCCGTTGGCCGCCGGAGAGGGAACAGCCGTGCTCTCCGACCAGCGTGTCATACCCCTCGGGCAATTCAAGAATGAACTGGTGGGCGCCCGCCAACGTCGCAGCCTGGATCACGCGATCCATCGAGAGTCCCGGATCGGTCAAGGCGATGTTGTCTCGCACGGAGCGGTTGAAGAGAAAATTCTCCTGCAACACCACCCTGACTTGCCGACGCAGCCAAGCCGGGTCCACCTGCGCTAAATCGACACCATCGACCATGAGGCGGCCTCGTTCAGGAACATAGAGCCGTTGCATCAGTTTCGTGATGGTGCTCTTACCGGAGCCAGATCGACCGACGATACCGATGACCTGCCCTGGTTGGATCGTGAGGGAGACCTGGCGCAAGACTTCACGGCTGTCTGGACGGTAGCGAAAAGTGACGTCCTCCAGCGTGATCTGACCCGCCATCTGCGGCAGAGTCGTCTGGTTCGGATTGTAGGAAGGCTCCGGCCTGGTGTTCAACACATCGCCCAAGCGTTGCATTGAAATGCCGACCTGTTGAAACTCCTGCCAGAGGTTCACCATACGCAACAAGGGCCCGGTCACCTGCCCGGAGAGCATGTTAAAGGCGATCAGTTCACCGATACTGAGCGCCCCACCGATGACTTGGTACGCACCGACCCACATGACTGCAATGGTCGTAGCTTTTTGGATGAATGTCGCCAACTGACCGGCTATGGTGATCAAACTGGTCGCACGGAAACTGGCCTGCACGTATCCGGCCAATTGTTCGTCCCAGCGGCGCTGCAACGGTGGCTCAACGGCCAGAGCCTTCACGGTCTGAATACCGGCTACGGCCTCGACTAGAAATGATTGATTCTCGGCTCCGCGGTTGAATTTCTCATTGAGCCTCGTGCGAATCGTCGGCGTGATGGCAACCGAGAGAATGGCATAGAGCGGTAGGGATGCCAGCACCACCAACGTCAGCATCGAACTGTAGAGCCACATCACAGCGAGAAATACGACGATGAACACGACATCCAGCACGACTGTCACCGAATTACTGGTGAGAAATTGACGGATATGTTCGAGCTCACGCACACGTGCGACAGTATCGCCAACCCGGCGGGCTTCAAAATAGGCAAGAGGGAGGGCCAAAAGATGCCGGAACAACTGCGCACCCAAACCAACATCGATCCGATTGGTGGTATGAGCAAACAGATACGTGCGCAACCCACCGAGTAGCCCGTCGAATAAGGCCAGCGCCAGCATGCCGATGGCCAGCACATGTAGCGTCGTGAAACCCTTGTGAACCAAAACCTTATCGATAACGACCTGGGTGAACAAAGGAGTAAGCAGCGCAAAGAGCTGCAGAAAAAAGGACGCCAACAATACTTCGCCCAACAGCCGTCGATACTTGAGCACCGCTGGAATGAACCAGGTGATGTCGAAGGCAAGATCCTGCGCCCGGAGGCCCGCTCGTTTCGCACAGAATAGCAATCTGCCGCTCCAAGTTGTGACAAACATCTCTCTCGATTGAACCAGCGATCGCGCCTCCAGTGGATCATGGATGAGCACCTTGTCGTCCTGCACTTTGGCCAAGACGAGGTATCGCCCATCGATTCGTTGGACAATGGCCGGCAATGGCGTAGTCGCCAGCTCATCCCACCGAGCAGTCACAAGACCGACTCGAAACCCGATGTGTTTGGCCGCGCACAGCAACTCCTGCGCCGCGAGCACCTTGCCCGACTGCCCAAACTGATGCTGAATCTGTCCCCCATCAACAGGCAGGTCATGGAACCTGGCGACCATGAGCAGGCATAACAAGCCCGTATCTGTAACGGGACTTGGCACAGAGCAATTCGCAGGATTGGACGTCAACGTTTCCATGGAGAAGATGTCGCTCAGACAGGTTAGGATTGTTTGGTCTTAGGAGGTTGGAGACCGACCAGCACCCGCTGAAGTTGCTGATAGAGACGCACCACGGAATCGAGAGGTAAGGCAACACGTGCCGCGCTGATTCCTTCGACCTGTTTCGGTGTGACTTCGCCTTGCTTCGCACGCGTGGCGACGGCGTTCAACAAAGCAGGCTCTAGAAACCCAAAATCGACATAGGCCAGTCCGTCCGAGAGACCAACATGAGTGTAGTTCACGAGAATCGGCTGGTCCGATGTGGAAACGGGTTTCAGACGAACATTTACGGCTACCGATTTATCCCCACGCTGCATAGGATGCTGACTTTCTGCCATGCTGTTCCCCCTTTGTTTCACTAAGAGTGATGCAATATTCGCGAGTCGCCCGGACTCCCGCAGGACAGAGGCGATGTTATGGCGAGATTGCCTGACGCACTATTCCCCGGAGGTTGGGCAGCAACAAGAACTTTGGTAGGCCAAGACATTCACCTAGGTATATGGAGGTTACGCCACGCATTGAAGGTTAGGATGCAGGGCTGAACACGCCGATGGCCCACAACGAACCGAAAAAGTTCCAAGAGGCTACGGGCTAAGCACGGCGCGGTTTTTCACTCGGCACAGCCTCCTGCATACGGCCTTGCCTCCCCTCGTTCGCCTGCACAGCGGCATTGGTACTTGTTATGATAGGACCACGGCTGTGACGGCCCATGCTGACGATCTCAAACACCGGATCTTTACAACACACCTCAAGTGCACACTATGTACGCACCGATTGACAAATTTCTGATGCGAGGCGTGGCAGGTGGCTGGATCGGATTGAGCGTGAGATTGACGGTTTTGGCTCTCTGCCTTACCGTCACCGCCTGTGTGGGCGTGGAGCACAAGGACACATTGCCGACTGTGCCGTCGGTGGATCTCGCCCGCTACGCGGGAACGTGGTACGAGATCGCCCGGCTACCGATGTGGTTTCAGCGGCACTGCGTTGACTCGAAAGCCATTTATACCAGCCGTCCGGACGGCAGCATCGGAGTTCACAATGAGTGCCGCACCGACAGGGGAAGAGTTGATCGGGCGGAGGGTGTGGCGACGGTGTTCGACCCTAAAACCAATGCACGGCTCACCGTGGTCTTCGATAACTTCTTCGCGCGGCTCTTCGGGTCATCACGGGATGGGAACTACTGGATTCTGGCGCTTGATCCGGAATACCGAACCGCGATGGTCGGCACACCGGATCGTCGGTTTCTCTGGATTCTCTCGAGAACACCCCAGCTGGAGGAGGCTACCTATCAACGCCTCGTCGAGCAGGCCACGCGCCTCGGCTTTCCGACCACAGATCTCATGCGCACCCGTCGACCGGCCGCGTTCTGACGTGATACTAACGGCATAATCTCGTCCCACGCACCACAACAAGAAAAATTTCTCCGCGCTCGCATACAGGGCATTGCGCACCCTCCCTACTTAAACTCAACAGGAATCAGTGTTTTCCCGGCACGAGAGTCAAATTGAAATATGCAGACCGAATGGTTCGCCGAAGAAAGAATGGGTTGCCGGGGCGGCCAGTGTCTTGTAAACTATGGACAGCCTAACCCACCCCCAAGACGGACAACCCCCAGCCAATGTACGCTGCCTGTCGCATGCGCTGAGTCGCAAACTTGCGGCTCTTCGACATAACGCCTCACTGCCGTCAGTGTGTCGGCCGTCTCATCTCAATTTGGCCACTAGACTAGGGGAAATCATCGCGAGCCGACAACTGATTCCGAAGAGAACGTAATTCCAGAAAACTTCAAAGATCATCATGCCGCTCCATTCATTCGATTTTGTTGTTTTCTTTCTGCCGCTCACCATCGCCCTCCACCTCCTACTCAACAGAGTTGGACATTTTCGCCTTGCGCTCGCCGGACTGGTCGGCATGTCACTGGTGTTTTGTGGTTGGCGGGCCCTGTCCGATGTGGAACTGCTCCTAGCTTCGATCGGCATGAACTTTCTGATCGGATGCTCCATCCACCGATACAGCACAGACCCCGGATCGCGGAGAAAACTCCTCTTGGCTTTGGGCATTACGATCAACCTCGCCCTGCTTGGTTATTTCAAATACTCGGTATTCGTCCTCGATAACGTCAATGCCATCATGCACACCACGTACCCCCTGGTCGTCGGCTATTTGCCGCTCGGAATTTCATTCCTGACCTTTCAGCAAATCGCCTATTTGATGGATGTGTATCGAGGGCAGGTTAAGAGCTTCAACTTCCTGGATTACTGCTTCCTCTGCTCTTTCTTTCCCAAAACCCTAGCCGGCCCAGTCATTCGACATGGCGAAATCACCCCCCAACTCAACGAACGCATGCGCGCAGTGACGCTCGCGGTGTTGGCCGAGGGGATGACTCGTTTCACCATCGGGCTGTTCAAGAAAGTAGTGATGGCGGATACCCTGGCCGGCTATGCTAATCCCATCTTCACCGCAGACGCGTTCGGCAGAAACTTGGGTATGGTTGAGGTCTGGGAAGGAATCCTGGCCTATACGTTCCAATTGTACTTTGATTTTTCTGGCTACACCGATATGGCACTGGGCATTGCTCGAATGTTCGGGATCGCCCTGCCCGAGAATTTCAATTCGCCCTATAAGGCCACCAACATCATTGATTTCTGGAAGCGGTGGCATATGACCCTTTCCCGCTTCCTTCGCGACTACTTGTACATTCCGCTCGGCGGAAACAGGCAGGGAGCCGTGCGCCAATACCTGAATCTGCTTCTCACCATGATGTTATGCGGACTCTGGCACGGAGCGAGCTGGACATTCGTGATTTGGGGCGCTCTTCATGGCGGGTATCTTCTGATCAACCATGGTTGGCGAAGGCTGGAGCTTGCCTGTGCGCCTGTAGTTGGATGGGGAGTGACCTTTCTCTCCGTCGCTTTTGGCTGGGCCTGGTTTCGGGCAGATACTGTGCGCGAAGCGATCAAGCTTACGGCATCCCTATTCGGCTTGAATGGACTCTGGGCAGGCGGGTTTCGAGAAGCACTCCTCTACCTTGAGACACCCGCGCCGCATCTTGCCGCACTTGCGCGCTTCTTTGGCTATGAACTCGGACTCGTCATCTCTGCGGGCCGGTGGACGATCTATCCGGTTGATATCCTCCTTTCAACGCCCATGCTCCACACTGGCTGGCTGGTCGTCTCCGGTCTCATCGTGCTAAAGTTACCCAACGCGCTCGAAGGGACGGGCGCGTCCTCCCATGAGTCTGAATCCCCGCTCTCGCTGAGAAAAGCCCTGTTTGTGGGGGGACTGTTGTTCCTTGTGTGGCTTGCGTCGATTACGTCGCAGTCCGGCGGGTTTATTTATGAGAACTTCTGAACCGTCATGACGATATCGTTACCGACAAGATATTTGGGAACGATTGCGCTCACCCTCGCGCTCGGCACTTTTGTTTATATCGGAGCGTTTCTCTACCAGATCGGTGCCCTAGTCTCCGCTGAATATTGGCTCTATGATGCACAAGTTGTGAAACACGAATTGCTCGCACGAAACCAGGACAAGAACAAAATTATCTTCGCAGCCGGATCCAGCGCCTTCTTTGGAATAGATTCTCAGCAAGTCGAGCAAGCACTAGGAACCCCCACGATTAATCTGGGTCTTCACATCGGTCGACCGGTTCATTTCCTACTGAACGAAATGACACCGTACCTCAAACGCGGTGATACCGTGGTCTTGCCTCTGGAATATGAACATTACCGCGCCACGACTCCCTATAGCGATTGGTTTACCAATCAGGTGATGGCCTGGTACCCGGAGTATTTTTGGCAACTGGAGAGCAGGGAAAAACTGAGGTTCTTGCGCGCCGTCCTTCCACAGCGAGTTTTGTTGGGCGTCATCGCGAAGCTGATGGGGGAACATCTGGATCGCGTTCGATCAAGAGAACGAAAAAGCCCTTCGGACATCCTGAGCCTTGTCCATGCGGCGTGGAATAACCCCGACCATCAACCTGACAAGATGTTCTCATTTCTGAATCTGAATCCTCATGGTGATGCCATTATAAGCGCGCCGGAGCATCCGCTCGAATATAACGGCAACCCCTATAAGTTGGATCTTGATTTCGTTGAGCCTGCGTATTTCTGGGACACCTTGCAAGATTTTTTTGTGGATTGTCAGTCCCAAGGCATTCAGGTGTACATCACATGGCCACCGACCCTGAAAGACAGACTCGACCTTACTTCTCCGCGTCTCCAGGGTTCGGTACGCGCAATCGTGGACAAAGTTCGCAAACTCGGCATACCGATCCTCGGAAACCCTTCCGACTTTCAATATAATCCTGACTTATTTACCGGCAGCATCTACCATCTCACCCCTCGGGGAAGAGTCGAGCACACGAATCGGTTGCTCAGCTATTTGATGACAGAACCTCCCACGCGTCCTCATCAGCCACAATAGCGCAGTTACAACAAGAGCTCAATGCGAGCGTGTCCACCCACTGTAGAAATGTCCGCTTCCCACCACAATAGCAATGTCCGGTTCATGGCTTGGCCTCGCGAGGCCGGGCAGTCGCGAATGTCCCAACCCGATTCCACGGATGAGCAGGCTTCGGCTTGCCCACGGACCGTGGTCGTTGAGGGGGCGGCGGATTCACGAAGGCGGGAGACGGTTTCACGATGCGCTAATAGGTCAGGCGGCGGTCACCATGGAGCAGACAGAGGGTGCCATCCACCCGCTCTTCTACGACGACATGCGTGGCGCGTACACGGTCCTGGACTTGGTAGAGCTGGCCGCCGTGGGCCACGGTCCGATCCCGCCGGAGCACCCGGCGCGTCCGCAGGGCCAATACGGCCCGCACATCCGTGCCGACCGGAAGCGGGCGATGCAGGTCAGCCGCCTGCGCAGGCTGGACGGCAAAGCACCGGTTGTGCTGCGCCAGCCACACCGGCAAGAATTGATTCGCCTCCGCTAGGGTGGCGATGCCGGCCAGGCGCATCTCCTTCACCAGCCGATCTTGCAAGGTGTGAAAGAGTCGTTCGATGCGTCCCTTCGCCTGGGGCGAATGCGCGGCGATCAGCTCGACGCCCAGGTCCCGGAGCGCCCGTCCCAACTGACTCGTCGGGGCGACGCCGGCTAATTGCTCTTCCACCGTCGGTTCCGCAGGGGAGCGATAGGTCGTATGCTTATCGGCATACACGGCGAGGGGAAGCCCATACTGCTTCACGTACCGCTGGAAACGGTCGAGGGCTGGCCTGGTCCCTTCATAGTCATAGAAGCGGGCATACACCCGGCTGCTCGCATCATCGATGTAGGCCATGAGCACGCATCGGGGGCCGCGCCCCTCGAACCAATCATGATGGGAGCCATCCAACTGCACCAGTTCGCCGCGGTGCGCGCGGCGAGCCCGCCAGGTGCGGTGTGGACGTGGCCGGCGCCGAAAATGATCAATGCCCTGGGCTTGTAGCCAGCGCCGCAGCGTCTCATCACTGAGTGTGAGGCCATGATGCGTCGCCAGCTGTTCCACAGCCAACGTCGGACCAAAATCGCCATAGTGGCGCGCGTAGAGTTGAAGAACCTGCTGTTGAAATGCGGCCGGTTTCCGCCGGTTCGACGGCTGGCCCCGGCTCCGATGCGCGAGCCCGCTCTCGCCTTCGGCTTGCAGCCGATGGCGGAGGCGGCGAATCTGCTGCGTCGTGACTCCTAGCGCCTCACTGGCCTGCTGTTGCGTGAGCTGTTGCTCGACCACTTGGCGAATCACATGGACTCGTCGAAACTCGCTCCCACTCATGACGATCCTGTCCTCTCTGACCATCCTGCCCTCCTGATGAGAGCCGGCAGTCTATCGAGGACCTTGCTACTGTGGGAGAAGCGGACATTATCATTGTGGGATTACAGAGCTCAATGCGAGCGCGCATGCAGTTGAGCGACATTCCCATGAGCCGGCCGTGACTCAATGAAAATACCGCTTTGCATCAACTTCTCTTGGCACCTTTGGCCGCTCACCTGCATAGCCTCGTAGAACAACGCGACCCCATGTCGGCATCGACAGTGGTGGTAGTTGCTTCCCCCCAGAAAACTAACCATTCGCTTGGAAGGTCCACGGGGGCGTTGAGATCAAGAGCTCTCCCGCAAGCACGACATACAGCAAGACCTAAGAAGAATATAGCCAAGACAGCCCCTTTCGTGCAGCCAGCGTCACAAGCAAGGGCTTCAGGAAATGCGAATCACCAGGATTGGTGCGAGAATAAGTTAGGGAATCTCTGATTTATTCTCCTCGGGAGTTCTGCTATGGATCTGCCTGCACGGATGAGGAAGCCCACTATGCAGCAACAGATCTTTGCGGAAGCCAGCTTGGAACAGTATCGGAAACCGACACGCCGCGAGCGGTTTCTGGCGGAGATGGAGCAGGTGATTCCATGGAGCGATCTGACAGCGGTCATCGAGCCGTACATCCCAAGGCGGAGGGGGCCGGTCGTCCGGCGGTCGGAGTCGAGCGGATGCTCCACATCCATTTCCCACAACATTGGTTCAACCTGTCCGACCCGGCGGTGAAGGAGGTGCTGTATGACTCGCGGGCCATGCGGCACTTCGTGGGCATTGATCTGGGCTGTGAGCCCGCGCCCGATGAAACCACGATCTGTAAGTTTCGCCATCTGCTGGAAGCCCACCAGTTGGGCGAGCATCTGGTTGCCTTGATCCGAATGTATTTAGCCGAGCAGGGCCTGTGGGTCAGCCGGGGGACCATTGTGGATGCCACCATCATCAACGCGCCGAGTTCCACGAAGAATCGCCGGAAGGCACGGGATCCGGAGATGCATCAGACGAAGAAGGGCAACCAGTGGTATTTCGGCATGAAGGCCCATATCGGCGTGGATAGCCGGACCAAGCTGACTCATTCAGTGGCGGCCACCGCCGCGAATGTACATGACAGCCAGATGTTGCCCACGCTACTGCATAGGCAGGAGACCCGCGTGTGGGGCGATGCCGCCTACAGCAGGCAACGCGATGTGATCCGGCACCACGCCCTTTGCGCCAAGAGCTTCATCCACACGGAAGCCCACCGTCATCGGACTTTGAGCGAGGCGGAATGCAACCAGAACCGCACCAAGTCAAAGGTCCGCGCCAAAATCGAACGTGTCTTCCTAGTGATCAAGCGGATCTTCGGATTTGCGAACGTGCGCTACCGTGGGCTGGTGAAGAATACCAACTGGCTCTCGGTCACCTGTGGTGTAACCAGTCTCTATCTCGCCCGGCGACGCCTCCTGGCCAGTCCTTAATCAGGAAGGACGGGTTGCCCGAAGACTCCATGGAGCCCCCGCTCAAAGGAGCCGGACTGTCCCCGATGTGTGGAGGGAGCCCTTGTGGCTCACGTGATGTACAGCGAGATCATCATACAGAAGAATTAATCAGAGCTTCCTTAAGAAGTGGTGTCCCGACGGTACTTTACAGAGGGGGATCAGAAACTTGGTTCGTTGGAATTGTATGGGTCGATTAATAAACTGCTGATGCGAGGCGTGGCAGGTGGCTGGATCGGATTGAGCGTGAGATTGACGGTTTTGGCTCTCTGCCTTACCGTCACCGCCTGTGTGGGCGTGGAGCACAAGGACACATTGCCGACTGTGCCGTCGGTGGATCTCGCCCGCTACGCGGGAACGTGGTACGAGATCGCCCGGCTACCGATGTGGTTTCAGCGGCACTGCGTTGACTCGAAAGCCATTTATACCAGCCGTCCGGACGGCAGCATCGGAGTTCACAATGAGTGCCGCACCGACAGGGGAAGAGTTGATCGGGCGGAGGGTGTGGCGACGGTGTTCGACCCTAAAACCAATGCACGGCTCACCGTGGTCTTCGATAACTTCTTCGCGCGGCTCTTCGGGTCATCACGGGATGGGAACTACTGGATTCTGGCGCTTGATCCGGAATACCGAACCGCGATGGTCGGCACACCGGATCGTCGGTTTCTCTGGATTCTCTCGAGAACACCCCAGCTGGAGGAGGCTACCTATCAACGCCTCGTCTCAACGCCTCGTCGAGCAGGCCACGCGCCTCGGCTTTCCGACCATAGATCTCATGCGCACCCGTCGACCGGCATTATGATTGCCTAGCTTACCGGCATCATCTTCTCGCGCAGGCTCCGGCAAGGGAAATCTCTGTCCTGCGACACAACCCCGAGTGCGTTCACTGCTCAAGGTCAACCGCGCACTGGTCGTTCGCAACAAAGGGGACAAATACGAGTATGCTTGTTCGATGGTACGCAGGACCACAGAATAGACTGTCGGAGGGGCCGCTCACGCTCCTTGTCCCTCAATCTCCACATCGGACTCGACGGCGGCAGTCACCGCCTCCCGGCCCCGGACAGACGCTCTCTCTGCACATGGATGCAGCCCGAGCTGCACACATTCTGCGGCAACCTGCTCAAGGGTCTCGGTGAGCCTGGAGGACTCGCGGTCGATGCCTTCGAGGTCGACAGGCAACTTCGACAGAGACCGGTGCAACTGCTCCAACGGGATCGTGACCTTTTCAATGCGTTGCCGAGTCACATCCTGGGACTGTAACGACACGACAATTCCCGCGATGTCCTGGGACAACTTCCTGGTACGTTGATCGGCTTCAGCGACGCGCGCCTCCAGGCTCGCTTGACTCGCAGACATCGCCGTCGTCACCGCCTCTACTTGCGCACGAACATCCCTCGTCTCCACCTGATACCGGGCCGCAAGCGCGTCCACATGTTTCATGGTCGTTTTGGCTCGATCGATGCTGGCATCCACACTTTTGACCAGACGATGAATGTCGCCGGCCGCGCGCCCGGACTGAGTCGCCAATTTCGACACCTCATGGGCGACCACCGCAAATCCACGGCCATGTTCGCCGGCTCGAGCGGCCTCAATGGATGCATTCAAGGACAATAACGTCGTTTCGCTGGCCACAAACTCCAAGTGGTCCAGCATCGTCGCGATGCCTTTGGTGTGCGTCTCCATCTCCGACATCGCCGTCACCGAGCTGCTTGAGGCTTCCGCCAACCGACCCACATTCTCGACGAATTGATCCAGCATCCGCTGAATGTCGTCGAGGGTCTGCTGCATAGCGGCCGTTTCATCCTGCTGTGACTGATGGTTCTCCCCCATGCCATCTCTCGCCCCGGGTGCAGCCTGTTGGGCAATGCGCTGAAATCGCTGGCACAGATCCAACGCCACCGTCTCCGTGAGGGACATGACTTCCCTCAACTCACGAACAAATGCAGGAAACAGCGGCGCCGCCGCTCCGGTCATCCGTCCCCAGGCCTGACGCTCACATTGATGTGCGGTCGCTTGTCGGTCGCACGCCTTGCACGCCTCCTGCAGCCGTCGTCGCTCCCGTAAGTAGAGCAGGACAGAAACCGAAGCCAGGACATACGCGAACACGTTCCCGGAAAACCAGATCGTCATGAGAAACGCTCCTTCTCTGGTCTCCCCATGACGACACCCCTGTCATCATGGAAGGAAGAAGGCAAAAAAAAGCGCATGGCTCCATCAAAGGACACCCATGCGCCTACCACGTGCAAGGCTTTCCCCTGCCGCTCAGGCTGGCCACGCGCTCGCGCAACCAACTCCTTGCCTCCCCACCGTTATCGGCAAATGCCTCGCGTAACTTGATGGGCAGTTTCCCCTGGTGCATCGGGTATACCAGGGGAATCAGCCCGGTCGGCGTCCCTCTCGCAAGAGGGTTTCCAGCCGCTGCCGCAACGCGCCGATCTCCTTCGACTTGAACGAGCTTCGTGTACGCTCCATGACCGCAACTGCGTCCTGAATGGCCGCCTCATACCGGTCCAGCCTGGGGCACTGCATTAAGGCGCAGACGTCCGTGGGAGCTTGGGGCTTGCTTCCGCGCGAGGCCTCCAACGTTCGACCGACGAGCGCCGACAACCGCGCGATGTGCCCCATGGCCTGGGCCATATATTCATGGGCGCTCCATTCCAACTGGGATCCTCCACGCCCGAATTCACTCATCGACCGTCCCAGTTGATCGAAAATTCCAGCCACCTTGGCTGTCTCAGCCATCGCATCATTCACGGCACCCACAAGGGTCCTTCGTCGAAGCCCGCGCTCCACCGCCCGCTTCAGATCCTCCAGGCCGATCGGTTTGATCAGGTAGTCCACAATCGAGAGACGAAACGACTCGACCGCAGTCCCGACCGTCGGGTACCCCGTAATCACCACCACGGGAAGCTCGGGATGTCGCCTAGAAACAGTCTCAAGAAACTCAAGTTGAGAATTCCCCGGCATCCGGACATCGGTAAGCAGCAAATCGTAACCGGTTTCCAGCAGGCTCTCGGCCTCAGCCGCATCCCTGGCTGCGCGGCACACATATCCTGCCTCAGCAAGAATTTCCGCCGTGGATTCCCGAAACGTCTCTTCGTCATCAGCAATAAGAATGCGTTGTGGCATGGTCGTCATCCTTCTGCTCCTTTTTTGCGGCCAGAGGTGCACACACTCCCTCCCCCGGACCCGGCCGTCCCAGCGGATGGATTATCGTGAACGTCGAACCTCGTTGCAGGTCAGTCTGAACTTCGATCCGCCCCCCCATGGCTTGCACCAGCCCACGCGACACAGATAACCCGAGTCCGAGTCCCTGCCAACCGGCACCGGGCTTCGTCGTAAAAAATGGTTCGAAAATACGGGGCAAGATGTCCGGAGCTATCCCCGTCCCACTATCGGTCACGCTCCATCGCAGCAGCCCATCGCGCTCGGACACGTTCAGCACCACCTCACTGCCGGGGAGAGAGGCATCGATGGCGTTCTGCACGAGATTGAGCAACACCTGAAACAGATCGGAACGTGGCACATTGACCACCTGAAGGGGTGTATCTACCTCCGTTCGTAACCGGAGTCGTTTCGCGGTCATTCTATGCTCCAGCAATGTGGTCACGTCCTGGAGCAATTCTGCTATGCCGCTGGCCTGTCGTTCGGTCGCCGGGAGGCCCTGATATAGGGTGTACATCTTTTTCACGATCGCCGTGAGGCGTTGAATTTCGCGATCGATGAGATCGACGAATCGATAATGTCGATGCTCGCTCCCGATTCCCTGCTTCACCAGGCGAAACGCATTGGTGATCCCTGCCAGGGGATTGTTCACTTCATGGGCAATGTCAGCGGCGAGGTGACCCAGCGCCGCGAGTTTTTCCGCCTGAGACCGCTGGGATTCAAGTTGCTGAATCCTCGCCGTTCGCTCGCGCACGCGTTGCTCCAGCTGACTCTGCACCTCCAGCAAGGCCTGCTCCGCCCGACGGCGCTCGGTAATGTCATGGAAAGACCCGACGACCGCGTAGGGACGCTCCTCTCCGGCCCTCTGCAGCGCTTGCGTATTGATCGAAATCCATCGCTGTTCCCCGGTCGGGCGAGACAGACCCATAATAACATTCGTGCAGGGACGACCGGTCCGAAGCGTGACCATCGGCGGGCGTTCATCAGGGGCAAAGTGACTCCCATCTTCGTGGATCGCCTGCCATCCCGGGTCGACCGGCGTCCGCCCCAGCAGTTGGTCGGCCGTGAGCCCAAGAATCCGCTCCGCGCTCGGATTACAGGCGATAATCCTCCCTTGCTCATCATGCAGGACGACACCTTCTGCCAGCGCAGTCACCACCCCGTGGTATCGCTCAGCCGTCTGGCTCAGCGCTTCTGCCAAGCATCGTGCTTCCGTGACATCGTCCACCACGTAGGAATAACGCGACCGCCCACTTGGTCCTGTTCCAATCCAACAGACGGTGGCGGAAAGGCGCAGTTCGACCCCGCTGCCTATTTGCGGGTGGACATATTCGAATCGCACCGGTTGTTTCGTCCGTTCGCTTTCGTTGTACGATCGGTGCCACAACGCGATGATGTCCGGCGGGACGCCAAGCTCCGACGCAAGTCGCCCCTGCATCAATTCCGGCGTTGTGCCGAAGAAGCTCGCCACACAGCGGTTGTCTGAGACATGCAGGATATCGCCGTCCAGCAGTTCCACAATCCCCATCATCATGACGCCGCTGTCGAAGAAGCTCCGCAGAGTGGACTCACTCTGCGCCAACGCCTCTTCGGCTCGTTTCCGTTCGGTAATATCCACGTGCGACCCGGTCATCCGGCGGGGTCGTTTCTCGGCATCTCGCTGCAACAGGGCAAAAGTCTGAATCCATCGGTAGCTGCCGTCTTTATGACGCAGGCGGTGCTCCAGCTCATATGTGCCGATGCGCCCGGATAAATAGTCATCCACAAGCGCAAATGCGCGAGCTTTGTCATCGGGATGTAATCGGGATTCCCACTCCGTCGGCGAGTTGGAAATCTCGTACTCCTGATATCCCAGACTCGCCTTCCACAGTGGGCAGTAATACATGTGGTTGGTGTGCAGGTCCCAGTCCCAGATTCCAGTCTGTGTCGCGGTGACAACGAGATCGAAACGTTCCTGAGCCTCGCTCCGAGCAGCCTCTGCCTGCAATCGGGCGGTGATATCCGTGGCAATCCCGCCGATGGCCACGATCGATCCCTGCCCGTCACGCAACGGAAACCTGCAAACAATATTGAAGTGCAGACCATCGCTCATCGGCACGGTCTCTTCAAAATTCATGGCCGCACCGGCTTGGATAACCTGGGCGTCATGTTCCCGATAGATTGCGACCAATTCAGGGGGGAACATGTCTCGATCAGTTTTCCCGATCACCATCTCGGCAGAGAACCCGGTCAGAGACAGAAACTGTTCGCTCACCTCGAGGTATCGTCCCTGCAGGTCTTTGAGGAAAATGCTTGTCTGACTATGTCTGAGGATGGACTGCAATCGAACAGCGAGATCGTGGGAGCGACTGTGGGTGGCCACGCGCCATTGAACGACGATCCAGGCCGTCAACAGGATGGCCATGGCGAGGCCGACGCGATTCGTGGCTCCGATCCATACGGCACCACCCGGTGGAGACCAAAAGACTCCCATCCCGGTGAGTCCGATCGAGACAGCTGCCACGCGCCAAGGAAGTCGTACCTCGTCCACCATTCCGGCCACGACCACGGCGAGCAGATACCCCACCCCAGCCGCAATCCCCAATGGCGTGTAGACATCAATAGCCGCCGTGACCACGAGGATGACGGCACAGAGGGCATACCATCGCCTTTCGGTCCTGCCTGAATACCGCGGCGATCGGAAGGCGTGGAACCAGCGAACGGCTATATTCATCACTGAGAGGCTCCGTACGTTACTCAAGCGTAACGACACCGGATCATGAGGCGGGTAACAGATGCTGGTTCGTGGTCGAGATCTGGGAGGCAGCGAGATCCTACCTACCGGCCCTACGGAGATCCTCTCCCACGACAAGAACCTTCCTCCATGAAGCCGCAAGAAACATTATCTGTGAAATGGCGGTACTATCTGAAAAGAATGTTCCTCTCAAGGTTGAGCCAACGAATAACCGGGAGTAGTGTGGTGTCCCCAACGGGGACCGTCAAACCACGGAGCGTCCCCTCAGCTTCACAATTGACCTCCAGGTCGTGGCCGCATGAAGTAAACTGGCACCCAACTTTGGATTTTATCAAAAGAAAAAATAGCAAGCCGGTAGGGATTTTTGCTGTTGCGATGTCCATCTCTCTAATGTGATGGCTATACTCTTGAACCGCTAATACATCTATAAACCATTGATAGTTCTTGAATATTGGTTTATAGGTTACTCGCCTCTTCGTATCAAGCATATTAGACACAGCACACATTCGGCGGCTTGCTCGCCGAACAGTATGAGCAGGGATCGCTGATGAAAGCTTTTGATTTCGATCATCACCTCATCGATTCTTATGCTCGTTTTTCACGCTCCTTTACCACTATTCGTACCGATGATATAAGCCAGGAAATTCAACGGCAGTATGATGACGGCCGCTTTTGGCCAGAAGCCCTCCTATCAGTCAATCCACGATTTCTCTCTGGGCCAACCGTTGAGGATTTGGTTGCGTCCGGTGATCTTGACGAGGCCACGGGGAAGATTTTTCGCCTAGATGATTCTAGAACGCTGCGATTTTACCGCCACCAGGCACAGTCCATCGCCAAAGCCCGTGCCAATAAAAGCTATGTGGTGACGACCGGAACGGGGTCGGGAAAGTCGCTTTGCTTCTTTGTGCCGATCGTTGATGCCATTGTGAGAGCCCGAAAGACGAGCCGTCCGCGCAAAACCAGGGCCATTATTATTTATCCAATGAATGCCCTGGCCAACAGTCAGATTAAGGAAATTGAGAAATTTATCTCCCAATCTGGCTTGCCCGAACATATCAAACCTGTTGTCCGTCGTTATACAGGCCAGGAAAGCCAAGCAGAGCGCCAGCAGATTGCTGACAATCCGCCCGATATTCTGCTTACCAACTTTATGATGGCTGAACTTCTCCTGACCCGTCAGGATGAGATCGATACTAAAGTAATTGATAATGCCGATGGCCTGGAATTTATTGTGCTTGATGAACTGCACACCTACCGTGGCCGCCAGGGTGCAGATGTTGCCATCCTTGTCCGACGGCTTCGAAATCGATGTGCCCCGGGGGCGTCTCCGATCTGTATCGGGACATCGGCAACAATGGCGAGCGAAGGATCGAGTGCTGGTCGAGCGGAAGCTGTCGCTAACGTAGCAACGCAACTGTTTGGGTCATCAATTGGTCCTGAATCTGTTATCGACGAATCCTTCCAGCGTGCAACAGATGATCGGCTGAAACTCAATGATATTCGGTCTAAGCTCGCCGACGTCATAACCAAAGATCTCCCAGATATTCTTTCAGACGAGATCTTGCGCCAACATCCGCTCGCTGTCTGGGTAGAGCTTGCGATTGGCCTTGAGGACGGCAAGGAACTCAAACGCAAGAAGCCGCTTTCCTTCAATGACGCTGTCATGTTGCTCGCCGCTGATAGTGGCGTTGAACCCCCACTTTGCCGCAAGGCATTAGAAACGTTCCTTAATCGCATCAGTCTGCCAGAAAAAGAGCGAGGGGGATCAGGCACCACAGCATTTCTTGCTTTCAAGCTGCATCGGTTTATTTCGGGCGCAGGCGAGATCTTCGTCACGTTAACCAGTCGCCCCAGACGGATTCTCTTTGAGGGTCAGCTTGAAGATCCTGAAGCCCCAGGCAATCGTCTATATCCCACTCGTTTTTGTCGCGAATGCGGTCATGAACTTCATGTGGTTACAAAAACTGAAGACAACAATGGCACTCTCTTTCAGCCCCGTAACATCGATGACACCCCACTCGAGGATCATGAAGAAGATCTTGCAGGTTATTTGACCCCGACCGGGGATAGTGACCCGGATTATGAATTCACAGGCGAAATTGAAACATATCCTGAAGATTGGAGAGAAGAGCGCAACGGTGTCCAACGTCTTCGCTCAAACCGGAAATCACGCCAGCCCCAAATGATCACGCTCACTCCTGATGGACGATATAGCCCATCTGGTGTGCCATTCTGGTTCATCCCAGGACGCTTCGCCTTTTGTCCATGTTGCCTCGATCAACCCCATCCTAGTATGCGCGAACGCAGCAAACTAGCAGGCCTTTCAGGAGAAGGACGAAGCTCCGCAACTACACAGCTCGTTTCGACAGCGCTTCACTGGATGAACAGTGCTAGTAGCGGAGTGCCGCGCGAAAAACGCAAGCTGCTCGGATTTACAGACAACCGCCAGGATGCGGCACTACAGGCGGGGCATTTCAATGACTTCCTCTTCGTAAGTCTCCTCCGTGGGGCCATTCTCAGGGCGGTTCTCGATGCTGGCGATGAAGGAATCAGCGAAGATGAGTTTGGGCTCCGCACACTGAAAGCTCTCGGCTACACGGCCTCAAACAAAAATGCATTGGTTCACTGGATGTTAGATCCAGACGCGGGCGCCGTCATCCGAGAAGATGCACAGCGCGCTCTGGCCAAAGTTCTCGCGAATCGCGTCTGGACAGATTTGCGCCGAGGCTGGCGGTATACCAACCCTGGCCTCGTTATGCTCAACATGATCGATGTTGAGTTCATTGGACTCGAGGAAGTCGCGAACAACCGCGACGCCATGGCGGCGGTGTTGCCTGAGCTGGGAACGCTCGATCTGACGGCTAGAAAAAAGGTGTTGAAAGAAATTCTCACTGCGATGGTGGAAGGGCTCGCGATCAGTACCGAAGCACTGGATCTCACTGTTTTGGATACCGTCGGACAAAAATCCAGAAATCTCTTGCGCACCCCGTGGGCCATTGATCAGAGAGAAACGCCAAGAAGTCGTACCACCCTACTTCTCCAAGCCCCTGGCAAAGAGCAGGTGGGTCTTCGACAGGAACAGACCATAATCCGCGGAGGCCACAATTCCCGCATTGGCAGACGCATTAACAAACAAAGTGTCATTGGTAAAAAACTCAAGCGAAACGACTTTCTCACCGTAATGACCGGACTCATGGAGATGTTGGCACGAGAAGGCCTGGTTTCTCTGGTGCAAATCGAGGCCGATCTTCATGGCTGGCAGCTGTCGCCTTCTGCTATCCGGATCGTCCCAGGAGCAGCCATCCGCACAGGTACGCCTCAAGGCAACCGCTATTTCCATGAATTATATCTCGCGATCGCAGCAGACCTCAAATCAGGTCGTAACAGTTATGCTGGACTTGAAGGCCGAGAACACACCGCTCAGGTTTCTCAAAAGCAACGGGAATGGAGGGAATGGCGGTTTCGGTTCGAGGATGACGATAAGGCAAAGTTAAAAGAACATACCGCTGAGCTGAAAGCAGCGGGAGAATCTGACCAGTTCCTCCCGGCCCTCTTCTGCTCGCCCACCATGGAACTTGGCGTTGATATTTCAGCCCTCAACGCGGTCTATCTCCGCAACGTCCCACCGACGCCAGCGAATTATGCGCAGCGGGCAGGCCGTGCAGGACGCTCTGGCCAGGCGGCCGCTATCGTCACTTATTGTGCTGCACAGTCACCGCATGACCAGTATTTCTTTGGGCGCCGTGATGAGATGGTTGCCGGGGTTGTTCGCCCGCCCGCCCTCGATATCGTGAACGAAGAATTGGTTCGATCACATCTGCATGCAGTCTGGCTGGCGGAGGCCAAACTCGCGCTGTCCCCCGATATTCCTGACATTCTTGATCTGAAGCAGGACAATTACCCGCTGAAGCAGGACATCCTCCAACTCATTCGCCAACCGTCACTTGCCGCAAAGTCGCAGGTTCCCATGAAACGCGTTCTGGGCCAGATCCTCGCAGCCGTCGGTGGCACCCAACCTTCCTGGATGGGAGTCCCAGAGGAATTTGTCCGCGCAGTTGCCGTGCAGGCTCCCGAAGCGTTTGATAGAGCCTTCGATCGATGGCGCGAATTATTTAATTCTGCGCGAACGCAGCTCATGGAGGCGAACGCCCGCTCGGAAATCACCGGCCTTTCAGGCGCGGATCGGCGCAAGATAAAAGCTGCTCAGATGCAGGCCAGTGATCAGATATCCATACTGGAGCAAGGCAAAGCCTCGAACGGATCGGATTTCTATTCCTATCGCTATCTGGCGACCGAGGGATTTCTGCCTGGCTATAATTTTCCGCGCCTCCCGCTCTACGCCTTCATTCCCGGCGAAGGAAAGTCCGGGTCATTCCTGCAGCGGGCTCGATTCCTTGCGATCTCAGAGTTTGGTCCTCGTAGTTTGATTTATCATGAGGGCCGCGCCTATCGCGTAATGAAAGCGAAGCTTCCGCCTGAAGCCCGCAACAGCGATGGGTCTGAGTTGGCCACCAAGGATTTGTTTATCTGCTCGAACTGTGGTGCCTGCCACGAAGGCGAAGTAGAACGGTGTCATGCGTGCACCACGTCAATGGCCGGCCAGATTCCGGTGCAACGGACCTTACGAATTGATAACGTTGAAGCCGCTCCTGCCGAGCGGATCACGGCCAATGACGAAGAAAGGGTGCGTCAGGGCTTTGATATTCAGACGATCTTCTCCTGGCCTATGCGGGATGGTCGTATTCACACAACTGAAGCGGAGTTTTGCTGTGACACGAAACCAATTTTCGCGCTCCAATACGCCAACAGTGCTGAGATTAGTCGTCTCAATAAAGGATTGAAACGCCGCAAAAACAAAACGGTCTTCGGATTCAACATCGACCCCCGCAGTGGCTACTGGGCTAAAGTTGAAGATGAGGATCCGGACGTTGACCCGCCGCCAGATGTTATTGTGCCTGTTCGTATCGTCCCCATTGTACGAGATCGCAAGAACGCGCTTCTGTTCCGCTTCTCTGACCCTAGTGCCTACACTCCTGCAACCATCACAACTCTTCATCATGCCTTGCTGCGCGGCATTGAAGTCGTCTTTCAGCTTGAGGAAGGCGAGATTCTTGGCGAGCCCTTGCCTGCTCGGGATAACCGACGGTCGATTTTAGCGTATGAGGCGACGGAGGGTGGCGCCGGCGTCCTGAACCGGCTTGTCGAGGATCCCACTGCCATTCGCAAGGTCGCGAAAGAAGCCCTTACCCTCATGCACTTCGACAGGGTTGAGGAAGCGGTCGCGACGGGAGATGCCAGCATCCTTGCGGATCGCACAGAAGAAGCCTGTGTCCGCGGTTGTTATCGCTGCCTTCTATCGTATTTCAATCAACCCGATCATGAGATGATCGATCGAAGCAGTCTTGAGGCAAAGCAGCTGTTGGTCGATCTGGCAAGGGGTGAGCTTGTCATGGCCGCCTCGTCTCCGAGTACACCTGACACCGGTGATTGGAAGGTCGCCTTTAAACATGCTGGCATTCCAGAACCCGATATCGCCACTCTGACGTTCGGCGAATACACACTCCACTTTGTCTGGCGCAATCATTTTGTCGCCGCATCACTGACCCCCGTCACACCAACAGTCCGTGAGAACGCAGAAACCAAGGGTTGGACGCTCTTCGAACTGCCAGACAACAGTGCAGGGGGCATCCCTCCTGCCATGATTGCTTTGCTTAAAGGGTAAGCTCATGACCGTTCCATTCGCCCCTGGAGATCTGGTTCGTGCGCGCAGTCGCGAATGGGTCGCACTTCCTTCGCCTCGCGAGGGCATACTGGCTCTGCGTCCCCTCTCGGGCAGCGAAAACGATATCGTCATTCTTGATCCTACACTGGAGATACTGCCAGTCGAACCTGCCCACTTCGCGCTACCCTCTGATGCTGTAATGACCGTCCAGTCTAAAGCTGCACTGCTCGCGGATGCTTTTCGACTGACACTACGGCGCGGGGCTGGCCCGTTTCGGTCAGCGGCACAGCTGTCTTTTCACCCGCACATCTACCAACTCGTGCCTCTCCTGATGGCTCTTCGCTTGCAGGTCCCTCGTCTGCTCATCGCAGACGACGTTGGTATCGGCAAAACGATTGAAGCGGGGCTTATTTTACGCGAACTAATGGACCGCGGCGAAGTCGAAGCGTTCTCGGTACTGTGCCCACCGCACCTTGTCGAACAGTGGGTTCTGGAACTTAACATCCGCTTTGGCATTGAGGCAGTGCCTGTCACGTCAGGCACTGCCGCCCGATTGGAACGTGACCTCCCTCTTGCCCAGACGTTGTTTGAAGCCTATCCCTACACAGTGGTCAGTCTTGACTACATCAAGGCCGAAAAACGCCGGGATGCATTTGCTCGCGCCTGTCCTGATTTTGTGATTGTTGATGAGGCGCACGCATGCGTGGGCACCCATAAAGGTAAACAACAACGCTTCGATCTGCTTTCCGGACTGGCTCGCGATCCTGAGCGGCGACTGATCATGCTGACCGCCACCCCGCACTCAGGAGATGAACAGGCCTTCGCACGACTGCTTTCCCTGATCGACCCGTCTTTTGCCGCCATGGACTTTGATGACACCAAATATCGTGAGCGTCTTGCTCGACATTTCGTCCAGCGCCGCCGCATTGATCTCATTTCAGGTGAGTGGAGGGAAGACCGGACCTTTCCAAAGCACGAAACAACGGAACACCCTTACCGACTATCACAGGAATACCTCGAGTTTCATGAAGCTGTTCTGGACTACTGTTTTGGCGTCGTCTCAAAAGCCGGTCAAGGTCAGCGCGAGCGGCGGTTAGCTTTTTGGGGCACTCTCGCCTTGATGAGGTGCATTGGCTCTTCCCCGAACGCTGCTCTCAGTGCCCTATGGAATCGGGCTATCACTGAGCACGATCGTCTCGAAGATCAGATTTATGATGAAGATGGAGACGAAGAAGACGCCGTGGACATTGAACCGAGCGCTTTGTTTAATACCGACCCTGCGCTTTTAGCGTTACTGGAGCGTGCCAAAGAGCTTGTCCAAAAACCAGATCCCAAACTATCAGCCCTGGTCGAGACCGTGAAGCCCCTCATTAAATCAGGGGCAAATCCGGTCGTCTTTTGTCGTTATCTGGCAACCGCAGAACATGTTCGCGATGGATTGCGTAAAGCGTTTCCAAAACTCACCATTGAAGCCGTTACCGGCGTTCTCACACCAGACGAGCGCCGTGACCGCGTTGCTGCCATGGCCCCCTCCGATGACGCCAAGGAAGTACAACGAATCTTGGTTGCAACGGATTGCCTCTCTGAGGGGATTAACCTTCAGCAACTGTTTGACACGGTGATCCATTATGACCTCTCCTGGAATCCAACTCGGCATCAGCAGCGAGAAGGCCGCGTCGATCGGTTTGGGCAACCTGCCGAACTCGTTCGGTCTATCATGATGTTCTCACCAGACAGTGCGATCGATGGCGCAGTTCTCGACGTTATACTTCGTAAAGCCGAGGAGATCAGAAAAGCCACGGGCGTGACGGTTCCGCTGCCAGACGAACGTGGACCTGTCACTGATGCTCTATTGGCCTCAATGATGCTGCGCCGGGGCAACAACCGCCAATTGGCCCTTGACCTCGGGCTTGATGATAAGCAACAGGTGATGGAGACGCGTTGGCGCGACACTTCTGAAAACGAGAAAAAATCCCGCGCTCGATTCGCTCAAAATGCGATGAAACCTCAAGAGGTTGCTCCCGAATGGCAGAAAGCACAATCGCTGCTGGGATCGCCTGCCGATGTTAAATTGTTTATCGAGCAGGCTATGTCGCGATTTGGTGTTCCGCTCGAAGCCCGGAAGTCCTTTCTGTTAGCACACGTCCACGCGCTTGAAAATACCTTAAAAGAACGACTCTCTCAAAGAAACATAATGGGTTCCGTTCGCCTCGCAACGGCTGATCCAGTCCCGGCAGGGACGACACTCTTAACTAGGACACATCCCCTGACAACAACTCTGGCCGACGCACTGGTCGAAGCATCCCTCGACCCTCAATCACTTTCTGGTCTTGGCATCGGACGGGTAGGTGCTTGGCCAACCAGCGCCGTTCAGCAGATGACTCGCCTTGCATTGCTTCGCATTCGATATAAGTTAACTGTCCACGCCCGCAAAGAACGCCTTCTTCTTGCAGAAGAGGCTGCCCTAGTCGCGCTTCAGGGAAATATAATTGTTGCCACTGGCGAAGTTGCACGAAACCTTCTCAATACACCGGCTTCAGCTGATTTGGCACCATCTGCCCGCGAGCGGTTTGTCACTAAAGCAAAGGAAAACCTCCCAAGCCTTCTGGAAGGGCCGTTGGCTGATTTTGTCCAGTCACGGGCTGATGACCTGATGCATGACCATGCCCGCCTTCGCGTCGCTGCAGGTTCCGCATCGCGAGTAACTGTTGAGGCCGTTCATCCGCCTGATGTGATTGGCCTGTTCGTCTTGATGCCAGGCGAGGGCTAAGTCATGGCGCAAAAACCCATTAGTGATATGTCTACCTGGCCGTCCCTCACGCTTGAGGGCAATCTCATCGCACCGGCCATGGTCGCGCAGATTGCCGAGCCCAAAGATGATATCAACACCCGAGAAAGTTACGGAATTCGCAAGGGGCTTACGATCAGGGATGAGATTTCGACTGCTTTCCGTGTTGGTCAATCTCACTTCGATGCCTTTACTAAGCTGGAAAACCAATCGGCGGAAGCGACGTGTCGCTTTATCAGGGACTTCCTGAAGGAAACCTTTGGCTTCGATGATCTAGTGCCCGCTGAGGCACCGCTGGCTTTCTTAGCTGGGAAACGCATACCGATCGTTGTTGTGCCGCCAGCTGAAGACAAGCTCGACCGTCGTAGCCCAAGTCTTTCGACGGATCGCTCGCGGTCGCCAGCCTTTGCGCTTCAGGACTATTTGAACGAGCACGATAACGCCTTGTGGGGGCTCGTCACGAATGGAACCCTCATCAGACTGATGCGTGACAATGCCTCACTCACCCGCCCGGCCTATATCGAAGCTGACCTCGCACAGATATTTTCCAACGAAGATGCCGCATCGTTTTCCGCCCTTTGGCTCACCATACATCGCAGCCGATTTGGGGTAGCGGGCACACCTGCGACAGACTGCGCTCTTGAGCTGTGGCGCGCCGCAGGGTCACGCGAAGGCGAAGTTGCACGAGACCGCCTTGCCGACCAGGTCCAGCTCGCGCTCAAAGTGCTCGGCTCCGGCTTTCTTGAAGCCAACCCGGATCTTGCCACCAAGCTGAAATCCGGCGAAATCAATCTGACCGACTGGTTCAATCAGCTTCTGCGCCTCGTCTATCGCTTGATCTTCATGATGGTGGCCGAAGATAGGAATCTCCTTCATCCCGAAAAGGCGAAACCCGAGCCCCGCACGCTCTATGCTGACGGCTACAGCCTCACCGCGCTACGTGCCCAATGCATTCGCGCCGCCACCTGGGATAAGCACTACGACCGCTTTGAAAGCATCAAGATTGTCTTCCGCGCCCTTGCGCATGGTGAGGAGCGGCTCGCGCTGCCGGCTCTCGGCGGGCTCTTCGCCGAAGACAAATTGCCTCACCTTCAAACCGCCCGATTGCAGAACAAGGCCTTCATGGATGCCCTTTACCGCCTGTCCTGGCTCTCTGACAAAAGCGGCATGGTTCCAGTTAACTGGCGTGCGATGGAGACGGAGGAACTGGGCTCGGTCTACGAATCCCTTCTCGAACTCCAGCCTCAACTCGGCGATGATGGCAAGACTCTCGCCTTTGCCTCCGAGACAGCCGAGCAAAGGGGCAACCAGCGCAAGACCACCGGGTCCTACTATACGCCCGACAGCCTTGTGCAGGCGCTGCTCGATACGGCGCTCGACCCCGTGCTGGAGAAGACCGAGGCCGAGGCGGACGATCCTGCCAAGACGTTGCTGAAGCTCTCGGTTATCGATCCTGCCTGCGGATCAGGTCACTTCCTGCTTGCCGCAGCCCGACGCATTGCCACACGCCTTGCCCGCATCCGAACAGAAGGAACGCCGTCCCTTGCCGATTTCCGCCATGCGCTGCGTGATGTTGCGCGGTGCTGCATCCATGGAGTTGATCGCAATCCGATGGCAGTCGAATTGACCAAAGTCGCGCTTTGGATCGAGACGGTGGATCCAGGCCTTCCCCTTGGCTTCTTCGATGCGCAGATCCGATGCGGTGACGCGCTTCTTGGTGTGTTCGATCTTAAGGCTCTTCAGGACGGTATCCCCGATGCCGCCTACAAGCCTCTCACCGGCGACGACAAGGACACAGCTAAATACTACCTGCAGGTCAATAGGGATACCAAGAAAGGCCAAGGCGGGTTTGATTTCGGCACCGGCCAGGCTACCATGCCGACGACTAAGCCACTGGCGGTCGATTTCTCCGCTTTCCGTGGTTTGCCTGAAGACACAGTGGAGCAGATCGACGCCAAGTCAAAACGCTTCGCGGACTTGCATAAGGATCAGTTGTTTATCCGCGCCAGAGCAGCCTCGGACCTCTATGTCGCGGCCTTCCTCTTGCCTAAAACCGGCGGCGTACCATCTGGTGCTTCGACCCATATTATTCCCACGACCGAAGATGTCTGGCGCGCCTTGGATCAGGGCAAGATACTGCCTTCGATGTCTGAGGTGTCCAAGGCAACTCTTCACGCCCGTGTTTTCCACTGGCCGCTGGAATTCCCCGATATTATGCAGCGCGGTGGGTTCGACGTGGTGCTGGGCAACCCGCCGTGGGACGTAATGCAGCTTGGGGAAGAGGAGTATTTCGCCACCCGTAAGCCTGAGATCGCCGCGCTAACTGGAGCCGCGCGAAAAAAGGCCATCGCTGCGCTCGAGCATGACGACCCCGCGGCCTTTGCGCAATTCACGCGGGACAAGCGGCAGTTCGAATCGAGCAACGAGTTTGCCAGAGAATCCGGGCGCTTCGACCTGACCGCGCGTGGCAAGGTCAACACCTACAGTCTATTTGCCGAACTCTTTGCCAACCTCGCCAGGCAACGCGCTGGAGTAATCGTTCCGACGGGGATAGCGACCGACTTCACAACCCGCTTCTTCTTTGAGGATTTGGTTCGTTCGCGGCGGATTGTCTCAGCCCTGATGTTCGATAATGCATGGAAGATCTTCCCGGCAATTCATCCGGATACACCATTTGCCCTTCTCACGATTGGCGCAACAGAACAGCCCGCCGAATTCGCTTCGTATCTCCTTTCTACAGAGCATTTGGCAGACAGGGAAAGGCGATATCGGCTTTTTCCCGAAGAGATCATGTCGATCAATCCCAATACCAAGACTGCACCCTTGTTTCGCTCCCGTGCCGATGCCGAACTGACCGCGAAGATCTACGCCAACGTCCCGGTTCTGATCGACGAAGGCACGGGCGCGAATGGCAACCCGTGGGGCGTGGAGTTTCGTCAGGGCTTGTTCAACATGACCTCCGACTCCCACCTCTTCCGCACCGCGGCGCAGCTTGCGGCCGAAGGCTTTGCACGGGACAGCACCGACTGGAGGCGTGGATCAGATCGCCTCGTGCCGCTCTACGAGGCGAAAATGATCCACCAGTTCGACCACCGCTGGGCAGGCTACGCGGGGAATGGCGAAGACAGTGCGGATATCGGTCCCGAGCAGAAGGCCGACCCCGGCTTCGAGCCCGCACCCCGCTACTGGGTGCCAGACAGCGAAGTCACCGACCGCCTCGCCTCAAAAGGATGGCGGCGGAACTGGCTGATGGGCTGGCGTGACATCACCAACGCGACCAACGAGCGAACGGTGATTGCCACGGTAATTCCGCGGGTGGGGGTGGGAAACAACTTACCCTTAATGCTGTTCAGCACAGCCGCCGATCCACGCAGACTTGCTTCGCTTGCAGGGTCTCTGTCATCGCTTGCCTGTGACTTCGCGACTCGCTTCAAGGTTGGTGGGACGCACCTAAACTTCTTCATCTATCAACAACTGCCCATCCTCCCCCCCGCCTTCTACACTGAATCCCGTCTTGCCTTCATCGTGCCGAGGGTTCTGGAACTCACTTACACCTCGCACAGCCTCGCCCCCTTCGCCCGCGATCTGGGCCATGACGGTCCGCCCTTCGCCTGGGACGAGGACCGCCGCGCCCACCTGCGCGCTGATCTCGATGCCTTCTATGCCCGCGCCTACGGCCTGATCCGCGATGAACTGCGCTACATCCTTGATCCCGCCGACGTGAAGGGCCCCGATTACCCATCGGAAACCTTCCGCGTGTTGAAGGAAAGGGAAATCCGTGAATATGGTGAATATCGCACCCGCCGCCTTGTGCTCGCCGCCTGGGACCGGCTGGAAGCAAGAGACGAATTCACGGCGATGGGGATGTGATGATTGAGTCACCACAGTCATTTATTGTCCGCGAGGAGTGCGAAAAGGCCGCTTTTCAAAACGGCTTTCGCCGACTGCTGGGACAAAAGGAAGGCTGGCTGGCCTTCGGCTCCACCACAGCACATGGCACGATCCATCTCGCCGCTACAGGAGCACAGGGGCCATGGTTTCTCGCCCTCGATCATTCCGGCGTCATCGAGGAGCTGGCTTTGCCTGTGGCGAAGATGGCGGGGCCTGGGCTTGCCCGCTATACCTTCGACACGCTTGGGGCACTCTATGGGGTGTTGCCGCGTGTCTATCAACTGGCGGTGAGCTTGCCTGACGCGCCGCTGCGGGACTTCCAGACGAAGATCAAGGATCTACCGAAGACGACCGAGGCCGAGCGGCTGGTCGTCCAGCGGATCGGCCAGGACATCTTCCGCGCGGGCCTCATGGATTACTGGCAGGGTCGCTGCCCGCTTACGGGAATTACAGATTCCGCATTGCTGCGCGCCTCGCACATCATCCCGTGGAAGAATTGCCAGACCGACGCCGACCGGCTCGACGTCCATAACGGTTTATTGCTGTCAGCGCTCTGGGACGCCGCCTTCGACCGTGGTCTTGTCACTTTCGATGATGGGGGCCGCCCTCTGTTCTCGCTCGCCCTGAGCGAGGCGGGCAGTGCCGAGTTGCGCTGGCAGAACCCCATCCCGTTAACGGACAAACACAAGAAACGACTCGCTTGGCACAGAGAGCATCATCATTTCATGAGCGGTAAGGTCTGAACAAGTTACTTCTGTGAAGGTTGTGCTGGAAATTGCCGCGTTAAGCGCGTTGTATCGGAGTATGCCCGCAGCCTTGGAATCAGGCCTCCCTGATTTGGAGTTCATATAAGAGCTTTTACAAAACGCGCCCATCAACCATTTCCCGATTACCGCCAGTTATTCCACAACTGCGTGACCGCATCCAAAAACCGATCACAGTTAGCGACAGGCCAGGTTATCGGCGTATCCCGCACCAAGTAATATTCTTCGTTGGCACACAAGAACTTACTGCGATCCGCGTTTAGCACCCAATTAATAGCCGCCACCATCGTATCTTCGTAGCTCCCGCCAAACTCCCCGTTCGGAACATTGTAAAGCAGTCCTTCGAGGAAATATGAGGGCCCGATCCCCTGACCGATCACACTATCATCGACCAGCTTAGTCCGCATGTTTTTCAAAATACGCACTGCCGGCTTGAACCACCCATTCGTCTCTTGATGCTTGGTCGTGCAGTTTGCAGAGTGTTGTTTCGGGTAATTGACGATCCTGTTGTTGCCTGAATCGAAAAAGCAAATCCCCGGCACATATTGCACACCTGATATTCCTTGATAATACCTATGAAAGTCACAGGCGACCACGACATCAGCGCTACGCCGGCTCCCGCTTGCTTTGATCTTCACCGCCTTGTTCTCCACTTTTACGTCGGCCGCACCAAAACTTTTCACCAGCGCAGCGATCACGTCAGCTTTGTACTGCGCATACGGATACGTTCCAGGAATAAGTGCCGCGTTGAATCGCCCTTGTTCCTCAGGCGTCAGATCACTGATGTCATAGTAGTACACATCATCCAGACGAATTACGACATCTACATCGCTCTCCGCATAGATATTGGTGTCGTTGCCGTACGAACCCTGCAGGAAGACCTCGTAGCTTTTCCTGGCATATTTCGTGTCGGACGCTTCGAGCGCCCGTTTTATCGTCGCATATGTACTGCTCGACTGGTTGATCGAGCCTTGGTGGGCCCAAGTCTCAAGCTGCGATTCGGGAATGGCCATCGTCTAATTCACCCCGCCTTTAACCCGCACGGCCCCGATACCGAAAAGCTCCCTGAGTTCAGATTCATGATGTGCGAACGACTCGCTGCCCCGTTGGTACAGCATGTCTAGTTTTGTAAGATCAGACTCCATAAAATCGGTTGCCATCTCAGGCCGCTCAAACGTATCGTTAATCCGAACGGTCCAAATATCCTTGAACAGTATCGTCCGCAACTGTTCCATAGAAAATGTGTTTATATTCAGCGTTTTCTGCAGCAATTGCACGCTCAAGAAAAATTTCGCTATCCAAGAGCGCCATCGCCTAGGCTCTGGGTAAACACCCACACCAATACTCACTACGCGCAGATCCGAGTGAAGTTTCTTCAACGCAATCACCGCATCCGCGATGGCATAGAGTGTCGGGTTATTAGCGCAATAGCCGCCATCGATCAGTTCAACGCGCTCATCCTTGGCCGTCATTACAACGTGTTTCTCGAAAAACGGATACGCCGAGCAGGATGCCTGCACCGCGTCAGAGAACGTGCATCCGAACCCCGGCACGAACGTGCTCTGCCGACCGTGTGCTTGGGCTACACTCCCTTTGAAGATCATCGGCTTCTCGAAATCCCACCGCGTCGCTACGATTCCCACTCCAGTCTTAACGTCCGCAAAAGTACGTTCCCTGAAAACGGTTTTTGCGAGATGAGCCAAGGCTTCGGACTTTCCGCGCGCAGTGCGACGGCGCATAATGGCAGGAACATGCTCTTTGTAGAGGGTATGAATGTCGTCCACCGTGTAACCCAGTGCCAAAAGCGCAGCGATGATGGCGCCCGTACTCGTACCGAAAATCAGATCGAAACGCTCACAGAGCGGTCCACCTATCATCGCTTCTATTTCCTTGAGCACCCCTAACGTGTAAAAGCCTTTGGCGCCGCCGCCGTCAAGCGAAAGAACTCGGCAAGGGTTCGAATGTGCCGCGGATGTCGGTTCTGGGTTCACGATCTTTTTTAGCACTCCTCAAACACAGGCCGCCGGAAAAGTCTTCACTTGGATTTTATGCCCGTTCTTTCACCTAGGCCGCATCATACTGAAACTGCAACCACGCGCAAATTGCTTTAACTCCCCTTAAATGCCAAGGCGAAATTCTCAATACACTATGTTGTTCCTAGGAGCAACTTAATCATTCCCACAAGCGTGAGTCTCCGACTTTTTACCTCTCCTGTCATTTAAAAGCGAGGAGGAAACCCGCTCTGCCTTCCTCATAGCTGTCTGGCGCAGGCGTTCATGCGCAGCGGGCCGGGCGGGCTTTTCAGCCTGCGGGGCCGCACAGGCCGCGCCAGAGCAAATGCGGCTCTGTCACGGTTGACCCTGTGCAACCCACCCCTCCGGCACGCCCGCCGCCCCGCTCGCGCCGTCCCCCTTTTCTCCTACCGGGTTGAGTTGGCTCTCCACGCCTTGTGAGAGAGCCAACATCAACATCGAAAAGGAGGACATCATGAACACCAGCATCGGCAACACTCACGACGACGGAAACACACGGCAGGACGTTTATACCCGCGTCACCGACCGAATTGTAGCCGATCTGGGAAAAGGCGTCCGTACCTGGATGAAGCCGTGGAGCGCCGAGCATGCGGCCGGGAAGATCACCCGCCCGCTGCGCCATAACGGCACACCCTACTCCGGTATCAATATCCTGATGCTCTGGAGCGCGGCCATGGCCGAAGGCTTTGCAGCCCCGATCTGGATGACCTTCAAGCAGGCCCTGGAGCTGAAGGCGCATGTGCGCAAGGGCGAGAAAGGCTCACTCGTGGTTTACGCCAATTCCATCACGCGGAAAGAAACCGATGATGTTTCTGGCGATGAAACCGAACATGAAATCCACTTCATGAAGGGCTATACGGTGTTTAACGTCGAGCAGATCGAGGGCCTGCCCGCTCATTACTACGCAAAGCCTGAACCGCGCTTTTCACCGATACAGCGGATCGAGCACGCGGAAAGCTTCTTCGCCAGTCTCCGTGCCGATATCCGCCATGGCGGGACGCAAGCTTATTACGCGCAGGAGCCGGATTACATCCGCATGCCGCCGTTCGAGGCCTTCTGCGATGCACAGAGCTACTATGCCACCCTCGCCCATGAATCCACGCACTGGACCAAGCACCCATCGCGCCTCGCTCGTGAATTCGGGCGCAAGAAATGGGGCGACGAAGGCTATGCCGAGGAAGAGCTCGTAGCCGAGCTGGGTTCAGCCTTCCTGTGCGCCGATCTGGAGCTGGCTCTTACGCCCCGTGAGGATCACGCTTCCTATATCGCTCACTGGCTCACCGTCCTGAAGGATGACAAGCGCGCCATCTTCCGCGCCGCAGCCCACGCGCAACGCGCCGCCGACTTTATCCACCGCCTGCAACTACCGGTATCGAGGGAGGCCGCCTGAGGGCGGCAAGTTAGCCCACTCGTAGAAAACTTCCTCTAGCGATACATCACGACTTGCGGATGGTCTGAAGGCCGCGGAACGCTGGGTATATGTAGATAGAGATTGTTGCGGGCTCATTCATCATCAAGAGGAGGACTACCATGAAGGTGCTACGGCTTTCCCAAAAGAAGCGAATCACGCAGGAATCAGTCATCAAATTGAAGCTGACTGAATATCCAGCGGCCCTGTTTGAATTTCTGACACGGGCCACACAGAAGCCAAAGGCTGAATTGGCTGCGGAAATCCTTGGAGCCGCCCTGATCAGCGATCGAGAGCTCCGTCGCCTGTTTGCTGAGCAGGCCCAAGAGGGTCGTGTTGGCCATGTTCGGGGGGAATTAGCAGAGTCGCGCACTACGTAGACTGGTTCATTCACACCCGACGCAACAGGAATTGCTTGTGGTTGTTACACGGCAAGCCCCTGATAACTTGAACGGTCTGCGCGATGGTCCTGCAGGCTGTAACAGAAATGTCGGTGTTACCACCTCTACCTGCTTCACACAGGGAGAACTCAATGGCCGTTGAGCAACGTCAGTTACAGTCGAGCAGAGTGAAGGGCGCAACGAGCTGGGCAGACCTTCGGGCCAGGAACGGTCTCGCTAGGAGAACCGTGGTCGTCAGAATTCCGGCCCTGCTTCATGCGGAGATCCAGGCCCTGGCGAAACAGGACCAGCTGACGCCCTCTGCCACCCTCCGTATCGTGCTTCAGCGTGGGCTCGGAGGGCTCAGGCAGGACCGAACCCTGCAGTACCTGATTCGCCTCACGGAAACCATCGTACGATATGCCGCGGTCGATCAGGCCAAGGCCGCTGAGATCCTGGCTGAAGCCCGGCGATGCGCCAACATTGACCTTTCTGCCGCTAAGGAAGGACCTCAGTAGCAATGCCATTAACCCGCCAAGATTCCTACATTCGGTACCGGTCGCATCAGGGTGACGCTGCACGAGGCTATGACTCCCTCGCCTCATCTTGGCGTATGAACGCCCGGATGGTGGTGATGTCGTTCATCCTCATCACCACCCTGGTCTATCTCCCCTTCGTGTGGTTCCAAGTCGAGCTCGATGACGTGGCAGTCCCGGAACCACGCCATGCAGCGCAATGGTTCTTCGCCTGGGCTGTGGCAGGACTCCCCGCGAAAGACGCCACAGTGAAGATGACACTGCCGGGTGACGATAGAGCACGTGTCCACCACGCCGCACACGCTCGTGACTATCTTGGTACGGTTATCGCTTGGGAATGGGGCCAAGTGAGCCCGCTCCTGGCTGATGCCTTGTGGACCTATCCCATCTGCTTCGTTGTAATGTTGATGTGGTATCGCTACCGCGACCGAAAGATGTCCGAATCCCGCCATATCCGAGGCCAGTTTCGAACCACCGCTAGAGCGCTCGCGAAGAGAACGAGACGAGAACAGAAGGGTGATATTGCTATTGGAGCTGTGTACCTGCCAAAGCGACGGGAGACAGAGCACGTGCTCACCGCCGGCGGCACAGGCTCAGGCAAGACAACGTTCCTGCGATCGGTCCTCGGGACCATTCGCGGCTTGAGAAAGCGAGCACTGGTGCATGATACGAAGCTCGACCTCTGCCGTGAGTTCTGGAGGCCAGGGGACATCATCCTCTCCCCCTTCCTTGCCGCGTCAGGCGGTTGGACTCTTTCTTCAGAGCTTGAATCGATTCCCCAGGCCTTTGCAGCCGCCCACTCTGTGGTCGTCGAGGAGGATAGTAGCTCGGACAAATTCTGGTCCGATGCGGCACGGCAGATCTTCTTCACCTTGCTGGTAAGTCTGGCATCGAAGGGAATGCGGCGGAACCAGGATCTCGCCGAGGCGCTCAAACTCGACGCCGATGGGCTCGCAGAGCTCCTTCGGCTTGCTCCCTGGGGTGCGCAGGTGGCCAACCACATCACTTCAGCAGCCGCCCCGCAAGCCGCCGGAGTGTTGGCCAACCTCCATCGCTACGCGATGGCCTTCAGCTTCATGCAGGATGGCGACTTTTCGTTTCGTTCATGGATCAGAGATGAGCAATCCACGCAGTGGGTCTGGATTGTGAACCCGCCCAGTACCAGTAAGCTGCTGGCCCCGATCTTGACGCTGGCCATCGACCTCGCCTGCATGCACCTTCTGGAGCTACCGGACAGTGAGGATCGGCGCCTCTATCTAATTCTGGATGAGCTCTCTGCTCTGAATAAGTTGAGTTCGCTGCTGAACATCCTGCAACGAGGGCGGAGCAAAGGGGCTTCCGCCTGGCTCTCAATCCAGGACCTGGGGGGATTGAATGCCTACTCAAAGGACGAACGGGATACGATCATCAATAATTGTATGACGAAACTCCTCTACCGCACCTCAGCGGTCGAGACGGGGAAGTACTTTGAACAGATGCTGGGCCAACAGCAGATCGAGCAAGCCCATGAGGCTCACACGCTGAGTGTCAGCGCCGAGCGGGATTCCATCGGCGTGCAACGTCGAGATACCACGGAGTCCCTCGTCCTTGCTTCAGAACTAGCTTCGTTGCCTCCGTATCATGCGTTCCTGTCCATGACCGGACACCCGGTCGCCCGTGTCGAACTTCCCAACTACCTTGGCCAGGGAGACGGTCCAGGGGAAGCGATCTACCAGATGCGTGAGGATCTTCTGTTGGGCCATGGGATCATATCGAAACCACAGACTCCAGCCCCACCACCAACCGCCAATGCTACGCGAGAGCGCCCTCTCGTATTAGGCCGTTGAGTGTCGCCCGAGCCATTCCCTCGCTTGAACTGAAACGGATCGCTCAGGAGAAAGGACCATAGGACATGCTGAGTATCAGCAACGTGACCCCCGCTCAGGCAACAAACTACTACCAAAAGGACGAGCTCTATTACGGAGAAGGCCAAGTGCTTGGGGTATGGACAGGGCGCGGGTCGGAAGCCCTGGGCCTCGAAGGTCGAGAGGTTGAGACAGAAACCTTTCGCGCCCTTCTTGAAGGACACATGCCTGACGGGAATGAGATCCAATCACGCAGTGATGGAACGAGGCGCGGAGGACTCGACCTGACCTACAGCGCTCCAAAATCGGTCTCGATTGCAGCACTGGTCGGGAATGACGAACGCCTTGCAGAGGCGCATGACAAGGCCGTCGGCAAGGCCATGAACTATGTTGAGAACGAAGCGAGTCAAGCACGAATCACGCAAGATGGGGTGACGACCATTGAGCGGACCGGGAATCTGGTGGTCGCACAATTTCAACATGAGACCAGCCGGGCGCAAGATCCGCAGCTCCATACCCATGCAGTGGTCATCAACGCGACACAACGAGACGATGGGGAATGGCGCGCGTTGGACAATCAGGAGTTCTATCGCCTGAAGATGACGGCAGGAGCCATTTATCGGGCTGAACTCGCCAATGAGGTTCAGCGTCTGGGATATGAGATTGAACGAACGCATGCGGACGGACGATGGGAACTGAAAGGATTCACTCCCGAACAACTCGAACACTTTTCTCAACGCCGTCAGGACATTGCGCAAGAGCTTGCAGCACGCGGGAAGGACGATGCCCAAACGGCAGAACGTGTCGCGCTCCAAACCCGAGAAGCCAAGCAGCACGTGGATCGGACGGAGCTTCAGCAAGACTGGAAGACACGCGCGCAGTCTGTGGAACTCAACTTAACGGAGATCACCGAGCAGGCGCGCCAGAACCAACCGCTTGAAGAGCACCAGCCTTCCACGAGTCAGGGATCGGTTCACTGGGCCGTTGATCATGTGAGCGAGCGCCAGACGGTGTTTGGTCACCATGATTTAGTGCGCCACGCCCTCGGACACGGTGTCGGCAATGTTACCTACGCTTCTGTCTCGCGAGAGATTGCCAACCAAGTGAAATCCGGCGAACTGATCGCGCTCCGAGACGAGCTTGGACGGGATCATTACACCACCACAACGGCCCTGCGCCTTGAGCGCGAAGCGGTCGAAATTATGAAACAGGGGAAACAGCAGGTTGAGCCGATTATGGCCAGGGAAGAATTATCTGCTCTTGCCTTCACCCGTCAGCTCACGAAAGGACAAGAGGCCGCAGCCGGCTTGATCCTCTCGACGGGGGACCGCTTTACGGCGGTTGAGGGCAAAGCCGGTACAGGCAAAACAACCGTCGTCGGAGAGGTCCGACTCATCGCGGAGTCTCAGGGCTACGGACTTCGCGGCTTGGCCCCGACATCGGCCGCCGCAAGGGTGTTAGAGCAAGAGGCCCACATTCAGAGTGAAACCGTCGCACGGTTTCTCTCTGGCAGTTCAGACCAGGAACAAGGAAGCAAGACTGTGTATGTTATTGACGAAAGCAGCATGCTGAGCTCGAAGCAATTGCACGGACTGGTGAGCCGGATAGAGGCCGAGGGCAATCGTGCGATCTTCATTGGGGATCGTCAGCAACTTGGCAGCATCGAGGCCGGAAACGGCTTCACCCTCTTGCACAATCATGGAATCGCCTCTGTCCGGATGGACGAGATCTTGAGACAGAAAGATCCGATCATCAAGCAAGCGGTGGAGGAGACGACTCAGGGCAAAATCGCCGAAGCGGTAGATCGGCTGGATAGCACGGGGCGCATTATTGAATTTGGCAACCGTGCAGAACGGCTTCAGCACGTTGCTCAGGAATTTCTCAATCAGCCAACCGCTGCACGAGAGAGTACTCTCGTAATCACGGGCACGAGGGCTGACCGGGCAGAGCTGAATACGCGAATTCGGGAAGGACTCAAGGAAGATGGATCGCTGACCGGTCCGGAATTAAAAGCCACGGTCCTCACGTCCAAAGACCTCACCGTAGCCCAAAAGCGGCAGGTAGACTCATATTCGGTCGGAGATATTCTCAAGAGCAATGATACGTATTCACGCGTCGTCGGTGTAGACAGAAACCAGACCTCATTGATCCTGGAAACTGCCACTGGAATACGAGAAGTTTGGACGCCAAAATCCAAAGGCGTCGAGGTTTATCGGGAAGAGACGAGAGCGGTTCAGGCCGGAGACATCATCCGGTGGACCAGAAACAATTCAGAGGCGGATCGGCGTAATGGAGAGATAGCACGAGTCATCTCTGCAGACCCAACCGGCTCGAAAGTGGTCGTCCAGGCACAGCACGGCGAACGCCAGGCGCTGAACCTAAGTGACCGCGCACACCAACATTGGGACCACGGCTATGCGGCCACAACGTGGTCGTCCCAGGGGAAAACAGCTCAATCAGTGCTCGTGCACATCGATTCGACCCGCGAGAAGTCTCTCGGCGGAGAGCAGAACTGGTATGTTGCCATTTCTCGCTCAAGCGGAGAACTTACGATCGTCACAGATGACAAACGTGCCATGAAGGCACTGGTACAGATTTCACACGAGCAGACTTCCGCTCTCGCGGCTGTCGAGCGAAAAGGTAACGCAGAACGTCATGCTGACGCACAGCGTGATGATTCCGGGCGTCATCCTGGCCCCACCAAGGATCACGCCCTTCCAGTTATTTCATTTAGCCGCTAGATCTTCTGGCCGGATTCCCTGTCTGGCCATTAAGGCCCGCTCAACCTGCGACATTTCCTGGATGTCATCGAGTACTTGCATAAGATTCGGACAAGAATACGGCTTGAGACTGTGAACAACGTCGGCCAAGCGATTGCAGTTCTCGACCAGTATCTCTGCGAATTTCTTGTCCTCTGGCGTTGTTCCGTAGGAACTCATCAGACCTTGCATTTTTATCGCCATCTTCTCTACCCGTTTGCGAGCAGACCGCACCTCTTTCATGGTGTGGCCCATTTGACGGCGGATAAGATAGCACTGAAACCGAGTCATGAGATCCATGGCCAACTCCTCTCGTTTGTTAAGGTCAGTCTTCTACTCTCTTAATACGATTCCGTTCGAACGTGTCGATATCCACACTGATTTCCCTGCGGAGCTTTAACCTCACCTGCGGAGACACTTGCGCTGGATGAGCGGCGAACCAACTGATTCGCTTGCTCAACTTTGGTGAAAGATCCGCTAAGGCTGGCGCGTTGGCGCATCCCTCGTCTTTCCCTATTTCACAAGCAACATTCGACATCTCAGCGAATCCACGCACGGCATACGTAGCCAAGTCGTTTGGGGGGGACAAGCTTCGAGCTGCGGACAGGCAGCACCTGCGCGCGTACGCTAGCGTTGATGGAAGATTGCGCGATTTATCAGGTTTGAACGAAGCGAGGAACCTAACTCGGACTTCCCCGATCACATCACTGCACTCATCCGCATTCGTGTAATAGCCAGCCTTCGCCAGCCAAGTACGGGACAAGCGCTTCACTGTTGATTCGATTTCAATCCAGACCGTTGCAGCCTCAATTGCGCAATCACTCGCCATGTATGCCCTTCCAGAAAAGTCAGCAGAACTGCACCCCATCGCAGCTTGATACCGAACTAAATCTTGCCGGAGCCTCCACCGTGGGCATATATTGCCATGCATCATTACAGACTGTCAATACTATTGCATTGACAACATTGCGGACAGCCTGATACACATATCTTCGACACAGTCGGGAACGCCGAATTCGATATGACCAAGGAGGGGTGTAAATGACCGCGACGCGGAATGATGAGTGGTGGCTCTGCCTCTACAATGCAAAAAATAATGACGAGCTTTACATGATTGCCTATGAACGGGCTGGATTTCTGACTCGATCAGCCAACACGATTCGCAAGATTCTCCCAAAGATGATGGACGCACTGGACAATCACTGGGAGTCATTTAAGGAGTTCGTCAACAAGTGGCTTGACGACACCTTGACGGAAAAAGACTGGGCGAAGGCGCGCATTTGGATTGGTCGCGAGTTAAGCCACGAGGAACTACTTCCACAATCAGACATCTCACTCCCGCTGTCATCCTTCCTGATTAATTGCATGAAGAATAATCCGAATGAACCTTTGACTGACGCTTACAAGCAAGTTGTCTCAAGAATCATGAAAGAGCGTTCTGGGTTGCCATACATTCGCCCGCTTTTTTGCTCCGCATGCCGACGGCTCTTTGAACCTCGCCAACACGAACAGCGTTGGTGCTCTGCGCGTTGCAGGAATCGCCAAATGAAGCGTGAGTACCGGGCGAAGAAAGACTCAAAAGATGTCAAAGCGGACCATGACAACGAAAAGGTAATTACGACCCGTCCTTCACGAAAACAAATGGGCCAGAACTAAAGGAGCGATCATGGACCAGCCGGCATCGAACGTTAAGACCATCCGAATTAGTTGTGACGTTCAACGGATTGAAATTGACTTTGCCGTACCAAGAGTCATTCAAGTGATTCCCATCAATAATGCAAGAGCCAGCGGAAAAGAATACATCATTAAGGTTACGCCACGAGGCGGCGTTACATTAGTTTAGAAAACAGATCGACCTGAGTTAGCGAAGTAGCCGAATCGGCCACAAAGTAGGCCAGGGGCACAGTAAGTGAAGCCAGGGCGGTCATGTCGCAGGGAGCACGCGGGCTCTCTGCCATGACTGCCCTGGCTTTTTTATTGCGATCGCGACAAAGGGCGAGACGATCACGTGAATAAATGGAAGTCGCCTGCACAGCAACGCGACCTTAAGAGGTGAGGATCTAAGTGGCAGCACGATATAGGAAAATTGACCCCCGAATCTGGAACGACGAAAAGTTTCGAGCATTATCCGACGACGGCAAACTCGCATTTCTTTTTTTCCTGACTCATCCCCACATGACCAGTTTGGGTGCAATGCGCGGGACCCTTCCCGGACTCGCGGCTGAATTGGGATGGGGAGCAAAGCGATTCACCGCCGCGGCAAAAGAATGTATGGATCTGGGAATCGTGGAGGCTTGCGACACTGCCTCTTGGATCGGCATCCCAAACTTTCTCCGCTACAACGAACCGGAAGGCCCGAACTCAGTCATCAAGGCTTGGGTCGCAGCACTAGACCTTCTGCCTGAGTGCCAACAGAAACGACACCTAATCCAGCGGTGTCGACGCTACCTCCAAGCTAGGTCGAAAAGCTTCAGAGATGCCATGGGCGATGGCATCTGGAATGCTTTCAGCGATGCCACCCCAGATGCCAAGCCGAAACCATGCGAGATCCAGGAGAAGGAGCCTGAACAGGAACCGAACAAAGATTCGGTTCCACCGGTCGCTCAACAGCACAAGCCAAAGGAGAAGCCCAATGGAACAAGTTGGCAGCGTCGTTCCGGGTTTGCTGACAAAGACTATGCAGCTGGCAGCTTCTAGTCAGCATTGTGAATTGCATGGTTTAGACGTAGCGATGCAAACCGTCACTATCGTTGGGAAAACCATCTCCGTGAAGGGACAATGTCCTGCTTGCCTTGAAGCACACAGCACTGGGCAACCCCCTGACAACAATCTTAAAGACTTCAGCACGCGGGTACAGTTGAGACGACAGGCTGGAGTACCGGAGCGATACCTGCACGCTTCCCTTGATGATTTTCATGAAGAAACACCAGCTCAAAAACAAGTCGCGAAGCAGCTTCGGAGCTTCATTGACGGCGAATGGCGATCGAGTCCCGGGTTGCTCTTCCTCGGAGGCATTGGAACAGCCAAAACGCTGCTCGGAGCCGCGCTGGTCAATTACTGGCTCAATCAACACGGTGCCAGATCTGCCCATTTCTACACAGTGATGAATCTTCTGCGTCGAGTTAAGGCCACTTGGAACCCCGATGCTATTGAATCTGAATCGCTCGTTTATCAACGCTTGAGCGTCCTACCCTTACTAGTCGTTGATGAAATCGGAGTGCAATTTGGCAGCCCGACCGAAAAGACGATCCTCACAGAAATCGTTAATAGTCGCTACAACGCACTTCATCCGACTGTTCTGATAGCAAATCTCACAATTACGGAATGCGTTGAAGTACTTGGAGAACGAGTTATGGACCGTTTCCGTGACGGCGGCCATGCATTGGCGTTCACTTGGCCTTCCCAGCGAGGAATCCGCGTACCACTCTGAGAACGTTAGCATGAAACGTCGGAATGCTCGTACAGACAGCATCAAATGCCCACCTGAGGTATTCGACCGCCTCACGGACATTCTCGCCGATCTGGTCCTAGAGGACCTAAACCAGTTCCCGAAACTTGGCACATTCCGGCCCATTGACACTTCATTGAGAGCAGATAATACTGCTGCCACGGCATACCAAGGTGAAGGATGATCGCTGCCGCCATCTACGCCCGCAAATCGACCGAACAGACTGGGGTAAGCGACGAAGAGAAATCCGTCGCCCGCCAGATTGAGCACGCGAAAGCCTACGCCCTGAAAAAGGGCTGGACGGTTCCCGAGGAATTGATCTTCGTGGACGACGGCATCAGCGGCGCCGAGTTTGTAAAGCGTCCGGGCTTCATCCGTCTGATGAATGCCTTGAAGCCTCGCCCCTTGTTCCATGTTCTCATCATGAGCGAGGAGTCCCGGCTAGGCCGGGAATCGATCGAAACCTCTTATGCCCTGAAACAGATCATGGATGCCGGAGTCCGGGTGTTCTTCTACCTGGAAGACCGGGAGCGCACGCTTGACAATGCCATGGACAAGGTGATGCTCTCCCTCGCCAATTTCGCCTCCGAAATGGAGCGGGAGCGGGCCAAGCAGCGCACCGCCGATGCCATGCTCCGCAAGGCCAAAGCTGGCCATGTGACGGGCGGTAAAACCTATGGCTACGACAATCGTGAAGTTCTCTCTGCTGAAGGGCACCGGCTTCATGTACTTCGGATCGTTAATCAGACCGAGGCGGCCATCGTCCGGCAGATCTTCGACATGTACGCCGGCGGCCTGGGCATTACCCGTATCGCCAAACGCCTCAACGAGGAACACGTCCCCGCCCCTCGTCTGAGTCCCAGAGGCTGGGCTCCGACGGCTGTGCGCGAGATCCTTCACCGGCCCCTGTACAAGGGCGAAATCGTCTATGGCCAGCTTCAGAAGATCGTCCGTGGAGGCACCAAGAAGCGGCGGCAGCGAGACGAGAAGGACTGGATCCGGGTGGACGCTCCGGACCTCCGGATCATTGAGCGGGACATCTGGGAATCGGTCCAAGCCCGCCTGGCCAAGTCAAAGGGCAAGGGCCGTTCAGCATTCAGAGATCAGGACTCGAAATATCTCCTGACTGGCATGGCCCGGTGCGCCCATTGTGGCGGGCCCATGACCATCGTCGGCCAGGACTATCACCGCCGGAAGGGGCGCTTCTACGGCTGTAGCTATTACAAAACGAGAGGCTCCTCGATCTGCAAGAACTCCCTGCTGGTCGAGCAGGAGTATCTCGATCAGATCGTGCTCAAGTCATTGCATGAGGCCGTCGCCGAGGAGATGATCAAAGTCGCTGTCGAGAAGGCCTTGGCGAAGCATCGGGCCGGGGAAGGGGCCAAGCTCAATCGGCAGACTGACATCCAGCGAGAACTGTCCCTCATCGAGGCTTACGAGGGGAATCTCGTTGACGCCATCGCCAAAGGCAAGCCTATGGACGCCCTCCTCGCCAAGCTGAGGGCCGAAGAGGCCCGGAAGAAGGATCTGATTCGGGAACTTGAGCAATTGGCCACCGCAGGCCAGGTAGCCTCTCTAGATGAGGCTCGGCTCAAACGGGAGATGAAAGCGCGGTTTGCGGACTTCAGTAGCCTTCTCGACCGCCACGTGACCACGGCCAGACGACTCCTGCGAACCCTGATGGAACATCCGTTGCGGTGTGAAGCGGTGCGAGAAGGGGATCGGAAGGAATATCGTGTGACCGGAACCGGCAGCTACCTGCCGCTGTTGCCTGAGACGCTGGCCCCCCTGAATTCTGCTCAGGGAAGCTGCTCCGTAGTGGATGGTGTCCCCAACGGGATTTGAACCCGTGTTACTGCCTTGAAAGGGCAATGTCCT
>JACOEL010000025.1 GCA_024998625.1 Nitrospira sp. | reverse complement strand
TGCAGCTCGCCTCCATCACCATGCTACTCAAGCAATTTTGAGATAGGTTCTAGTCAACGCGTCCGTTCGGGCATGATAGCCATCCGCAACGAGGGCCGCACTGCTGATTTCTTTCCCGACACGAATCCGCAATCTCGCGACGAGTTCGTTCCCGGTAAAGCCTAACAGGGATGCGAGGACTACCGCGCTCAGGTGCTGAATCTCGTGAGGTTGGAACAGTCGGCTTAGGGATTCGTAAGCGGCCATCAGCCCGCTGGCGAACATAATGAGCACAATCACGATTCCGGCGAGGTCCTCAACACGGCCATAGCCATAGCTAAATCGCCTACTCGGCCTTTTTCTGGCCATCACGAAGGCAATCCAGAGAGGGACAGCCGTCGCCGCATCGCCAAAGTTATGGATCGTATCAGCGAGAAGAGCCACGCTAGAGGTGACGACGACTACCGCCGCTTGCAGGAGGGCAGTTAGCAGTAAACCGACCATCGACCATTTGACCGCCCAAATCCCCTTCTCTGTGGTCAGGATGGTTGGATCGACGGTCCCGTGGGTATGGTCAGGGGGATTACCGAAATGACTGTGCGCCTCGCTTTGACTTGGATGATGGTGTGCATTCATATGTCTAACGCCAGGTGACTTCTTCCCAATAGAGGTGGACGAAGGTCTCGAACGGCGGAAAGTTCTTGGTGTTTTGTTCCTTTGAACGGACCCACAGGTCAATTTCCATCCCGGCTGGATCTGTTTCCCCTCCAGGAAGCGTTCGCTTCACGGGATAATGCACCTCACGCGTTTTGGGGTCGCGCGACTGTTCCATGACCATAAAATGCGCAGAGTAGTCTTTGTACAGGAGGTGGCCATTTTTGAAGACATCGGCTTTCCCCCATCCCCCAAGATAGAGCCAGGTTTTGGGATAGAGCGGATCGCCATGGTTGGAGTCTCCATGTTCGTAGACGCGGGTGGCGATTCCTCCGTCTTGATACGGAGCGGCGCCTTCAAACCGGTCGAAGACCACTCGGTATTGGTCGGCTGTCTCCGCAAACTCAGCCACCACTCGCCCGGTGTTCGCTAAGTCGGAGACATCGACTTCGATTGTTCCCCGGACCGGGGTGAGATGCTTTCCCGCATAGTCGAGATGATCCCAAGGTGACGGACCTTGCACACTACCCACCAGCGTGGTTCGGCCACCTGTGAGGTGAAACGCTCCGCTGTAATAGGGATGTTCCGTGGCTTTAAAAATACGCGTTCCCTCATTGTCTTTGGGAGTGCCAAATTGACCCTCTGCTGCCTTGGCTGAGATCCAGACTCCGAGTCCTACTAAGACGATGGTGGCAATCACCCACGCTATCGTCCTCGTTGATGAGGACACAGTCCACCTTCGTATTGCCGGAAGAGCTGGTTAAAAACCCTCGAACATGATGGGCTCGAAAGCAGTAACGATCAAGGGGGTTAAATCGAGAAAGGCTGGATATTAAGAAGGAAAAAAATATCCGTACCATTTCTGTCATTTCCACAGCTACACAACAACCGACATCAGAGGACTCCGCTTTTCCGAGACTAGATAGTGTCGTCACGAGATGAGAATTGATGTAGAATCATGCTGAACCGAGGGAGGTTGAGCATGAACGCATCGCATCGAAGACACGACATCTCCGACAGAACGTGGAAATTGCTGGAGCCACATTTACCCGGACGCGAGGGCGTCTGGGGCGGGATCGCGAAGGATAATCGCTTGTTCATCAATGCCGTGGTCTGGATTTTACGCACCGGTGCCCCGTGGCGGGATTTGCCGCCAGACCTGGGCGACTGGAAGAATGTCCAGCGTCGGTTCTGTCGCTGGCGGGACAAGGGCGTCTGGGAGGGATTGTTGGATGTCCTCATTGATGAGCCGGACTATGAATGGCTGATGATTGACGCCAGCCATTGCAAAGTGCATCCGCACGCGGCGGGCGCCAAAGGCGGCAACCAGGACATGAGCCGGACAAAAGGGGGCTCAACACCAAGATACATCTGGCCGTGGATGCGCATGGTCTGCCGCTCAGAGTCGTTATTACGCAAGGTACCACAGCGGATTGTACGCCGGCTGGCCGCTTGATCGAAGGCCTCACGGCAGAGCATCTGATTGCGGATAAGGGCTATGACAGCAAGGCGATCGTCGAGCAGGCTGGCAATCAGGGCATGAACGTGGTGATCCCGCCCAGAAAAAACAGAACCACGCCCAGGTCCTATGACGAAGACCTGTACAAGCTGCGCCACCTGATCGAAAACGCCTTCCTGCATCTCAAGCGGTGGCGCGGCATCGCCACGCGATATGCCAAACACTCAGCGTCCTTCCTCGCCGCCGTCCAAATCCGGTGCATCGCTCTCTGGGCTGATATCTCGTGACGACATTATCTAGGGCGGAAACTTTTGACCGAGATTACCGCCGACGACTTACGGCATATCCAAGCCAAGATGAAACACAGGGGCACACGCACCGCCCGAACGATTAACCGCTACTTTGGAGCCTTACGACGTATCCTGAACTTGGCGATTGCCGATGGTCTGCTTTCGGCCAATCCCATCAAAGGCGTGAAGTTCTTTTCCGAGCCTGCCGGGCGGCTTCGCTTCCTGAGTAATAAGGAAATCTCCAGCCTCCGGGATACCTTGCCTCCGGAGCACTGGTTGATTGTGGCCTTCGCTCTCGAAACAGGGTTACGCCTCACCGAACAGTTTCATTCGCGCTGGGACTGCCTGAACTCCGAACAGGGCATCCTGACCATTCCACTGAGTAAATCCGGCAAGACCCGCCACGTTATTCTGACGGATGCTGCGCTAGAAATCGTAAAGGGTCTCACTTCTTGGATGCACAGCCCTTTCCTGTTCCCGAGTCCTCTCACCTCCGCACAACCGATGCAGGGGCGCAACTTTGTGGTCAAAATCTACGAACCTGCCTTGAAACGAGCAAAAATCGAAGGAGTGACCTGGCACACCCTCCGGCATACCTTCGCGTCTCGGGCTGTGATGGCAGGAGTCGATATCCGGACCGTCCAAGAATTGATGGGCCATTCCACGATCACGATGACCATGCGGTACGCGCATCTCTCCCCAACTCATTTACGCACAGCAGTGAATCGAGCGAGTTTGGGAGCCATTGCAGCGAAAAGTTCGAGTGGAACCGGGAGTAAAACCGGGAGTAGCGATAATCAGCGGGTGGAACAGGGTCCGGTCAGAATCACCGAACCCTCTGAGATTTCTATAGGAATGGGTGGAGGCGCCGGGCGGGTTCGAACCGCCGCATCGCAGTTTTGCAGACTGCTCCCTTAGCCACTTGGGTACGGCGCCACGGATCGGATTATAGAAGGGGGAGCTTCAGGAACTCAACCGCGAAGAGCGGAGAAATGAAGGAATGTTCGAAACATACCACACATGATGAAACTTGCGACAAGCTAGCGTTTGGACGGGAGAACAGGAATGTCGCGGACAATGGTCGAATGTTCATCCGGCGCATGGCCGATCAACTCCCAGCCTGACTCAGCATCGCCATTTTGCGAACCAGTCGTCTCTTGAACTGTCCCGGCCGCTTCAGCCTCTTTTTCCTTGGCCAGCAATTCGACTTCCTGAATCAGCGTGTCCATGAGTTCTTCAAGGGGCACCTTCCGCATCAACTTGCCCTTCTTGAAGAGGATGCCTTTGCCCTCTCCGCCGGCAATGCCGATATCCGCTTCTTTGCCTTCCCCGATGCCGTTCACGACACAGCCGAGCACGGAGACATTCAACGGCGTCTTGATATGGCCGAGTTTCTTTTCCAGCTCGTTCGCCATGCGTACCACGTCGATTTCGACGCGGCCGCAGGTCGGGCAGGCAATCACGTTGATGCCGCGATGGCGCAATTCCAGCGACTTGAGGATCTCAAACCCGACTTTGACTTCCTCCACCGGATCGGCCGCCAACGAGACTCGGAGGGTGTCGCCGATGCCCTGCGAGAGGAGCCATCCGAGGCCGATCGCGGACTTGACCGCTCCCGTCATCGCCGTCCCTGCTTCTGTAATCCCGATATGTAACGGATAGTTCGACTGAGTGGAGAACAAATAATAGGCGTCGATGGCATGGTGCACGTCGGAAGCTTTGAGAGACACCTTCATATTGGTGAAGCCCTCGTCTTCCAAGGCATGAACTGCATTTAACGCCGACTCAGACAGGGCTTCGGGAGAGGGCCAGCCATATTTGTCCAACAGCGGACGTTCGAGTGAACCGCCGTTCACGCCCACGCGCAGGGGAATGCCCCGCTCATTGACGGCCTTGATGACTTCCTGCACCTTCCACCACGCGCCGATGTTGCCCGGATTGATGCGAACGCAATCGACCACCTCCGCCGCCTTGAGGGCCAGTCGGTGGTCAAAGTGAATGTCGGCAATCAGCGGAACCGTCATCGCGGCTTTGATCTGAGGAAGTGCAGCCGCCGCCTCTTCATCAGGAACGGCGACACGAATGAGTTCGCACCCGGCCTCTTCCAGTTGACGGATCTGAGCCACCGTGGCTTTCACATCCCGTGTATCCGTCGAGCACATCGACTGGACTGAAATCGGCGCATCTCCGCCGATCTTGACCGATCCCGCCTGAATCTGCCGCGTCTTTTTTCTCGTGATATGCATCAGCTTCTCAGCTTATGTCCTGTTCAGTGCGCCTCGACATCAACTAGCTGCCCTGCTCATCGCCGTGCGGCAAGCTCCCCACCAGCGATGCCAACCGAGCGGCATCATCCGTGGCCACACTGGCCCCGAACAACGCCTTCACCTTGCTATAAATTCCGTCGGCCGTCAGGCCATACCGTTCGCGCAGCAGGTCTTGCGGTCCCTGCTCGATATACCAATCGGGAAGGCCGATCAACTTCGTTTTGAGATTCGTGATACCTTCTTCGGATAGGGCTTCCAAGACGGCGGAACCGAACCCACCCATTTTGCAACCTTCTTCGACGGTCACCAGGCAGCGCACCTTCTTCGCCGTCTTGATGATCAATTCCGTGTCCAGGGGCTTCACGAAACGGGCGTTGACCACCGCGGCGGAGATCCCCTCTTGCGCCAACCGTTCGGCCGCTTTCATGGCGGGCCAGACGGTGACTCCAATCGCCACAATCGCCACATCCGTGCCTTCCCGCAACAACTCGCCCTTGCCGATCGGCAACGCCGTCGGTTCGGGATCCATCGGCACGCCGAGACTCACGCCGCGCGCGTACCGCACCGAGGCGGGCCCGTCATGCGCCACACAGGTCTTCACCATGTGCTGCAGCTCGTTTTCATCCTTCGGCGCCGCCACCACCATGTTTGGCACATGGCGCAGGAAGGCAAAATCGAACGCACCGTGATGCGTCGTCCCATCCTCAGCCACCAGGCCGCCCCGGTCGATGCAAAAGGTTACCGGCAAGTTCTGGGTGGCCACATCGTGCACCACCTGGTCGTAGGCCCGCTGCAAGAATGTGGAGTAGAGCGCGACCACGGGCTTCATGCCCTGCGCAGCCATACCGGCGGCGAAGGTGACGGCATGTTGCTCGGCGATGCCCACATCATAAATCCGATCCGGAAACACTTTTTCGAACGCATTCAGACCGGTGCCCTCACACATGGCGGCGGTGATGGCCACCACCCGCTTGTCTTGATGCGCGACCTTGATCAGGGCATCGACCGCGAGGCTGGTGTAGCTGGGGCGCACGGCTTTTTTCGCCGGCACGCCCGTTTCACGCACGAACGGCGGACAGGCATGGAACCAGACCGGATTATCCATGGCCGCCTGATAGCCCAAACCCTTCTTCGTGATCACGTGCAGGAGGACCGGGCCCTTCATTTTGAGCACGTTTTCCAAGGTCGGCAGCAGGTGCTCAAAATTATGGCCATCGATCGGTCCGGCGTACTGGAAGCCCAACTCCTCAAACAACAGACCGGGAAGAATCGCCCCCTTGGCCAATTCCTCGGCGCGCCGGGCGATTTTCTGCACCTCAAGGCCGATGTGGGGGATCTTCCGCAACAGTTGACCGGTTTCCTCCCGCATACGCGCGTAGAATTCGCCGGTGAAGGTCCGATTCAGGTAGGCCGAAATCGCCCCGACGTTCTTCGAAATGGACATCTGATTGTCGTTCAGGACGACGATGAAATCCTTGTTGGTGCCGCCAGCATGGTGCAACCCTTCGAGGGTCATCCCGGCCGTCATGGCGCCGTCACCGACCACGCAGACAACTTTGTGTTTTTCGTTCCGCTGCTCGCGCGCCTCCACCATCCCGAATGCGGCGGAGACACCGGTGCCGGCATGCCCGGCATTGAAGGTATCGTAGACACTCTCTTCACGCTTACAGAACCCGCTCAACCCGCCGTACTGCCGGAGCGTATGGAACTGTTCCCGGCGTCCAGTCAACAATTTGTGGGTATAGGCCTGATTGCTGGTATCCCACACAATTTTATCTTTCGGCGTATCCAGGAGATATTGCAGCGCAACCGTCAGCTCCACCACACCCAGATTGGAGGCCAGGTGCCCCCCGACATTCGAAACCACCGTAAGAATCTGCTCACGGATCTCCTGGCACAGTTCCGGAAACTGCTCAGGGGAGAGGCGTTTCAAATCAGCGGGACTGTGGATATTTTTCAGCAGAGACATTGCACAATCTCCTTGTCAAATGATGACAATTGGACGCAGGTATTCATTCAGTGGGAACAAGCCGTATAGAGAAGGTCGCGACGAAGCAGCGAAGCAGTTTCGTATGATCGGTTCATCCTCACATATGGCACTGCCTGTGTCAAGATTTCGCCTTCCCCCGCACCAAAAACTTCGCCCTCCCGACTACGACCGGAACCGGTAGGTGAGGACGGTGGAGAGGGTAAAATCCGCCGCGCTCCCGGTGATGAAATCAAGATTCTCCACTCCATAGAGCTGCCAGAGCAGAGCGGGAAGGATTCGGTAACTCACCCCCAGGACCGACTCCGTCACGCCCTTATCCAAGACGCGCGTTCCTGTCCCGTGAAACGGCGGGGAATAATAATCGAACTGTGCCGTGATGGAAAAGTTCTCCGTCCAGAGATATTCCACGGCGACCAACCCGCTGACTACCGGCTGAAGGTCCAACCCGGCGATCCGTCCCGTGGGAAACACTCCGTTGAGGTTCGCGTATAGAATCCAGTTACCCGCGAATTTCTTATCCAGCGCCAAGCCGATGCCGGCGTCAGGATGCCCGCTGCCGAACACCTCGCCGGAGTCTCCGGTCGGAGCCTTGACCCCGACCCGAACCGACAGGGCTGGAAGACTCGAGGTTTCTTTGAGAATCTGGTACTTGCCGTAAAACGAGATGTCTCCTAATCCAGTCGCGCCTTCGGATCCCTGAAACAGCGTGCGGGCACCGTTCGCAATATGAAACGCGTACCCAGTCTCCCGCAGGGCCTTGCGCGGAGGCGCCACGCCGGTCGTGCCCCGTTCCACCCCAAGTATCGCCCCCTCCATGAAGCCCCGGTACCGATGGTAGCCCGGAATCTCTGCGCCGAGCTCCAATCGATCGGTAAGACCATACCGCAAGAAGAGGCCGGCTCGAATCGTTTCAAACTTCATCGCCACATTGGCCTGCGCCTCGCTATCTCTGGCAATGCTGGCCGTATTCGCCACTTCCAGCCGCACATCGAAATCGCCCTTGCGAAGCACCGTCGCCCGCTCGCCCGGCATGGCCAGGACCAGTTGATCCAACGCTTGAAAGTTTCTGACTGGAAACGGACCAAAGCCTTCCGCTCCGGCAGCACGCGGCAGGACACTCAGGAGTGCAAAGAGGCAGAACCAATGAATTGTGTACCGCATGAGCAACCCCGGCCGTTCACTCAGTGGCACTTAATAGGGAAAGTCTAACCCTGCGAAGACCGCTCCCCCCTCACGACTGTACCCGTAATCTACTCGGCCGACGACATTCGGACGAACGATGGCGCGAAACCCCACCCCCGGCGTCATCCGATAATCTTGAAAGCTGACGTCTTTGAACGAGTTGAAGACCTGCCCCGTGTCGAGAAAGGGCGCCACCTCGAAATCCGCGGTCACCCCAGCCAGTTTCGTCCTCAAGATGTGGATTCGCTCTTCGATACTGAAGGCAATCAGATGTTTGTCGATGTATCGGTCCAAGCCGAACCCGCGCAGATTGTTCTGCCCCCCGAGCGAAGACTGTTCGAAAAACGGCACCTGAGATCCGATCGTCGCCTGCAGGTCGGCGCGAACCACCAGGATGGCGCGTTTGGACTCGCTGGGGAATAATTTTTTGACTTCGAGTTCGTATCGTGAATACACCGGATGGTCGCCGTTTTTCACATTTTGATTCAGTTCGGCATAGGCGGTGATGGCCACGCCGTCGGTGGGGGTCACCAGGCTGTCACGGGTGTCGTAATAAAACGAGGCGCGGTGGCCCACGATGATGGATTCGCCTTGAATGCCGTCAACCGTGGGAAACTGCTCAACCGAAAAGGGCAGATCGATCGCCCCTCGCTGGAGCTGCACCTGCCGGACCCGCTGGCCGACAGAAATCTGCGTCACCTCATTCGCGTAGAGTCCGAGCCGCCAATAGGCGCGCGCTTCCCTGGCCGTATAGTTGGACTCGGCGGCCTGGGTCGTCGCCTGGCCGAGGCCGAAGAACCGCGAGGTCGCGTTCTTAAAAAAGGTGCCGCCGAAATTGAGTGAATATTGCCCATTGCCGAATGCCGGATCGACATAATCGAATAACACCTTGCGTTCAATCCGTTCGGTCAACGAGGCGATGAATCGCATCTGGCGTCCACCCGGATCGTACTTGAACAGATTGAAGACCCCGCGTGTACCCACGATCGAGTTCTGAATGAGCATGGGTGCCATCAGATACTTCAGTTCTCCGTCCGGATCCGCAATCAGGATCGGCGCGATCAGGCCGGCATCGTTACCGTCGTTCCGGCTGGTCGAGACGGAGGGAACCGGAAAAATCTGCGTGTCGGCGCCTGCCGGAGCCGGAAGGCTCAGGAGCAGAAGGCCGGCCAGCGCCAGACAGCTTCGAATCGACGACAAATAGTGACACTGCATGGCGCTCGCCGGAATCGCTCGCTCCCTACCGGACCTACGGAGCTTTGATCTTGTCGGATTTCTTGCGGAGTTGATCGACGAGTTCGGGATACGAGGAGGTGTGGAGGATCTTTGTAAATTGCCCGCGGTAATTATTCACCAGACTGACGCCATCAACCACGACATCGTACACATGCCAATCGTTACTCTTGTTCAGCAACCGGTAATCCATGGGGATTTCCGTTTTCCCGGAGAGCACCTTGGTGCGGACTTCCGCATATTCTTTCTCGGTCCGCTCGTTCAGATACTGCACACCCTCGCCGGAATAGGTCTCCACTCGATCCGCGTACGTATTGGTCAAGAGCGTCCGGAACAGATCGACGAACTCCTGCTTGTCCTTGTCGGACAATTGATTCCACTGCGCGCCCAACGAGCGCCGAGACATTTCCGGATAGTCGAACCGCTGGGCCACCACTTTTTCTAAGCGCTGCCGTCGGTCCTCCTGACGGGCCGGGGTTTTTAATTCTTTATCGTTCAAGATCCTGAGCACCTCGTCGATGGTGCCCTTAATCGAATCAGTCGCCGGTCCTGCCATGGCGGACGAAAGCCCACCCACCACTATCTGCAAGGCCAGCACAGCCCCGATCATCATCCAACGGCTTGTCTGCATTCCAACACCTCTCCTTTGAGTGGTGAGTTCCGTACCCCACCGGCCTAGGTTGTTCACGTCCGTTTCCTGGCAGCTAACACCGATCCGGCTAGTTGACCTTCCCGTGTACATACTGGCTGACCAATTCCTCGAGATCAAGTCCGGACTCGGTATCACGGATCTTGTCACCGGGTTTTAACTGGTCGCCGCCACCGCCCACCGAGAGGGCCAGATACTTGTCCCCGATAATCCCGCGAGTCTTGATCGAGGCGATCGTGTCGGAATACAACTTCACGCCGTCTTGAATCGCCAGTGCCACCAGTGCACGGTCGCTACTCAGGCCGATATGCCGGACACGTCCCACCTCCACGCCGGCGATTTCGACCGACGCCCCCGGCTTGAGTCCCGACGCAGACGTAAACTCCGCCTCGACCGGGTAATTGTGCCCGCCGATGATTTCCAGCTTTCCCAACTTGATGGACAGGTAGCCCAGACAGGCGATCCCGACGAGCACGAAGATTCCCACCATCAATTCCAACTTTGCGCGTTCCATAACGTCTCCTATCAGAAGGATGCGGTCGGCAACCCTTTCGGCGTGACGGTCCCGGCGACAAAAATAAACTCCCGAATCTCTTCGTCCGTTGTCTTCACGAACTCGTTCGAAGGCGCCATTTCGGCGATCCGTCCGTTCTTGAGCATTGCCACATAATCGGAGATCCCGAAAATTTCCGGAATCTCGTGACTGACCATGACGGCGGTAAACTTGAATTGTTGCTGCATCGTCACGATCAGATCATGAATGGCTTTCGCCATCAACGGATCGAGCCCCGTCGTCGGCTCGTCGAACAGAATGATCTCCGGCTCCATGACCAGGGCGCGCGCCAACCCGGCGCGTTTGCGCATGCCCCCGCTCAGTTCGGCGGGAAACTTATGGCCCATGCCCTTCAGCCCCACCTGCTCCAACTTTTCCTCAACCCGTCGGGTGACGATCTCGCCCTTCAAGCGAAGTTTCTCCCGCAGGGGGAAGGCGACATTTTCAAACACCGTCATCGAGTCGAACAGGGCCGCCCCCTGGAACAACATGGCGAACTTCTTGCGCACCTCATTCAAGGCCTGCCCCTTGAGTCGCGCGATGTCCGTCCCGTCGATCCAGACTTCACCGCGATCCGGCTGCATGAGGCCGATGATATGCTTCAGCAGCACACTCTTGCCTTCGCCGCTTCGCCCGATGATCGTTGTCAATTTTCCAGCGGGAATGGCCAGGTCCACCCCCCGCAACACCGGCTGCTTGCCCAAAGTCTTTTCGACGCCGACCAGCTTAATCATGGAGCCTCGCGCGAGCCGCAGCTGCCCCCTGCCGTTGCGGACGCATTCTCCTCATGCGCTTCACGTTTCACGGTGTTAGAGCAGCACCGACGTCAGAAAATAATCCCACACCAGGATCAAGACTGCCGAGAGCACCACCGCTTCGGTCGTCGCGGTCCCCAATCCTTCGGCACTATGCTTGGTGTGAAAGCCTTTGTAACAACAGACCCAACTGATCAGCAGGCCGAAGCTGATGGATTTCAAAATGCCTCCGTAGACATCCTTCCACTCGACGGCCGACTCAATCGAACTCCAGTAAGCGCCTTCATTCCCGTTCAACAGTTGCACGCCGACGACGTACCCCCCATAAATCCCGACGACGTCAAAGAGCGCGACCAAAAGTGGCACGGCGATGAGACTGGCGACGAGTTTAGGCCCGATCAGATATTGCAGTGGATTGATGGCCATGGTGTCCAGAGCATCGATCTGTTCCGTAATCCGCATGATGCCGATTTCCGCCGTCATGGCGGATCCGGCTCTGGCCGTCACCATCAACGCCGCCAGAACGGGACCCAATTCCCGGATGATGCTGAGCGCCACGGCAGAGCCGAGCACTGCTTCAGAACCGAATTTTCGTAGCGTGTAATGTCCCTGCAACGCCAGAACCATGCCGGTAAAGACGGCCGTGAGGACGACGACAAACGTGGACTTGTAGCCGATGAAATTCAGCTGTTTGACGATTTGGTAGACCCGGAACGGCGGACGCGTCAGCCAGGCAAAGGAGGAGAGGACGAACAACATCATCCGTCCCATCTGCGCTGTCAGATCGATCGTATACCGTCCGATACGAGCAATGCCTTCCATGCCACGCTCTCCTCTCGTCCACCTATCCGGAACTCAGCCGTCGAAACACGTTGGGCCCGGTCAGGCCAGTCCCCCGCGCAGCGCCTTGTCGGCGCAGGCTTTGAATACCGTCGTCAATTGTGTTCCGGCGACGCGGCTTTGCACACGAAGTCGATTGAGTCCGACCAGACTCGTCGGATGAGCCAGACAAGCGGCGACACCTTTTACCCATCCAGATCGCCTGAGAAACAGATTGAAGTCAAGCGGAAGGTTTTCATCGACAAGATCCGAGGTCGTACGTACGATGACAAATGGAATCTTCCGCTCCGCGGCCACGAACCCCAACGCCGCACTCTCCATGTCGAGTCCGATCCCTCCCGCTCGAACAGCGATCTCATGCTTCTCTTGCGCTCGACAGAGGACCCGTGGAACCGTCACAAACCGGCCGGACTGCACCGGCAGGCGCTGTTCCTGCACAGCCCGCAGCACCCAGTCCACGAACACCGGCGCACAGGGAACGGACCGCCCGGCCTCTACGCCACCCTCCATCGTCACGTGAGTGCCGATCAGGACCTCGCCGATACCAGCCTGACCTAATGCACAGGCAAACCCCGTGGACCACACAGCGGCAAATGACCGTTCCGCGAGCACCCGTCCGGCGGTCGTAGTGGCTCGCTCGGGACCGACACCCATCGGAATGACCCACCACTCGACCTGACCCTGCCGTGCAACGACACAACGAATCCCTGCGACGACCCGCACCTGGCTCGCGGCAAACGCCTGGCGCACGGCGGCCAACTCCCACCGGGTTGCCACGAAGACTCCGATCGCGGTCACAACGACTCCCGTGAGACAATAACTGGAAAAGCTGAACTCGATGAACACCCACGGTCAGCGTGGCGACCGGAATTGTCCCGATTGATAGGCCTGCAGACGCAATTCATCGGCCCTCGTCGTTCCACGAGTCTTGAGATTGCGGTACATGGCCAGCGCCCAGAGGGGGAAGTATTGGCAATACCAATGATAACGAAGGTAAAACACGCGCGGAAAACCAGTTCCGGTATGGCGCACCTCTTCCCATGACCCATCCTTCCGCTGATTCCGAATGAGGTAATGGATCCCCCTGGCCAGGCTGAAGGAGTCCGTCACTCCGCCTGCCATCAGGGCCAACAGCGCCCAGGCTGTTTGCGATGGGGTGCTGTCACCGCGACCGCTCTGCGAGACATCGCCATACGAGAGGCATGACTCACCCCACCCGCCATCGGGGTTTTGCTTGGACTCGACCCAACTGACCGCCCGGCGGATATAGGGGGACGAGAGATCCTCACCGATCGCCCGCAGGCCGGACAGGACGGACCAGGTGCCATAAATGTAGTTCACGCCCCAACGACCATACCAGCTGCCGTCCTGCTCCTGATCGTTTTTCACAAACGTCAGCGCGGAAGCCACGGCGGGATGGGTCCAGTCGTATCCCAGCGTCGCGAGCATCTCCAGACAACGTCCGGCAAGGTCAGCCGTGCTCGGGTCGAGCAGGGCCCGATGGTCCGCGAACGGGATGTAGTTGAACACGATCCGATTATTATCGACGTCGTAGGCGCCCCATCCCCCATCCGATCCCTGCATGGAGGTCACCCAGCGGCAACCGCGACGAATAGCCAGACGTTGCTGGGCCTCATCGGAGAGATGCACTTTCGCCAGGGCCATCAACACCACCGCGGAATCGTCTACATCGGGGAACAATTCATTCTCGAACTGGAAATACCATCCGCCCGGTTCGGCACCGGGAGAGGAAATAATCCAATCACCGACGGTCTTCGTCTGTTTGGACAATAACCAGGTCGAAGCCTTCTGCAACGCCGGATGGTCCTGCGGCATGCCGGCCTCGATCAGGGCATTGATGAGCAAGGCTGTGTCCCAGATCGGAGAGTGGCAGGGTTGCAAATGCATCGCATCGACGCATTGGCCGTTGTCCTGCACCGTGTCGTGGACTTCCAGTTCTTCGATCTCCCGCAGGGCCTTTACCAGAAGCGGATGATCGTTCTTGTATCCGAGGCAATGGAGCGCCATCACGGAGTTGGCCATGGCAGGATAAATCGCACCGAGGCCTCCGCTGCCCTTCATGTGGTCGAGCATCCAGTTCTCCGCGCACTTGAGCGCCTTCTGTCGAACCCACTCAACGGGCGAGCGATCGTAAATCTTGAGCAGCGCATCGAGATTGATGAAAAAGTTTCTGGCCGTAAACCACGTCCGGTCCTTCTTAAACGGAGGCACCGTACCGTAGTCGATCTCTGCCGGCGGCTGCGTATACAGCTCGTCGATACCCTGCTCGCTGGGAACATGGCATACCGGCCGTTTGGCGAATATGATCAACAACGGAATCAGCACCGCGCGAGACCAGTAGGAAATCGCGTAAATGCTGAAATAGAACCGCTTCGGCAACAGCATGATTTCCGGAGGCATGCTGGGGACACCGCGCCAGTCATATTGACCGAACAGGGCCAGGGCGATTTTCGTAAAGACATTCGCCGCCACCACGCCCCCCTTGTCCAGGATGCAGGTGCGGGCATTCACCATAAATGACTCGTCGGCGGACACGCCGGAGAGCTTCAACGCAAAGTAGGCCTTCACCGAAGCGCTGATCTCCGCCGGGCCACCGTGATAAATCGGCCATCCACCGTCCGGCAACTGAGCGGATTTTAAGTACCGAACCGCTTTGCGCTCGCGCTCGGGATCGATGCAGTCCAGAAAGCGGCGCAACATCAGGTATTCGGATGTCAGCGTGGTATCGGCCTCCAACTCGGCCACCCAGTAACCTTCGGACGCGTCCTGTCGCGCCAGAAACCAGGCCTGGCTTTTCCGCAGCGCCTCGTCCAGCGCCTCAACCTGGCCTGTGGAGTGAGCCGGGACCCGCTTGACGGCATTGTCGCCGGAAACCGGCATCGCAGGCTTATTGGAGACGAGCCGCAGCACCGGAGCGGAGGCAAAGTCGCGGGCCGCCCTGATTCGACTCGGCACCGACACCAGCAAACTATCGGACAAACGATTGAACAGGTTCTTGAGAAGTCGCATAACGTGATGCCGTGAATCTGAAAAAGACGGCGGGATTGATAGTCGAGACGGTTCCATCGATCAGGCAGCGATCACATGAAACCGCACAGTACCAGTTATAACCATTAGCAGTTCTGTATAACAAACTGTTTCTGGGCAGTCAAGGGAAGCGCGCCCCGCAGGGCGCCGGGAGAGTCTTCCCCACCTGCCGGAACAGCCCCCTACGTACTCATGCCCGCCCGGACTACGCCGGCTGGAGATCACCGAGCTTGACCGAGATCAACGTCGACACACCTGGCTCTTCCATCGTCACCCCGAACAGCGAATCCGCCATCGCCATCGTCCGCTTATTGTGCGTGATAACCATGAACTGAGCGGTCGACGACAGGCTGCGCAACACGCTCGTGAAACGCCCGATGTTTTCTTCGTCGAGCGGCGCATCGATTTCGTCCAGGATGCAGAACGGCGTCGGGCGGATCAGGAAGCTGGCGATGAGCAGCGCCATCGCGGTCAGCGTCTTCTCTCCGCCGGACAACATGGTAATGCTCTTCAAACGCTTCCCCGGCGGCTGGGCCACAATCTCCACACCGGGCTCGCGCGCACCGTTGTCTTCCACGCCCTCTTCCAACGGCTCTTCGACCAGTTGCAATTCAGCGCGACCTCCGGGGAAGAACTGGGAAAAGACGTCCCGGAATTTCTGCTGCAACTCGTTGAACGTCTCCACGAACATGTCCTTCGTCGTCCGGTTGATCCGCTGGATGATCTCCTTCAGCGACGCGATGGAGGTCGAGAGGTCCTGCTCCTGCGTCGTCAGGAACTGATACCGCGCTTCCAACTCACGATGCTCGTCGATGGCCGCCAGATTGATGGCGCCCATCCGGTCCAGGCGCTCACGGATTTTTTGAATCTGCTCCCGCAATTGCGGCGTTTCAAGAATCGAGACGGGGGCCGGCGGTTCTTCACCCTCCGGTACCGGCTGATCACTCGCCGGCAGGAGCAGCGTAGCCGGCTCGATCTGATAGGTGCCGGCGAGCGTGCTCTCAATCGTGGAGAGATGCGCCTTCACTTCTGCCTTTCGCACTTCAGCCCTCATCCGTCGATCATGCAAGGCGGAGAGGCTCTGCCGTACCTGGCTAAGAGTTTCCTCCACCGCATGCAACCCGGCCATTTCCTGTGCCTGCCGCTCCTGGGCCGCCACTAACTCCGCCTTGATTCCGTCTACCTCAGCACCCAATTCCCGACACAATGCTTCCTGCCTGGTCTGCTCTTCGCGACTATTCTCAGTCGCTTCCACCAACCCGGCCACCTGCTCTTCCAAATCGGTCGCGCGGCGTTGCGCGGCATCGAGTCGTTGCGTAAACCGTGCAATGTCGTTCGTGGCATGTTCCCGGCGCCCGCGCGTGCTCTCCAGAGACAACCGGACTTCGGTCAACCGTTGCTGGATCGCCAGACTTTGGCTTTCGATCACCACCAACCGTTCTCGCACTTGCAGCAACCCGGTTTCCTGCCCGACCTTTTCCGCCACCCATTGCCCCAACTGCGCCTGGCTGGACTGAAACTCTTCCTGAAGCCGCGCCTGCTCAGCCAAGCCCCGCTGCAACTCTTCCGCCAATACCTCCATCCGCCGGTGCAATTCCCCGCGCTGGCGCTCCACGCCCACATCGTCTTTCCGCAGCGACAACTCCAGCATCTCTGCTTCGCGGATCGCCCGGCCGAGGCGTTGCTCATCTTCACGTCCGAGCCCCAACTCGGCCGCCGCGTCCTCCCGCGCCGCCCGTGCCTGCTCAAGGGCTTGGACCGCGGCAGTCCTCCGGGCTTCCAGCTCCAAGACTTCGCGCCGGCGTTGGAGCAAACCCCCGCTGGCGCTGCTGCCGCCCCCGGTCATCACACCGGCGGCATCCAGCGTCTCACCCGATAACGTGACATACGTTGGACCGGCGGGAGCAGCCCATTGATGCTGCTGCCACAGCTGCAAGGCCACATCCAACGATTCCACAAACACAATCCCGTCGAACAAATAGCTCAAAGTAGCGGCGGATGCGCCTTCCGCGCGGATCAAATCCGTCGCGCGGCCCACCACGCCAGGCTGCCCGATTAACGCCGGCCACCACGAGGCCGATGAGTCCGTCGTCGCCAGCTCAGGAGCCCATCGCAATTGCTGCGGGAGAAAGGCTCCGCGCCCCAGCTCTTTGCCCTTCAAAAATTCCACCGCACGACAAGCCGCCGACGGCTCATCCACCAGCCAGCCGCGAACACGCTCCCCGAGAATCGTCTCTACGGCCCGGTCCAGCCCCGGCGGAATCACGAGCCACTCGGCGAGCGCCTCGCGCACGCCGTCGCACGTTTTCAACGCCGTGCCTTCCTCCTCACCTTCCCGGCCATATCCCATTTCCTCACGCACGACCCCCTGCAGGGCGCCGAGGCGCGATTCCACGCCGGCAACGTCTTCGGAAAACTTCACGATATCGCGGTCCAACCCGGTGATCTGCCCGCCCAACCCTTCGATCCGCTCGATCGCCGCCTGCCGTTCGGCCATGAGTTCCTGAATGCGCCCGCTGGCCTCTTCCCGCTGGGCGGCAAGCAAATCGCGCTGTTGATCCAATCCGGCCACCTGCGCCGCCAGCTGTTCCTGCTCGCGCGAGACCCGCTCCGCCCGGGCGGCGGTTTCCTGTTGACGGGCCGTTACCTGCGTCAGGCTCTGCTCTGTATTGGCCACGAGGACGGCCAGGTTCAACACATCTTTCCGCGCACGCTCTTCCTCCGCCACCGCAGACGCGCGATGGCCGGCCAACGACTTTGCCTCGACATCCGCCTGCTGGAATTGCGCCTCCTGTTCGACGATGTCTCCTTCCAGCTGAAGCAACATCGCCCGAAGGGTCTCGATTTCCGACTGCGCCTGCTCCTGATCCGCCGCCAATCGTTGCATCTCCTGCGCGGCCTGCATGCGTTGACGTTCAAACAACTCGGTCCGGTTTCGTTCAACCTCCGCCGCCGTCAACGCTTGCGACTGCCGCTGTTCAGTACCGGCCAACGTGTCACGCACGCGCGCAATAGCCTCCGCCGCGTCGTTCATGCGCAGCCTGATCGATTCCTGCTCAGAATCCAGGCGGGCTTGTTCGGCCACCTGTTCCGCTTCCTGCGCTTCCACCTCGCGCGCTTCGTGATCGACGGACTCTAGGTCGGCATGCATGGTGCGATAGTCGCGGGACAGGAGTTCGATTTCGAGGCTGCGGGCCTCCTGCTGCAGCGTTTGGTACGAACGCGCCTGACGGGCCTGACGCTCCAGCGAGTTCAACTGTTTTTTGACCTCGGCCACAATGTCGCGCACCCGCACCAGATTCTGCTGTGTCGCCTCCAGCTTGCGAAGGGCTTCGGCCTTTTGTTTTTTGTAGCGGACAATACCCGCGGTTTCCTCGATCAGCTCCCGGCGATCCTGCGGCGAGGCCTGCAAAATCTGCTCAATCCGCCCCTGCTCGATGACGGTATGGCCCTTGGACCCGGCCCTGGTTTCAATCAGCACGTTTCGAATGTCTTTGAGCCGGCAGGGCGTCTTATTGATGAGATATTCACTGTCCCCGTTTCGATACAGACGGCGGGTGATCATCAGTTCCTGATATTCACTCAGTTCGCTTGGTAGCCCGGAGATCGCATCCAGCCGTAATTCTCCCAGCCCGCCAATCACCAGCGACACCTCCACCAGCCCCAACGGTTTGCGAACCTCGGTGCCGTTAAAGATAACGTCTTCCATCTTCTCGCTTCGAAGCGTCTTCGTACTTTGCTCACCCAATACCCAGAGGATGGAGTCCACGACATTACTTTTGCCGCTCCCGTTCGGACCCACGATGGCCGTGATGCCTTTCGGAAATTGGATCTTTGCCTCCGCAAACGATTTGAAGCCGAGCATTTCCAATGACTTCAGATACACCGGCGACCTCCAGAGCAAGAAGGTTGAGATGGGACGGATTGTGAGGAATAAAACGAAAATCTTCTATCACAGCGATAGAATCAATGCAAAGAAAAACACCTGATATGGGGGAATAACGACGCCACTCCCCCAACATATGGAGGAGTGGCGAAAACGGTATGGAAGAAGAACGGACGGCGCCCGGCGAAACTAGTTCGCCGAAGCCGACGCACGCGAAGCCGATTCGATCGTGACCAGTTCTTTGGGAAGGAGAAACTCCACATCTTCTTCGATGACCGTGAGTTCCTCGACCTCTTCCGAAGAACCAAGACGCTTCAGGTAGGCCACCACTTCGGTGACCAGGACTTCGGGAGCCGAAGCCCCGGCGGACAACCCCACACTCTTGGCGTCTTTCAGCCAATCCGGATTGATGTCCGACGCCGCATCGATGAGATAGGAGGGAATGCCGCAATGCTCGCCCAATTCGCGAAGCCGATTCGAGTTCGAGCTGTTCGGTGATCCGATCACGAGAATCACATCGACCAGCTTCGACAACGACTTGACCGCATTCTGACGGTTCTGGGTGGCATAACAGATATCCTCCTGGTGCGGCCCCTTGATATTGGGGAACCGCCGGTGCAACGCCTCGACAATGTCCCGACATTCATCGACGCTCAGCGTGGTCTGGGTCACATAGGAAAGATTCTGCGTCTTCTCGACATGGAGGCTCTCCACGTCCCGGACCGAGGACACCAGGTGGAACTTATCCGGGATCTGGCCCAAGGTCCCGATCACTTCCGGATGTCCCGCATGACCGATGAGGATCAATTCATACCCTTGCGTATAGTCGCGGTTCACTTCGTTGTGCACCTTGATCACCAGCGGACAGGTGGCATCGATCACATGCAGACGGCGGCTCTGCGCCTCCTCCCACACCGATTTCGCCACACCGTGGGCGCTGAAGATCACGACCGATCCTTCGGGCACTTCGTTCAACTCTTCCACAAACACGGCGCCCTTCTGCCGCAGCGAGTTCACGACGTGCCGGCTGTGGACGATCTCATGGCGCACATAAATCGGTGCGCCGTATTTTTTGAGCGACAAATCGACGATATCTATGGCGCGGTCGACACCCGCGCAGAACCCGCGAGGATTGGCTAAATAAATCTTCATCTGCTGGTTCCCTCTCACGCTCATGAAGGGCCGCCCGGCCTGCCGGGAAAAGCGCGCAGTCTCACTGAACGGTCACCTTACGTCAGACCCGCCCTTGTCGTCAACCGGATCGTCTGCCCCGCTCCACAGCAAAAGCAGTTGAGGCCGCGGAACCATTGTGGGAGAATCCCGTTATGCCTCTCCCCGCAACGACACATAAAAAAATTCTGATCGTCGAAGACGAGAAGGATATTCTCCAACTCGTCAAGCTCTATCTGGAGAAGGAAGGGTTCCGCACCGTCTCCGCGATGACCGGCACAGAGGGGCTCCGCCAAGTCAAAGCCGAGCATCCCGACCTGATCATTCTCGACCTCATGTTGCCTGAACTGGACGGGCTGGAAGTCTGCAAACGAATCCGACTCAATCAAGAGACCGCCCTGCTTCCCATTCTGATGCTGACCGCCAAAGCGGAGGAATCCGACACGGTCATCGGCCTCGAACTGGGCGCCGACGACTACGTCACCAAACCCTTCAGCCCCAAGGCGCTGGTGGCGCGCGTCAAGGCGCTCCTCCGACGGCTGGAACGGAACGCGACCAGCCCCCAGACGCAATATCACTACGGCCCCTTGACCGTGGACCTCTCCCGGCATGAGGTCCGGCTGGATGGGCAGGAGGTCGCGCTCACGGCCAAAGAGTTCGGCCTGCTGGAACACCTGCTGCGCAACATCGGGCGGGTGCTGACGCGCGACGTGCTGCTCAGCGCTGTCTGGGGCTACGACTACTACGGCACCACCCGCACGGTCGATGTCCACGTGCGCCGACTCAAACAAAAACTTCCGTTGCTGGACGACGCCATCATTTCGATCAAATCGCTCGGATACAAACTACGCGAATCCGACGTACCTGCATGAACCTCGGCATCCGGTGGAAAGTCGCCCTGGGGACCCTCGCCGCCGTCTTCGTCGGCTTGGCCGTCGCGGGGTGGCTGGTCATCCGCTCGGTGGAGCAAACCGAACTCAGCCGCATGGCGGAGACGCTGGAGACCAGCAGCGGCTTGGCCGCCATGACCCTCCGGCCGTTGTTCGATCAGTCCGGATCGACCGTGCCAGGCCCCCTGCTCCACGCCACCGTTCGCGACCTGAGCCAACAGGCCCACCTCCGCATCACCGTGATCCGGCAGGACGGCACCGTCGTCGCCGACAGCGCCGTCCCTACTGAAGGGCTGACTCACGTCGAAAACCATCTCTCGCGGCCGGAAGTCGCGCAGGCCCTGAGATCGGGACGCGGGATGGATATCCGGGCCAGCCAGACCACTGGAGAACGCACCTATTACGTCGCCCGCCTGCTGTCGGCCTCGACGCCGGCGCAGCCCGGCATTCCTGTCATCAGACTCGGGCTTCCGCTGACCTCGATCAATGAGCGTGTGCGACACATTCAGCAAGACTTGGTCACGGCGTTCGGCGCGGCCTTCCTGCTGGCCATGACCCTGAGCCTCTGGGTGTCGCGCAATCTCACGAAACCGCTCTCAGAGATGGCTGCCGCCGCCCGCCAGCTTGCCGGCGGGACGCCCGGCATCCGTCTGGTGGTCTCCTCGACGGACGAAGTCGGCCTGCTCGCGCAAACCCTCAACCAGATGACCGACCAGCTGGAAACCAAAATCAAGGAGGTTTCGGACGACCGCGCGCAACTGTTGGCCATGCTGATCGCCATGGTCGAGGGCGTCATGGTGCTGGATTATCGGGGTACCGTAGTCCAGGTGAATCCGGCGCTGGAACGGATGTTCTCTTTGGGACTGACGGAATCGCGAGGCCGGCACTATGCCGAACTCATCCGGCACGAAGGGCTGACCGCCCTTGTCTCCTCCGTGCTGCAGACCCGATCCGGGCAAGGCGGCGAAATTACCCTCTCGCCCAGCGGGCGATGCCTCCGGGTCGAAGCCTCGATCGCCGGAGGCAGTCGCGAGCAGGAAGCCTGCGCCGTATTTGTGTTTCACGACATCACGGAACTGCGTCGGCTGGAAAAAATCCGGAAAGATTTCGTCGCCAACGTGTCGCATGAACTGCGCACGCCGCTGACGTCCATCAAGGGCTATGTCGAGGCGCTGCTGGATGGAGGCAAAGACGAGCCGGCGACGGCGACGGCCTTCCTGGAAATCATCATGCGCCAGAGCAACCGGCTGAATCTGATTCTGGATGACCTGTTGCAGTTGTCACAAATCGAGTCCGGACAGGTCCTGTTTCGACGCGAGCCAGTGGACTTACGAGCGCTGTTGGAACGCACCGTAGCGGTGATCAAACCCCTGGCAGACAAGAAACACCACACGATCGAGCTGTCGCTGCCGGACGAATATTGGGTGGTCGAGGGCGATGAGGAACGGCTGGTACAGGTCTTCATCAACCTGCTCGAAAACGCGGTGAAATACACTCCGGACCAGGGACAGATCTCCATGACCATCCGCAACGCCACACAACTCCGGACGACCCCGCCCCGCGCGATGATCGAGATCGTCGTGGCCGACTCGGGCATCGGTATCCCCGAAGCGGACCGGCCGCGTGTTTTTGAACGATTCTACCGGGTCGACAAGGCCCGTTCGCGCGAGCTTGGCGGGACCGGGCTGGGCCTCGCCATCGTGAAGCACATCGTAGAGGCCCATAGCGGGCAGGTCTGGGTGGAAGGGAATACGCCAAGGGGCAGCAGGTTTGTGGTCCACCTCCCCGTCGCGCAGGAGTCGTCTACAACAGTTTCGACAGCAACAGGTAACACATAGTCGAGAGCAGCGCAGCCCCCGGCAAGGTGAAGAGCCACGCCGATAAGATCCGCCTCGTCACGCCCCAACGCACCGCCGACAGCCGTTTGACCGCCCCGACGCCCATGACGGTGGAGGTAATGGTATGGGTCGTGCTGACCGGAAGCCCGATATGGGCCGTCGCCAGCAGCACGACTGCGGCCCCGGTCTCAGCCGCGAAGCCATGGACCGGCTCCAGCTTGACGATTCGCATACCCAAGGTCCGCACGATTCGCCACCCACCCACTGCCGTGCCGAGCCCCATCGCGAGGGCGCAAGAGCCGATGACCCAGGTCGGCACCTCTGTGGTGGGAAGCGCACCGGCCGACACCAGCGCCAACGTGATGATCCCCATGGCTTTCTGCGCATCGTTCGCTCCATGGCTGAACGCCATAAAACTGGCGGAGACCAGCTGCAGGCGCGAAAACAGTCGGAGGGCAAGGGCGCGCGGAACCCGAAAAAACATCCAGCTGAGGCCGATCATCAGCACCAGCCCGATGGCGAAACCGAAAAACGGCGACAAGACCATCGCCTCAAGCACCGACCGCAGGCCTGAAAATTTGACGGCTGCCATTCCTCCGTGTGTGAGCGCAGCACCGACCAAGCCTCCGATAAGGGCATGCGATGAGCTGGTCGGAAGCCCCAGCAACAAGGTCATGAAATTCCATACAATGGCGCCGGCCAGCGCCGAGGCCACGACCGTCTGGGTCACCGACTGCGGATCAACGATCCCTGTCCCCACCATCTTGGCGACGGCCGTCGACATGAACGCCCCGGCGACATTGAGCGCGCCCGCCACCAGCACCGCCGTGGACGGACTCACCACACGCGTCGACACCACGGTCGCAATGGCATTGGCGCTGTCATGCCAGCCGTTGGAAAAATCAAAGAGCAATGCCAGAATCACGACGACCAACAACAACCCGCTCAGTTCAGCCATGAATGCCGATTCCTACCCTTAGATAATGATCAGGATTGGTGTCGAGGGAGACGCGGAGGACGCTCACGTGTGCTTGAGCGCGATGCGCTCAAGAATATTCGCGACATCTTCGCACCGGTCCGTACCCGCTTCGAAGTTTTCGTAGATTTCTTTCCACTTGATCACGGCGATCGGATCCGTCTCCTTCTCGAACAACAGGGAGATGGCATCGCGAGAAATGCGGTCGGCTTCATTCTCCAGGCTATTGACCCGCACACTGCACTCCGTGACTGCCTGGTGCGACTTGCCCAGCAAGTCCACGGTCGCCCCGACTTCCACCGCCGCCTGATACAACACGTTCGCCAGCCTGACCGCCGACTCCGTGGGAGCCGTCACCTTATAGAGGACAAATCGGTCGGCGATGGCCTCGACCACATCCAGGATATCGTCGAGTGCACTCGCGAGATCATGAATATCCTCTCGATCGATGGGCGTGATGAATGTCTGGTTCAGTTTCCTGGCAATCTCATGAGTGATACCATCCCCGACATGCTCAACGTCCTTGATGCGTTTGGCCTTTTCGACGGGATTCCGGAAATCCTCCGTCATGTCTTTCAGGAGCCGGCTCCCCTCGATCATGTTGTGTGCCGCATTCTTGAACAAATCGAAAAACGCTTCTTCCCGAGGAATGAGACCGAACATAACGTCCTTTCTAGCTGCGAGGGGTTACCAGCGCACCACTCCGGTCGCCCAGGTCAAGCCCCCGCCGAATGCGCCCAACAACACCAGATCCCCTGCCGCAAGTCGCTGTGTCCGCACCGCCTGATCCAGCGCGATCGGTAGGGAGGCCGACGATGTATTCCCATACTGTTCAATCACCGAGTAGACAGCCTCCTGCGAGAGGCCGAGACGACGGCGTAGCTGCTCCAAAATCCGCGCATTGGCCTGATGGGCAATGACCCTTGTCACATCGTCGGCCGCCAGTCCGAACTCTTTTAAGACATCGATCATTGCCTGCTCCAGGCGACGGACCGCCGATCGAAACACCGCGCGGCCTTGCATACGCAGCACGTGCTCGTTCGCACGGAGGGTCTCCACCCCGCTGGGCTTTCGCGAACCTCCGGCGGGAATGGTGATCAGGCCGTGGCCCGAGCCGTCCGCATAGAGGCGCACGCCGAGGATACCTGGGGCATCCGGTTGGACCGAATCATCCTGCACGACCAATACTGCGCCGGCTCCATCGCCGAACAACATGGCCGTTTCTTTGTCCGTCCCATCGAGAAACCGTGATTTCACTTCGGCGGCAATCACCAGGCAGGAGCGAATTTGCCCGCTCCGGATCATGACATCCGCCATCGACAACCCATAGAGAAACCCCGAGCAGGACGCCGACAGGTCAAACGCCATCACCGGGTCGGCGCCCAAGGCGCGCTGCACATGACAGGCTGTGGAAGGGAACGCACTGTCCGGCGAGGTTGTTGAGACCAGAATTGCATCGACAGACTTGGGAGCCAACCCCGCAGCCTCGCAGGCTCGCTGCCCGGCCACCACCGCCAAGTCGGAGGAAGCTTGGCCTGGCTCCACCCAATGTCTCGTGCGAATGCCGGTCAATGCCACGATCTGATTCGGATCCAGGCCGAGCGGGGCCGCTACCTCCTCGTTGTCGACAACCCGAGGGGGCACGAACGAACCGGTTCCGACAATGCGACTGCGCTTCACGGGATTCCTATTGAAGCATCTCTTGGGGGCCGGCTACGGCAGCATGCCACACTGCATGACGACGTGCGGCGCGATTATAGGACCCGAGCTCCAGGAGGGTCAACCTCCACAAGCCGAATTCATTGCTTTTCGTTTCCCGATCTGCTAGAAAAATTGTGTAGTTACGATCAGTCCGAGTTCTCGACTATTTACCGAAGGAGTCGCTGGATGCACAGGCATTCAAGGGGGTTGTGTGTCGGCCTCACCATCGTGGTGGGAATGTTATGGTTTGCAGCTGGATGCTCCAGCAAACCGAAGACGACCGCCAACGCCAAACCCGTAAGCGGCACGGATGAACAGATCTTCCTTGGCGACACGATCGAAAAGAACTACGATCCCAACGTGATCATGAAGCGCGGCGAGGCGTTCTTCGACAAGGAAGAGTTTGCCGAGGCCATCGTCGAATACCAGCATTTCCTGGAATTGCATCGAGCCCATCAACTGGCCGTCTATGCGCAGCTCCGTTTAGCGGAAAGCCACCTCCGGATGGCCAAGTCGATCGACCGGGACCCGGAACCGATCCAGAAGGCCATCGCCGCGTTTGAAAAACTGCGGAAGGATTTCCCCGGCAGCAAGTACGAAGCGCAGGCGCTCCAGCGTATTGCCGATTGCCACGATTGGCTTGCTCAGACGCACCTGTTCGTCGGTCAGTTTTACTATCGTCGAGCCTCCTATCTGGCAGCCGCACATCGATTCGATCAGATTATGAAAGACTATCCGGATAAGAAGGTGGCGCCGGAGGCCTTGTACTATCTGGCCCTCACCTATCAGGAACTCGGGGCCAATGATTGGGCAATGGAAAAACTTCAACTTCTAGCCGAGAAGTATCCGAACAGCGAACTCACGGGCGATGGCCGCCGGCTGCTGGCCAAGTTGGAGAAGAAATCGTCGCCACCTGCGCCGACCATCGCGGCCAAGACCGACGCACCGGCTTCGCAGAATCAATCTTCGACAACGCTGCTCGCGGCCTCGGTGCCATCGTCGAGCTTCACACCGACTGTTTCACCAAGCATCCCCAACCTCAAGAATTCACCGGCGCTCTCCCTTGGCCAGTCTTTTGTCTCGTGCCGGCTCGGCGCCTGGTGCTGACCAGCAGCTAGCCTGGCATTCTCCTCTCCTTACAAACTGTTCCCCAAAGGCCGCCCGCAGACCGCTACGAGATCGACGCCACGAGGGATAGGGTGGCGGCTCCGCCGGGACGGTGAGGCGCCAGTGTCATGCGAGACCGCCAATGGCGGACGTGTCCACCTGCCTGTTATCGCAGATGTAATGCTTCGAGCAGCAGGTCGTTGACCGACGCCTTCAGGCGTTTCTTCGCGTCGGGCAAAAATTGTGCGGCCGTGGTGCGGCCCTGCAGAACTTCGAAATAGGACTGCACCACATCCTGGTAGCGACGGAGAAGCCTGAAGCCGAGTCGGGGAAAAGCATAAATGACCCGGGCGATTCTGGCCGTGATTCGAAAATCCGGCAGGATATCCCGCTCGAGTGCGGCCGCATAGTCGGCCAGCGATCCGCGATGATCTTGACGATTCCCCAGTATCGCCCTGGCAACCAGCTGTCCCGATCGAACTGCGTAATAAATTCCTTCCCCGAACAGCGGGTCGACCAAATGACCGGCATCACCCACCAATGCCGCTCGACCACTGATGAACGGGGAACCGATGCCCTCACGCTGACCGCCTTCAGAGTCTGAATAGGCAGGGATTGGATGCCCAATCGGGCGCGGCACCGTCCGGCCGGACAGTCCCCGCGCTTCGCTGACAAACCGATCGAAAGTCGTACGTAAACCGCTTGATTTGCGACGGAACTCTCCTACCCCCACAGACAAACCATTCTCCTTGGGGAAAATCCATCCGTACCCCTGACGGGCAGCCCCCACATCCACAAGGATCGTGGTTGTACTCGGATAGTGTCGACTATTCCCGAGCCGCACCTCACTTTCAAGTGCCGGCGCCCGATACAGGGAGCGGTTGGAAAACAGCTGCCGCGCAACCAGACTATTGGCGCCATCCGCACCGATCACCATCTTTGCGCGATAACGTCCTTCCTGCGTCACCACGTCCACCCCCTCGGAATCCTGGGTGACCTCGACCACCACCTCACCGGTTCTGAGCTCGATTCCGGCTCGAATCGCTTGTTGCACAAGGTAGTGATCGAAACGATCGCGCATGACCATGTAGGCGATCGGTTGGGAGGATTCAATGAGCAGCGGATCCTGTCCACGATAGACAAACTGGACCCCATTGACCGTCTGTTCGACAACCGATTTGAAGCCGGGCTCTAACAGCAGGTCGATGCGGGCCGAGAGCCCCCCGCCGCACACCTTGTACCGGGGATGGGCGTCCTTGTCGAAACCGAGCACCGTCAGGCCTCCGCGACAGAGAGCCGCAGCAGCAACCGCTCCCGCCGGCCCCATTCCGACAATAATCACATCGTAGGTTGTGGCCAATTGCCTATCAGCCATGCCGCAGCCACCAGCTGAAGGACGCAGCACTCCGACCTAGCGTCAGCCAAGGATAGAACACGCACGGTAACGCAGGCGTCAAGGAAGAGCCCGATAAGAAAAGGGAAGACGGAGCATCGTTACTGACCGAGATACCAGCCGATCCCATAGCGTTCGAGAAAGCTCGTGATCATGGTCAGCGAATTGGCATAGATCATGACACCCACCACGATGAGCAGCACCCCGCTCACCGTCGACACACCCCAGAGATATGCGCGCACTTCTTTGAAGTAACTGAGAAATCGATCGACGCCGAGCGCGGTCAGAAACAGCGGCAGGGCCAATCCCAGCGAATAAAACGTGAGCAAGACCACACCGCTGAGCATCGATTCAGTCGTACTGGCATAGAGCAGGATCGTCCCCAGAACAGGTCCCACGCAGGGCGTCCAGCCTGCGGCAAACGCGATGCCGATCAGGAACGAACCCAGAAACCCGGCCGGGCGGTTTCGGAACTGATACCGGTGCTCCATTTTCAGAAAGTTCAAATTCAAGACACCGAGGAGATAGAGGCCGAAGATAATCACGACAATGCCTCCGAACCGGCGCAGATGCTCCTGGTAGGTAATCAACACCTGGCCCAACAGGCTGGCCGATGCCCCGAACGCGACAAACACCGTCGAAAATCCCGCGATGAACAGCAGGGAATTCAAAATGATGGCTTTCCGGAAGCGGTTCCGTTCGGAAACGTCCGTGAGCTGTTCAATCGAGAGTCCGGTGATGTAGGAAATATAGGAGGGGACGAGCGGCAGCACGCAGGGCGACACGAACGACAGCAGCCCGGCAGAGAAGGCGGCAACGAATGAAATCGACTGCACCGAGTCGGTCATGCTCAGGACCCCTGCAACAGCGATTCAACCAGACGCTTCCCCGCAGGAGCGCTCCAGTCTCTGGCCCCTGGAATCCGGTTGCGAATGATGCCCTTGCGATCGATCAGAAACGTCATCGGGAGCTGACGCGCGCCATATTGGAGCCCGATACGAAAATCGGCATCGTGGAGCACCGGGAATGTAAAACCGACTTCGCGCTGAAAGGGACGGGTCACCGCTGCACCCTGGGCGTCGGTCGAGACTGCAAGAATCTCAAAATCCTTGCGACTGAAGCTTCGATACAGTCGCTCCATCGCCGGCATCTCGATTTTGCAGGGCCCGCACCAGGTCGCCCAGAAATTCAAGAGCACGACTTTCCCTCGAAACTGATCGAGCGTGACGTTGAACCCCTCGGAGTCCCTCAACAGGAAATTCGGCGCCTCTTCGTCGACCTGAGGAATGCGCTCGACGACCAGCATCGGCATGGCCGGCGAGGAAAACAATGCCTCGCGGGCGTCTGCAGAAAATCCTCCACAGAGCATCATAACCGCACCAACCATAAAGAGTATTGAGCAACGAGTCATCATCACCGTTACGACGCTGGAAGCGCCTGAGCAGGGGGCGCATGGGCGGCCTTCTCTGCGGGCTTGAGGAGTTGGGTCAATACCTTGAGGTTATCCAGTCGTGTCCAATCCCGAGGCCCGATCACTTTTTCACGCAGAACGCCCTGCTGATCAATGATGTAAGTTTCGGGAACTCCCATCAATTTGTAGCGCTTGTCGGTCTGGCCCCAGGAATCAACCAATACGGGAAACGTGAGGTTCAAACCCTTCACGAACGGGGGTATTTCTTTCTTCGTCGTCACCCGGTCAATACTGACCGCCAAAATTACCAAGCCGTCCTTCTCAAAGTTCTTGTACAACACTTCCATTGAAGGCATTTCTTCACGGCACGGCTTGCACCAAGTCGCCCAGAAATTCAAGAAGACCACTTTGCCGCGATAGTCCGATAACCGCAGTTGCTTATCGTTTAAGTCGGGTAATTGAAAGTCCGGCGCCTCTTTGCCCACTATCAATGGCTCATACTTGGAACTCTGTAGCCAGACTACGAGAAACATCACGCCCAAAATGGCCGCAGCGGCAATTACCACGAGGATACGGGACGGGCCGGTTCGCGGCGCAGTATGAGCAGATCTCTGGTTGATGTAATCTGTCATAGTCTAGGCGTAGGCATGCAGACCGGAGAGCAGAAAATTCACCCCCCAGAAGCAGAAAATGACCATGAGAAATCCAAAGATCGCGTAGATCGCCGCTTTATGGCCTTCCCACCCTCGCGTCATGCGAGCATGAATATAGGCGCCATAGATCAGCCATACAATCAACGACCAGGTCTCCTTGGGATCCCAACTCCAGTACCCGCCCCAGGCATAGTTCGCCCACATCGCTCCGAGAATGATCCCGAAAGCCAGCAGGGGAAATCCCAGCATGATCGCCTTATAGCCAAGCTCATCGATGGTTTCGAGATCGGGAAAGGCGGCATAAAACCGCGATTGACTGCCACGATTGACCGCCCGTTCTTTGAAGAGATACATCAGGCCCAATCCACCGGCCATGGCAAATGCCGCGTAGCTGGTCAGCGTGACGGAGACATGGATGTAGATCCAGTAGCTGTTCAGTGCCGGAACAAGCGGCTCTGCCGTCTGGTATCGATAGGGCAGGAGCGATGCGGCGCCCATGGCAATAAACCCGATTCCCACCACAAAGGCACCGACAGCCTTGATCCTGTAGCGGAATTCGAGAAGCACGTAGCCCAGGATAATGGCCCATGACACATAGGCCATTGCCTCGAATTGGTTGGACCAGGGCGCGAAGGTACCTGAATGCTCCATTCGCTCAAATGCCCGCGTCGTAAGGGCCACCGTGTTCAGCACCCACCCGAACACGGTGACGAGCGTTGCCACCTGCCCCAATTGTGTGGCCCATGCTCCATCACGTCCTTCAAGGTCTTCTATCGGATGCCCGGCCGGAATCATCTGCATGGCAGGACGTTTTGCGAACAGATAGGCCACATACAACCCTAACGCGGCTAAATACAGCCAGAACGTCATATCGAATAGGAACAGTGATCGCATCATACGGACCTCCGTCTGTCTATCCTAGCGTGCAGCGCAGACCGAATGAACTGTTGCTCTCGGTCGCGCGGCAGCGATCTTCATGATTGAGCCTGGGCGTTAATTTTTTCCGTCAACTTCCTGAACTCTTTCTGGAAATCAATCTGGCTTTTGTGCGTTGTTCCGCCAAGATGGAGCGTGACACCGGACTCGCCGGGAATGATCTTCGCCCATAACCGCCGATGATAAATCAGCGACGACAAAGTCATGCCCACCACGAGCATCGTACACCCGATCCAGACCATATTGATGCCAGGGTTTCTGGCAATCTGCAGCCCGGTAAACTTCTTCGGCTGATATCCAATGAATTCGAATTGGTATGCGGAGTCCTTGATCTCAAAGAGGTCGGGATAATGATAAAAGACCCAGGGAGTGGACTGCACACTACTCCGCTCATCAACCGCCAGCCGAATCGCGGGATTGGCATGCTCCGCGGTTTTTGAAAACACCTTCTTCTCGGTCGAATTAAACGCGAAGTCGGCAACAAAATCCGTCATCTTCATCTTCAATGGAAGTCCGTCGACGGCTTTTTCCTTATTCCATTCCAGATCGACCGTAGCGATAATCTTGTCGCTGCCCTTCTCCTTAATGTTGATTCGAGCCGCCTCGATCTGATCCCACGCATCCCCATAGCTGGATTGGTAAAACCAGATCCCTTTGTAGACCAAGGGATCGTTCACCGTAATCGTCTTGGTTGTGGTGGGAGTGCCCTGGTCGATCACGGTCAAGGTGCTGTTGTAGGATTTTACCGATCCGTTCTCATGGTAATCGATCCAGAACTTATCGACACGAAGATCAAAGTTGCCACGCGGGATGTGGTAAGTTTGTCCTTCGAGGCACACCCCGAACTCCTGAAACCCATAATAGCTACCCAGTAGCCCCCCGAGCACAATGACCGTGGCGCTGAGGTGGGCTACATGCGCGCCGACCCGACCCATAATCCCCTTGGTCGCGTAGACCGTCACCTCGCCGGGATCGCTCTTGGCCAGCACCCGATAACCTTTTTCAGCGAAGAGTTTTACAAGTCTCTCAGCCACGGCGTCTCTCGATTGATTGAGCGAAAGGGTGGTCTGCTGCTTCATACCCTGGATAAACGCCAGCGACACACTGACCTTATCCTGACGCATGGACCGCCATACACTGGGAAACCGTTTATGGAAACAAGTGAGAGAATTGACGCACAGGAGCCCCAGCAGACTGGTAAACCACCAGGTGTGATAGACATCGGTAAAACCCAATCGTAGGAACCAGCGATAGGCTTCTTCTCCATATTCCTGCACATAGGTTTCCGGGCGCTCGCCCTGCTGAATGACCGTGCCGATCGTCGCGGTCATGGCGAGCACAATGAATAGAAACATCGCCAGCTTGATCGAAGCAAAAAAATCCACGACCTCGCGCGAAAACTCCTCCCAACCAAGGCCGGAAGTGCGCGGAGCGGATGCGCTCACATCGGATGCTGCATCGGGTTTATCGTTCATGAATCAACATACCTAGCTGCTTCGACCTGGCTGTCATGCAAATCCCATCATCATACCCAATGACGAGCTGCGTGTGGAATCCTGCGCCAATGCAGGTCGGTACCACGAGGTTGGAAGTGCCGGGGCGGAGCGTTTATGATGAAAAATGTTCCAAATACGCGAAAATTAAGCTATCTTACAAGTCGTCTTAAAGGGCTGTCAAGCAAGACGCTTGTCCGGCGCGAGACTCAATCAATTCCACCAGAACGGTGGACAAAAACCGACCGGTCAGCTACTATTGCCTTAGTTTTTTTGCGGAGTTGCCCGATCATCTTAAGCGCAGCGTCTTCCACAAACAGTCACCGTGCCACCTGACTTCAACCGCCGCATCCTCGTATCACTTCAATTCCAGGGGGAACAATGAGACATAACTACCTATTCACGTCTGAGTCTGTTACCGAAGGGCACCCGGATAAGATTGCCGATCAGATCTCGGACGGAATTCTAGACGCCATCATCGCTCAAGACAAGTTTTCGCGAGTCGCCTGCGAAACCATTCTCACGACCGGCATCGCGTTCGTCGCCGGAGAAATCTCGACCAAGGCCTATGTGGAGATTCCCGATATCATTCGCGACGTGATTAAGGACGTCGGCTATACGGACGCCTCTTGGGGGTTCGATTCCAACACCTGCTCGGTCTTGACGTCGATCCACCAACAGTCCGGCGATATCGCTATGGGAGTTGACTCCGGCGGTGCCGGCGATCAAGGCCTCATGTTTGGGTATGCCACCAATGAAACAACCGAGCTCATGCCGATGCCGATCGTGCTGGCCCATCGCTTGACCAAACGTTTAGCCGAAGTGCGCAAGAAAAAGATTCTCAAATGGGTGCGCCCCGACGGCAAATCCCAGGTGACCGTGGAATATAAGGACGGCAAGCCCTGCCGTGTCGATACCATCGTCGTGTCCACACAGCACAGCCCCGACGTGACCAACAAGCAAATTGAGAAGGATCTGATGGAGCATGTCATCAGGCCATCCATGCCAAAGGGTCTGTACGACCCGACGAGCGTGAAACACCATATCAACCCAACCGGCCGATTCGTGGTCGGCGGGCCGATGGGCGACACGGGCCTCACTGGCCGCAAGATCATCGTCGACACCTACGGCGGGCACGGCAGCCACGGTGGAGGAGCGTTCTCCGGGAAAGATCCGTCAAAGGTGGATCGCTCAGCCTCGTATATGGCTCGCTACATCGCAAAGAATATCGTGGCTGCGGGCCTCGCTTCAAAATGTGAGGTTCAGCTGGCCTATGCCATCGGAGTGGCTGATCCTGTCTCCGTATTGGTCGACACCAAGGACACCGAGAAGGTGGCACCCGAAAACTTGGACAAGCTGGTCCGGAAACATTTCCCATTGACCCCGCGCGGGATCATCGACCATCTCAAGCTGCGCCGCCCCATCTTTAGGAAAACAGCCGCTTACGGACACTTCGGTCGCAACGAACCGGAGTTCTCCTGGGAAAAGATCGACAAGGCCAAAGCATTGCGCAAGGACGCGGGCCTCTAAGGGCTCACAGCGCGTCGCACCAGCCAAGGGGGCGGGTCCCAAGCCCGCCCCCTTTTTTCTGCATTCACGCATCATTCGATTATCAGTCACAACACAGGAGGAGACCAGTGGACTACGACGTGAAAGACATGGGATTAGCTGATCAGGGGAAATTGAAAATTGAATGGGCAGAAGCCACGATGCCGGTACTCCGGCTCATTCGCAAACGCTTTGAGCGGGAACAGCCGCTCAAAGGCATCCGCGCCACGGCTTGCCTACATGTGACCACCGAAACGGCCAACCTGATGAAAACCCTGAAGGCGGGCGGGGCAGATGTTCGCCTCTGCGCCTCCAACCCGTTGAGCACTCAAGACGATGTCGCCGCCGCCCTGGTTCGACACGAAGGGATCCCGACCTTTGCCGTCAAGGGAGAAGACAACAAGACCTACTACCGGCATATTGAATCGGCCATCGCCCACAAGCCACACCTGTCGATGGACGACGGCGCCGATGTGGTCTCCCATCTACACTCGAAGCGAAAAGACTTACTCCGCAACGTAATCGGCGGGACAGAAGAAACCACCACCGGTGTCATCCGCCTCCGCAGCATGGCCGAGAAGAAAGTCCTGAAATTCCCGGTCATCTCCGTGAACGATGCGGACACAAAACACATGTTCGACAACCGGTATGGCACCGGCCAAAGCACCATGGACGGTATTGTCCGTGCCACCAATCGGTTGGTGTGCGGCTCTACGCTCGTCGTCGCCGGCTACGGCTGGTGCGGCCGCGGTATTGCCACACGCGCACGCGGCATGGGCGCCAACGTCATCGTGACTGAAATCGATCCACTGAAGGGCCTCGAAGCCGTGATGGACGGATTTCGGGTCATGCCGATGGATGAAGCCGCGGCCCTTGGAGACTTTTTTGTCACAGTCACGGGCAACTTGAAGGTTATTCGCGGCGAGCACTTTGCGGCCATGAAAGACGGGGCCATCGTCTGCAACTCCGGACATTTCAATGTCGAGCTGGATATTCCTGCGCTGGAAAAGCTCAGCAAGAAAAAACTCGCCGTACGCTCGGGGGTGGATCAATACACCTTGAAAAACGGCCGCCGCGTCAGCCTCTTGGGCGAAGGACGTCTTGTGAATCTAGCCACCGCTGAAGGCCACCCCTCCAGCGTCATGGACATGAGCTTCGCAAATCAGGCTCTAGGGGCAGAATATATCGTGAAGAACTACAAGAAATTGGAAAAGAAAGTCTATCCGGTTCCCGCCGATATCGATAAAGAAATCTCGCGGCTCAAGCTCGCCGGCATGGGCGTATCGATCGACAAGCTCACCAAAGAGCAGGTGAAGTATTTGGCCTCGTGGGAAATGGGAACCTAGTTCTATCGGAGCAGGCCGGAGTTGCTCTCGTGGCGGCTCCGGCCATCCACCGTGCTATTCTCAGCGGCTGGGCGAACTTCTCAAATCACTCCGGAAGCTCCTACTACTCTCTCTTGCGTATTCCGCTGAATCCGGCCACCGATTCCGCTGAATCCGGCCACCTCTCGGAGCCCCGCGACGCAGGGCCTCAGTGCTCGGTCTTGAGTGGCCGACTTCCGTCTGCTTTGGCTAACCGTTTGCGCATCGATTCTCCTTTCAACGTGAGCTTATAGGCATTGTGCACGAGCCGGTCAAGAATGGCATCGGCGAGCGTCGGCTCCCCGATCGCCGCATGCCAGTGATCGATCGGGAGTTGACTGGCCACGAGGGTGGCCCGACGTCCATGGCGATCATCGAGGAGTTCCAAGAGATCGCGGCGATGCTCGTCGGTTAAGGGAGCCAAGCCCCAGTCATCGAGGACCACGAGGTCGGTCTTGGCGAGACTCCGGAGCACGCGCCCATAGCGGCCATCGCCTTTGGCGATCGCGAGTTCCCGGAAGAACCGCGGGAGTCGCAGATACAAGGCGGAGAGCCCCAGCCGACAGGCCATCTGCGCCAACGCACAAGCCAGGTACGTTGTTCCCGCTCCAGTGGGCCCCACAATCAACACATGGTCATGACGGCGAATCCACTGACCCGTGGCCAGGGACGCGATCACGCTTTTGTCGAGGCCCCGGGGATGGCGATAATCGAGATCTTCCAGCGTGGCGCTGCCGGGGAACCGAGCCTGGGCCAGCCGCCGCGCCAACCGGAGGTTGTCCCGGACCGTGCACTCGCGATCGACTAACAGTCCCAGCCGTTCCTCGAAGCTGAGCCGCTGCACCTCAGGCATCGCCAGTTGTTCCATCAGGGCGGCGGCCATGCCGGTGAGCTTCAGGGCCTCCAGGGCGGCGAGTGTGGGATGACGTAACATCAGACTCCTCCTTCGTGGGGTTGGTAATAGGTGGTGCCGCGCAGATGATCGTGGGTGCTCGGCAGCGGGACCGTCGGGATCGGTTCGGAGAGCGGCTGCTGGTCGAGCCCGGTCTTGAGGATCGACTGGACACTCTTGTAGGCGAACGCCTCCAGGGCCTGCGCGCGGTGGCAGGCCGCTCCCAGCCGCCTCGGGCCGTACTCGCGGCCGAGCCGGAGAATCCCCAGACAGGACCGGTAGCCTTGTTCGGGATGCCGGCGGCGGGTCAAGAGCGTGTTCACCACCGCCGCCGTGGCGGGCCCAATGGTGTCGGCCCACTGGATGAGCCGTGACGGCGACCACGCCAGATACCGTTGGTGCGACGACGGGAGATGCGCGGCGACCGTGGTGTGCCGGCCACGCTCGGCGCTCCGCACATGGCTCGCCACCCGCTGGCTCTTGTGGAAGCACTCGACCGTGGTCACGGTCAGCCGCACGTCGAGGGCCGTATGGACCAACGGCGACGGGACGCTGTAGTAGTGGCCCTCGACCTCGAGATGCGAATCGATATTGACCCGCGCCGTCCGCCACTCGGCCTAGACGTACGGCTCGAGCGGGAGCGGCTGCAGGGCCGGCCGGTCCACGGCCTCAAACTGCGACTGCCGACAGCCGGGGAGTGTCTTGAAGGGACGGCGATTCAGTCGGTCTAAGCAGGCGGCGATCGCGGCATTCAACTCCGCCAGACTGAAGAAGGGCTGATGGCGCAGCCGGGCGAGGAGCCATCGCTCCACCAACAGGACGCCTGCTTCGACTTTCGCCTTGTCCCGCGGTTTGCGGACGCGGGCCGGAATCACCGCGACCCCATAGTGCCGGGCCAGATCCGCGTAGGTGGGGTTCAGCTCCGGTTCATACCGACAGGCCGTGGTGACACCGCTCCGCAAGTTGTCGGGCACGACGATCTCCGGCACGCCGCCGAACGCGGCGAAGGCCCGGACATGGGACCCGGTCCAATCGGGTAGCGTTTGCGTCCAGGTCGCCTCGGCGTAGGTATCGTTCGACGCGCCCAGGACGGCGACGAAGATCTGGGCTGGTCGCACCGTGCCGGTCTGCCGGTCCTGGACCGGCACGGTCTGGCCCGCATAATCGACGAAGAGTTTCTCGCCGGCACGATGTTCCTGGCGCAGACACCGATCCAGGGTGGCCCGCCAGGCGCCATAGAGATCGCAAAAACGGCTGTACTGATAGCCGTCGGGATGCTGCGCCTTATACTCCTGCCCCAGCAGCGCCAGGGGGACGCCTTTCCTCGTCAATTCCTGATGCACGGTCGCCCAATCCGGCATGGCCCGCGGCGGGCCGGTCGGCGACGGCGCGGTGGGATACAGCCGGGTTTCCAGCTGCGCGTCATCCAGATCCTCCGGCAACGGCCACGACAATCCGGCCGCCGTGGCGCGATACAAGGTCTCGGCCACCGTGCTGCGCGCCACCCCACAACTGGCCGCCACTTGCCGGTTACTGAGCCCACAGGCCCATTTGAGTCGAAGGATGTCTTTGATCTGTCGCATGGTCACTCGCTCCGCTGGCATCGGTCCCTCCTCCACAACAACATGGAGGCGGTACCCGACCGAAAATGAACGAGGACCTGTGTCGCGGACGGCTCCGACAGGAGCCCGTGGCGGATCGCCGGCTTATTCCGAAGGATGTCGGCCCCCGATTCCGAGGAGGCTCGAAAAAGTGGCCGACTTCGGCTCGGAATCAGTGGCCGCGTTCCGTCGGAATGGGTGGCCGACTTGCGTCGGAATCAGTGGCCGGCTTGGGTCGGAATACGCACTCTCTCCCAACTTTCTGTCATTTTCGCATGGTCAGACCGGGAAACTGGCGTGGCCCCTCACAAGTATTGGAGGTCGATTGTCATGAATCGACCACGCCACAGGCCTTAGGTTTGATCGGGACATTAGGAGTAGCTACGGTAGAAATGAAGAACAGAGGGAGTACCTTCAAAGCACAGCACTTGCTAAAGCACAGGGACAACTGACAGGTCGTGCCAACCCTGCGCAGACTAACGTGAGTTGACCATCGGAAGTTCTCGGGAGCCTTCGGCCTCCTGCTGAATCCGCTGACGCTCGGCTTTCGACTCTTCCAGCACACTGTGCAGCAACTCATCACTCAGCTGGGTCAATTGTGCTGCGGCGTCTTTCATCTCCGCATGCTCCACCGCCCGCGACAATACTTCGGCCTTCGTTGCCCCCTTCTTCTGGCCCAAGAACGGTTTGATGATGAGATAGGCCACATCCCGGAACGGCATGAAACGCAAAAATCGGCGCAGCAGCTTGAAGGTCTGAATTGGGTAGCGGGTGAGCTTATAAAGAAACAGCTTCTTCAGCCCCTCTTGGCGAACTGAATTAATGACCGCCCCCGGCAAACAGGTCGGATCAATCTCCGAACACTTAAAATACTTGTACCAATCGTTGGCGTCGCTCACCAATCCACGCTTGATATATTCCTGCCACAGAGGCGTGCCCCGATAGACGCACAGTCGATTGAATCCGAAGGTGTCCAACGGAAGTTTTGAAGCGAACTCGAACGTCTTCTGCATGTCCTCGACTGTCTCGTCTGGATTGCCCACAGTAAAGAACCCGTGAACGATTTCGATCCCGGCCTTCTTGGCGTTTCTAACGGCGGTCTCAACCTCGGCGAGCGTCTGCTCCTTCTGGAGGCGATCCAGAATTTTCTGACTGCCGCTTTCGATGCCGAACATCACCGTCCGGCAATGCGCCTGAGCCATGGCGGGGAAGAGGTGCTGGGCCACTGAATCAACCCGGCCTTCGATTCCCCATTGGATTGTCAGTTTGGCATCGATGATCCCTTTACAAATCGCATCGATCCGCTTCGGCTGCAGTAGAAAATGATCATCGACGAAGTAGACCGACCCATACCCGTTCGCCTCGAGGTGCTTCAGTTCATCAACGACGTGCTGCGCACTACGCGCACGCCACTTCCCCTCATTGAATATGGGAATGTCACAGAAGACACAGGGCCACGGGCAGCCCCGCGAAGTCTGCATGGTCGTAAACCGCTCCATCGATAGCACGGCCGGCACGTCCAACGGCATTGACTCGACAAAGTCTAATTCCAGACTTTCTCGGTCAGGAAATGGCCACTGATCCAGGTGGCGCTCCATTGTGCGGTTTGGGTTATTGATCACCTTGCCGTCTTTCGCCCAGGTGACACCGCCCACCTCTTGCGGATCATCAAGACGATCGAGCAAATCCAACAACAACTGCTCCCCGTCTCCTCGACACACAAAATCGACTTCCGGACACTGGAGCTTCACCAAACCCGCGTTGAGACTGGCAAATACTCCGCCGAAGGCTAGCTTGACGGTGCTATCGGCTGCTCGAATCTGGCGAGCAAGAATTTTTGCATAGGGATAGCTGGTTGTACTGAGGAAACTAAGACCCACCAAGGCCGGCTTTCGCCGTTTGATCTCTTCAATAATGAACTCATTCGGGGTCTCAGGATGCGCCTGGTCGAACATCACACATTCATGGCCCGACCGCTTTAATACCGACGACAATGACATAATGCCGATGGGCGGAAACCCCATGACTCGGATACGCCCGTTCTTGGCTCGTGTCTTGGCCGGAAGGGCATAAAACTGGGGATCACGCACATGAATAAGAAACACCAGCATAGTAACGTCCTTTCATCGGGACAATAACCGGAATCCCCAGACTGCCACTAGGTCGTTTCGAGAGCGGAGAATCCAGGGTCGAATTGCAGCGAGGCCAAATCACTCAGGCCATTCGATCCCCGTGAGGCACCATACAGTACCACGTCTCGAAGGAGGGAAAAAGGGAAGATTCTGACAAAGGGCATCAAACACGGGAAGCAACGGCGTTGCCGAACCTTTCCCTTGCGGGTATTGCCCTGGCCTGCAAACGAAAAGAGGGCGTCGGATCAGATCCGACGCCCTCCTAAGAAGAGACACCTGACTAGCGACCGAGGGCCGCCTTTACGGCGTGGCCGATTTCAGCGGGATTCTTCACGACTCGGACACCGGCAACTTCTAGCGCCTTCATTTTTTCCGTTGCCGTCCCTTTGCCGCCTGAAATGATGGCGCCCGCATGCCCCATCCGGCGCCCTGGCGGGGCGGTGATCCCGGCAATGAAACTAATTACTGGCTTCTTGACGTACTTCTTAATATATTCGGCTGCCTTCTCTTCCGCATCGCCACCGATTTCGCCGATCATCACGACCGCCTGTGTTTCAGAATCTTTTTCGAACAAGGGCAAGACGTCGACGAATCCCGTGCCGTTGACGGGATCACCGCCAATTCCCACACAAGTCGTTTCTCCCAGCCCCAACGTCGACAGTTGATGAACGGCCTCATACGTCAAGGTGCCGCTGCGCGACACTACGCCAACTACGCCACGTTTATGGATAAATCCGGGCATGATCCCGATCTTAGCTTCATCCACTGTGATGACGCCTGGGCAGTTCGGACCGATCAATCGGACATCACGTCCATGCAGCGCACGTTTCACCTTCACCATATCATTCACCGGAATGCCTTCGGTGATGCAGATAATCAGTTTGACGCCCGCATCAGCGGCTTCCAGGATCGCATCCGCACAGAATGGCGGCGGTACAAAAATCAAAGAAGTGTCGCAGTCGGTCTTCTTCACGGCATCGGCCACGGTGTTAAAGACGGGGATGCCCTCAACTTCCTGTCCGGCCTTGCCAGGGGTCACCCCGGCAACCATCTTCGTACCATAGGCTTTGCATTGCGTCGCGTGAAAGGACCCTTCCTTCCCTGTGATCCCCTGCACCACCACTCGCGTATTCTTGTTGACGAGAATGCTCACGGTCTTCTCCTTTACGCCGCCTTGCCGGTCAGCCTCACAATTTTCTGCGCCGCTTCCCACAGATCGTTGGCAACTTCCAACTTGAGGCCAGACTCTGCCAAAAGTTTGCGGCCTTCATCTGCATTCGTACCTTGGAGACGCACCACTAATGGCACGGTAATTTTCACTTCCTTGGCAGCTTCGATCACACCATGCGCAATGCGCTCACACCGTACAATGCCACCGAAGATATTGATAAAGATACCTTTCACATTCGGGTCCTTGAGCAGAATCCGGAATCCGGCTGCCACCGTGTCCTTCGTGGCTCCGCCGCCCACATCCAAGAAGTTCGCCGGCTCGCTGCCCGCCAGCTTGATGACATCCATAGTGGCCATCGCAAGACCGGCGCCGTTCACCATGCAGCCGATGTTGCCGTCAAGCTTGACGTAATTCAGATTGTTCGCCGTCGCTTCGATTTCTAGCGGATCCTCTTCATTGAGATCCCGCATTTTCTGAACATCGTCATGCTTGAAAACGCCGTTGTCGTCAAATGAGACCTTGCCATCCAATGCTACCAAGGTTTTCTCCTTGGTGATAATCAACGGATTGATCTCAACGAGCGCTGCGTGTTTCTCCATGAACAAGCGATAGAGATTACCGAGCATCTGCACGAAGGGATTGATGACGGCCGGCTCCATCCTCTGCAATCCCAATGCAAAAGCGACGTTGCGCCCATTGTGCCCCTGAAATCCAACGGCTGGATCGATCGCTTCTTTGATAATCTTCTCCGGAGTCTTTTCAGCCACCTCTTCGATTTCCATCCCGCCTTCGGTGCTGGCGATAAACGTCGGCCAACCGGTGTCGCGATCAACAAGAATGCTCAGGTATAACTCTTTCGCAATATTGGCGCCCTCTTCGAGCAACAGCCGATGAACCTTTCTCCCCTTCGGTCCAGTCTGGTGGGTGATCAAGGTTTTGCCGATCAACTCCTTGGCGAGTCCTGCGACAGCCGCCTTGTCTTTCGTAATTTTGACGCCACCGGCCTTGCCACGCCCACCCGCATGGATCTGAGCTTTCACCACGAAGACCGGAGTATTCAGTTCACTTGCCCAGGCAGTAGCTGCCTCGGGTGAGGTAATTTCCTTGCCCCTCGGCACCGGAACCCCAAACTGTGCGAACAATTGCTTGGCCTGAAATTCATGAACGTTCATTGAATCCTCATAAGAGCTAGTGGCCCATGACAAATGACGTAGAGCGTGAATCCCAGCGCGGTGGCTTGCACAGACCAGCCGCCCTCAGCCATTCACCGTACGCTCTGGTTCTTTTCGCGTATAGGCGGGGAGAATCATCGGAGAGATGACACCGCTGGGGCTGCCATGCTTCTTGGCCTCCGCTCGGAATCGTTGCAGATGTTGAAGCGTGAGCTTCCCTTGCGGCATGGATCCGGCGCGCGACGCTGCGGTCAGACCTGATCGCTTTCCAAATACCATGAGGTCAAGCAGCGAGTTGCCCATCAATCGATTCCGTCCATGCAATCCCCCGGAAGCTTCTCCGGCGACGAAGAGATTTTTGACGTTGGTTTCTGAATTTGCATCGATTTTCACTCCGCCATTCTGATAGTGCAATGTCGGATAAATGAGCACAGGGTCCTTACTGATGTCGATGCCAAATCTTTCGAACTGCATCATCATGGCAGGAAAGTGTTTCTCTACTGTTCCAGGCCCATGCTCTGCATCGAGCAACGGTGTATCCAACCACACACCGACGCGACCAGACATGGTGCGAATACCACGGCCCTCCTCGCACTCACGAATAATGGAGGAGGAGACGACATCACGGGTATCGAGCTCATTCACAAATCGCTCACCGTTAGCGTTCACGAGATGGCCACCCTCCGACCTGATCCCCTCAGTCACTAGCGCGCCGATCAATTGCTCGGGATAGACCGCTCCTGACGGGTGATATTGGAACGTATCGATGTGATCGAGCTTCGCACCCATGCGATACGAGAGGCACAACCCGTCACCGGTGGCGCCGTAGTGGTTGCTGGTGGGAAAGCCTTGAATATGGAGCCGACCGATTCCGCCGGTCGCAAGAATCACCGACTTCGCAGCTACCACGACGTGCCGGTGGTTATCGAGATCCTTAAAGATCGCCCCCGTGCAATGGCCATGGTCATCACTGAGCAACTCCACTGCGGCGCAGAATTCGAGAAGTTGGATCTTTTGATTCAACACCTCGTCTTTGAGGACGCGCATGATCTCGAGCCCAGTGTAGTCCGAGCAAGTCAGAAGGCGCGGCTTAGAACTCCCACCCCCCTTCTTGACGTGCAGATTACCATCGGCCTGCCGGTCAAAAAGTACGCCCAATTCAATTAACCACTTGGCAATGGAAGGCCCATCCTCGACCATGACTTTGAGTAATTCGTGGTCGTTCTGCATATGGCCACCCTTGAGTGTGTCAAGGAAATGGGTGACCGGAGAATCTTCCGGCGCAACGGAAATCTGCATCCCGCCTTGAGCCATCACACTGTTGGAGTCCCCGAGTCGCAGCTTCGTGGCAAGAATCACCTTCGCACCGGTACCATGAGCATGCAACGCCGCCGCACACCCGGCACCGCCGCCGCCAACGACCAAAACATCCGTGGTGTAGTGTGGGGCCAGATCAATATTGTCTGCGATTGAGCTATCACCTTCAAGAAGGGCAGCGAGTTCGACGACCGTCTTGTCGTTCGCGTTCGGGCCAAATCGAATCGGACGATAGGCGCTCGTGCGATAATCAGGATGATATTTGTGGATCAGCTGGTCGCGATCGGCAGGGGAGAACTTCGGGATAGTCTGTTTACGGCGAGCGTCCCGAGTCTGGTGGACAATCTGTTGGAGTGCGTGAATATCCATGGTTTCACTTTCAACACGGAGCGCAGTCTTCGGGCATATCTGCCCGAGACCGGCGGACGGTACGAGGCATTACTTCACTGTCGCGCAGTGGTCGGCCAGCTCCTGTTCGTTCATTGCGAGCACTTTGTTCCATTCATCGTTGAAACGGCCGTCTTGAATTTCCTTGATACGGATTTCCAGCCCCTGCGGTTTCTCGGTGAAATGAGCACCTTGCGCCCGGCTCACGTACAGGGCGACCAGATTGGGAGCGATGTCGGCAATACACACCGGCGTGCACATCCCGCACATGACGCAATCCATGAACATCTCAGAGACGCTCTTGAAATCACCGAACACTGCCTTCCACACCCCTTCCCGCACATCGATTTTCTGAGGGCAGGCTTCTGTACAAGCATTGCAATTGCGGCAAAGTGGCGCTTCCGGATAGAGATTGAAGAGGTCTTGCTTCGGATCTTTGAGCGACTGGATGTCATACAGAGCCTTACGAGCAGGAAACGGTGGCATGATGGTGAAAGACATGCCGTCTTCCACAGCCATCTGGCAAGCCAAGCAGGTCCGAACCTTCGGATCATCCTTGGTTCGATAGTAGGTCGCACAGGCCCCACAGAACCCGCCGAGACAACCAGCTCCGCGCACTACCTCCTGACCCGTATGCCACAATGCTTTGATGACGGTGATACCTTCCGGCACTTCATATTTCTTACCGGAGATTTCAATCGTCACCATTTTGTGGCGCAGCACTTCCGGCTGATCGATCACGTTAGTGTCTTCTTGTGCCATGTTTCTCTCGTCAACCGTTGAGAGCCGGGCGTGTGGGATTCGTGCCCCACGCCCGACGCTTATTTAACGGACTCGCCCCTATGCGATTGCGTCGATAATAGCATTCAGTGTGGTACTCGGACGCATCGCCTTGGACGACTTCGCGTCATCAGGATGGTAGTACCCACCTGTATCAACCGGCTTACCCTGAGCCGCAATCAACTCCCCAGATATTTTGGCTTCATTATCAGCCATTTCCTTAGCAACCTTGGCGAAGCGCGCCGCCAAATTCTTGTCCTGCGTCTGCTGGGCCAAGGCTTGCGCCCAATATAGCGCCAGATAGAAATGGCTACCCCGGTTGTCGATTTCACCGACCTTACGGGCTGGCGACTTATTGCTCTCAAGGAACTTGGCATTGGCTTGATCAAGGGTGTCCGCGAGCATTTTTGCCGCCGGATTGTCGGCGACTTTTGCCAGATGTTCCAGCGAGGCAGCCAACGCTAGGAATTCTCCGAGCGAATCCCAGCGCAGATAGCCCTCTTCCTGGAACTGCTGCACGTGCTTCGGAGCGGACCCACCCGCACCGGTCTCGAACAAGCCGCCGCCGTTCAGCAACGGCACAATTGACAGCATCTTAGCGCTGGTTCCGATTTCGAGAATTGGGAACAGGTCCGTGAGATAATCGCGCAACACGTTCCCCGTTACCGAGATGGTATCCTTGCCGTCCTTGATCCGCTCCAGCGAGAGACGGGTTGCTTCCGCCGGCGTCATAATCCGGATATCGAGCCCGTTTGTATCGTGCTCCTTCAAATACTGATTCACCTTCGTGATCAGTTGCGCGTCATGCGCCCGGTCCTTGTTCAGCCAGAAAATAGCCGGAGCGCCAGTCGCCCTGGCACGCGTCACCGCCAACTTCACCCAGTCGCGGATTGCGGCATCCTTCACCTGGCACATACGCCAAATGTCACCTTCTTCAACTTTGTGTTCCATTAAGGCTTTACCGGAGGCATCGATGACGCGAATCGTGCCGTTGCCAGGCGCCTTAAAAGTCTTATCGTGCGAGCCGTATTCCTCGGCCGCCTGCGCCATCAAACCGACGTTGGGAACGCTGCCCATCGTCTTCGGATCAAGCGCCCCGTGCTTCTTGCAGAAATCGATGACCTCTCGATAGACCGGCGCATAACTGGCATCGGGGATTACGCACTTCGTATCCGCCAGCTTCCCGTCCGGCCCCCACATCTTGCCGCTGTCACGAATGACCGGGGGCATGGAGGCATCAATGATGATGTCGCTCGGCACATGGAGGTTGGTGATGCCCTTGTCGGAATTCACCATCGCCATCGGCGGACGCTGTTTGTACACAGCCTGGATATCAGCTTCGATCGCCTTGCGCTGATTCTCAGGTAAAGCTTTAATCTTTGCATAGAGATCGCCGATGCCGTTGTCCGGATCCACGCCCAGCTTCTTGAGAGTCTCGCCGTGCTTCGCAAACACATCTTTGTAATAAACCGTCACAGCATGACCGAAGATCTTAGGGTCTGAGACCTTCATCATCGTGGCCTTCATGTGTAGCGAGAACAACACGCCCTGCTTCTTAGCATCCTCGATCTGCTCCTCGAGGAACTGGCGCAACGCCCGCACACTCATGTAGGTGGCGTCGATTACTTCGCCCGCCTGCAAAGCCACTTTGGGCTTCAGCAGGGTAACCTTGCCGTCCTGGCCGACGAACTCAATCCGCACTTCAGTCGCCGCAGTCGTCGTCAGTGACTTTTCATTCGAAAAGAAATCTCCACCCTTCATGTGACTGACGTGCGACTTGGAATCTGAACTCCAAGCGCCCATCTTGTGCGGATGCTTCCTGGTGTGTGCCTTCACGGACAAGGGTGCCCGGCGATCCGAGTTGCCTTCGCGCAACACCGGATTGACCGCACTACCTTTGACTTTATCGTAGCGGGACTTGATATCCTTCTCTTTGTCGTCCTTCGGATTTTCCGGATACTCGGGCAGCTTGTAGCCCTGGCTCTGCAATTCCTTAATGGCTGCCTGCAACTGAGGCAGCGAGGCACTGATATTGGGCAACTTGATGATATTAGCTTCCGGTTTCTTGGCCAGTTCACCCAATTCGGACAGCGCATCCGGTTGCCGTTGTTCCGGCGTCAAATACTCCGGAAACACCGCAAGGATGCGACCGGCCAGCGAAATATCCCGCAGTTCCACCGATACACCGGCTGCCTTGCTGAAGGCATTGATGATCGGCAAGAGCGAATAGGTCGCGAACATCGGTGCTTCATCAGTCTTGGTATAGATGATCTTGTCTGCTTTCGTAGTCATGATTCTCCCTCTCATCGCCCATGAGTTAGTTCAGCGCATTCAACGCTGAACCCGCCTTGAACCAAGCGATCTGCTGCTCAGTGATGCTGTGGTTCGTTTGGATGGTCAGAGCCTTGCCATCCGCCTTGTGTATGGTGACTGGCACAGGTTTGCCTGGAGCCAGATTATTGAGACCCGTCACGCTGATGCGGTCCTGCTGTTCGATCATGTCGTAATCCTTCGGATCTGCGAAGGTCAACGCCAGGATGCCCTGCTTCTTCAGATTGGTCTCATGAATCCGAGCAAAACTTTTCGTGATCACTACCTTTACATTCAAAAATCGCGGAGACATAGCCGCATGTTCTCGACTGCTGCCTTCACCGTAATTCTCATCGCCCACTACAACCGACCCGATGCCTTTGGACTTGTAGTCGCGCGCAATCTGAGCAATGGTGAGATTTGCCTCACCCGTGAACACATTCGTTCCCCTGCCCGGCTCTGATGTAAAGGCACTGTTTGCGCCCAAAAACATGTTGTCGCTGATCTTATCGAGGTGCCCACGGAACTTGAGCCATGGCCCAGCCGGCGAGATATGATCGGTGGTGGTCTTGCCTTTCGTCTTGATCAGCAGCGGCAACTTTTCAAAGTCTTTGCCATCCCATCGCGGGAATGGTTGCAACAGTTGCAACCGCTCGCTCGTAGGCGGTATGTCCACGGTCAAGCCCTCACCATTTTCGGCTGGGGCCACGAACCCCTCTTCACCTTTCGCAAAACCTTTGGCAGGCAGCTCTTCCCCCTGCGGTGGCTGGAACTTGAACTCTTTGCCATCCGCGCCCTTGAGGGTTTGATTCACGGGATCAAATCCCAAATCACCCGTAATGGCGTACGCCGTCACAACTTCCGGGCTCGCCAAGAACGAGAGTGTTTCGCTGATTCCATCATTGCGACCAGGAAAGTTTCGATTAAAAGAGCTAACGATTGAATCGGCCTTTCCCTTCACCCCGTCGGCCCGCTTCCACTGCCCGATGCAGGGGCCACAGGAATTCGAGAGGACCGTTCCTCCGAGCTTTTCAAACGTCTCTAAGAATCCGTCACGCTTCATCGTATGATAGATGCGCTCGGATCCAGGGGAGACGAGGAATGACGCCTTCGCTTTCAACCCAGCCTTCAAGCCCTGCTCGGCCACATGCGCAGAACGACTGATGTCTTCATAGGAAGAGTTCGTACAGCTGCCGATGAGCGCCGCTTTTAGCTCAACCGGATATCCCTTCGCCTTTGCCTCCGCTGCCAACTTTGAAATCGGCCGTGCGAGGTCCGGCGTATGCGGACCAACGACATGAGGTTCGAGCGTCGAGAGATCAACCTCAACGATCTGATCGTAATATTTCTCCGGCGATTGATAGACTTCTGGATCCGCCACAAGCAGATCTCGCTGAGATTGAGCAAAGGTCGCCAGATCAGCGCGATCCGTGATGTTCATGTAGGCGACCATCTTCTTGTCGAAGGGGAATACAGAGGTCGTAGCCCCAAGCTCCGCACCCATGTTACAGATAGTGCCCTTGCCAGTGGCACTGATCGTTTCGGCACCAGGGCCGAAGTACTCCACAATCTTGTTGGTCCCGCCCTTCACCGTCAGCAAACCGCATAGATAGAGAATGACGTCTTTCGGCGAAGCCCAGCCATTCAATTTTCCGGTCAGGCGCACACCGATCAATTTCGGGTGGAGAACCTCCCACGGCAAACCTGCCATCACTTCACCGGCATCTGCTCCGCCGACACCGATCGCCAGCCCCCCCAGACCACCACCGTTTGGTGTATGTGAGTCCGTTCCGATGATCAAACAGCCGGGGAACGCATAGTTCTCCAACACCACTTGATGGATAATCCCGGCTCCTGGCTTCCAGAACCCAATGCCGTACTTCTTCGCTGCAGAAGCGAGGAAATTATAGACCTCTCGATTTTCGTCCATCGCACGAAGCAGGTCCCTCTCGGAACCCATTTCAGCGCGAATGAGGTGATCGCAATGGATCGTACTCGGCACAGCCGCTTTTTTCTTATTGGCCTGCATGAACTGCAACATGGCCATTTGAGCCGTGGCATCTTGCATGGCCACACGATCTGGCCTGAGCGCTAACATCGCCTTGCCCCGCTCCCAGGTTTGCGCGTCGAAATTATCTGCGTGCGAGACCAAGATTTTTTCAGCCAGGGTGAGGCCGCGGCCGAATTGCTTTCTGGCCTTGGCGAACACATCCGGCATCTTGGCATACAGTTTCTTGGCGAGATCCATGGACATGACTTATCTCCTTAAAATATATCTGTTGCCAGAGCAGAACCGTCAACCGACGGAGAATACAAAACCTCCAAGAACGGATCGACGAATCACTCTGGACGACCAACCATTGTCGTCTTACTTCAACGGCGGAACTTCCCGCCTCTTGGGTGCCGCGTAGTTCACCAGGTAATCAAATAGCCGAATCAGGCGACTATCCTGACGTTTCTGATCGACCCAGTGGCCAATTAATCCAATCGTCCTGGAAAGAATAAAGAATCCGTTCAAGCTATCCACAGGGAAACCAATATCAACTAGGACGGCCGCCATGGTCCCATCGACGTTCAGAATCAAATTGTCTTTTTTCACGGAGGTAATCTTTTCCACTTCAAGCGCGAAGTCCAGACAGGGAGTCTTGATATTCAAGCTCTTCACATATCCAACCAACTCCTTCACACGCTTGTCCGGGTTGCGCAGACTTTTCACTCGATGACCGATACCAGGGACTGGACCATGGTTTTTCTTCATGTAGGCCAAGAATTCGTCGACCGACATCTTGTTATCGACAGCATACTTAAAGAATCGTCCGGCATCAGTGACCGCACCGCCGAAGCGCGGACCAATCATAATCATGCCTGCGGCAACTGATTGCGACAGCCCAATCCCAGCACAAGCCGCGAGAATTGTTGCGTAGGCGCCGCTCACGCAGGGACCATGATCAGCGGAAAGCATCATGATGCGCTTAATGATCTCGGCTTCCTGCTTCGAGATCAGCCGCTTGTCCCATAAAAGACCGATGACGTGAGGAATTTCGTAGCCCTTGTTAATCAGCTCTGAGGCAGGATATCCATCGTAGCAGGGCTCATCGCCGCGGTCATCACTGATGGTCGTACGGATCAGCGGCGAGACCATGACCTCATCAGCCTTCATCGCCTCTTCGACGGTTTTTGGTAACCGGGGCAACGTAGCCGGCTCGACCGGTTCCTTGACCTGGCCGGACTTCAAGAGATCCTGATAAGTTTCCTTAATGGCAGGACCAAGCGCGCCAAAGGTTGGCGGCACGAGGGCGCCAGCTTTCTTCAGCGCATCGGATTTGGAGCGAGCTGATCCTTCACCCTTCATACCCTCTTTCGCGCCGGCATGACCGAATTTCATCCCCTTCGGCAAACTCTCCTGACAGAAGCCTGAGACCACTGCAATCAACTTCACTCGCCGCTTTTTCGCACCATACCATTCTGCGGCGCGCTCTTCGAGATCGCCGCCCATCTCTCCCACAATAACGACCGCCTTCGTTTGGGGATCGTTCTCGAACATCTCGAGATAACTGACGTAATCGGTGCCTGGATAGGCATCACCGCCGATACCGATAGCTGTCGTGATCCCGTCGGCAAATTGAGAGCAGATCCAAATGATTTCGTTCGAGAGACCGCCGGACTTGGTGATGACACCGAACGATCCTTCGCGATAAAGCTTAGATAGAACAAGATTGTCGAACGCACCGCCAATCACGCCAAGCCGACACGCTCCAGCAGAGATGATACCAATGGATGAGGGACCATTAAAGACCTTCCCTAACTTGCGCGCATGAGCGCCAAGAATCTTGGCATCCTTTTCCGGCACGCCCTCGGTGATCATGGAGACCACCTTGATGCGAGAATCGTCCAGCGCCTCCATACCACCCTTCATCGCACGGTCTGCGCCAATGTATACGAGACTGGTATTCAGGGTCGGATGATGCTTGGTGGCTTCAGCAATGGACTTGTAAACCGGAATGGCAATCAGGCCGCTGCCGTATGGGATCTCATTGCTCTTGCCGGCATCGGGTGGATAGACAAACGCCTCAACATTGAGCGGACGCTTAATGAGATAACAGAACTCAGCCATGCGGCGGGCAGCGTTGACACCGGCTTGACCACCTTGGATCACTACACGAGTGTCTTTGTTTGCCAGAATACTCATCTCGGGATCTCCCCTTATCTTCGGTTGGTCATGGGCGGCAGGCTACTTCGCTTGGAGTGCCTTGTCGACAATGTCGGTGAGCGGTGTATTGCGGTCGAAGACATTGATGTCAAAGCCTTCCTCTTTCAAGGCGCGCATCGCATCAAGCCCCTCTTTTTCTCGCGGCCCACCGCGACGCACCCAAATCTTTACGTTCTTCAACTTCCCTTCGGACTTCGCTTTCCTGAAACCGTTGATGATCCCTCCGAACGTCTTCTTCACGTCGGTGAAATTGGCGATCGCACCACCGACAATGATGTTCCGGATACCCGGCAGAGAACAGACCTTTTCCGTGAGGACCTCGACGGCCCAATCAGGTGGATCACCGGAGTATTCGGCATAATTGGCCAACTTGCCGCCACGCGCCACGACCGCATCTGAGTAGTACACGCTGGCACCACCACCCGCCGGCAACATCGCCGTATCCCCACCAGGAATTTCGATGAATTTAACTGAACCCTTAATTTTGCTGTCGACAGCCATTACCTCAAGCTCTTGCTTGGAATAGGCACGGCCAAATTCCGCCGCAAAAGCGAAATTCCAGTCCGGATGTCTAAATTTGGCATCGCCGTCGAGCAATGTCACAGCATCAAGCGCCACCAGCTCTTCATCGGCGGCACGAAGGACGACCGGATTCACCTCGAGATACTGCGCATCTTCACTGTCGAAGCAGGCAAACATTTTCCCTGCAAACTCAGCCATCTTCTTCACGAGTGTTCCGCTAAATCCTGCCTCTTTCGACAGTTTTTCGAGGGATTCAGGAGAGGGAGATTGTCCGATCTCAAGACACAACCGTTTGACACGTTCCCAATTTGATTCGACTTCGATCCCGCCGCAATTGGCAACCAGGATCTCACTGCCTTCGCGCGTGGATTTCACCGCGCAATAATATTCTTCCTTGTGCGGGATCATCTCAGAGATGATCACCTGAGTCACGGTGATGCTGCCGACTTGACGACCGATCATCTCTTTCGTAGCGGCTTCCGCCGCCTTAAAGTCCAGATCGATCTTGACCAATCCCAACTTGAAGCGCGACCCGAGAGCCTCATGTGCCTTCGCAACAAGCTTGGACCGTTTCAACCATTCATTGGCTTGACCCAGCCTGGTCAACTCGTCTACGGAGGTGACGACCACATAGTTGGGAACATTGATTCCCCACTTCTTCATCAGCCCCATCCCGGGACCTTCCAGCACTTTCGCCATGATTGACGACTCCTTGGTGTGTGATAGGGCAGAGAAACGGAGAGGTAGAGTACCGAATTCTGCTGATTAGCTCAATCCTCCAAAAGGCCCAAGCTGCGAGCACAGAAGTCCTACCATAATGAGCACTGAAGATTCATCATCATAAATAATTGATAACGTTATTATTGTTTCCGACACTTCAAGGTTTTAGGTTAGCGAGACTTTTCAAGCCTTGTGACACGCCGACGCCCGTTTCTCTGGCATGTGGGACAGTAAAACGAACTTCGTTCGCCGACGGAACGACAGATCACCGTACCGCAGGCATTCGGACAGGGCTCCCCCGCTTTGGCATACACCAGATGCCTGCACTTGTACTGGCCTTCGGTCCCATCCGGTGCAAAATAATCCCGCACACTCGACCCTCCCATTGCGATGGCTTCCCGTAACACCTCCCCCATGACTTGATGCAATCGCGTGATCGCCTTCCCTGGAATCGTATTCGACGGCTGATTGGGATGGAGACGGGAACGGAAGAGGATCTCATTTGCATAAATGTTGCCGATCCCTGCGATGATCTGTTGATGCATCAGGAGGGACTTCAGCCGACTCCGTGTCGCCCGGAGCACACACAGAAATTGCTCATGACTGATCGTGAGGGGATCATGGCCGAACCGGCGAGCGACATATCGATCCAGTCCCGCCTGGTCAAGCAGCAATAAGCGACCAAACCGCCGCGGATTCCAGTATCTAATATCAGGCTCACAACAACCATCGAGGTACAGGATAAAGTGTGTGTGCTGGGGATGCTTGGTTGAGGTGGATCGGAATAGCAGCAATCCAGTCATACCTAACTCTGCGACGAGAAATCTCGCCTCCTTGCCGCAGAGGAAGTGAAGAATCACGCTTTTACCTTTCCGCTCGACCCCTGTAATCTTGGCCTGCCGATACTGCCCCAGAGAAGACAGTCCTTCTCGCACAATGTCTTCACGACCAATCCAGCAATCACGGACTGTGGCTCCGACGACCCGTTCGCGCAATTGATACGCGGCCACTTCGGCTTCCGGCAATTCAGGCATCGTATATTCTCGAGGTGGCAGAGAGAACCCTATCGACGGCAAATTACGCCATGGGGTCGAGACAAAATGCAACTCCGGCCTGAAATAGTCCAGAAAGTATCAATATAGATGACGAGAACCTATCTCAAAATTGAAAAACGTGGTTGCGAGCGCGCGCAAGCTCCAGCGACCAAGCGAGTGGCACGCGCATTTTCAGCCAAATGCGATCTGTTGCACGGCAAGTCCCTGCGTTGAGTGAGCCCGACCACATCAAAATCGACTTTGAGATAGGTTCTAGAATCAGAGCGTTCGAAGGGGGTGGAATACCGACTAAGAAGGACAAATCGGAATGTCCCCGACAGCGTAGCGTCTATGGCGTTGATGAATTCAGTTGAGCTTGCCGTCGGCGACAAACATCCTGAATCGTCTCTTGGAGGCGCGGCAACGGCATGCCACCTGGACGCCTGGTCAAGACAAGCTTCAGCGCATCGGTATAGGCCATTCCCTCGACACAGCATAGATAGGCAATTACCACTGACACCGATCGCCCCATGCCGACCCGGCAACAGACCATCAATCGATTGTCAGCCACATGTGCCGCAATCCATTCTACAGCCTCATATAAAGCAGACGCGGCCGGCTCACCAAACTCCTTGAGCGGAATCTTGGCATAGATAACCCGCGATGGAACTGTCACATTTTGTTCTTCAGCCACCATGAGAACGGCACTTACCTGGGGAGGAGGATTCCTGGCGTCATCGGCATTGCCGACCAGAAGACGTTTGTTGATCATATGCATCGTGTCGTTAGTATAGGGGGCATGCTCTCCTGGTCAAGTGAATCCTCTGAATTTTGGCAAAGCGGTTGAACATCGCAGAAACCGGTGCGTATACTCAGTGCCGCTATTCGCGGAGGACTTGATGGCTCACACGTCGCTTGAAACAGTAGAAAAACGACTGGCGAGTGTCCAGTGCGCAATCTGTAAGGCCAATACCTTCGGCGTCGACCGGCGCACATTACAGCCGGATGGGGAATGTCGAGGGATCTGCTTAAAATGTCGGTATAATTTCCCCGTCTACACAGATATGGAATTTTACCTTCGGACTCAACCGGATGTACCTTATCGGCTGAAAGAGATTTCTTGCCCAAATTGCCAACATCGAGGCGTGGCCTTGGACTTTCGTATCACCATGTCCGTCCGCGAAGCGATCTATTTCGTCACCTGCGACGCCTGCCAAACACAGTTCCCTGAACGCTCTTCATTGGAAGCGTTTGAGTAACCTTCCGAACGCAGTTTCATGTATACTAGTTATTATGAGCACCATGCCAAAGCCAGACTCCCAGAAAACTCCTCCTCCGGTCCCCCAGACTGAAGCGAAGCCCCGAAAGGAAATTCCGCTCATTTCCGTCCCAAATGATCGGGACATGATTGCAGCGGAAATGGCCGAACTCTTCGACGAGGATCGGGTATCTCATCAGCACGGGTCCTCAGAACCTGAGGCTGACTAGATCTTCACGCAGAGCGTATGATCTCCACGGTGCCAGACGAGATAATACGGCCAACCATGGCCGGTCGCCCTTTTCGCTCCTTCCTGATAATATCGCTCACCCGAATGATGGCCCCGCGATGCCAGTCATCAAAGGCCACGTTCGACACTGAGCTTTCCTTGTCCTGGCGTCCAATCTCCGACCTCCCGGTTTGATCGCACAACCACACTCGTTTTTCGCCTTTCATCACACGTAACTCGCTCACGACCCGGTGATAGTCCGGATTTCGAGGCACGAGCGTTTTCCCGTCCTTGCGCAAAATCACATAGGAAAATTTAAGCGCGTCCTTGATAAGTCCGACTTGTCGATCCACTTGAGCAATCCAGGCGGGACTCTCCCACTTCCGCTCTTCATGGCACCAGTCATCCGGCTTGACTAACGCAGAACAGGGCGCGTCATGGAGACAGGGGGCATAGACAGAACAGTGCCGCCCTGCCAGAAGGTTGTCTCGCACCTGATGTAGTTCCCGTGAAGCAGACCGCGTGGCCGGCTCTATCAGCATTAGGCTCCCTTCAGGGGCCAAACAATTCAGGAGTTCGCTTACCAACGCGGTCCGTTGCCCCACGGGATCCGTACTTCCTTCGAATAACTCTGAGAGAAGATTCTGAACAATAATAAGTTGGTAACCGTTCACACCACCGCCCTCACGGATGGCAGAAGGCAAGGAGCGCTCAAGATTGCACTCCACGGTTTTCAACGGAGGGATGGACTGCTCCCGCTGCTGGTCAGAGTACGCCTGCCAAATCTCAATAGATGCCCGCAAGACCTGGGGAGAACGATCAGCGGCTATCATATGAAGGGTAGACGGCACCCTCACAGACTTCGAAAGACACCAATCGAGTACTCCCAGGACTCCTGTTCCGGGCCCGCCACCGAGGTCTAATACTCGAAAGTCCTGGTCCGGAGCGACTGGAAGCACTGACTGCAGTTCGTCCAAGAGCACCTGCACTTTGGCGAGATTAACCGGCAGGTAGTAGACCAAGTATCCTGCACGCAACTGAGGATCCTCGAAGTAAACCCTGCTTCCCGCCTGCCCGCTACGCGTAAACATTTCGGATAGCCTTAATACAGCCTTAATGATTGATTGTGGTGGCCCCTGAGAGTCCTCCAGGAGGTTTACTTTGGCCACCTTTCTGATAGCCCTCAAAACTGCCAGAGATAGTTGGTACACAGACGGACCCTCGGTTGACCCCTAAAAGCACGCTGGGGTATTCTCATCAAAGAAGGAGCACTTCACATGACTGACACTATTTTACAAGCATATCGGGAGGTAGAGATGGCCATGGAGCGCTTTACGCTTGTCCTGCATGACCATGTCGACCATCTCCGCAAGACCGAAGCCCCTGGCTCAGACAAGCTGCATCGTATGGCCAACGGGACCAAAGCCATGCGCGATAGCGCATCGATCTATCTATCCTACGCCAAGTACGTTGCTCACGGGATGCCGGAAAACCCTGACCTAGTCGAGGAAGACCTTCAGGGCTGAGGAGCCACGTTCAAGCATCTCCCCAAATACACAGGGCCCGTTCGGTATAACCGAACGGGCCCTGCTGTTTCTACCCTGACGTTACTTCTTGATCTAAATGCTGCGCATGAAATGCCCCATGGCCTCATGATCAGCAGCTGATGCGCCCATAACTTGTGAAATTGCTACGTTGGTCGACTTTTTCCCAGTCAACCCCGACTCGACTTCGTCAACGATCAATTCCACTGGCATAGACTGCCCACCATACACTCTCGGGCCACCGATAATCTTGGCATTTGAGAAACCGTAAATAGCAGTCGCCACTTCTTTTGCCAACCATCCGACATAGTTGAATTCAGGCACAACAATTAATTTGGCTTTCCCGCAGAGTTTGCGCAATTCCTGAGTCGGGAATGGGCGGAGCGATCGGATCTTGATCAGGCCGATCTTAATGCCTTTTTCGGCGCAAATACGGACCGCTTCGCGTGATTGAGCAGCGGCACTACCTGAAGCGATAATAACCGCCTCTGCATCATCCACATTCTCAGCCGTGAGTAATCCGCCCATGTACTGGTTGATGTACTTACGGGAACGCTCAACCGCAGCCCAGACTTCCTGCTGCCACACCGCGTGAATGTTATAGGCCATGAAATTGGACTTCTGAACGGGGGCGTCGCGAGAGAGTCGTGCCGGAGGATTCTCAGCATCAAGCACCGGCACCGCTCCACGCCAAGGTTCGCGCGGGGGAAGCTTCATCCCACGATCTTGCATACGTACATAGCCACGGGCGTGCGTCACAAAAAACCCGTCGCAGCACACGCCGACGGGCAGGGTCACATCATTCTTCTCGCTGATAACAAACCCAGCCAACGTGAAATCATACATGTCCTGCTGATTTTCGGCATGGAACACAATCATGCCGCAATTGAGCAGATAAGAAACTTCGATGTTGTCAGGTTGAATGGCCAATGGTGCATTCACCACTCGGCAAGTGAACATGGCCACAACTGGTAGCCGGTGCCCTGGCCAAGAAGCAATCCCTTCCAGCCCTCTCAGCGTTCCTGGACCGGCTGTTGCCGTATAACAACGAACTCCCGCTCGTGACCCGCCGGCGATAGCCGCCATGACGCCGACTTCTTCTTCGCCACGGTAATATTCCTTGACGTACCCCTCACCATACAACACACCGACCAACTGCATGGTTTCACTTTGGGGGGTAATGGGGTAGGCAATGGCAAGATCGACGTTTGACCGGCGTATAGCCTCTTTTGCGGCCTCGCTGCCGGTGATGAATTCCTTCGTTCGAGGAGCTTCCAGGAACATATACTCAGGAGTGACAACCTTCTGCCGCTTCGCATCCGCGTGCGGATCCTTCTTGGTCTCGGCCTTGGGAGCCGACACGCTCGTAGTAGGGTCGCCCTGCGGATTGGTTTTTTGTTTGGGTTCCAATGCTTCGCTCATCGTTGCACCTCTTGACTGTATCGCCTTAGCCTAAAACCTTAGCCTTCTCGCTTCATCTGTTCAGCCGAGTGGCCAAATGTAGCCGCGCTGCCTACCCCTGCAGCAGAGGGCATAAAGGTCATAGGATTCGTGTGCGTCTTTCCATCATGGACCTTGGATTGAGTCCCAGTGAATCGGACGTTCTCGCCATTATCCGGAAGTTTAATGCCCATTTCCTCGCGAACCTTCTTGAAGATTTGTGCAGTCTTCTTCAGCTTCAACGTATCCGAATCGCGAATCGTCAGCATGGCGTCCTCGTGCCCTTGCTCGGCACAAATTGCCATGGTGCAGCAGTTCGTCCCCGCCCGGATCATTTTCAGCGTCAGATTGGCATAGTGACAGTGAACACCGATAAAAATACAGGCTTCAATCTTGTTACCCCAAATCGTGAGATTCGGATGGTTCGGGTTGATCACCTCTTCTGGGTCGATTTTGGGGTATTTGGGACGATAATCCGGCATGGGGATAATCATCACGTCTGGGATCTGGGCCGCAATTTCAAGAACGGCTTGCGCCTTTTCTACAGCATGGTTGTTCCACGCCCACAAGACCAGAGGACCCGGGAAAATGGTCGCATTCTGGCTCGTCAACATCTTTCGAGCCATCTCTTCGATCACGGTGTCTTCATTGGGCTCCAGCAAGCCATAATACAGTCCCTGCCCAGGGTCTGGGAGCGAGACTCCCAGCTGAGCCGCTGACGGTGGATGGAACCCTGCCGGTCCCGGCACGATAATCCGTTCTCTCGTATCTTGCGTCGTTCCCACGCCCGTTCCCCTTTCGTGCAATTACCCAACCACGGGGCTGACCAATGTCGCCGTCGTGCTCTTTTCCCCATAGGTAATGTTATCCGTCAACGCTGCAACCGGCAGCTGATCGATCATGATCATTTTAATGGCGTTGTTCTTTGCCATATTGTCACAGACCCACACGCATTGCGCGCAGCCCTTGCACCGATCTACCGCCACATAAGCCGAGCCGTACTTGAACCCCTTATCCTTGCCCATTTCATCGCTATACAAAATGGTATTGGCTTCCGGGCAATATTGAGTGCACAGCTTACAGCTCTTGGCGGCACAGATCTCAACACTAATATCGGCTACGAGATACATGAGAACTCCTTGTCCATAACTGGATTATGCGGTGACGCTCTCCGCCGCTTCCGAACGCTTCACAGATGGGGCCGCCCATCCATGGTCAACGGCATAATTCCAACCGGCACGAATAACTGCCACGTTTTTCTCGATCAATTCTTGCTTCTTCTTGAATTTTCGCTCAACGACACTGTCCAGCGCCGCGGTACCGCCGGAAACCACAAAACCCTTTCCGAGGAACCGATCTTTCACCGATTGCTCCAAGGCCTCAACAGAGGTCAGCCCCGTGATAGCCCCGATGCAGCCCATCAAGGCCATGTTCGTGGCGAGGTCCATTCCCGCTACTTCCAAAGAAAGTTTCGTAGCCGGAAAATAGTACAGCTTCGCATGGCGCTCTTCGAGCTCACGCGCCTGGTCGCGATGAAGCTTCATCGGGCCATCATTGTTGATCAAGGCAATCCCGTTTTCCTTCAGTCCGAAATAGAACGGCATGGTGTACGACTTACCGTGAGTGATGACCTGCGGGTGAAAGATGATGATGATGTGCGGGAAGGTGATCTCACCGATTTCATAGATAGGCTCATCCGAGACTCGAACATAACTCTCAACTGGTGCCATGCGCTTTTCTGATCCGTAGAACGGAACGATCGTGCTTTCTCCTCCGGCATGAATAACCGCCGTACTAAGAATGTGCGAGCCGGTCACAACGCCCTGGCCGCCCACACCCGCCATACGAATATTGAACCGTGTCGCCATACTCAACCCTCCTTAAACGTTGCTCAGGCCTTGGGAAGCCCAGGAGCGGGAGCAGCCGGCTTCGGGAGAAATTCCTTGTAGCCATACCGTTCCGTAAGAAATTGCTTCGCCTCGTCGGTAATATATTCGGAGAACTGATAGCGATCATTTTCAACGTTCTTTGCGTCTTCCATGACCTTGTCGGTCGGAATAGCATACTCAATGTTGCAGGAAGTATAGGCCTGAATATAGGTCGAACCGACCTCTCTGGCGATCAATACAGCCTTCTTAATGACACTCTCAACACGGCGAGGATTGTTCGGCACCACCGTCGCAACGTAGGCGCAGCCGGCAACTTTGGCCATCTGCAGCATATCCATCTTCTCAAACTTCTTCCCTAGCGGAGCCATCTTGAGCACGGCGCCGCGATTGGTCATACCGCTTTCCTGCCCTCCGGTATTCCCATACACTTCATTGTCCAGCATGATGGTGGTAAAGCGTTCCTTGCGGAACCAGGAATGAAGGACCTGCTGAAATCCGATATCAGCCGTCCCACCGTCACCGGCCATAACAACCACGTCCTTAGGCTTATCCCCGAACCGAAGCCGCAAACCACGGGACAACCCGCTGGCCACACCGTTCTGATCGCCGTAGTTGCCGTACACAAAAGGAATGGCGGCCTGTGAGATCGCCAGGCGTCCACAACCGGCAGTTCCAACCGTGATAGTATCCTCTGGATTGGGGAAGGCAATCATGGCGAGCCGGATGAAAAGGGTCATTGCACAGCCGGCGCACATCGGGTGTTCTTCAAGCACTTCTTTGAAAGAACCCATTTGCGAAACGGATACCTTTTTCCCGAAGGGACCATGTTCAACCATGTCCCGATATTCTTTCGGCATGAACTTTTCAAAGCCACTTGAAAACTTGACGTAATCAAGGCTCATAAGGACTCCCTCCCTTTTTATAAGCTGAGGACTTTATTCGGACCAACAACAGCGGCCAGAAAAAGCCACGTGCAGATTATCTTGACGTTATATTGGACTGAGTACCGAACTGTGTTCCCGGCACGGAACGGAATGTTATTACTTCGTGTAGTGGTCGAGTGTAACAAAGCCCGAAAAAATCTGTCAATCGCAACCAGTACGGCAAAAGATCCCATCACTTCAGGACAATGGCGAGTCTATAGAGTCCACAAAAGCATTGCAACTTTGCAGAAGGCCCACACCGGACGAAAGAAGGCCTAGTAGAAATAACTGTGCTAGGCCCTTGGCCCTAAATCCGCTTGAACGCGAAGATTTTGCTCCTGCTGCAAGCACGATTCGTCACGCAATTCAGTTGCAGTTGACCCGAGAAGCGGGTAAACATTGTTGCTTAACGCGTTTCCGTCTACACTGCGCCCATGCCTATACGAGTACTGGTCCCGGGAGAAGAACATGGCGAGCAACATGCGGGAGGGGTGCACAAGCGACCACCAATCCCGGATGGCTCACTCAAGGCCGAGTGCCCAAAATTCATGAGCCATGGCCCATGCGGAGGCGTCCGCAAAGGTGGATTCTGCGAGGTCTACCCGGAAATGACCTGTCCGTGGGTCACGCTCTACAATAAATTGAACGAACTGGGCCAACTGGAGTGGATGAAGCAAGTCTGACAACAAGAAAACGGGGTGAACCGGTGACGGCGAAGGGCAATAAAAAACGGAAGCTCGCTGGGGCAACAAGGCTGGGATACAACGAGAGGCACGCCAAAAGTGGAATCTCTACTCCCCTGCCTGATATTGAGACGTTCCCCAATCAATACAAGGGATACGAAATTACCATCGTCATCCCAGAGTACACAGCCATTTGCCCCAAGACCAACCTCCCGGACTTCGGAACTATCACCCTTCAGTACAAACCAGACCAGCATTGCCTCGAGCTGAAGGCTCTCAAAATGTATATTCATGCCTATAGAAATGTAGGAATTTTCTATGAGAATGCCGTCAACCGCATCCTTCAGGACATCGTACGAGCCTGTCGGCCAATCAAGGCCTCAGTAACCGGTGAATTTGCTGCTCGTGGGGGTCTGCGAAGCGTAATCGAAGCAAAATATCCGGCATAAATTGCCTGCTCAGCGAGCTCCAACACGAGCATCCGCGGCTTTTCAAGCACTTCCCAACTTACTGCCAACCCTTTTTCTGAACGATCCTTAAAAACACCTCATCGACGGTCCTTCCGACAAAGCTGAGTTCGTTGAGAAGGTCGAGCGCTCGACGCCGTTTTCCGCTCGGTCGACGAAATGTCTGTGCATCGTTAAGGCCCTATGGCGGATCCTCAAACAGAATTACCAGGCTAAGATTCTTCGCCGCCCCGCGCCTGCCCTGACGAGGCACCTGGGGCGGCCCGACATCTTGGCGCCGTCATAGCTACCTACCTGGACGATTCCCGCCTTCTTGTCGGCCAGATTCGTACCGCGGTGCATGCCCATGACCCTGTCACCCTCGCCCAGGCCTCCCACCGGCTGAAATCCAGCAGCGCCCAGCTCGGCGCCCTGACCACTGCCGCTCATTGCAGAGACTTGGAAACCCTGGGGCGCCTCGCGCGTCTCGACGAGGGCCTCCCAACTCATCGAAATCCATCAGCAAGCCTTTAGGCCTATCACCACAGAGAGTAGCAACGCAGAGGTCACTAGGCAGCCTTCACACTCAATTCTATTCCCCTGCACCCGATAAGGCCTCGAGCAACCGTGTGCTTCTCCAGCCATCACACCATCCATTTCAGTTCGATGCTGCTTTGGCCGATACCGAGGGGATAGTTCTTAACCCATGGAGTCCCTCATGCGACGCCTTTGTGTAACCTATGGTTTGACGATGTCTATCCCTGCTGCGCATTACCTACTGACAGCCACCCTCGTGATGCTTTGGGTTTCACCGGCCCTAGGAGAGCCATCTATGACAGGTTCTGCATCGACCCAGGTCAATGCAATCGAGGCATTAGGGAAGCTCTGATTTATTCCCCTTGCGGTCTATGCATGGATGGCCTCACACC
>JACOEL010000024.1 GCA_024998625.1 Nitrospira sp. | reverse complement strand
GCTTTGTCAGAGCGCGTCTCGATGGGTTGCTGGACGAACCGCGCCCCGGCGCCCCACGGACGGTGACGGATGCGGCCGTTGAACGGATTGTCACCCAGACCCTGGAGACGACGCCCACCCACGCGCCGCACTGGAGCACGCGCGCCATGGCGGAGCGGAGTGAGCCGGAGTACCGTGCATCGCATTTGGCGGGCCTTTGGCCTGCAGCCGCATCGGACCGAGACGTTCAAACTGTCGGCCGACCCGCTGTTTGTCGAGACGGTGCGCGATATTGTGGGGCTCTACCTCCATCCCCCGGACAAAGCACTCGTCTTGTGCGTGGATGAAAAAGCGCAGATGCAAGCCCTGGCCCGCACGCGCCCCCTGCTGCCAATGCGTCCTGGGCAAATTGAGCGTCGGCCCCATGACTACCGCCGCCATGGCACGCCCTCGCTCTTCGCGGCCTTGGAAGTGAAGACAGGCCGCGTCATTGGGCAACTGCATCAACGACATCGTGCCGCTGAATTCCGTCAATTCCTGGGCACCGTCGAGGCCAGCGTTCCGCCCCGCTTGGATGTGCATCTGCTCCTCGACAACTATGGCACGCATACGACGGCCCTGATCCGTCGGTGGCTGCTGAAGCGCCCACGCTTCCATCGCCACTTCACCCCGACCGGCGCCTCGTGGCTGAACCTCGTGGAGCGCTGGTTCACGCTGCTCACCGAACGCCAATTGCGCCGGGGCGTGCATCCCAGCGTCCGAGCCCTCAAGGCCGCCATCCGGCACTACATCACGGTGACGAACACGCATCCCACACCGTTCACATGGACCAAAACAGCCGACGAAATCCTGGCCAGTGTCGCCCGATTTTGTCAGCGAACTTCAGAGATAGGACACTAGCAGGCCGTTGAAAAAGTCCGCCGCCTGCGTTCTCGCTTCATTCAAAGTCTCAACGTACCGCAGAGGGTACGCCTCGGCCCTTCATTCGCTGCGGCCTTGCTGGACGGCCTGCGAGTGGTGTGCATGGAATACGTGATCACGGCCGATTCAGAAAAACACCGGACGGACGACTGGTTATTCACAACCTACGAATCGTGTGACGATCTCCTCACGCATCGCACTGTGCCCCCATTCTTGGGCTGACTTGCCGCGAAGTTCGCCCTGTATTCCTAGCACGCCGGTACTTGTTCACACTCAATCTGAAAGCCTGAGCGCTGAGTATTGACAGAGCGGGGTGATGGCCGTACCCTCGCACGTCATACGTAGGTGCGGATGGACCGCAGATCGCGCAGGGCATGTGAACCTAAGGAGGCTTGTAATGGTGGGGACGATACAATCGTTGAAACGGGGTATGGGGCGTGTCGGCATGATGGCGGGAATTCTGTTCCTGGCCGGCGGGTGGCCTATGGTGGTGTCGGCGGCGGATGAATTACCCAAAGAAGCCGTGCTGCCGACGACGCTCGCGGGCAAAGCCGTGCAAGCAGCGCTCGATTTCTGCAAGAAGGACGGCTATCGTGTGAGTGCGTCGGTCGTAGATCGCGCAGGGGTCTTGCGGGCCATGATGCGGGCCGACGGGGCTGGTCCCCATACCGTCGATAGCAGCAGAAAGAAGGCCTATACCGCTGCCAGCTTGCGGCGCGCGACGACCGACTTGGCCGAAATGATTGCCAAGCAGCCCTCGTTGCAAGCATTGCGAGAGATGAATGAGAGTATTCTGATGGTCGGTGGCGGGTTACCCATCGAAATCGCCGGCGAGGTGGTCGGAGCGATCGGGGTCGGGGGCGCGCCTGGTACGCATCTGGACGATGCCTGCGCTGAGGCTGGCCTTGATGCAATCGGAGCGGCCTCGAAGATGCCCACGGCCAAATGATGAGGGGACGAGGGAGAGGACCGGGTTGGGCTCTGATCGCTCTGGTCCTCCTCTTTTCGGCCTGCAATAGTGATCGCCCTGAGCCGGCCGAGTTCGATCTTCCCTCGGCCGGGCTTCGGCTGCACCTGACTCGCCTCGCCACGCACCCCTTTCTCTCCCGCTATCGATTGACCCTTCGGGTTGAAGGGCCGGGCGACTGTTCGGCCACGGCGGAATTATTTCCCGACACGGGGTATGCCGGGCGGCGGAATGTCTACCAACAGCCGTCAGGCCTTATCACGGTCTTGGGGCAATACGATGCGCGGGTGTTCGATCCCGCCACGTGCAGCCTTCGCCTGGTGGAGTTTCAATCGCTGGTTGGTCAGGCCGCATTTCTTGGCGCGTTCGATGTCGATGCCCGGAAGCGATGGCGATTTCTTGATGCGTCCGTGCGACCGGAGCGATCGTTCGAAAAGCATTAGCAGGGAATTGCCCCGAGGTTTGGCCCGTGTGAACTGCTGCGAGGGTGGTCGGTGTCGCTGTGGCCGGGGCGCCGCTTCCATCGGCGGAGTGTGTAGGACGGCAGATCGTCAATGGTTCAGCCGGTCTTTGAAGGTCAGCTCGGCGACGGCAGATTTGTCTAATTCTCCCTTACCCTGGTCGATGAGGCGTCGATATTGATCGTAGGTCGATTTAGCTAGGGGCAGGTCCAAGCCTGCCTGTTGCGCCAATGCGCAGGCGATCCCCGAGTCTTTTGCCGCGTGGGCGGCTGAAAAATAGCAATCGTGGGCCCGCTGTTGCATGTCCTCACCGTCGGTTTCGAGCACGCGGGAGTGGGCGCCGGTTTGTGAAAAGACTTCGCGAAGCATCGCAAGGTCCAAACCGAGCGCCGCCCCCAATCCCAGGCCTTCGGCCAGGGCGGCGGTGTTGGCATTCATAACCATATTTACCAGCGCTTTTACCTTGGCGGCTTCGCCCGCAGGTCCGATATATCGCAGGTGTGCGCTCAGACATTCCAAGAGCGGCTTCGCCCGTTCGAACACCTCGGGTCGTCCGCCGCACATCAAATAGAGGGTGCCCTGGCGCGCTTGTGGGATGCTGCTCGCCATGCAGGCTTCAAGACTTCGGCCGCCCTGTTGCTCGACCAACATATGGACTTCTCTATGGAGCTCGGGGGAGAGGGTGGCGCAATTGATGAAGAGGCGATGAGTGGCATGACGGAGAAGACTGTCCGGTCCGGCGGGTGAGTAGATTTGGCGCATGGCGGCATCGTCCGACACCACCGTCAGCACCGTATCGGCTAACTCAGCTACACGCGCCGGAGTCTTGGCCGCCGTGCACTCGAGTTCCTTCGCGAGCGCCTCTGCGCGTTCCGTGTCGGTGTCATAGACTGCGACGATTGCATAGTGGAGGTCGTGGAGCCGCCGGGCCATGTTGGCCCCCATTCGGCCTATTCCTACGATACCGATTCGAAATTCTGACTGTGCCATCCGCAACCTCCTGGAAAACATGCTACTCTGCCGGGCGCGGAAGTCTACCACAGTCCCTACGGATGCAGGTATCCACGCGTCCGGTTCTGTCAGGTGAGTGCGTCAATTCAAAAGAGCGAGACGAAACATGGGGAGTCCGGCATGCGACAGGCGATTATCGGGTATCACCAGGACGACGAAGGCCATTGGGTGGCCGACCTTCGCTGCGGCCATGGCCAACATGTGCGACACCAGCCGCCCATGACGAGTCGTCCGTGGGTATTGACCGAGGAGGGGCGGCGAGCGTTCCTCGGAACCGAGTTGAACTGTAAAAAGTGTGAAGAGGGGGGCGACGGGTTTGACCCCACCGGGGCCCAGTCTTGAGGGCTCCGGTGGGGCTGATAAGGCGGTGATACGCCCGGATCAGAACTGATGGAGAGAGGCGCTGAGCCCGATCGCTAGGCCCAGATCCAGTCGAAGAGGGACGTGAACCATCCCGTCACACTTGCGAACCAGGATTCGTCCTGGGGGGCTGCTGTGATCGCGGGTCGCGAGGCTGGTGGCGCAGCGGGTGCCTGCGTGGCCTTTGCGGGGGTATTGGGTGAAGTCGGGGCTGCGACGACCGGTGCAGGCTGAGGCACCGCCGGTGTCGTGGCGGCCCTGGCGGCTGGGGGCGCCGGCGCCTGCGATGCGCTCGGCGCAGAGGCTGCCGGAGTCGGTGTGGAATCAACCTGTGGCGTTTGCGGGGTGATGACCGCGACCAGGTGTGGCTCCTGCGGGCTTTCGTCCACCGTGGTCACACGGGCCTCCGGGCCGGATTGTGTTGTCGCCCTCGTGTGTTCGTGTTGGGCCGTGAGCGCTTCCAGCCGTTTCTCGATCCGTTTGGTCTCGCTGATTTCCTTCAACATGGCCTGATGCCGGGCGCGTAATGCGGCGATGTTGTACTCGAGGGATGCGAGTTTGGCCTGGTTGCTCTTGTGAAGCTGCTCGTAGGCGAGCTGGATCTTTTTCAGTTCGCCCTTGAGAGCGGCAAGAGTGCGTTCCTCACGCTGATTGGCGAGGTGCGTCTCTTCTCGTTGCTGTTCGAGGCTCTGAATGTCCGCCTGCGTCTGGGCGAGTTCCGCGGCCCGCGTTTTCACCTCGTGTCTGGCTGTCTCATAGGTTTGTTGGGAAACACAGCCCCCCAGCATCAAGGCCGCGACTCCAAGCATCCAGCAGCGTGGGATGGGTCGGATGTTGCAGGGAGACGCAGTCGCGAGTATCGGACGTGGAGTGATTGCTTGCATGGGACCTTCCTCCCGGGTACGTACGGTGCCAGTCGTTGGGATCGGTGATCCGCCTGTGCGGAGCCGCTGTGCCTGAGGATAATTTTTCAGAAAAGTGGGAAAACGGCAAAATATTTCGGGAAACCTGCAGTGCATTGTCGGGGGAGCCAGAGAGTAGCGACCTTGCGTGAGAAGGTTGGAACCCGGGCTATTGAATGCTGGTGCAGTCTGCGGGACAAGGTATTTGCATATCGAGTCCGGCCTCATACCAGGGCTGGAGGTGCGGGCCGCTATATCGATAGCCCCCGATGACCGGGTCGGTTGAGAGGAGGAGCGGTGTGTCCAGATCCAGCACATCGAAGCCGCCGAGGCCCAGCACGAGGCTGAACGAGCAGCCCATGGCGATACGGGTTTCCAGCATGCCGCCGACCATGAGACGCAGGCCCGCGGAGCGGGTGAAAGCGGCGATTCGCCATGCGTCTATCACGCCGGTTTTCATGATCTTGATGTTGATATAGTCGGTGGCTTGCATCCGGACAACCTCGCGCGCGTCGTCCAGTGACCGGACCGACTCATCAGCCGCCACGGGAATGCCCGTCAGGTGCCGAATCGCCTGTAGTCCTTCGAGATCATCGCGCACGACCGGTTGCTCGAGCAAGACCAGCCGCCCGCCGAACTGCTTCACTCCGCTGACGAATCGGAGGCAGTCTTCTCGGGAGAAACCCTGATTTCCATCGCCGATAAAGGCGATCTCGGGGAGTGCGTTGTGCACGGCCTGTAATCGGCGAATGTCCTGATCGACATCCGTTCCGACTTTCATCTTGAAGAGGCGGAATCCCCGGGCGTACCAGCCACGCGCGAGTTCCAGCGTTTTTTCCGGACTGCAGATCGGGATGGTGATGTCGGTTTCCCGCTCGCGGACGTCCACGGCTCCCCACAGTTGCCAGAGCGGGATGCGCTGCGATCGACAATAGGCGTCGAGCATTGCGGTTTCCAGGCCGCAACGAGCGGCAGGGTGGCGTGGGGCCTGTTCGTTGAGCTGGCTTGCCAGGGACTCATAGTGCCCGACCGACTGGCCGATCATGGTCTGCGCCAGTTCCGTGGCTGCAGTGAAGCAGGTTGCCCGTTCTTCACCTCCGACCTCGGGGAAGGGCGCGGCTTCTCCCACGCCCTGAGTTCCGTCCCGTAAGGTCACTCGCATGAACAGGTTTTGCGCCGTCACCCGTGCGCCCGTGGCGACGACGAACGGGTCCGTGATCGGAATATCGGCCGGCCAGATTTCAACGCGCTGTATGATGTGTGAGTTTGCCGGAGAGTTGTGTTCGCTCATCCGTACCGGTCATTCTGCCAGGGGAGGGCGCTGTTCGAATAGCCCCGCACTTCCCAGAACCCCTTCTCGTCGTGATCGGAGAAGGTGATTTCCTTGATCCATTTGGCGCCTTTCCAGGCATACCGTTTCGGGATGATCATGCGAACCGGGCCGCCGTGTTCTTTCGTAAGCGGCTGGCCGTTCCACTTGTACGTGAGAAGCACGTCATCGGTTCGGCAGGCGTCGAGCGGTAAGTTGGTGGTGTAGTCGTCGTAGGATTTGAACAGGACGAATTTGGCCGACGGGAGCGGCTGGACGACGGCCATCAGTTGTTTGAAACTGACCCCTTCCCACTCATTGTCAAAACGACTCCAGGACGTGACACAATGGAAGTCCGACACGTCTTTGTGTTGCGGTTGCGCAAGGAAGTCTGCCCAGGTCCAGGTGGCAGGCGTAGTCACCGCACCTCCGATAGTCAACGTCCATTCTGACAGGGGAATGTCCGGCTTTTGGCCCAGGTCGAGCACCGGCCAGGTTTCCACGAGGTGCTGGCCTGGGGGGAGCCGATCGTCTCCCTCGTAGAACACCTCGCGTTCTTCCCCGCCGCGCCGGGCCTTGGCCCAGTTTTCCTTGGTCTTGATCAAACGGTCATTCTGATCCATGCCCAGCCTCCTGGAGACAGAGTAGGACAAGAAGCCAGTATCTTACAAGGCCGATATTCTCGATGCATGGAGCGGGATGGCCCTGTTCTGTTCGCTAGGGAATGACGATGCTCTGTTTGACTGAGAGTTCGGTCTGCGGATTGAGCGTGAAGAGGCGGATGTCGGGAGAGAGGGATTCGAGTGACCGGACGGCGCAGATAAACCCCCGGCCGGCCGATAGCTCGGCCGTTGGTTCCCTTGGCAAGGATCAGACGTGCAGTCTGGTCTCTCGTTCAGACCAGCGCTGCGGACGCATCAACGTGCCCAGGGCCGCGATGGCGCAGATCGTCGCCAGGAGAAGGAAGCTTGCGAAGAGGAAAAATCCACTTTTCATATCGTGTACCGAGAGCGGTCCCATGACGTCACCCCCTTACAATGATCTAATTGTACCACTTCACTCCGCGTGCCAGCCGCATCCGCAACGCCATGATTCCTCAGGTGATTTTTTTCTCAGACGCGAAGAGCAGTGAGGGCAGGGGCGCATCCACACATGTGAAGTCGTCTCATAGACGGGGTGCGAGTTCTGGGACTGCTGTGAGACCGAATGTGTTGTCAGCATAGCCGAGTCCAAGAGTTCAACCAGCGCATGCATCTGAGACATTACCTCCACTGGTACCCTGTCTTCAAGAGTTCTTTCGGAGGGACAAGACGGGTCCTTGAGGGGCACCGGCCGTCGATGAGAACGGTGAGGCGTCGGCAATCTATTTTACCGGGCCATCCGTATACAGCTCTGTGTGGTGACAAGCAGGCAAGTCTCTTTGTAAGGTCGGCCACATTCTTTCGACTGAACGGGGTGTACTGTCCGTTCAGGTGAGCGAACGATTGACACATGAGCGAGGAGACACCATGATACCGATTCAGAGCGCAATGACCACTTCTGTAGAATCGTCCACAGCGCCGAAAAATGCCGGCCTCAGCAAATTATTGTTGGGGCTTTCAGTCGGCCTCGGAATCGCCGCATTCTTCTATTTCGATCTTGGCCACTACTTGTCGCTCGATGGACTCAAATCCAACCGGGATCATCTGCTCGCGTTCACGGAAGCTAACTATGCAATGGCGGTGGTCATTTTTATCGTCGCCTATTGTACGGTCGTCGGGCTCTCGTTGCCAGGCGGGGCGATCATGACCCTGGCGGGCGGGTTTCTCTTCGGTAGTGTGCTGGGGACGTTGTATGTGAATGTTGGCGCCACCGTGGGAGCGACCCTGGCGTTTCTGGTCGCACGGTATCTTCTGAGAGACTGGGTTGAACAGAAATTCGGCAATCGCTTGGGTCCTATTCAAGAGGGGTTTGCCAAGAACGCGTTCAGTTATCTCATAACCCTGCGTCTGATTCCGTTGTTCCCGTTTTTTCTGGTCAATATGGTATCGGGACTAACCAGGGTCAGCGTCGGGACTTACATGGCGGCGACCTCTCTGGGCATCATTCCCGGTAGTTTCGTCTTTGCCTATGCAGGCCGCCAACTCGGTACGATCAATTCGCTCAAGGAAATCGCCTCGCCCAATGTGTTGATGGCGTTTACGCTGTTGGGACTCCTGGCGTTGGTGCCTATCCTCTATAAGAAATTCGCCGGTAAGCCGGCCTGAACAGACCGAGGGTTCCTGACAGAGATCGAAGCCTACAGATGGAAAGGCGACGCCCATGCCTACTCACCACGGGGAGAGCCTGTATTCAATGAATACCGATGTCGAGAGTCTGGTTCTGCCCAACGACGAACATAACCAGAAGTTGGTTGAAAACGTGCATCCGTCCAATTGGGTGAATCCCGACCCCAACGGCCGCTATAACATCGTCGTCATCGGAGCCGGTACGGCGGGGTTGGTCACGGCAGTCATCGCGGCTGGACTGGGCGCAAAGGTCGCGCTGGTCGAACGCCATTTGATGGGAGGCGATTGTCTGAACGTTGGGTGCGTGCCCTCCAAGGCGCTGATTCGTGCGGCCAATGCTTGGGCCGAATTGCGCGATGCGTCGAAGTTCGGCCTGCAGATCCCGCCGGGGGTGAAATATGACTTTGGGGCGGCGATGGCCAGAATGAGAAAGTTGCGGGCCAGGATCAGCCATACCGACTCCGCCCACCGTTACAAGTCGCTGGGTGTCGATGTCTATATCGGTCAGGCCAGGTTTTCCGGACAGGATACGGTGCAGGTAGAAGGGCCGGCTGGAAATCGGACGTTGTCCTTCGTCAAGGCTGCGATTTGTACGGGAGCAAGGGCTTCCGCTCCCGCCACTCCAGGGTTGGAAGAGGCAGGGTATCTCACGAACGAAACCGTCTTCTCGCTGACGGAGCTGCCGGCCCGTATTGGTGTGATCGGCGCAGGACCGATCGGGTGCGAGCTGGCGCAGGCGTTTGCTCGCTTCGGCAGCCAAGTCTATCTCATCGAGGCGATGCATGGCATCATGCCGAATGAAGATCGGGATGCGGCGGACATCGTTCATCAGTCCATGGTCCGCGATGGAGTCACGCTCCTCTGTTGTGGGAAGGATCTGTCCATCACCAAGACCGCTGTTGGCAAGAAGCTGGCCGTCAATTCACACGGACAACAATACGACGTCACCGTGGACGAAATTCTGGTCGGCGTGGGGCGTACGCCGAATGTTCATGGTCTGGGGTTGGATGTGGTCGGGGTTGAGTACGACAAGACCGGAGTGAAAGTGAACGACCGTCTTCAGGCGACGAACTCACGCATCTATGCCGCCGGTGATATTTGTTCCCGCTACAAGTTTACCCATGCCGCCGATGCGATGGCGCAGATCGTCATTCAAAATGCGTTGTTTCCGCATCCTTTGGGGCTGGGCTATGCCAGCATGGACTCGCTCATCATGCCCTGGTGCACGTTTACCGAGCCGGAAGTCGCTCATGTCGGCCTGTACGAGGCGGATGCCAAGAAGAAGGGCCTTGAGGTGGAGACCTATACCTACAAGCTCGATGAAGTGGATCGAGCCATCCTCGATGGTGAGGAGGAAGGGTTTGCCCGTGTCCATATCCAGAAGGGGACCGATAAGATCCTCGGGGCGACGATTGTAGCGACGCATGCCGGCGACATGATCAATGAGTTCTCCGTGTTGATGAAGGCCGGCGCCGGTGCGAAAACGATCGCCGCCACGATCCATCCTTATCCCACCCGGGCGGAAGTCAACAAGAAGGTCGTCAACCTCTGGCGCAAGGCGCACTTTACCCCGCGGACCAAGATGCTGTTAACGAGGCTCTTTGCCTGGTTGAGGCGATGAGGGGACAGGTGATGCGGCTCGGGATTGTCCTGTTCATATGCTTGTCGGGCACGGTGATCGTCGCCCATGCGCAGGGCTCTGCGAAGCTGGAAGTCGGACGGTTTTCGATCGCAACTGAAGGTGTCACGTTACCCGAGGGATGGACACCGTTGACGTTTAAAAAGATCGACCGGCACACGACATACGAGCTGGTGAAGGACGGACCGGTTTCCGTGGTGAAGGCTGTGAGTGAGGCGTCCGCCTCGGGCCTGACCAAGGCCGTGGCGATTGATCCGCGTGAGTATCCGATCGTGCGCTGGCGGTGGAAGGTGGAAAATCTGCTGCAGAAGGGCAATGTGAACCGCAAAGACGGTGATGACTATCCGGCGCGCCTCTATATTACGTTTGCCTATGAACCCGCGAAGGTGAGTTTCGGACGGAAATTGAAGTACCAGGCCGGTCGGGCGCTGTTCGGTGATATTCCGATCGGTGCACTGAACTACATCTGGGACGGTATGAGCCCGGTCGGGACGGTGGTGGACAATGCCTTTACCGACTTTGCGAAGATGATCGTGGTGGAGAGCGGGCCGCAGCGCATCGGCACGTGGGTCGAGGAAGAACGCAATGTGTATGAAGATTATCGACTGGCCTTCGGCGAAGAGCCGCCGGCGATCAGCGGCGTCGCAATCATGAGCGATACCGATAACACGAGGGAACGGGCCGTGGCCTATTACGGTGACATCGTCTTCGTCAAGGCGTTGAAGTGACGGGGAGGGCGAACTGCCGGAACTGAGAAAGGCGGGGAGGCCGACCTGTGCAGGGTCGGCCTCCCCAGGACACCGGCGGGCTGATGTGGGTTCGCAGAGTCAGGGGGTTATTGAATTGAATTTGCGAAGCCACCGTGGGTGATTTCAGCCCGAATGGTGTCGCCCACTTTTTTGTTGCCCCGGAGGTGCTTGGTTCCCTGTCCGATATGCACCTTCATTTGGCTGCCATCGAAGTCTTCGACTGTGTACGTCTCGCCGTGAATTTCTTTGAGGGTGCCGCCCACGGTCTTCCAGGCGACTCCCGGTTTGGAGTCATGTTGCCCAGGTTTCGGCGCTGTGGGTTGCTCAGGGATTGATCCCAGCAGTGAGGCGGCCGCGGCTGCCGAGGTGGTGGTCGTATGATTCGAATGTTTGCCGGCCTGCTCCCTGTCCTTTGCCGACACCGGTGCCACGACAAAAGCGACGGTGGCGAGGGTGGCCGTGGCGATAGTGAGCATCGAGTGCTGGCGCTTGGTGTTCATAGCAATCCTCCCTGGGATGAGTCAGGCTGCAGTGTCGAGAGTTAGTCAGCAAACCGTATGCCTGGAAACCCACTGCGTGGAGTGCAGAATTGCCTGGATTCGTGCCGATTGTGTCGCATTGTGCTGAACCGAGGGTGCCGGGGCAGGAGGAAAATGGCAACAGGTGTTCAAAGATGCTCACTCAGAGCAGGCGATTCACGGTGACTGCGAAGCGCGCTTTTGCGATGATTTCAGCCCATGCCCGGCCCATGGCCAATCTTTTACGGGGGCGGCCGGTCCTTGCCACGTTTCAGGTGACCCTGCGTTGCAACTCCGCCTGTGGCTACTGCGACCTTCCTCTGAACCAGGGACGATATGAACTGACGCGAGAGGAGATCCGGGGCATCTTTGGACAGCTCTATACCGAAGGCATCAGGTTCGTGCTTGTTCAGGGGGGTGAGCCGCTCCTCCGCACGGACCTCGTCGACATTCTGTCGGACCTCTCCTTGTTGGGGTTGCAGGTGACCGTGATCACGAATGGAACCAGGCTCACGACCGACCTCGTCGCACGGTTTGCCTCACTGCGCCTGCCTCTATCAGTCAGCCTGGACACGCTCGATCGCGCTCGCTACCGACAGATTCGCGGGGCTGATCAGTTACCGCAGGTCCTGGCTGGACTTAGTCTTCTGGTACAGTATCCCTACCCCAAGTTCCTTACCTGTATCGTGAGCGAGGTCAATCGCGAAGAAGTGCCCGACGTCGTGCGATTCGCCAAGGCTCGGGGCTTTATTCCCGTCGTGGGAGCGTACCACTGGAACGTGGGCCTCTACGGCAAAGAGGACACCGGGTTGATGTACGGCCGCTCAGCCGCCGCCGGGCTGTTCGAGTTGCTTCTGAAGGAGGACCTGATTCCTCCCGGGTATTTTCGACACTTCGTCAAGGACAGCGCCGTCTGGTTGCGGGGAGAACGGCTCGAGCCCTGTGACGCCGGCCGGTATAGCATTGCCATCGATGCGTCCGGACAGGTCTCAGCCTGCTTGGCGATGCCGGGGGTGGGGAACCTGCGCGAGGTGCCCTACCGGGAGATCCTCGGTCGCTTCGACCGGACCCAGATTCAAGTCTGTTCCGATTGCTCTTCCTGCAACCGTCTCGATGGGCGCGTGGTTGGGACGATCCTGAGACATCCGGTCACAGCATGGCGGACTCCGGTGCGATTCCAATAGGAGCAAGATTGTGATGCGAAACTTCCTGATCGGAGCGCTGATGATCGTGTTGGGAGGCTGTTCGACCGTACCGACCGCTTTCACCCCCTCAGACCCGCTCCCGCCTGAGCAGCTTTCCCATCGGGTATGGCACGAACTACTGGGCACGCATGTCCGTGATGGCGTCGTTGATTACCCGGCCATTCGCCGCCAGGGGCGGCTTCCGTCCTATGTCGCGTTGTTGAATCGAGCGGATCCGGGTCGCTTGTCGGTTGGAGACCGGTTGGCGTTCTGGATCAATGCGTACAATGCCTTTGCCGTCACGGGCATTCTGGATGGGTATTCTCCGGACACGTTGTTCGGCCGATACCGATACTTCATCGCGCGGGAGTATTCTGTTGGTGGGCAGCCGGTGAATCTCTACAATCTGGAGCGGGAGATTCTTATCGCCCAGTTTCACGAACCGCGCGTACATTTTGCTATCGTCTGCGCTTCAGCCTCCTGCCCGAAACTCCAATCGTGGGCGTTCGAGGGGCAGCACCTCGATGAGCAGCTGAATCGGGTCACGAGGGAGTTTGTGAATGACCCATTGCGCAATCGTTTTGACCGATCGAGTAAAGTGGCCTCGTTGTCGATGATTTTCAAATGGTTTGCCAAAGATTTCGAGGCTCGTTCAGGATCAGTCCTGGGGTATGTCGGGGAGTATGTGCAAGATCCGTCGCTTAAGCAGGACCTTCTGGCCGGCAACTACACCGTGGAGTTTCTCGACTACGACTGGCATTTGAATGGACCGTCCCCGCAGTACTGAAGGAGTTATGCATGGTGGTGTTGCCTGGTGAACGAGTCCCCATTGCTCGGCTGCTGACGTTTCTTGAACATGGCGAACGGATGGCACACCTCTGTGCGCAGAGCCAGGCGGCGTTGGCTCCCGACTCGAAGGCCCGGCGCTTTCTCACGACCCAGGCACGTCAGGAGGCGATGCATGCCGTGGTCTTTCGTGGCGCCATCGGCTGGCTCGCGCCACGCCACCTCGGCGATGCTCCATTCCTGCCGGCGCTCGAAGACTTCCGCAGGCTTCTCACTGAGGCGCTTGAACGTGGCGATTGGCTGGAGAGTATTCTGGCTGAGCAGGTGATCCTCGAAGGACTGGGGGAGGCGATTCTGACCCGGATTGAGGGCGGCCTTGAAAAGCGGCAGGCGCCGTTTCGCCGATTGCGCCGGGTCCTGCTGCACCAGGAAGAGGCTCACCATGACTTCGGGCGGCGTGTGTTGGAGCGAGCGATGGTTGATGGACACAGAGAGCTGGAGACGCTTCGTCTGCGCACGCAGGACTATCTGGCATTGACTGACTCGATGGTGTTGACGCTCTGCGATCTCTTCGAGACGATCGAGGAGGACGCGTCTGCCTGGGCCGCCGATGTACGTACCTTCCTGCCCGTTTGGTTGACGGCATGATCTCCATCGTGATTCCCGCTTACAATGAAGAGCGAGCGCTGCCAGCCACACTCCGACAGTTGTTCGAACAAGCCGGGTCGTATGAAGTGATCGTGGTTGATGGAGGAAGCCACGATCGAACCTGCGAGATCGTTCGGCGCTGGCCGGTCAATAGTCGATTGCCGGCCCCGCTCATCCTCCTGACGGCGCCCAAAGGCCGGGCCTCCCAAATGAATGCGGGCGCGAAACTGGCTTCCGGCGAGTGGTTGCTCTTTCTGCATGCCGATACGCTGTTACCCGTCGATGCGCTGAATCGGCTTCATGCGTTGGACCTGAATCCAGCCGTCCAGGCGGGCGGATTCCAGCACCGATTCTCAGGGTCGGACTGGCGGCTCCGGATGATCTCCTGGCTCGACAATTTTCGCTGTGTCAGGAGCCATATTATTTACGGCGATCAAGCCTTATTCATCCGGAAGGCCTTGTTCGAGCGGCTTGGAGGATTTCCAGATCGGCCCATTCTGGAAGACGTGGCTTTCGGTGAAAATTTGCTGACAGTCACCACGCCCATTCTTCTCTCACCCCCGGTCGTCACGGATGCCCGCAAGTTTCTCAAGATGGGGATCTGGCGGAGTTTTCTTCGCGTCTTGCTGATCATTTTACATGTGGAATTCAAGCTGCCGTATCTCCCACGCGTCTTTTTTCAGGATATCCGCTGATTGCATCTCCATCCCGCATTGTCTGTCTGTGACATTGTTCTCTCGCTTCCGTTCAAACCGCCATTTCGATTGTCAACCAGCCGGCGTCCTTGTACGTTGAAACGGATGACAGTGCAGCGGGGGCAACCAAAGGAGGACGTATGAAGCAGGTGATGTGGGGCGCGGCGTTGTTGTCGGTGTGTGCCACGTCGTTGGTGTTTGCGCAGGCGGAGACGCCCAGGATCGATCAGCGGCAGGCCAATCAAGAGAAACGGATCGATCAGGGAATTGCCAGCGGTCAGTTGAACGAACGTGAAGCTAATCGCTTGAACAACCAGCAGGAACACGTCAACAAGATGGAGGATAAGGCGAAATCGGACGGTGTTGTGACGAAGAAAGAACGGGCCCGGATCAATCGCGCGCAGGATCGCACGTCGCGTCATATTGCTCGTCAGAAGCACGACCGCCAGCAGCGATAGGTCTCACTGATGCCGGACGTGCAGTCGAGCGACCGTTTTGACCCAGTCAGGCATCCGCACTCGCCTATTCTGTCGAGTGACCCCAGGCCGTTCGCATTTCTTGTGTGGACGGCCTGGGGTCTCTCCAACCAATCCTCTCATTTCATCGCACGACGGGACTTCTCCTCTCTCTCCACTGCGGGACTGAATCGGTTCGCTCGATCCTGCTAGAATGCCGGCATGGATCTGATTACGACGCATCTGAATGCGGACTTCGACGGACTGGCCTCGATGGTGGCTGCCCGCAAGCTCTATCCGGGAGCGGTGCTGGTGTTGCCAGGCGGCGCGCAGGAGTCGGTACGAAATTTTTTGGCGGTCCACCATCTGGACATCTCGCGCCTCAAGGACGTGCCACTGGAGCAGGTGCGGCGGTTGATTCTCGTGGACGTCCAGGAGCCGGAGCGGCTGGGCCCGTTGAAGACCCTCAGTTCACGCGCAGATATGGCGGTGTATATTTTCGATCACCATGAAGCCGACGATGAATCGGAACCGCAGACTCGACCTCAGTGGCCTCATCTCGCTGAACGACACATCGAACCGGTCGGCGCCACGACTACGTTGCTCATCGAGCGCCTGAAGGCGCAGCAGATCACACTCACGGCTGCCGAGGCGACGGTGTTGGCGCTTGGTCTGTACGAGGAGACAGGGTCACTCGCCTATCCGTCGACGACTCCGCGCGATCTGGAGGCTGCGGCAGTCGTGCTGCGGGCCGGCGCGGATTTGAACGTCGTGGCGGAAGTCTTGCGGCATCCGCTGGATCCTGATCTGATCGCCCTGCTGAACGATTTGTTGCAGTCCGGATCAATCTATTATCTGGAAGGCCGCAAAATTCTTGTGGCCTCCAGCACGTATGACCGTTACAAGGGTGATCTCGCGGAGGCCGTCCACCGGTTGGCGGAATTACAGGGATTCGATGCCGTCATCGTTGCTATTGCACTGGATGAGAAAGTCGAGGTGATTGGTCGGAGCCGGCGCCCCGAGATCGACGTGGCGTGGATTGCGCGCGAATTCGGTGGAGGCGGACATGCTGTGGCGGCAGCGGCCAGCGTGAAGGGCCGAACGCTCGTCGAAGTGCAGGAACGGTTGACCCGTCTCCTGACGGAACGATATCGCCCGACCTTGGTGGCTCGGGATGTCATGACACAGCCGGTGAAAACGATCGTCGCGGACGCGACCGTGGCGGAGGCTGAACGCTCCATGACTACCTATGGGGTCAACGTTCTCCCGGTCGTCGATCAGAAGGACCGCTATGTCGGGACGATTTCACGTGAGGTCGTTCAGAAGGCACTGTTTCATCGTCTCGGAGCGCAACGAGTCGAGGATCTGGCCAGACACGATCAGTACAGCGCAGAACCGGAGACCCCCTTTCACGATATCGAAACGCGGATGATCGAATTGAATCAGCGGTTTGTGCCGGTGCTGTCCGGCGGCAAAACGGTGGGCGTGATTACGCGAACCGATCTGCTCCGCAGCCTCCATGAGGACGTGATTGCATCCGCGCGGGGAAAAGCCAAATCGTTGATGGACCTGGAGTCCTCGGGAGCAGTGCGCCGGCGCGATGTCGGGGGGCTCCTGCGGGATCGCTTGCCTCGCGAGGTGTATGACCTGCTGCAGGCGGCAGGCGAATTGGGCGAACGCCTTGGCTGCTCGGCCTACGTGGTCGGTGGATTTGTGCGTGATTTGCTGCTCGGTATCGACAATCTCGATGTCGATTTTGTGGTGGAGGGAGACGGGATCGCGTTTGCGCGCGCCCTAGCGAAGGAGTGCGCGGGACGAGTCAAGGTCCACGAGCGATTCGGGACCGCTGTCGTGCTCCTGGCGGGCGGGTTCAAGGTGGATGTGGCAACGGCCCGCACGGAGTATTACGAATATCCGACGGCCTTGCCGACGGTCGAGCAGAGCTCAATTAAGAAGGATCTCTACCGTCGGGATTTCACCATCAACACCTTGGCGGTGCGGCTCAATCCCCGTGCGTTCGGCCAACTGATCGATTTTTACGGCGGACAACGCGATCTCAAGGAACGCCTTATCCGGGTACTGCATAGCTTGAGTTTTGTGGAGGATCCGACGAGGGTCTTTCGGGCGATTCGGTTTGAGCTGCGCTTTGATTTTCACTTGAGCAAGGAGACGCTGGCGTTGATTAAAGGCGCGGTGAAGATGGAGTTGTTCCATCGACTGTCCGGCCAGCGTTTGCTGGATGAACTGCGGTACTTATTTTCCGAGCGCAGGCCACGCCATGCCGTCCGCCGGTTAGCGGATCTGGATCTTCTACGGTTCATTCACCCGACATTGACGTGGTCGAATCGACTGGACCGCCGGTTGATCGAGGTGGAAGCGGCGCTGGACTGGTACAAGCTGTCCTGTCTCGAGCGGAACATCAGGGAGTGGCTGGTGTATGCCATGGCGCTTGCCGAGACGATGCCCGATCAAGCCGTGCGCGACATGCTCGAACGATTTCCCTTCACGGAAGCGGAACGGGGCGCCATTACCCAGGCTCGTTTCCTCACCCAGCCGGTGAGCCGGGCTTTGAGCCGGCGCATGCCGCTCCGGCCTTCCGAAACGGTGGCTCTGCTGGCCGGTCTGGCGGACGAAACGCTCGTGTTTCTGCTGGCGAAGAACGGCTCGGCATCGGCCAAGCGGCACCTGTCTCTGTATCTGACGACGTATCGCGACGTGAAACCGGCCCTGACCGGGAAATCCCTCCAGGCGCTTGGATTCAGACCAGGGCCACTCTATCGCACGATTCTCGAGCGTCTAACCGAGGCGAGGTTGGATGGCGAGGTAAAAACTGAAGCGGAGGAACGGGAACTGGCGAAAACCTTTTCTGATCAGGGCCGGGGGAGAGCGAGAGGATGACTTTCCGCACTTGGCGTGGTATCAAGCCACATCGGCGGCGCCGCAGAGCGCGGTACAACCTCGGGAGGTCGTGCTGAACGTCCCCCGTGCCCGATGACACGACGCGGGGGAGTTAAGCCAACGGCTCAACCGGCTCGAGTTCGTCGTGCATGTCGACGGTCCGAGCGTCTTTTCCCATTGCGGCGAGGAGGCCGTCATAAACGATGCGAGCCGCGTCCGACCATTTAGGATTGAATGGGCGACCAGCGAAAGCGGCTTCGGCCGCCTTTTTCTCATCGTGGGTAATTTGTCGAGGAGTCAGTGTGGTGTCCATACGAATAATAATAGATCGCTTCAGGGCAATGTCAAGGACTCAACGGAATGGCAGGACCCTCGCTGTGTAGCAGGCGTTGCTTTCGAGCACTGCAGTATGCAAGGCCTGAAGTGTTCGGACTAAGGGAATCTCCTCAATCACGGTGCGGCGGCCAGAGCCGGTCAAGTTCGGCGTGAGCTGACCGAAGCAGTGTCGATGCCGTCTCGTGCGTGACCACTACGAACAAGAGCCTGTCTCCCGGCGATAATTGCGCCGCGAGAGAGCGATCGGCAGCGATCATCGTCGCGAGTTTGGCATACCCGCCGGTTGTGTGGCAGTCGGCCATGAGCAGAATCGGCTGTCGATCCGCCGGCACTTGAATGTTCCCGGCACTCACGGCATCGGACACGATGTCGGCCGAGGTTCGGTGCGGCAACGCCAATCCTTGTAGTCGATAGCCCATCCGGTCTGATTCGGAGGCGAGTCGGTACGGTTGGCTTGCGAGTATCTCCAGCGCATCATCCGTGAAACGATCGGCCTGTGGCCCCGGTATCACCCGTATCGTTGCGGTGGATTGATACTGGGGGCGTTGCGCTTCAGGAAGTGTTCTCCCTACGCATGTTTTGCCTGCAGCTCGTGCCGGTCCGACATCGAGTCGATCCCATTTTTTCAGCGCACGGCCCGCTAGACCTCCCAATCCACTGCGTATATGAGTCGATCGACTGCCGAGCATCAGAGGCCCGTCGATGCCGCCGGCCACGGTGAGGTAGGCACGAGTGCCTTGGCGGCGCATGCCGAACTCAAGGCGACTCCCGGCCGGCATGCGGACGACGGTCCACATGGGCAGTGCGACGCCGTTGCTGGTGGGAGAGAGGTCTGCCCCGGTGATCGCGATGGAGAGTGTTTCTTCGAACAACAGCTCCGGTCCTTGGATGGTGATTTCCAGGCCGGCGGCCCGGTCGGGATTGCCGAGCAGACGATTGCCGACCGTGAGCGCCCAAGGATCCATCGCGCCGCTCACCGACACGCCGAACCGTTGGTATCCAAAACGACCGAGATCCTGAACGGTTGTGAAGAGTCCGGGACGTACGACGTGGATGGTCGGTGGTTTAAGCGGCATGATCGATTCGGACTGCGGAAATCCCTCCATCGTCGAACATCGTTCGTAATGCGTGGGCCAGTCGGACTGCGCCCGGGGTGTCGGCGTGGATGCACAGGGTATCGATATGAAGATGTAGCACGGAGCCGTCGATTGCCGCGATGGTGTCGTCGTGGATCAGTGAGTGTGCTCGCGAGACCACGGTCGATTCGTCCTGGATGAGGGCACCGTCCTGCCCCCGAGGCACTAAACGGCCGTCTGCCTGGTAAGCCCGATCGGCAAATCCTTCGGCGGCAACCGGGAGCCCGCGAGCTTTGCCGGCGACGAGGAGTTCCGATCCGGCCAGTCCCACGAGGATCAATCGTGGATCAATGTGTGCAACCGCTTCGGCGATGGCGTCGGCCAGCGCAGGGTCGCGAGCCGCCATGTTGTAGAGCGCCCCGTGCGGCTTCACATGCGAGAGCCGAAGACCTTCGGCCTGACTGATGGCCATCAGTTCACCCACCTGGGACAGGATCAAGTCCTGTACGAACGAAGGGGAGCGCGGTTGTTCGCGACGGCCGCCAGAGTCGGGATCCGGCAATCCGGGGTGCGCGCCGATCGCCAGATCATGCTGTCGAGCCAGCTGCAGGGTGCTTCGCATCAGGGCCGCATCACCTGCATGCACCCCGCAGGCGATATTCACCGACGTGACGTAGGCCATGATCCGGGCTTCCACGTCCAGTTGCTCCGGTGTCGCGGCCTCTCCCAGGTCGCAATTGAGGTCGATGCTACGTTTCTGGTTCATGTGTGATTCTCGAACAGCGCGTGGAATTCTGTTTCCCCGATCGGCACGAATTGCACCTGGTCTCCCGGCGTCAACAAAAATGGCGCGGGTCTGGTCAGGCTGAACAGCGGTACCGGAGTGCGTCCGATGATGCGCCAGCCGCCCGGGCTGGCATGCGGATAAATGCCGGTTTGTGTGCCGGCGATGCCGACCGACCCTGCTGCGACTTGTTTTCGAGGTGTCGGGAGTCGCGGCGTCGCGATGCGATCCGGCACGGTACCCAGATAGGGAAAGCCCGGGCTGAATCCTAGCATGTAGACACGGTAGGGCACGGACGCATGCAGAGCACTCACCTGCTCGGGCGTGAGTGCCGCTCGCTTGGCCACGTCGATCAGATCGGGTCCTGCGCTACTTCCATACCACACGGGAATGGTGTGAGTCGTGGGGGCACGTCGCGGAGTCGTGTGCGTGGCTGCCATCAAGGCACGGAAATGCTCGGTCATCGTGGACACATCGGTACGGAACGGATCGAAATACACCGTAGCGGAACGGTACGTCGGCACCACCTCCAGAAAGCCCGGGAGTCCGGCCTGTTCCACGGCGGTGGCGAAGGCCAGGACCGACTCATTCGTGCGTGGATCGATGGTATCCCCGAATTCAATGGTCAGGGCGGACTCATTTAGTGGCACGATGCGCGGGAACGCAGTCTCAGGGTGTTTCATAATAGTCGGGCAGTTGGTCCGAGAGATATCACTCCGGTAACGGTTTTCCATTCGTCTCGGTCGCGAAGGGCAGCACGGCCAATCCCAACAGGTAGATCAGCGCAATGGTGCTCGCCGCGTTGTTGAATGACCCGAGCCGGGTGACGAGCCACCCGGTGACGAAGGGCGCGGCCGAGGCGAGCACGCGGCCTGCGTTGAAGCAAAATCCTGAGCCGGTTGCACGGAGCCGTGTCGGATAGAGCTCAGGCAAGTAGATCGGAAAGCCGCTGAAAATGCCATTGTTGAAGAACCCCAGCAGCGGGAGTAACAACAACACTTCTGCATAACTGTGCGGGACAAAATAGGTCGCCGGCAGCATGATGAAGCTGCCGAGGCACATCAAGCCGAACACGGGCAGGCGGCCGAATCGTTCGGCCAGCGGTCCGAATCCCAGATACCCGAACAACGAGCCCGCATTGAGCGCCATGATCGCGTAACTGACCCTTTGTGTCAGCGTGGCGGCATCCTGCCCCTGGAGGTCCGGCATGGCCCGGATCAAGGTGGGGGCCCAATTGGTCGCGCCCCATAGGCCGAAGACCGCTACGAATGCCAGGGTCGAGCCCACCCAGGTGTTGCGGCGTAATGCCGGCTGAAACAACTCGGCGAGATGCACGAAGCTGGTGCGAGCGGATTGCGCCTCCTGTTCGTGGGCCTGTACCCATCGCTCCGGTTCCTTGACCCACCAACGGACGAGTAAGGCCACAAAGGCGGGCAGGATGCCCACGAGGAAGAGGAGTCGCCATCCGTAGCTGCTCAGGAGCAGGTTGAAGCCGGCGGCCAGAAAAAATCCGGCGGCCCATGCGGACTGTAGAATCCCGGCCGCCCGGGCGCGTTTGTTTTCAGGCCAGGTCTCGGCCACAATGGCCGCGCCGGCGGCCCATTCACCGCCAATGCCAAGGGCGGTCAGAAAGCGATAGACGGCCAGATGCCACCATTCTTGTGCAAACGCGGCGAGGCCGGTGAAGACGGCATACAACAAAATCGTGATGATCAACGTCTTGGTACGGCCGAAATAGTCCGCGGCCATCCCGAAGCCGATTCCCCCGATCGCCCACCCGATCAGGAAAATAGAAAACACCATCCCGCCGTACCACCCGATCTGTTCGTCTGTGACGGCTCCGCCGGAGGCTCCGGCTTGTAGAAGCTCATGTAAGGCAGGATGCAGCACGATCGCATAGATCGTAGCGTCCATGGCGTCGAACACCCAACCCAGCCAGGCGACGAACAGAACCAGCCAGTGATACCTTGTGACGCCTTGTGCCCACGCCATGCCGAACTCCTTCCCCTGCGAACAGACCGACTCCGCGCCAGGCTACGGGGGCGACCCGACGCTGTCAAGGTGAAGCCGGCGACGCGGCATGGTATAGTCTGGGCCTGTATGCCTCGCGTGGATTATTATCGTGTCCTCGGTGTGTCGCGCGACATTTCCGACGACGACATCAAAAAAGCCTACCGGAAGCTCGTTTTCGAGCACCATCCCGACCGCAATCCCCACAACAAGCAGGCAGAGGAAAAGATCCGCGAGATCAACTCCGCCTATGAGGTCCTGGGTGATCCCGAGAGCCGGAGAACCTACGATCGTCTGCATTGGGGAGAAGAGGTGCGGGCCGAGACGGTGGACCCGTCCCTGATCCTTGAGGAGATGGAGAAAAAGCTCTTTGACGAAGGGCGGAAGGAAGTCTTCGCCGTCCTGATGAAGATGGTGCCACGGATAAAATCGGAACTGGCCCTCGTTCGTGAACGGACAGTGGCGCATCAGGGGTATGACAGCTTCAAGGAGTCCATCGTGGAAGCGCGCGGGGCGGAAGTCCTGGATGAGTTCGTGACTCCTGACATGGAGCAACGGAAACAGCGCTTGCTTGAGGTCGCGGTGCAGATGATGGTGTCGCAGGCGGTGGTCGCGAGGGGCGACGAAGGGGGGATTCGTGCGCTTCGCGGTCGGTTAGAGGAGATGTTCCGCAGGGGCCGGATCAACGGCTTCGCGACGGCTTTGGAGTTACTGTATGAAAGACGGTAACGACCCACGTCCGTTGTGTGACGCGTCACGCTTCGGAGAGCGGACCCGCCACGAATCGACCGCGTTGCATCACCCCCGCAATCCGCTCCCGTTTCAGCAGTACTCCGATGTTTCTGAGAGGATTGCCTTCCACGACCAGCAAGTCCGCCTGTTTTCCCGCCGCGATGGATCCGATGTCCTGAGTCAGGCCCAATAACCGTGCGGCGGCGGAGGTGCTGGTCATGATCGCTTCCATCGGCGTCATGCCCAGCGCGACCATCCGTTCCAATTCCTGAGCATTGTCCCCGTGATAGTTGAACGGCGTTCCGGCATCCGTGCCCATGGCGATCGGAACACCCCGGCGCAGGGCGGCGCGGAAACTTCTTTCGTGCTGCTGCACCATGTTTCTCGCCTTGGAGCGTGCGCTATCGGGAATGCCACAGCCGGTCGGGCAGGCCGCTGTGGTGGCGAGGGCCGACAGCGTAGGTACCATGTAGACGTGGCGTTGGGCCATCATCTCCGCCGCGTCGCCGTCCATGAGGGTGGCATGTTCGATGGAGTGGACTCCCGCGCGGAGCGCATTCTTCATCCCGGTTGCGCCGTGGGCATGGGCGGCCACATGTCGCCCGTGGGCGACGGCCACCTCGACGGCAGCGGACAGTTCCGCCACGGTCATCTGCGCTTCGTCCGGGGAGGTGCCGGGGGTCAGCACGCCGCCGGAGGCAATGACTTTGATAACTTCGGCGCCGGCATTGAGTTGATCCAAGACGGCGGCCCGGACGGCCTCGACCCCGTCGGCTTCGCGCCCGATGAAGCGCGCATGTCCGCCGGGCATGCAGATCGCGAGACCGGCGGCGAGAATCCTGGGTCCCGGCGTCAGTCCGGACTCGATGGCCTGTTTCAGGGCGAACACCGCATGGTCCCGGAATCCCACATCCCGGACGGTGGTGAACCCGGCATGGATGGTGCGGCGCGCCAGCTCGGCGGCTTTGAGCAGTGTGATGGATGAGGATTCTCCCTCCACTGCAGCCACGACATCCGCCTCCGCTCCCAAGCAAAAGTGGACGTGGCAATCGATCAGTCCGGGAAGGACGGTCAGGCCGCGGCCGTCGATTCGTTCCGCGCCCTTGGGAAGCCGAACGTCCTGTTCTTGTCCGACGGCCTGGATGCGGGTACCTTCGATGAGGAGAGTGCCTCGCTCAATCCGGTGACCGAGACCGTCCAGAATGCGGATGTGGCGGATAGCGATGGTCATGGCGCCTCACTGATCGGAATGGTGACGATGACGCCGCCCATGATGTCGTTGAGTTTGTAGTCCCGTCGCGGACTGTTTACGTGGGCATTGTGGCAGGTCACACAGCTTTCGGACACCGCCCGGTCTGCGTAGATGCCTTGGAAGTAGCGGACGCCCGCCTGTTGGTAGTATCCGGTGAAGGGCTTCTCTGGCGTTTTCATCACGACCTCGAGTCCGCGTCGCTCAAACTCGCTGTTCGGTCCGTTCCACACATAAATCGGAGTGAGACTGGCCAGCCGGAAACTGAGTTTCATATCCTTTTGCGCCACCAGACGTCCGGATTCGAGGAGGAATTGGGCCGGGAGCGGGAGGCCCTTCTCTTCTTTCCAATGTTCGAGTGCTTCCACGACGCCCTGATTATGGAGCTTGTCCACGACGTTCTGGGTGTAGTTGGCGCGATTCGCGTCGATGACCGCATGAATGAAGCCGGTCACACGCTCGGGGGGGACCATCTCCGCCTTGTGTGATTCTGCGACCGCGAGGGCGATGATCCAGTAGGTGATGGCTGCCACGAAGCCGGCCACTCCTGCCGCCACGATCCATAACCCGTTTCGACTCATGCGCCCCTCCTCGCCGATCCTAGTGAATGGGTATAGGTTTCTACCGCTGCCTGGACGGCGTGACCCGGCTGCGCCGGACGTCCCTGGCCTGCGAAGATTTCTTCCAGGGCGTTGAGCAGCGTCAGCACGTGCGTCTGTCGGCATGATTCGCCCATGAGGCCGATGCGCCAGACCCGCCCCCGTAACGGTCCCAGTCCGCCGCCGATTTCGATGTCGTACTGTTGCAGCAGTTGCGTCCTCATCATCGCCTCGTCGATTCCATCCGGTAGCGTGACACAATTGAGCATCGGGAGTCGATGGTCCGGCGGAGGTAGGGGACTCAGGCCCAGGGCCTGCAGTCCGGCCATCAACGCCTCGCTGTTCAATTGATGTCGCGCGGCACGCGCCGGGAGCCCCTCCTCGTGCACCAGCCGCAGGGCTTCCCGAAGCCCGTACAGCATCGAGATCGGGGCGGTGTGGTGATAGGCACGGCTGTGGTCGTCCCAATAGTCGGCGATGAGCGACAGATCAAGGTACCAGCTGTGGCAGGGAGCACGTCGCTGCTGGATGGCGCCCATGCCTCGCGGGCTGACGGTGAGCGGGGCCAGGCCGGGGGGACAGCTCAGGCACTTCTGAGTGCCGCTGTAGCAGGCGTCGATTCCCCAGGTATCGACCTCGACTGGGACGCCTCCCAGGGAGGTGACGGCGTCGACGATAAACAACGCATCGTGTGCGTGGCACAGTGCCCCCACGTCCTCAAGAGGCTGGCATGCGCCGGTTGAAGTTTCCGCATGGACCAGGACCACGGCTTTGACTGGAGCAGACCGCGCCAGTTCCTGTTCCAGCGCCTCTATGGGAATCGTCGTCCCCCAGGGCGCTTCGATGCGAAGCGCGATGCCGCCGCTTCGTTCGATCATGGTCGCCAGCCTGGTGCCGAACACGCCGTTGACTCCCACGATCGCACGATCGCCGGGCTCGATAAGATTGGCGATCACCGCTTCCATGCCTGCCGATCCGGTTCCGGACAAGGCAATCGTAAACTCGTTTCTTGTGCGGAAGGTGGCACGGAGCAAGGTTTGAATCTCGTTCATCAGAGCGAGAAAGACCGGGTCGAGATGGCCGAGCAGCGGCTGACCAAGGGCCTGCAACACCCGGGGATGGACCATACTCGGGCCCGGACCCATGAGCAGGCGATGCGGCGGAACAAAGTCCTGATACCGGGAGTCCGTAGTCATCGCTGGGGCTGGTCGTCGTTGTTGGTCCTGGGAGGAATCACCGTGTGGTTCACGGCCTGTCACTCAGAGGGGCCTAGTATAACGAAACCGAAGGGGATTCAGCCATGGGATTATCGGCAGTTCCCGCCTGCGATCTTCACTGCCCCGCGCCAGTTTCGCCTCTTGAAAGCCGGTGGTATACTCCGGCGCCAATCACCGCCTCGGAGGACCTGTGGACGCAGACGAATCAACCGGCCTGACATCGCATCCGCCCGCATCTCCGTTGCCCTGCGTCGGGGCGCCTCCTCCACCACATGCCTACGATCCCGGCTTCTCCCGTGCCATCACCTGGTTGTCGGCGATCGTTCTCAGTGCGTCAATTGCGGTGGTCGCCTGGTTATCGTTCGATGTGCCGCGTGTGGAGCGAGTGCCGGATGCCGAGCGAGCGCTCAGTCACATGGTCGGGCGTTTGATGGATCAAGAAGACGGACTCAAGACTCTGCCGGTCTGGGAACAGTTTCTCTATGAAGCCACGATGGGCAGTGACGCGAACGACCGGGAACAGGCGATTGAATGGTATCGCGAACTCGCTGAAGAATCGTCCGACCCCTCTGTCGATTTGCACCTGGCGATCCTGGAGGCCGAGTCGGGACACCTTCCCGATGTGCAACAGAAAATGGCTCGATGGGTTCGGCAGGGTGAACCGTACCCGACCTTTACCAGGCTTCTGCAAGCGGGATACGTGGAGCCTCGCGTGCCTCCCGCTTCGGGCTTCGAGTTGCAGGCCTATCTGGCGGAGCAGTCCGTTTCAGGGTGGTTCTACAGCCGCCTGGCCACTCGAATCGCCGAACGAGCAGGAGATCGGCCCTTGCTGGTGACGATTGAGACCTCGTCGCAGCAGCGGGTGGAACCATTGTTGTGGCGCTTCCGGGCGTTTGCCTCACTCGAATTGACGCTCATGATCGTGGGTCTGCTCGTGCTGGTGTTGTGGGTTCGGCGGGGGCGAGGCACGGCGATGTTTCGCGTGGGGTCCGCGGAGCTTCCGCCCCTCTGGGCCGGCCGATTGGGCGCGGGGGTGCTCCTGCGTGGGGGGGCGGTGGGCGCCCTGTTGACCGTGGCGTTTCTTTATATCGCCGGTGATTATCCCTCGTTGCGAGTCGTCGCGGTGCCGCTGTCGAACCTTCCTCTGTTGGCCTTGGCCTACTACCATCTGCTCCGGCCCCAGCGGCAGACGTTCTGGCGCGGATTCGGGTTGCGCATCGAACCGCGCCATCTGGGGCAATTGGGGTTGGCGGTGCTGGCGGTCGTCGCAGCGGGGCTCGTGGGCGAATGGGTACTGGGCAGGATTGCGGAACCGTTGAAGTTGATCAGTCACTGGACCGAGTGGTTCGATGCGGATCTCGTGTGGGGATCGTCGCCGACCCTCATGGTGAGCCTGATGGAATATGTCTTCTTTGCGCCCGTCTTTGAGGAACTGGCCTTCCGCGGCTTGTTGTTCGGTGTGTTCCGTCGTCGGTTTCAGTGGGGCGTGGCCGCCATGCTGAGTGCGGCGTTGTTTGCGATCGCCCATGGGTATGGGTTGATCGGCTTCCTCAGCGTGTTCTGGAGTGGGTTGATTTGGGCCTGGGCCTATGAACGGACCGGCAGCCTCTGGCCCGGGATGATCGGGCATGCCATCAATAATCTGCTGGTCTGTTTGAGCGTGATGGCCCTGTTACGGGCGTGAGCACCGGACGTCCGAGGCTTCACAGCCTGATCGGGGGCTGTTTGTGCGCTTCGATCCACTGAAGTGCGTCATAGAATTCCGGGTGTCGGAGCGTATAACCCACGTGTGTCAGGATCTTGTGATTCCGGATACGTTTGCCGGACTCGCGGCGATCCGCCTGTCGAGCACTCACCACCCCCCACCTACCGGAGACTTCTGCGCAAATATCGGCCCAACGGCGCGGGTGCCCATCGCTTACATTGTAAGTCTCTCCGGCCTGTCCGCGTTGCAGTGCCAGGAGACAGAGGTGCGCCAGATCTTCGACGTGGATGAGGTTGACGAACTTGTTCGTCGGACCGACACGCCCTTGCCGGATCCATTCCACGGGGTTTCGATTCGGGCCGTAGATGCCGGCGACGCGTAGAATGATCGCTCCGTGATGCGTACGCAGGTATTCCTCGCCCTGCACGCGCGGACGGTCGATATTGATGGGATGGGCTTCGTCGATCCAAGGAGGAAGGTCATCCACGGGGCCGCCTTCCCGGTCATACGCAGAGGTGCTGCCCAGCACCACCAACCTTCCCGGAGGGCGGCAAGAGTGTCGGGCAAATGCCTGGACCTGTTCGAGCGGCGTGGCGGGAAATGTCCAGATCAGGTCTGCGTCGGGAGGAAGTCCGGACCAGGTGCTCGGCTCCGCCAGGTCGAATCGAATGCGCCTTGACGGCTCGACCTCACTCAAATGGCGATCGGGCTGACGGCTGCTGGCCAGGATGGGCAAGGATTGTTGCACGGCCAACTTATAAATCCAGCGGCCGGTATACCCGGATCCCAGAATGACGAGAGAGCGTGGAATGGTCATCGGCGCATCATACCTGAACGGCTGATCGGATTGCTGCGGCCGATTCCGGCTTATTCTGGTTCTGGTCTCCGGCGAGCAACACATGCTAAGATCCCGCCCCTATGGGACCCTTCAGCGCCAGGCAGGAGGAGACGGGGGAAGCGAACAGGCACTCGGCCGATGACCCGCCGCATCGCCGACAGCGTCTCATGGTTGGGGCGGCGGGCCTGCTGGCTTGTCTCTTTTTCATTCTGGATCTCCAGTTACCGCTCGGAGTGGCGAACGCGGTGTTGTACAGCGCCGTTGTCTTTCTGTCCGCCGCCAGCCATTACCGATGGCTGCCGATCGTCACAGCCATCACCTGCTCCCTGTTGACCATCATGGCCGCACCGTTCAGTCCCCGCGTGCCGGGCCTTCCGGCATGGTTTGAGTGGGGCAATCACCTGTTCAGTCTGTTCGGCATCTGGACTCCGGTCATGTTTATCTATCAGCGACGGCGCACGGAGTTACTGCTGAAGGAAGTCAATGAACGGCTTGAGCAAGGCGTGGAGGCGCGTACGGCGGACCTGGCCGCCAGCCGTCTGGCCCTGGAGCGAAGCGAAGAGCAGCTGCATACGTTGACCGGTCGGATTCTCACGGCCCAGGAAGAGGAGCGCCGACGGATCGCCCAGGATTTGCACGATGACGTCAATCAACGGCTGGCCTTGCTGATGTTGGATTTGCAGGCAGTCGACCGGCGGATCGGTTCCGCTCCGGCAGAAGCTCAGGAGGGTCTCCGCAACGCCTTGAAGGGGCTGGAGGAACTGTCGGACGATGTGCGGTTTATGGCGTATCGATTTCATCCCTCTATCCTGGACGATCTGGGACTGAAAGCGGCCTTGCAACGGTTGCTCGATGACTTTTCGAGCCGCACAGGGGTGAAGGCGCTGTTCGTGCACCAACCACTCGATCACCAGCTGGACAAAACCACATCGACTGCCGTGTACCGGGTGATCCAGGAAAGCCTGTCGAATATTGCGCGACATGCCAAGGCCACCCGGGTGGAGGTGGAGGTGACGGTCGAAGACGAGGGGCTGGTCGTGGTGGTGCGCGACGACGGCAGAGGGTTCGATCAGCTGGCGGTTGACAGAGCCGAAGGGGGCTTGGGCTTGTTGAACATGCGGGAGCGACTGCTGTCAGTGCAGGGATCCTGCGAGGTGGAATCCAATCCGGGGAGGGGAACGACGGTGTCGATGTATGTGCCGTTAGCACGGGTGGCGACATGACCCTGCCGCGCGTGCTGCTGGCGGATGATCACACTCTGGTGCTGGAAGGGTTTCGGCGGCTGCTTGATGACCAGTGTGAACTGGTTGGGACCGTCGGAGACGGGCGTGCCTTGCTGGAGGCTATTCCGGAGTTGAAGCCGGATATCGTGATTCTCGACATCTCGATGCCGGTGCTGAACGGGATCGATGCGGCCCGTGTCCTGAAGGTCAAGTTTCCCCAGGTCAAAGTGGTCTTTATCACGATGCATGCCGATCCGGCCTATGTGCGGGCGGCCTTCGAGGCCGGCGCCTCCGCCTACCTGCTCAAACGCTGCGTGGGCGAAGAGCTGGGGCAGGCGATACGAGCTGTGCGGAGCGGGAACTTCTATGTGACCCCTCTGGTGACCAAGGATGTGGTGGAAAGCATGTTGCGCGGGATCGACGGCGGGGCGCCGTCGGGTCCGGAACTGACCACGCGTCAGCGTGAAGTGCTGCAATTGCTGGCCGAAGGCCATACAGTAAAAGATATTGCCGGCACCCTCAAAATCTCTCCGCGCACCGTTGAGTTCCATAAAGGCCAGATCATGGAACAGCTCAATCTTCATACCACCGTCGAACTCGTCAAATATGCCTTGGCACAGGGGTTAACCAGCCAGACATAGGTGCCTTCCTACCGTTACCTCTCCTTCGGCCTTGAATTACTAGTCTGAGCGCAGGTATTTTTTAGCCGTTGTAACCCGCGTTGTTACGCGTGTGGTTTTCCCTTCACTTGCCTACTATACGCCTCCATTTTCTAAGCAGTGACTCGTAGGAATATGAGAAAGAAAATATCGCGTCCACGTGTCCTGATCGGCGATTCCTCGCGGGCTATGCTGGCCTTTCTGGAGATTTTGCTGGAACCTCAATTCGAGGTCGTGTCTTCCGAAACCGAAGCGGAAGCCATTGTCGTGACTGCAAAAACTCTTGCACCGGAGTTGGTCGTTCTGGACTTTTCCCTCTCGTTTCTCGAAGGGCTTGGGGCTGCCCGGCAGCTGTATGAGACGATGCCGAACAGCAGGGTCGTGTTTTTCTCCTCGCATGAAGACCCTGTCTATGTCACGGCAGCGTTCGAGGCAGGCGCCATGGGGTATCTCGTCAAGCATCTCACGGTCGATCTCGGACATTATCTCGGCCGGGTGCTGCAAGGTGAACGGGTCTGCTGTCCGGATGGTCTTCACAGGCGGGTGGTTCGCACGAAAGACACCTGACCGCCTGCTGTCCGGCCACGCGACGGATTCGCGCAAAAGGAGACCGACGATGGTTCGAGTGGTACCGATGTGTGAGTTGTGCCGCCGGGTTCGCGATGAGGGAACCTTGCCCTGGGGGACAAACAGCTGGGTCGATTTTCCCAGTTACCTGGCGCGACATGTCGTGCAGCCCTCGCAAGTGCGGTTTTCAAGAGATTACTGCAGTGAGTGCCGACTCTCCTACGACATCCTGAAAACCTACGGGGGATAACAGGGCGAAGCGCATCTCTCGAAACATTTCCTCCCAAGCGTCTCGTGAACATCATCAGTCGTACCGCATCCCATCGGTTCTGATCGACCCGGTCTCTCTGTTCTGAAGATCCCCATTGTCAGAATCGCCGCTGCCCCGTCTTCCGTCTCCTCAATCCGCATTGATGGCGGCTTGCGCGATGTGTTGTCGTTTTCCGTTGTGCTACGATAATGCTCTGATGTCTGCCCTGCCGTTTCATCCCATCATTGCCGAGTGGTTCACGACGCGATTCGCTTCTGCGACGAATGTCCAGATGCAGGCCTGGCCAGCGATTCAATCCGGTCGTGACGTGCTGATTTCGGCGCCGACGGGTTCAGGGAAGACCCTCGCGGCCTTTCTCTCCTGCATCGATACTCTCTTTCAGCAGGCGGTACGCTGTGAGCTGCGGGATGAGACGCAAGTGCTCTATGTCTCGCCGCTGAAAGCGCTCAGCAACGATGTGCAGAAGAATCTGCAACAGCCGCTCAGCGAGATCGGGCAGGCGGCGTTGGCTTCCGGCATGTTGTTGCCGGAACTGCGGGTGGTCGTCCGTACGGGCGACACGCCCATGACCGAGCGGCAACAGATGCTTCGGCGTCCGCCGCACATTCTGATCACGACTCCCGAATCGTTGTTTATCCTGCTGACGGCGGAAAAAAGCCGGACCATGTTGAGGACCGTGCGCACGGTCATCGTGGATGAAATTCATGCCGTGGCGCCCAATAAACGAGGCGCACATCTGGCCCTGTCGCTGGAGCGGGTGGCGGCGCTCACCGGCACGGAGGTTCAACGCATCGGCTTGTCGGCGACGCAGCGGCCCATCGACACCATTGCGGAGTTTTTGGTGGGAAATAGAAACCCGTCCATCGTCGATGGTCACACGTCATGCGAAGCCGTCAGCCACCAGCCATTCGCCATCAGCTCTGCGCCTTGCACGGTCATCGACGTGGGCCATCGTCGCGATTTGGATCTGGCCGTTGAAGTGCCGAAGGATGAACTCGGGGCTGTCGCGACGAATGCGATCTGGAGTGATATCTATGATCGTGTCGCCGCGCTGGTCGAGGCGCACCGTTCCACCCTGGTGTTTGTGAATACGCGACGGCTGGCCGAGCGGGTGTCGCATTATTTGGAGGAGCGGTTGCGGCATCTTGGGGACGAGGTGGTGGCGGCGCATCACGGCAGTCTGTCGCGAACGATCCGCCTGTCGGCCGAAGATCGATTGAAAACGGGCGCAGTGCGCGTGGTCGTGGCCACAGCGTCGCTGGAACTTGGCATCGATGTCGGGACGGTCGATCTCGTGTGTCAGATCGGGTCTCCCCGTTCGATCGCCACCGGCCTCCAGCGGATCGGTCGGGCAGGCCATTGGATCCATGCCATTCCCAAGGGCCGTCTTTTTGCCACCACGCGCGACGAACTCATCGAGTGTGCCGCGTTGATCCGGGCGATCAGGGCCGGAGTGCTGGACCGCATCGAGGTGCCGCCTGCGCCGCTGGATGTGTTAGCGCAACAGATCGTGGCCGCCGCGGCGACACAATCATGGGACGAAGCGGAGCTCTACGATCTGTGCCGGCGCGCCATGCCCTATCGCGATCTGGGCCGATCGACCTTCGATGCCGTCGTCACGATGCTCGCCGATGGGTACGTGACCAGTCGGGGCCGAGGGCGGGCCTACCTCCATCATGACCGCATCAATCACCACATTCGGGGCCGTCGCGGTGCTCGCCTGGCGGCCATTACCTCAGGCGGTGCGATCCCCGACACGGCCAACTACGCCGTGATTGCGGAGCCGGACGGCACGATGGTGGGGGCGGTCGATGAGGATTTCGCGGTCGAGAGTCTGGCCGGAGACATCATCCTGCTGGGCAACACGTCCTGGCGGATCAAAGGTGTGGAGACCGGCAAGATGCGGGTGGAGGATGCGCAGGGCGCTCCGCCGACGATTCCGTTCTGGCGCGGGGAGGCGCCGGCCCGTACGGCTGAACTGTCGGCGGAAGTGGCGCGTCTTAAGTCCGACATCGACCATCGACTTGCTGCCGACGAGGCCCTCTCCATGGCTTCTGCACCGCCCGTGCAGTGGCTCAGGCAGGAATGCGGTCTCGACCAGCGGGGCGCGCAACAGGCGGTCGAATATATCCTGGCGGGCAAGGCGGTGCTGGGGGCGGTCCCGACGCAGCAGACGATCGTGGCGGAGCGGTTCTTCGACGAAAGCGGCGGGATGCAGCTGGTCATCCATGCGCCGTTCGGCGGGCGCGTCAACCGAGCCTGGGGATTGGCATTGCGGAAGCGGTTTTGTGTGACGTTCGACTTTGAGTTGCAGGCCGCCGCCACGGATGAAGGCATCGTCCTGTCGTTGGGGGAGAAGCATAGCCTTCCGCTCGATACGGTGTTTGTGTTCCTGAACGTCAACACGTTGCGGGAGGTGCTCACGCAGGCTGTGCTGCAAGCGCCGATGTTCATGACGCGCTGGCGGTGGAATGCCTCGCGGGCCCTCGCGTTGCTCCGGTTTGTCGGAGGCAAGCGGGTGCCGCCGCAGATTCAACGGATGCGCGCCGAAGACCTTCTGGCCGCCGTATTTCCAGACGCGATTGCTTGTCAGGATAATTTTCAGGGAGCGCGAACGGTCCGGCAGATTCCGGACCATCCGTTGGCGCAGGAAACGATCCGCGATTGTCTGACGGAGGCGATGGATATCGACGGCTTGATTGCGGTGCTGGAGAAGATTGAGTGCGGTGCGATTACCTGCCTGGCCGTCGATACGCCGATGCCCTCCGCCTTCTGCCATGAGATTTTGAACGCCAATCCCTATGCCTTCCTCGATGACGCGCCGTTGGAGGAACGCCGGGCCAGGGCGGTGGACATGCGGCGCAGTTTGCCGCCTGAACTGGCGGGTGACATGGGCGCGCTGGATCAATCGGCCATCGATCAGGTCATTGAGGAGTCCTGGCCGGTGGTGCGGGACGCGGAGGAATTTCACGATGGGCTGTTGTCGCTGGGCTGGGTGCCCTACGAGCGTATGCCCGGCTGGGATGTGCTGGTGCCGGCGCTGGCGGCGGCCGGTCGTATTGCCACGCTCTGGCAGGGAGAGACGAAACTGGGGTGGCTGGCAGCGGAGTACCGTCATTACGCTCGCCTGCTCTTTCCCGATGCGCGGATCGATCCGGCGACCAGCCCGGTTGATCCGACGGAACAGGTGGGGCAGGAAGAGGTCCTGAACCGGGTGGTGCTGGGATGGCTGGAGAGCATCGGGCCAACGACGGCCGGGGAACTGTCACAGACCCTGCATCTGTCCGAGTCGGACGTTCAGTCCACGTTTCTGCGACTCGAGTCCCAGGGCCATCTGCTCCGTGGCCGGTTTTCGCTTCACGCTTCACGAATGACGAGTGACGTCGTTGAGTGGTGTCATCGTCGCCTGTTGGCCAGAATTCACCGGTTGACGATCGGGCGGTTGCGCAAAGAAATCGAGCCGGTCACGGCCGCAGAGTTCATGCAGTTCCTGTTTCAGTGGCAACATGCGGCGCCCGGTGCGCGCCTGCACGGGGAAGCCGGACTCCTTGAAGTCGTCAAACAACTCGGTGGATTTGAGGCCGCTGCCTCGGCCTGGGAATCACAGATCCTGCGCGTTCGCATGGCCAAGTATCAGCCGGAGTGGCTCGATCGGCTCTGTTTGAGCGGCGCGCTGATGTGGGGTCGCCTGACGCCGCATCCCCGCCTGATGCAGGAGTTGAATCCTGTGTCGGGGCGCCGGGTGATTCCGACCCGGGTTGCGCCCGTCGGTATCTTTGCGCGCGAAGACGGGCCGGTCTTGCTGGCGGCGGCCGGTGAAGAGTTGGCGCGTCTCGATCTGTCCGCACGCTTGAGTGGTTCGGCGCAAGCCATCCGACATTGCCTGCAGGCGCGGGGCGCGAGTTTTTTCAGCGAGCTGTTGCATGGGACGCGGTTGCTGGCCTCCGAGGTGGAAGACGGGTTGTGGGAACTGGTCGCGGCCGGCCTAGTGACCGCCGACGGGTTCGACAATCTGCGTTCGCTGATCGATCCGAAGCGGCGGCGTGCGGAGGCGTCGGATCGAAGCCGCCGGCCGCGCCATGTGGGCGGCCGCTGGTCGCTCCTGAGATCGACTGAGAGCGGTCCGCTGTCGGCCATCAGCTCTACCGAGCACCTGGCTCGGCAACTGTTGCAGCGGTATGGAGTAGTGTTTCGAGATCTCCTGGGGCGGGAGTCGACGGTCTCATCCTGGCGCGATCTGCTGGTCTGTTACCGGAGGCTCGAATTGACAGGCGAAATTCGCGGGGGTCGGTTTGTGAGCGGCTTTACAGGCGAGCAGTTTGCATTGCCCGGCGCGTTGGAAGCGTTGCGGGCGCTCAAGAAGCGACCTGGTGCTGCGACCCAGCAGGACATCAAAATTTCCGCCGCCGATCCGTTGAACCTCGCGGGGCTCATTCTGCCGGGACCCCGCATTGCCGCGGTGCCGTCGAACTTCGTGGTTTTTCGAGACGGGATGGTCGTGCGTACGGTGACGGGCCGCGAGACGAACGACCGGCAGGTGTCGCCGGTCGTCGAGGTCGGTCGCGTCGGCGGTTAGGACGCAGACCCTGTTTCGTGCGGTCCGGATCAGAGAGGCTTGGCCGGAATCGCCAGCAGCGGGCAGCGCGCGCCGCGGAGCACGCGTTCCGTGGTGCTGCCGCGCAGCATGTCCAGCAGACTGTCCTGTGCCTTCGTCGCCATGACAATTAAGTCCACGTCGAATTCCGCCCCTGCCGCCAGAATCCATTCCACCGGATCGCCTTTGCCGAACATCTGATTCCAGGACCAGCCAGCGTGCTGAGGTAGGTGCAGCGCCTTGACGTCCGGTTCCTTCCCGGCATGAACCAGGGTCAGTGTGACGGGCGGGGTGCTGAGTTTCGGGATCAACGCGCTTGCGGCATCGATGGCGTGCTGTGACGGCGGTTGGATGGAAATCGGCAGGAGCAGGCGCTGGAGCTTGGTCTGGCCGGTCTCCCTGGAGACAAACCCTTCGACATGCGACGGGACAAACAGCGTCTTCACCTGCATTTCACGTGAGACCGGTTCCGCGAGCGAGTGATGGACCCACCGGGCGAACCCTTCGTGCTGATGTGTGGCCAGCACCATGAGATCCGTCGGCGAGGCCGTCAGATGATGAATGATGGCCTGTTTGGCATCGGAGGCCAGGGCGCGCACTTTCCTGATCCGGATGCCCAGTTTGGTCACATCGCCCTTGGAGCTGGATTCCGGCAGCAGTCCCCACTGAGCCAGGGTCGGGCGAATACGGGGGAAGTCTTCGAATCCCTCCGGCGAGACGGCCGGGTCCACATGCATGATCGTCAGTTCGGCACGAAACACCAGCGCCAACTTAAGTGCATGGGCGAAGGCCACCTGGCTGTCCTGTGAAAAATCTGTGGGGTGGAAGATCCGATGAATCGTGAACGCAGGGCGCAATGCATTCATGTCGATGTCGAACTCCAGTGAGGTGCTAGGGTCGTCACTGCTGCAGGTCGGTCCATTGTCCGGACGGAACGGCTAGCGCAGCGCGGATTGAAGACGGTTCACCAAATCGGCGGTTGAGGTGCTACCGGACTGGATCCAGCGGCCGAATGAATCCTGCGCGGACGGTTGAAATGCCGATGCGTCGGCGGCGCCCGTGAGGGGGTTCAGCGAAGCCAGGTACTCGCCCTGTCCGCTGGCCGCGTCGGCTTGAAGATTGTCTGCATTGTAGGCGGTGAAGGCCGCAACCTTGTGTTCGGGTTTCAGCAGGCCGTCTTCGTTCCACCAGATGCGTCCGGAGGTCGTCCCGGTGATGTTCGAGGTCGTGTCCGTGGTTTCCTTGAAGGTCGCTTTGAAGGAGCAGGCCGAGAGCAACAAGAGGAGCGAGAGCCCCCCGAATGCGGCGATGGTCGGGCGATGATTGGCAATCATGCGTAGCTCCTTTCGTGAGGCAAACCGAATCGTGCCGCGACTATACCATAGTGAGGACCAAATTGAGCCAGGTGCGAAATCGGGTGTGGTCGTCCCCGATCGTCAGCGGGCCGTCGCCGTTGACAATAGCGCGGAGCATGAGCACAATCCCCAAGGCCTTAGTGGGGCAAGAACTTCGGGCGAGGCGGTCTGGGGGGGACAGTGGACCCAGGGGCCGGCGCACCCCGGTAAGATGAGGAGGCTTGAAGATGAAGACACGCGTGTTGCTGTATGTCCTTGTCGGCGTCACCCTCGTGGTTGCGCCGGTGCGGGCGGAATCGGTTCCGATGAAGCCAGGCGAGTATCACGTGACGGCGGTCACGGATGCCAGCAACGGCGAGGCAGGGAAACCGGACACCCGTACTCGTTGTGTAAGGGAGGAGCATCTCGCCAATCCGGATGCCATCTTTAATTACTACGCCTTGAACGGGTTTCAGCCCAACCCATCCAGCAAGGTGGTGAACGTGTCGATCCAAGGCGGGAAGGTCAGTTATGACATCGAAGGCGTCCACGCGGTCACTCGCGTGGAGGGAACGGTGTCTCCCACCGGGTTTTCCGTGGTACGCAAAGCGACGCCCAAGGGCGATCATGCGCTGTCGGTGACTATGAAAGTCGACGCGAAACGAACCGGGGATTGTCCCAGTAAGTGATGCCGTTCAAGCTGCGCGTTGAAGCTTCGATAGGCCTGCTGATGCGGAGGCCGGGTTGTCGCGGCCTCCGGCGTTTCGCCTGCTCCCGCTAGTTCGTCCACAAGCGCTGATACCATTTCTTTTCCTCGCCGGCAGACACGGAAGCGATGTTCATCGTTTTGCGGATGTCGTCGATGTTCCAGCCCGTCAGTGACGCCAGCGTTTGCGCCTCCCGCTCATATCGCTCCCCCAGTTGATGCCGATACGCCGTGGCGGCGGTGCATACATCGGTTCCAGTCCAGGGATGGCGCAGGATATAACGTGCCTGAAAATTGCTGCGATCCGAGGTCTCCTGGAACATCAGGTCTTCAGGAAAATGCGCGGCGTCGTAGCGCACGTGCATCCGGGTAAGGAACACGTTCTGTGCCATCGGCATGCTCTTGCCCGTCCGTCCTGTTCCATCCTGCCAGAAGACGCCCAAACCGCGGAGTTCGTCGGCAGTGAGCGGATTGGCCGCGCAGGGGTCGCACCAGTTCATGTCCCAGGCATACTCCATGACTAGGCCGCGCTCGCTCTCCCGTTTCACCTGCTGGGTGAACAGGTCGCGGTAGAAGTCCCCGAATTTATCTTTCACGTAGAGCGGAATTTCTTGTGCCTCGGGGAGTCGCACGGTCCGGTAGTTTGTCGTCTCTACCCGGCCCTGCTTCGTCAGGAAATAGATAAACAGCTCTTGTGTGCCGTCGGCATTCACCGTGCCGAGCCGGATCGGCAACATGAACTTCGTCGATTCGAATGCAATCTGAAGCGGTCGGAGGTGGGTCAAGCCAAGCTTCCTCTGCTCGCCCAGATTCACCTTGGCGACGAAAAATTTCATGCCCTGTTTCAGATAGCTATGAAGGACGGCCGATGCCCCGTTCGGGATGTGATAGCCGTTCTCGGTCAGCCAGGCTTCAAGCCCGTTGCTCTCCTTGGCTGAGAGAATCAGGATGTCGTACTCCCCGACCGTGTATTGGGCTTCGACCGTGACCCCTAAGGCCTTGTCCCGCTCACGGACCGGTGCTGCAGCCGGGGCCATGCTTTTCATCGCGTCCATGCTCCGGCGTTCCATTAATTCGTAGCGCAGGCATGGATTCGCGTCGTAGTATTCCACGAGCCGGGGTGCCGAGTAGTCGGCCAGGTGCTTCAGCACCGCCGGATTGCCGACATGGATCTGCTCCTTCTCCAGGATGGTCGGCACCGGCACCACCAGCGCAAACTCCTTCACATCCCCTTTGAAGTCGTTCGCCATCGTGATCACGGTTTTGTTCTCGTGTCGCGCGATGGCAACCTCAGAGGCCTTGTTAAACAGTTTGGTATCGGCCTTGCCGACGTAGAAGCCGCAGAAGGCCGAGGCCTCGCCGCTCCATGCGAGCAGGCCGAGAGCGAGTAACAATGAAGGCACGATGGCACGTCTCATGAGAACCTCCTTGGTTAGTGACACGAGAGAAACGGGGACAGACTGGTGACGATTAACGGATGACGGTTGACCATTGACGCTTGACGAGGTGCTTATGGATGAGTGACCGGTTAAATGCTTGGACCAGTGGTACCGAGTGCCGGGAAACAGATGGTCGATCAGGGGGACGAGTGAAGCGCAGGCGATCAGCCCCCACAGCGGCCCATTGGGGCGGAACAATCCGAACTGAACGTAGAGTGCGACAAGTGCAACGCAGAGGGCGTAGATCATTCGTCCGGTGCGGGAGTCCGGGGTGGTTTTGGGATCGGAGATCATGAAGAACACAAAGATGAGCAGCGCGCCGCTTTCGATCTGGTGAAGCGGAATCGCCAGCGGATCGCCGAGCCAGATGGCGCGAGCGAAGAGGAGACCGACGTAGACGATGAGGAAGGCGAACGTCACATCCGCCCGCGCCGCGCGGGTCACGACGAGGCTGCCGAGGCAGGCGACGAGGAAGCCGAACCAGGCGACCTGCCCCCATTGCCCCGGCGAGATCCAGCCGATCCCGCTCGCGAGCGTGATGGCCAACGCCAGGTTGGTCGGATTGAACAGATGCTTGTCTTGCCAACGAAAGACGAATTTGCTGGCTATCGCGACGAACGCCGCCATAGCCGAGACGGCCAAATCGTTTGTGCGGAGCAGGATGCAGAGGGAGAGGGAGGAGATCAGCGCACTCTTGGGATCGAAGAACGGCAGCTTGGCGACACGCGTTCCGACATATTGAGTGAGTAGGGCCGTTCCGATAGTGAGGACGATTTGCGAAGGCGATACATCGAAGCGCAGCCAGAAGAGCCCGTACGCCAGCAGCGTTGCCAGGCTGGCGATCTGATAGAGGCGGGGGTCGCTCCGGTGTGCCGATGGGTTCGATTGGGATTTGCCCTCGATGTGCTCCATGTGTCCTCCCTTCACAGGAGGGTATGGGGCGAGGAGGGGAATCCTTTCGGAGGGGAGGGGCGAGGCGGCGGACCCAGGCTCTTTGCTCGCGGAACGCGCGGACTCGGAAGGCCCTCCTTGGACGCGCGCGACGAGAGACCGTCTAGCCCGCTCGCTAGGTAGCAACTAGCAAGCCTGGAAGGAGCGTTGACAAGTGGTTGAACGCGCGCAAGAATCAGCCACAGCTTTCGGCTTATTGGGGAGTACTATGCTGGTTAATATGTTCAACGGTTAGCTGGCACTATGGATGAAAAAACGAGACAGACTAGGCTTGGTAAGTTCATTGCTACATGGGGGCCGTTGTCGGATTTGTCGGCGGACTAATTGGCATTACGGCTGGGGGGCTGTCACTGTTCGACCGATTGTATCCTCCCTCTGTTGAGGTGCTGGAATTAATTCCTATCTATATATCCGAACCGAAAATAGTAATGGGTGCGAACAGTGCAATCAGGGGTGTCGGTGTTCTTTTCACGTGCGAGCGGGGAATCGTCCCGTTTCCCTGACTGGATTGGAACTAGAAGGCAGACGCTGTATTTCTTCCAATGAATACTATGGATTTATCGAGGTAGATGGAAAGACGGATCAAGAGATTGAGGCCGAGTTCAATCGCGTCCGCCCATTTCAGCAGGTATCCTTCTTCGGCTGGCCAACGGATCGTTCAGGACCCATATCGCTCACAACGTGGGAAGAGTCCTATGTCCGCTTCACATTTCTTGAGCCAGCGATAAGTTCGACCCCCAACCTACTTGTTGACAGTCGCTATCTTGGTTCCCTTCACCAACCGTTCCCCATGACTCGACGATTCGGATTCAACGTACTTGAGATGTTCACACTAATGCCAAGTGATCTAACAAGTTGGACTGCTGGTCACTTGCGAAATGAAATCTTCGATGGAGTATTGACCTTTAGGATCCTTGCGGGTGGCGCCCAGATCACTATCCCTCCAAATTCAGTGCGTGCCCCAAAGCGCTTAACACCGGCAGCATGGAAGAAAGGTGAGTTGGCCCCAATGCTGGCAGAGCATGTGCCGAGTCCGGAACTGGAGCCGGAAAAAAACCGCTCGATTAACTGCTATCTTCAGACGCAAAAATTAAACAGAAGTTGAAAAAGATTCAGAAAGCTGAATAAGACAAAACAAAGGGGTCAGACCCCTTTAATTGCGATTCGTTAAATCATCAGCCGCGATTCGCGTTTGGCCTCGACTATGTTCCGATCCATGCCTGTCTTCTCTCCGCGAGGATTCGGCGATAGTAGGGCATGACGTCGGCCTCGTCATAGGCCACGCGCCGAAGCAGTTCGGCATAGAGCGTCCGGTTTTTAGACAGTATCACCCGCCCCTTCGTCACAATCTGTTGCAGCAAGGGTCCATGCGCCTGTGCGAGGTCGATGAGATCGACCGGACGACCGATTGCGACGGCGAGATCTTCGATGAGTTCAATTTTGGTTTGTGGGGTGAGTGGATTCGTGGTTGCTACTGCGAAATCGAGGTCGCTCTCCATTCGTCCCTGCCCGGCTGCGAGCGAACCAAACAGGAAGGCCATTTCAACGGAAGGATGGCTGGAGAAGATGTCCTTCAGCTTTAGGTCGATATCAGCCAATGGTTGTGGCTCAGTAGACTTCATGGTTGGTTTGTTCCTCATCTTTGAGTATCACGAATGGGACAAAGTGGCAAGAACAGGGCGGGCCTGGGCGTTGCCACAGCCGCCACGGTTGACGAAGAGCGGGCAGCTTCGGTCTAGGCATGATGCAACGCAGAGCGAATGGTGGTGGACACGTTTTTGTCAGTCGCAGGCCTCATCGAACGAACAGAGCGACACGATGGTGTTTTGTCCGACTGCCGGTCGGCAGCCGGAGCCATAGCGAAAGCTTTCATTCCCATTTCTTCAATCCGTGACGGGAGAGGAGATCGGGGCGAACATGTGCTCCTTCTGAAGCACCGCAAGTGTGTCGATAATTTTTCTAGGGGGTGACTTTGCGGTCCCGAATATCCCTCGTCTTGCCAATTTCCTCTGTCCTGCTAGAATCCCCGCGCCGATGACAGGTTTGATTCCCATGTGCGGCGCAATCTGTAACGTGCGCTGCCGGCGATTGAACTGTACTACTCAGAATGCTGCAGACCGACATCAGCGGCGGCTGCCCGACGGTAGCTTGCGCATCAGGCTATGCCGATCACCGTTCACCAAGGAGACCTCACCATGCTCTTCATCACTAGTCGAATGCCGACGGTCAACACCGAGCCTGAACTGAATCCGAACTTCGTCTTCGATCTTCGTAACAATTCGTCGAGTCGTGGATTCTTCTGCTGTAACAGAAACAAGAACGGCGCGATTGAAGAACTCGGCAGCAAGAATTTTTTGACGGCGATCAAGGGGTCCAAATATCGGCAGGTGCTCATCTATATCCATGGCTTCTCGAATCTTCCTGAGGATGTCTTCAGCGACGCAGAGGAGTTTCAAGCCCTCTGCGATAAGGAGAAGAGCGGGGAGTTACTCGTGGTCCCCGTGATCTGGCCCTGCGATAACGATCTGGGCCTCGTCAAAGACTATTGGGACGATCAAAAGGCGGCGGATCAAAGCGCCTTTGCGTTCGCCCGCATGTTCCAGAAATTCATGGAGTGGAGAAATTCGTCCGATGCGAATCCCGACGAGGATCCATGCCTCAAGCGGATCAATGTCCTGGCGCACTCCATGGGCAATCGCGTGCTCCGTCAGACATTAAGCCTCTGGCAGAAGTACGATCAGCCGGGCGGATTGCCGCTCCTGTTTCGAAATACCTTTCTGATCGCTGCGGATATCTTGAACGAATCGTTGCACAAGGGCGAGGCCGGCGAGCCGATCAGTCATGCGTCGCGCAACGTGGTGGTATATTACGCCTCGGACGACCTGGCGCTTCGGGCGAGCAAGGTCTCGAATCTCAAGAACGCCGAGGCCTCTCGCCGCCTTGGGCACACCGGCCCGGAAGACATGGATCTGACACCCAAGAACGTCTATGCCGTCGACTGCGATGACGTCAACACGGTGTACGATCCGCCGAAGGGCCATTCGTATTTCAGATCTGGAAGGAGAAAAGGTCAGCCCGGCGTGGTGTTCGACCATATCTTTGACACGGTCCTGACCGGCCGCGTGTTTCCGAACGATGAGTCCAGGAAGTCGAGTATTCTGGCATTGCCCCGATCGAGGTCCAAGGCCTGATCCGGATCCCTGGGCCGGGAGACGGCCGTATAATCCATCCCATGCTTGAGTTGCTCCTTGTCCTCGCGACTGTCATCGGCATCGCACTGGTCGGCCTGGTGACGGTCGCGATGACACCACCGCTCATGGTCGAACTGGGATTGTGGGGGCTGGCTGCCGGGCTCTTCATCGGTATCCCGCCGGCTGGTGGTATCACGTCGTGCTCTACCGGACATTGACCGCACGCATGGCGCTTCCGCGTCGCTGGTGGGGAAGGCCGGTGGAGTTGCATCCATTGCTGGCGCCTGACGAATATCAGAGCGTACGCCTCTGGTTTATCGCGGGTGCGCTGGGGTTTTTTCTGTGCCTCGCCGGAGGAGTCGCGGCGATCTCAGGGCTGTTGATGCTCCGGTTCTATCCGTGATGTGGGGGAGGTGTGACGTGCGGGAGGTCTTGGGTTACTGACTGATCGGAATGTCAACGGCGAGCTGGGCGGTGGGTGATGCCTCGGGATTCACGACGTAGGTGGCCTGTTCCTGTACGCCGGACGCGTGGGCTGGAGAAACCGATTCAATGAGGAGGTTCGCCGAGAACCGGTCCAGCATGCCGACTTCCTGCATGGTCAGTGGCCCGAACGGTTTCGGTGACAGGCGGATCGTCAGCGCCAGTAAGCCATTCTCCGCCGGGGGAGGCAATGGAATCTCACTTCGTTTTCCCGCCAGCAGTTTGAGAGAAATCTTTCCCGTCTCCTGTGGTGGCCACCAGAGTCTGGTGCCGGCGGAGCCGAGATTTTGAAGGATTTGCAAATACGCATCCAGAGTCGTCTCCACTGTGATGCGCACCGGCTCTTTACTTCCGGCAGCAATCGCCGCAGTCACTTCCCGGTTCTGCCCGTCGGCGCCCCTCGTTACAAAGCTGTACCGCAGACCTAACGGCTTCACTTGGCCGACAGTCCCCGCAGCCTTTCCCCCCGGAGCAAACTGGTCCGGTTTCCGTGCCGGCTGGTCGGCCTGCTCGCGCTCTTGTGCAGGACTGGTTGCATCGGCAAGGGGCGACGGGTCGTCATAGAAGAGGGCGCGGGCACTTTGCTTCTGGGCGGTGGCACGTGCAGCCGGTGCCTGTAGTGGGGGGGGAGTTGCTGTTGGAATTGGTGAAGGTGTGGCAGCCGAATGTTTCTTATCAGCCGGTGCGGTCGCTTGCTCTGCCGTCCTGCCCGATGCCGCGAGGGGAGCTTGGTCCTGCCTGCGCGATTCATCGCGCTCGCGCGGTGGCATAGCGCTGTCGCTCGCCGTTTCGCGGGCGCGTTGCCCTTGTAGCTTCGCCGCTGCGGATCGCTCTCGCTTGGCGGCTGTGTCGGTGAGCACATCCTTCTTCGCTGGGGCCTGCGCCGGTTCGTCCGGTGCTGTTGCTTTGAGCCGTGATTCCGCTTCGGGCGATCGGGGTGAGTCGGCCTGTTGAGGAGCTTGGACTGACGGCCTGGCCTGTGTCACATCTTCGGTCGCCACCGATCGGGCGGATCGCTCGAGACTTTCCTGGTAGATTCTGGTTCCGAACGTGAGTGCGAAGATCACGGCGGCGAGACCCCCTGCGAAGGCGAGCCCGGCCGGTCGTTTGAACCAAGCCCACCAGGGAAGCAATCCCCCGGCTTCGGATCTGTTGGGCCGCTTCAGGGTCTCCAGCAGCTTCCGGCGCACGGCGGGGTCGGACAGTAATTCTTTCAGCGCCTGTTCATCCGCCAAGGCGTTGAACAGCTGTTGGTTCTGCAGGGCGGCTTTGTAGAGTAGTGAGCGCTCCTCCGGCGTCAGCGTATTCGCTGCGAATCCACCCAGCCATTTTTCGAGATCGTGTTCAGGCATCTCTGTCAGTGCGTAATACGTGAAGCGTAAGATGTGAAATGAGGGCCAGCACCATCATTCCCACGTGCCGCCCATCAAACTCAACAACTGTTTCCGGCAGCGGAGATCCCAGGTATAAATGGTATTGATCGAATGCTGCCCCATGAGGTTTTGAATTTCAGGGAAACTGTTTCCCTCCAATTTCAATTTAAAGAGGTCGCGGCAACGTTCTCCGAGTTGAGCGACGGCGGCTAAGAGTCGATCCACTCGCTGCTTCTGATCCAACAGTGTCGCCGGATCGTCACCGGGATTGGCCAACGGCAGATCATCGACCGATTCCTGGTTGTACTCGCCCCGGCGCAGTGACTTACGATGGACATCCAGCATTTTGAACCGGAGTACTTGAAAGGCCAGGGGGACCAGTTCGGTCAGTTCAGTGACGCGGGCATATTTTTCATGTAGCAGGATCAGGACTTCCTGCGTGAGATCCTCGGCGAGTTCCCTCGATACACGTGATGTCGCGAAGGCCAGAATCCTTTCGCGCAGGCTGGTGAGTATCTCGTCTTGCGTCATGGCAACAACGCTCAGCGGCCCGCCATTCCTGCTGAATGGGGAAGTAGGTCTCCGAGGGAACGGAATCCGAGCTGTAGGCCATTGCAGACCTCGACCTGCCGGTCGAAGCGGTTTTTGGTTCTGATCATCGTGCGCAATGTTCCGAGTGCAACCCTGCCCCAGGCCGCCATGTGGAACACCGACAACGGATAGTCGGTGCCGAAGAGCAGGCGTTCATGTAGTTCCGGATACCGCCGCAAGTGCAGAAGCATCCGCATCCGGTTCGGCAACGTGAGGGCGGAAATGTCCGCATAGAAATGCGGGTAACGTGTCACGAGGTCGCGCAAGGTCGGAAGAAATTTCTCGTAGAGAATCAAGCCATAGCTGCAGGCGTGGGCCGCGATGACGGTGGCGCCTTCATCCAGTGCCAAGCGCAGCCGGTCCGGTTCGCCCACGGACTGGTCCTTGCCGATGAGGCTAAATTCATAGCCCATATGACTGAGAAACGGCAGCTTTCGCTCCGCCAGGGCCCGATAGAAGGGTTTGTACTTGTGATTCGCCGGGTCGAACTGTTTCGCATTCGGCAGCACCTTGACCAGTACGGCCCCGGCATCGGCGCAGCGATGGATTTCGTCGATGGCATCACGCCGCTGCGGATTGATGGAGACGCCTGCGAGTAATTCATCGGGATGGGCCTGCGCAGCCTGCAGCACATAGTCGTTGCCGATGAGAAAGTCGGTGCGCGCCTGATGGAGATGCCCGTTATGGTCATAGACGCCGTCCATGCCGAGGAGCACGGCCTTTTGCACGTGGCGTGAGGCTCGTAGTTCTTTCAGGAGATCGGCGAGATATTTGTGATTCGCCTCGCGCGGCTTGTCCGGTGAGAGTCCGTGTTTCCAGAGCAGAAACCGGAATAGCGGGCTCTTCAGCGTCTTGGGCGAAATATAGCAACCGTTGTCGCCGTCCGGCAGCGCGGCCAAATGGACATGGCAGTCGATTAGCATCTTCCCCTGCGGCATGACCTTCGGGGGCGGATTTCGTCGCTCGTCGTTCGTCTCTCGTTCCTCGTGGGTCACGAATTAACCTTCACGCTCCCCCAGCCGTTCCATCGCGATCCGTTTGAGGGCCCTGAGGTCCAGCTTGCCCGTTCCCAGGATCGGCAGCGCCTCGACTTTGATGCAGTGGCTGCGCGAGGGCAGAAACAGATTGGGCAGGCCACCGGCTGTTGCCTTGGCGAGAAGCTGCGGAATCCTCTCTTCAGGAAGCGTATGCAATACAGCTAACTGCTCGCCTTTGCGCTCATCCGGCACGCCGGTCACCGCGCAGACTTGTAAGTCCTCACCGGATGCCAGTTGGAGCGCTTCTTCCACCAGCCGATGCGGCACCATTTCCCCGCCGATCTTTGAAAAACGTGAGAGCCGATCGGTGATGGTCAAAAACCCATCGTCGTCGAGCGTCGCAATATCACCTGTAATATACCATCCGTCGCGCATGGCCTGGGCCGTCAAATCCTCGCGACTAAGATACCCGTTCATCACGTTCGGCCCTTTCACGAGCAGCATGCCTGCCGTGCCGGGTGGCAGGATCGCGAAGGTATCCGGATCGACGATGCGGATGGAGACGCCGGGCAGCGGTTGGCCGACGGTTCCACGCCGGGAGGCCGGTTGGAAAAATCCTGCAGCGCGAAAGTCCGGGCAGTTCACGGCGATGACCGGCGCACATTCGGTCACGCCATAACCCTCGATCGGGCCGATACCGAACCGGTCATGGAACGATTCGCAAAGTCGCAGGGGCAATTTCTCCGCCCCCGTGAGGACGACCCGTAGCGTACTGAACTGCTCCGGCGTGCAGCGCCGTTGATAGAGCTGTAGAAAGGTGGGGGTGCAGACCAGAAACGTCAAGCGATGTTTGGCGCAGAGGTCGCCGATTGCCGTCACATCCAGCGGCGAGGGATGGAACACGGTTGCAGCGCCGTTGAGCGTGACGTACCAGAACACGAGGTAGCCGAACGAGTGAAAGAGCGGGAGGATCCCCAGGATCCGATCATCCTCGGCCAGGGGAAGGACTTGTGAGACGGCCTGTACATTTGCGTCGATACTGAAGTGAGAAAGCATGACACCTTTCGGCTCGCCGGTGCTGCCGCTGCTGAAGATGATGGTGGCGAGATCATCCATGGTGACGCGCCCGGTCTGTCCGCAGGCCGATTCCAGAAGACGGAGCGGAGCCAGTGCAGCAAGGGCTGCGGCGGTGAGTTTCTCCTTCGTGCCGATGGTGGCGCCGATGTCCTCCAGCCAGAGAATGGTGGGTCCTTCCGGGAGTTCGAGCTTAGCCTTCTCGATAAACTTCCGGCTGGTGACGATAGTGCGCAGTTGCGCCTGGCGTACGGCCGATTCCAGTCCGGACTTGCCCACGGTGTAGTTGAGGTTGACGCAGGTGCGCCCGGCCAGCGTGGCGGCCACCGTGGTCAGGGCTCCTGCCACGGTCGGCGGCAACAGCAGCCCCACATTCTGCTGGCCCTGCCAGTGGATTTTTAGGGCGCGTGCCAGGGCGATCGCCCCGATCGAGGCCTGCAGGGAAGACACGTGGGGTTTTGTCGCATCGGCCATTGCGAGGCGGAAGGGATGCCGCCGCATGGCGCGGATGAAGGCCTCGTGCAACGGCCGCCGGGTGGGTTTCCGTAACTGCCAGGCAACTTCACCGAGTTCGCGGACGAGGCGGCGGAGTTCGTGCGCCGGCGTTTCGGCGGGAACCGGAGTCCCGAACGAGACGGTGACCGGATAAGGAACACGCTCCGGCCATTTGGTGACGAATCGGCCCCCGACAAAACTGAAAATGCTCCCCCAGACGCGATCCAGGTGAACCGGCACGACCGGGACATTGCGCCCTTTCACGATCCGTTCGAATCCACGGCGGAACGGGAGGAGGTTGCCGGTGCGGGTGATTTGGCCTTCAGGAAAAATGCAGACAAGGTCGCCGGCATCAAGCGCATGACCCGCCTCGAGCAGGGCATGGAGAATCACGCGAGGGCCGCCGGCCGATGAAATCGGGATGACCTGCAACGCGCGCATGAACGGCTTGAAGAGCCGGTGATTGACGTACTGGGCATCCACAACGAACCGGATAGGGCGATCCAGACTCGCGATCAGCAGAAAGCCGTCGATGAAGGAGATGTGATTGGGGATCAGAAGGGCGCCGCCAGTCACCGGCACCTGCTGCTGTCCCAGGATGCGTAACCGGTAAATGGTATTAGTTAGCAGCACGAGAACCAATCGCAGAAAGGTTTCCGGCATGAGCCACATGGCCCAGGTTGTTCCAATGGTCGTGAGGAGGGCGGTTGCGAGGAAAATGCCGACGGTCGAAAGGCCTACGTTGGCCAGGATACCGCCACTCAACGACCCCAACAGGATACCGGTGAAGACACAGATGTTTTCGAGGGCGATGACCGATCCACGCCGGGCGTGAGGCGCGCGCCACTGTACCAGGGCGTTGATGGGAATGAAGATGAGCGCACTCGACATGCCCAATGTGATCATCAGCGCGAGGGTCCCGCTGAACGGGGGAGTCCACCAGCCGAGAATCAGGAGGAAGGTGGCGACGCCGGCCGCTCCGAGGGGGACCAGACCGTATTCCACACGGGAACGGGAGAGACGGCCGACGACGAGCGCGCCGATGCCGATGCCCACCGAGATCAGGGCGGAGGGAACGGTCGCCAGCGCATCCGAAAGTCCCAACACGGCCTTGGCATAGACCAGGACGTTCTGGACGACGAGGCTGGCGATGGTCCAGAAGAAGACCGCTCCGGTGATGGCGAGACGTAACAGGCGATCCGCCTGCAACGCCGACAAGGCTCCGCGCAAGGTGTCGAATAATCCGCCCGTGTCGCGGGCCTGCGGCACCGGCGGGACAGCCCAGGCTGCGGCAAAGCCGACCAGGGCGATCAGGGTCAATGCGAGGGGGGCCAGCCAGGGTTGTGTTCCTGCTCCGGCGAGTAGGAAACCTCCGGCGGTGGTGCCGGTGAGGATCGCCAGGAAGGTGAACAGCTCCAGGATGCTGTTGCCTCGCGCGAGTTGTTCGTGCGAGAGCAGTTCGGGAAGAATGCCGTATTTGGCCGGACTAAAGATCGCGCTGTGAACGCCCATGCAGGCGAGCACGACGAGTGCCCAGAGCCCTCCGGTCGGATTCGTCAGCAGCGCGAGGGTTGCGGCGGCCATCAGGACCGCCTCCACCGCCTTCATCGTGAGGATGACGGTGCGTTTGCTGATGCGGTCGGCAAAAAACCCGGCCACAAATGAGGTCACGACCAGCGGCAGGGTGAACACGACCATGGCAAGGGTCGTCTGGGTTTGAGACGCAGTTTCCAGATCCTGGCTCGGCGTGAGCGTGGCCGTAGCGGCTCGGATGCCCAGGAGCGCGACCATGAATTTCCAGGCGTTATCGTTAAAGGCGCCGCAGAACTGCGCGATCAAGAGCCCGCGCAAGGGAAGCCGGGTCGGTGAGGAGTCGGGCTGGGGGTCGATAGGTGCCTCCTGTGTCTGTATGCAACCGTTCTGTGCGGAATCGAAGATGCAGTCTGCCGAAATTGGCGGAATGATGCAATGCGCTATCGTGACGACGTCGAGGGAGGACTTTCCACCGGCAGCCCTTCGAGCGCCATGATCCGCAGCGCATTGGTGGTGGGGCAGGGTCCCGGTTTCAATCGATAGTCGAAGTGCAGCGCGCCTTCCGCCACGGTTTCCTGAAAATGCACGTTGGTGACGGTGGGGAGTTGACATTCCAATTCGGCCAGTTCGAGGTCGTGGGTGGTGACAAGGCCGAACCCGTTTCCTCCCGCGAGGGCCGCAATGAGGGCGCGTCCTCCGATGAGCCGCTCCCGGTTGTTGGTGCCTTTGAAGACTTCATCGATCAACCAGAGTACGGGCGGTCCCTTCATGTCCCTGGTGCTGTCGAGAATTGTCTTGAGCCGTTTCACCTCGGCATAAAAAAAGGAGAGGCCGCCGTCGAGGGAATCGTCCACCCGAATGCAGCTGCCGATGCGCACTAGCGACCAGCGGAACGAGGCGGCACAGACCGGACCCCCGGCCTGCGCAAGACAGGTGTTGATGCCGACGGTGCGGAGAAAGGTGCTCTTGCCGGACATGTTGGAGCCGGTCACCAGAAACATGCGCCCTCGTTCCTGAAACACAATGTGATTGGCAACGCGGGTCTTCGCCGGAATGAGCGGGTGCGCCAGTCCCTGCGCATCGAGGATCGGTCCGGTACCGTTGAGATGGGCGGCGTCGTCCGGCTGCTGCAGCGAAGGCCAGGGGTAATCCGGGTGCAGGTAGGCGAACGTTGCCAGGGAGGCGGCGGCGTCCAATTCGGCCAGCAGCTCGAACCATTGCGGCGCGACGGTGGCAATCCGATCTTGTAGGTGCTGGAGGCGATAGGTGTGGTAGAGGTCCCAGGGACCGAAGGCGTTGATGAGGTAATGCACCAGCGGATGGGCCCGAACACTGAGCCGGTTCATCAAAGAGGCGGCCTGTTTCAGCGAGGTGGAGGGACGGGTGTCCTGTTGCAGGAGCGGCCGGCACAGAATCGCCAGTCGAGGAGCGGCACGGTACGATCGCCGTTCCAGGTAACCCAGGACTGCGCTGAGCCGCTCCAGTTGCCGGTGCAGGGATTGGGCATGGTCGAAGATTTCTTCCGAGCGGCTGCGGACGGAGAGAAACAGGAATGCATAAAGACCGAACGACAACATCCAATAGTTGCCGATTCCATACAGGAGATCAGCCAGCGTGAGCCCGGCCGTGGCAAGGGCGAGGAAGGTTTCGGTCAGCAGCATGGGCATGAAGCTGGGACTATCGACCCGCTTCTGGAGCACGGCGAGGAGCCGCCGGCCGTCAATATCAGCGTCTTCAACCGTCTGCGCTTCCAATGACAACCGGTCCCTGAGCAGAGAAAGCGGTGTCAGTTCCCTGATGAGAGCCTGCCGGCTCGTCCACTGCGTGCGTTCCGGAGGTTGATCGAACAGCCAGGAGGCGAGCCGTTCCTGACCCTGCGACGAGATGGTGTTGTTGATGAGGTGCAGGAGTGAATGGGGCCCGGCGAGGTCGAGGTCGGTCGCGTATCCGTGTCGTTCAGGCACGGGTATCGGGCGAAACGGAACGTCGGCCCAGTCTAGACGCATGCGCGCGAGGTGCATCTGCTTGATGTCCTGCCAGCGGCGCAGTCGGTGCAAGCGATCTTCGAGCCTGTTATGATACCAGGCCACAATGAGAAACAGCACGAAGCTGAATGCGAGTGTGGCGTTGCCGAGCAGGGTCCATCCCAGTTTATGTGGAAGGATGGAGCCGAAGAGTCCGACGGTAAAGATTGCGAGCCGCCAGGTCGTAAACCCTGCGCTGGCCCGGCGGGCATTTGTCTCTAACTGTGCCACGCGGCGCAGCATGCGCACGAGACTGTGTTCCCGCGTGGGCGACCTTCGCGGTCGTGTCAGCTCTGTGTCGGGTTTCATCGTACCGCTGACGATACTGGGAGTCTGAGATGGCGTCAACCTCGAAGACCGTTGATTGTACCGCCGATGTGTCCGACACGCCTGGTCCGGGCGACTGGATTCAAGTCGATGTGCAGACCTCGCTCGATGCCGGTGAACTCCTGGGGGTGCTGAACGATCCGGATGTGACCGGAGCCTGGCAGGAACAGGACTGTATCCACCTGTACTGGCCCGCGGCTCGTTGCGGACCGGATACGTGGCAGGGCCTGAGGCTTGCGTTGGCCCGGCTCGATCATCCCGAACCGGCCGGCGCGATGACCATCAACCGTCTGGCGGACCGTGATTGGAATGCCCAGTGGTCGCGTCTGGTGGAGCCGACCAGGGTGGGGCGGGTGGTCATCAGGCCGAGCTGGAAAGCGGTGGCGCTGAATCCCGATGACATCGAGTTGATCATCGATCCCAAGCAGGCATTCGGCACCGGCCACCATGCGACGACCCAGTTGTTGATCGAATGGCTGCAAGAGGTGGTGACACCCACCGATTGCGTGCTGGATGTAGGAACCGGGAGCGGTGTGTTGGCGATGGTGGCGCTCCGGCTCGGGGCCGCGGAGGCGGTCGGGGAGGATTTCGATCCGGTGGCGATTGAGTGCGCGCGGGACTACGCGCAGGTCAACGGGTTCGATGCGCGCCTGACATTGGCGGTGGAATATGCTCAGCGGCAGAAGTCCCATGACGGATTCGAGCCCACTCTGGTCCTCGCGAATCTGGATCGGCAGACCCTGCTGAACGCCGCTGGAACGTTCTGTGGATATGCGGCGGGCGGCGCGCGCCTGCTGCTGTCCGGTCTGCTGGCCGATCAGCGGGCGGAGATTGAAGCCGCCTATGCCGGGCATGGAGTCTACGTGAGGGCATCGAGGGAACGCGACGGATGGATCGCCCTGGAGGCCACCGGCATGGAATCCTGCGATGGCGGGCTCTGCTCCTGATATTGAGATGGCACAACCGGTGATTCCACAGGTGCATCAGGTGAGCCTGTCCGACGGCGGGGTGCCGAAGGCGGCCGTGCCTTGTGCGCAGGTTACGTGGGATGGGTTAGTCGGCGATCGTCAGCGCAACCGGAAATATCACGGCGGGCCAGATCGGGCGGTCTGCCTGTTCTCCCTGGAGGTGATCGAAGCCCTTCGCGCGGAAGGTCATTCGATCAGGCCAGGATCGTCCGGGGAGAATCTCACGCTGGCGGGGCTTGACTGGTCCCTGATCCGGCCCGGTGATCGACTTCGAATCGGTGAGCAGGTGCAGCTGGAGATGACGAGTTATACGACACCCTGTCGATACAATGCGCAGTGGTTCAAGGACGGGGACTACGAGCGAATCGCTCAGGAGACGCATCCCGGATGGAGCCGGCTCTATGCGCGGGTTCTTCAGGAAGGGACGGTACGGCCGGGAGATCGTGTGGTGGTGGAATCGGGCGACCTAAGCGGGTGGGGTGATCTATGAAGCGCGTGCTGGAACCGGAGCTGATGGACGATGCGGCGCAGGCCCGCGCCTATTCGAAGGCGGATTTTGCTGAGGAAAATCAGGGTTTCGTCGATCGTTTTCGCGAATACTTTCCCGATTGGGCCGGTGGTCATGTCGTCGATCTGGGGTGCGGGCCGGCAGATATTCCGATTCGTTTTCTCCGTTCCTTCCCGGACGCGCGGGTGACGGCCGTGGATGCCAGCCGTCCCATGCTGGACCTGGCGGCGGAGGCGATCGCGGGTGCGGGACTGGCGAATCGCATCACCCTCCGTTGTGAACGGTTCCAATCGCTGGACCTGCCGGAACAAGCCGATGCCCTGCTGTCTAACAGTCTGCTGCACCATGCCCCGAATCCGCTGCAGTTCTGGTTTCGCCTGAAGCAATTGGCAAAGCCCGGCGCTTGTGTTCTGGTGATGGATCTCTTGCGGCCGGAGTCTCCTGAGGCGGCCCAAGCCTTAGTGGATCAGTATGCGGCCGACGAAGATCCGATCTTGAAACGCGATTTTTATAACTCATTGCTGGCCGCGTTTACCGAAGATGATGTCGCTGCGCAATTGGCCGAGATGAACCTCTCCCGGCTCCTCATCGACGTGCCGGATGACCGACATTGGGTCGTCGGTGGTGTCCTTCTTTAATTCGGATAGTGAAAGCGAGCCCAGCTGCGTTCTGACCTCGGCCACATCCTCAACGTACCCCTGAGGGTACGCCTGCGGTGCGGCCGTCGGCTGAGGGTTCGTTGGACGCACGTTTTGACCATCCTGTGATGCTGATGCCTTGTGCAACAGTATCGCAGAGCACTCGTGCCGCAGGGCCTGTTTGTGTATGCTTCCCAGCATGCGATTGGGTGTGAGCCTCGTGATCCTGTCTCTGTCGATTGCCGGTCTGGCCATCGGCGATTCAGCATACGCGCAGCTTGAGCGGCTGCGGAAACACAAAGACGTGGCCACTGCGCCGCTTCTCGACCCACCCATGGTCTCGATTCCTGAAGGAGACTTTCTCATGGGGGCCGACGGAACGGATGCGTTGGAGGATGAGCGGCCGCAGCATCGAGTGTGGCTGGACCGGTATGAAATTGATGCGTACGAGGTGACGACGGCGCAATATGCGGTGTTTCTGGCGCAGGAGAGGCCGTTGCCGCCCTGGCAATGGGAGGGGGTGGATCCGACCCAGCATCATGATCGTCCCGTTATCGGCGTCAGTTGGTTCGATGCGGAGGCCTATTGTCGCTGGCGGGGTGCACGACTTCCGACTGAAGCCGAGTGGGAGAAGGCCGCAAGGGGGAGTGATGGTCGATTGTTCCCCTGGGGCAATCGGACTCCGGCTGATGGAGTGGCGAATTTCGGGCTTGGCGCCAGATTCAGTTACAGTCAGGTCCTCGCGCCCGTTCAGGGATATCCATCTGGTCGCAGCCCCCACGGGGTGTCTCAAATGGCGGGGAATGTCGGAGAATGGGTTGCGGACTGGTACGGAGCGGGATACTACGAAACCAGCGCTTCAAAAAATCCCGTGGGACCGGAACGAGGAACGTTTCGTGTCGTGCGTGGCGGGTCTTGGTCGGATCTGCCGAAGTACCTGCTGACCTACGGCCGGTCGAAGTTGCCGCCGGAAACTCGCAATAGCTATACGGGATTTCGCTGCGCCAGGACGGTCCTTCCGATCACTTCACCGTAAGCCGGGCGCCTGCGCGCCGGCTCACGGCATCTCGCTCTTCCCCCATTTAGAACAGGCTCTTGCTGACCTCCGCAGACTTGGCGCTTTCGTTCCCCGACTTGTCGAATGCCGATACGGCAAAGAAATAGGTCGCACCCACCGGCAGATTGGTGATTGTGAAGCTGGTTCGATTGCTGACCTCGAAGGGGCCGATGAATCCATAGCTGCCCGATCGTGTTCCGACGTAGATCCGATACCCTGCCAGGTCCGGCTCGGTATTCGCATTCCAGCTGACCGTGGCACTGGTAGTCTTGGGTGCCGTCGACGAAGGCGTAGTCGCCACCGGGAGCGGTGCTGTCGGACTGGGCGGCGGCGGAGGCGGCGTGGTGACCGCTGATTGAGTCGGCGCCGACGGTGCTGCAGCAGCTGTCTGGCCGGCAGCAATCGTGAAGGTCACTGGAATGCGTAGCGTGTTGGAGAAATTATTCGGGCCGGACTCGACAATATACACCACCGCTGAATAGGTTCCTGCCGCAAGACCGGTGGGCTTGGCGGTCACGACAATCTGATCTGTTTCAGTGGAGATCGTCTGAGTACTCCCGTAAGGGGGATTGAGCCACACCCAGCCCTGGCTGGTGCTGAGTGAATAGACATGCTGGTCCGTTCCTGGTTTGCGCAGGCTTAAAGTGCCGACTGCGTTGGCGCTTGTGAGGGCCAGCGAAGACGGACTGACCTGGATCGGCCCGGTGGCAACCGGGGAAGGTGCCGGCGGTGCCGGGGGAGCGGGGGCCGGCGGGGGTGGGACGGTTGCGGGCGCGGGCGGCGGGGGGGGCGGCGTCAGCACGACCGGTTTAGGCTGCGGCGGAGTCACGGCCTGCGGCGCTGCGGGCGGCGGGGGCGGTGGTGTCGCGACCGGCGAAGCCGTGACGGTGAGGGTGACCGGGATCCGGAGCATGTTGGTGAAATTATTGGGACCGGACTCAACAACATAGACCACGGCTGAGTAGGTTCCGGCCGACAGGTTGGCCGTTTGAGCCGTGATGATCAGTTGATCGGTTTCAGAGGCGATGGACTGGGTGCTGCCGTAAGGCGGATTCATCCAGACCCACGACTGGTTCGTGCTGAGATAATAGGTGTGCTGGTCGGTGCCGCCCTTTCGTAAAGCCAAGGTGCCGACAGCCGTATTTCCCTTGGCGGCTGTGAGGGCGAGTGCCATTGGGCTTGCAACCATCCCGGTGCCGGAGACCACCGGCGGTGCCGGGGGAGCCGGAGATGGCGGAGGCGGCACGGCTACGGGCGCGGGCGGCGGGGGGGGCGGCGTCACCACGACCGGATTGGGCTGCGGCGGGGTCACGGCGGGCGGCGGGGGTGTTACGACTGGTGAGGCCGTCACAGTGAGCATGACCGGGATGCGCAGCATGTTGGTGAAGTTATTGGGGCCCGAGTCGACGACATAGACCACGGCCGAATGTGTTCCGGTCGGTAGGTTGGCGGTTTGAGCGGTAATGATCAGTTGATCGGCTTCAGAGGCGATGGACTGAGTGCTGCCGTAGGGCGGATTCATCCAGATCCACGATTGATTGGTGCTGAGATAGTACGTGTGTTGGTCGGTGCTGGACTTCTTGAGCGTGAGCGTGCCGACAGCGGTTTGCCCCTTCTGGGCCGTCAGGACCAGTGCCGTCGGGTTGGGCAGAATGGGTGCGGTTCCGCTCCCCTGAGCTTTCGTGACGGCTGTTGCAAGGGATGGCTGTTGCAGCAGGCTGATCGTCGTGGCGCTGTCTGCGGCCACTGCATATGAAGGTTCCCCTGCCTGGAGCAGGGCGGAGGATAAGCAACCGACAGCCCCTATCACAAGCACGCTCGTTGACGTCTTCATCGTAGTTCCTCCGGGAAAATCGAGACACTTGATGAGCAACCAGTGTGCCAGGCGTCGATGTGGGGCGATTGCCAGAAAGCCCCGTCACGAGCCATTTTGCGGGCAATCGAACGGCGGATTACTGTTCGTTATTTTTTACTGTGCAAGATGGAGCAGTAGCTGCAGGAGAAAGCCTCCGGCGGGATGCTGTGCGGCAGCATCGATGACCAGCCGGGATTGTGAACGAGGCTCAGGAATCGTCGTTGTTCAGTCTGTGGAGTAGGAAACGGCCGGTGTCAGGCCCTGGGATGTCGGGAAACCCACTCGGTGAGGAGCGTCAACATCCGTTGGAAATCCGGTGGTTTTGTGAAGCGGTGATCGGCACCGGGAAGAATGTCCAATCGTTTCGGTCCCGGTAAAGCCTCGAAGAGTCGCTGACTCTGGTGGAGGGGCACGTACTCATCATGATCCCCCTGGACGATCAATGTGGGAACGGTGAGGGTTCGCGCCGGTTCGTAGGCGATCCGGTTGAGGCAGTCCTGATAGAAGGCATAGTCGAGGAGAAGGCGAGTGGCTCCTCCGTGAAGATCGGGAATTGTGTCGGTTTGTTTCCATTCTTGCAGGCCGTCTTCCCCCAGCTCCAGGCGAAGCTCTTCTCCGAAATCGACCACAGGACATTTCAGCGCGAGGCATGCCAGTGGCGGAATGGATGCCGGTTTCGAGGTGTGCATTCTTGTCCAGTCAGCGGCGGCGAGAATCGACACGAGACCACCGAAGCTGGAGCCCACGAGTGCAAGTCGGTGGTACCCCCGGGTCAGGAGGTAGTGCAGGGCGGCGTGTGCCTGGCCGACTCCGATGGTGGTCGTCAATTTGGCGAAGGGTCCATCGCTGTCGCCATGCCCGAAGCAATCGAACCGGAACGTGGCGATCCCCCGGCCGATCAAGAGCTCGGTCAGGGCTTGGTTGCTCGAACTGTTTTTATGGGAGAGAAACCCGTGACAAAGGACCGCGACGTGATCGGTCGCTTGTTCAGGCCTGGCCAGGACGGCTGCGATACGGTGGCCGAGCGTGTCATGGAAAAAGACCGTTTCTTCCCTGGGCTGAATCGTTGCCATAAGCGGTGCTCTGAGTCCGGTTAGTGCGTGGCTGCGCGGTCGCCGGTCGACATCGTTCCGACCATCTGCGTGATCTTCATGGTGACCATCGTCAGGTGGACCAGGAGAAGTCCCAGACTTCCCCAGGTTCCGGCCTGGATCCAGATCGAAGAGAGCGGGAGATTCCAGGTCAGCGAGGCGACGAGGACAAGCCCCAAGGTTCCAAAGCTGAGCGTGGACACCTGCAGCGCCCGCCATCGGTTTGCGATTTTCGCAAGAGTGCCCTGATAGGCGGCCCGCTTTTTGTGACTGGTGATCCGTTGCGCTGCCAGCAGCTCAGGCAACGCATAAGACAGTCCGGCGACGATCGCTTGTAGGAAAAATCCCAGGAACGCGGTGTGGGTATAGGCGACCAGGTGAAGCGTCCCGTAAGGCATCATCGGCGGGGTCCACAGGACATTGATCCCGACCGCCATGCCGACACAGGTCATGATGAGCAGCAGACACAGGGCGATCATGAGGTGGTCGGTGGCGGCGGATCCCGGCTGGCCGGCCTGGTTCCAGGTGCGAAGGAGATTGATGCTGCCGAGTGCCAGCGTCACCAGAAATCCACCGCCGGCGACTAGCTGAATGTGAACGGAGGACAACAAAAATCCTGTGATCAATCCCGCGGCGCAAGCCGGCAGAAGGAGCAGGACGAGCTGTTCGAGGCCGGCGCTGCGCAGGGGGCGGTTCATCAGCCCTGGCATCGCCGTTTGCATCGTTCCGACGACCCCCAGTGTGAGGAAGAGCAACAGGCCCGCGTGCAGATGCCCCAGGCGCAGGATGCCGTGCCAGGTGGGGAACCAGGCGCCGGCCAGGAACTCGCCCAGGGCCAGGGTGCCGAATAGTCCAGTGAGGCTGATTCCAAAGTAGAAGGCCGACAAAGGAGTCCAGCTGGAACTGGTCCGAAGTCCCATCATCAGGTGGCGTGCCATGGGAATAAATAGCGCAGCCAGCAACAGTCCTGCGACTATGGTCAGGGTGGAGTCCCGCATCCAGGCCCCGACGGCGAGCCCGAGGGCGGAAAGATTCATACTGACGAACAGCAGGCGGTGTTTCTGCCCTTTGGTGTCGTGGCCAGCGAGGGCGATCGCCGTGAGCGCCAGGCCGGTCAGAAGCTGAAGGAAGCCGCCTATGAGCGCCCCATGAACATGTAACAGGCGTAGCCCGGGAGGGAGCGGGGAGCCGCGTACGATGCCGAGAAAGGTCGCCAGCCCGATCAGTGACGTCAGCAGCAGCCAACCCCATCCGGTCAGCAGAAACGACAGTGGGGATCCGAGCCCTCGACTCATAGTGCTTAACCTTGATTGAAGAAAAAGAAGTGGTTGGTGGGACCCTTTCCGTGTCCGATGGCCAGGCTGTGCCTGATGGCCTCGGTGAGATAGGTCTTGGCGGTTTGGACGGCGTCGGGGACGGTTTTTCCCCGGGCGATATGCGCCGCGATGGCTGACGCAAAGGTGCAGCCCGTGCCGTGGGTATGCGGCGTATCGATAAACTCACCCTTGTAGATGTTGAAGAAGCGGCCGTCATACAACAGGTCGGTGGCGCGGTCGCTTGGCAGATGTCCCCCTTTGATAAGGACGTTGGCGCAGCCGAACTGGTGAATGATCTTGGCGGCCCGGCGGGCATCGGCGAGCGAGGTGATTTCGATGCCTGAAAGCTGTTGGGCTTCGTGCACGTTCGGTGTCACCAGGAGGGCCAGCGGAAGCAGTTCCTTCTTGATCGTGTCGATGGCGTCGGGCTTCAGGAGGGCCTGACCGCCCTTGGCGATCATTACGGGGTCCACCACCAGACTCTTGACCTGCTGCGGTTTAAGGAGCTTCACGACGGTTTTAATGATGTCGGTGGAGGAGAGCATGCCGGTCTTGACCGCTGCGACGTCGAAATCGTCGAAGATCGCGTCGAGTTGGGAGGCAATGATCGAGGTGGGCAACTCGAACACGTCGGTCACCTCTTCCGTGTTCTGGGCCGTAATAGCGGTGATGACCGACATGGCATAGACCCCGTTGGCCGACATGGCCTTCAGATCCGCCTGAATCCCTGCTCCACCGCCCGAGTCCGAGCCCGCTATCGTCAAGACTTGTTTAATCATGAAGGTTTCCTGTGCCTATGTTCCGGAGATCATCACTTATGGTGTGGGGGTGTTTGCTGCCTGCGGGGCAGGCGTTTCAGCATCGGCGGCCGGCGCGGCTTCGAGCTTGAGTCCGTCCAGGGTGACGACACGATCAGGCCTCGGCGAGGTCTCGTGGTAATGCAACGTCACGGGTCCCGTGGGTGGTTTGTTCGTCGCGATGAATGAAAGGCTCGCCTGCTGTTGCCGCCTGGGGTTCAGTTCCATGCCGCGAGTGCAGAGGCCTTCGCGATTCTGCGCGACGTCCTGCCGCCACTGTTCGCCCTGCTCATCCACCAGGTACGTGTCCAGAAGTTGGCACCCGATCTTGACCGGATGGGTGCTGCGATTGACGAACAGCAGGTCGATCTCGATCTGGTCATCCTGCCTGGAGATGGCCATGACACTGACTTTGTACAACTCATTCTCATGGGCGTTCAAGACCGGGGTGGTCGGCCCAGGAAGGGGCGCCTGCGCGGGTGGTTTAGGGGCATTCGCTTGCTTGAGGAGCGCGGCGAGCGGGCCCGCTTTCGGCACGATCGCCCGGGCGGCGCCCACCGGGAACACGGTGTAGGGGCCGATCAATTTGGCGGTGACTTGCACGCCCTCGGGAATTTCAAGATAGGCGCCGGTGACGTAGAGATCGGCGCGTAATGCCTTGGCGACCTTCTTGGCGGCTTTGGCCTGTGATGTGTCGAGATGGGTAAGCTGGTGTTTCTCCATGGTAGCGACCAGGAGCTTGCGATCGACGACCTTCAGCTCTCCAGCCACCAGTAGGTGGGTCGCCAGTTCCTCGGCGAGGAATTGGCCGATGGGCGTCACCTCGCCCGCGCTGTCCACGAAATCCAACAGCGCGAGCCGTGACTTTTTCATTTTGATGGCTTCGGCCGCCACCCCTTCGGCCAATTCCTTCACGCTGTCTTCATATTTCGAAGCAGCCCAGGCGGTGGAGTGCCAGAGGATGAGCAGAACAAGGGACCAGAGGAGACGGATCATCGGGACGCACTCACGACATAGTGACACATGGCCCACATTATACCCACGTCGTCGATACTGTCCAGCCCGTGTCAGTCAAGCGGAAGGCCTCGGCAGTAGGATTCTGGCGATGACGCGCCCCAACCCATATCCGATCGGCAGGCTGGCCAGCAGAATGACCGGCAAATATAAATAGGCAAGTGCCCCCTGGGCATCCGGACGGAGCAACACCTCAAGATGGGTCCAGCCTGCAAGGATCAGCATGCTGAGTCCTGCACCGGTGAGACCCAATGTCCGTCGATGCGCAATTAGCGGATCCTGAGCAGGAGTGGCGCCCAGGTGCAGCAGAATCAGGACTGCGAGGATCATGAAGGGAACGGCCGTCAACAAGCCGATGAAGAAGAAATTGTAGCCGGGAGCGAAGAGGTGCAGGGTGAATGATCGCCAGGCCCGTGCAAAGGGGACCTGATGCGCCACAACCTCCACCGCCAGCATGATGGCCCAGGGGAGCAGGAGCCCGCCGATCACACTTCCCCAGAAGCCCAGGCGAGTCAGGACGCGGAATCTCGAGAAGGTTTCGGGTGTCGTCACGTTCATGGGTGAGGCGCCTTCGCAGAGGATGTTGTTGCCATCGCGCCCTCAATCCCGGCGATGGCCTCGGCGAAAGCTTCCCGTACGACCGGGTCGGGGTCCTGCTGCCGCTGTTGAAGAGCCTGGAGCGCTTGCTTGGCGGAAACTCCCATCGCACCGACAGCTTCTGCCGCCAGATATCGAACGAGCGGCCTGTGATCCTGGAGCAGCGGCAGGACCGGGAGCAGGGCATCGCCTGCCGCCGGACCGAGCTGGGCCAGCTGATGCAAGGCATAGTCGCGCGCCGCGGAATGCTGAACCATCATGCCCAATGATTCGAGCCCTGCTGCATCGTCCGGCTTTGCCTTGTCCAGCGCGCTGCGAGCCAGCGTGGCAATGGATCGATCCGGATCAGTCAGAAGCGGTGTCAACGCGATGATCACAGACTGTGTCAGGGGAACCGTAAAGGCAAATTGAGTAACGGCTGTCTGGCGAACCAGTGAAGAGGAATCGCGAAGTCCCGCGATCAAGGCGGCCACGATCGGCGGGGATGGAATGCCGATGCTCGCCAAGGCCATCAGCGCATTGCGGCGCACGAGTTCATCGGGATCATACCCCAGCGCCAGAAGCGCCGGCACTGCTGGTTTGGCTACCGGGCCCAGGCTTCCGAGCACTGCGCAGGCGGTGCGGCGTTGTGGCGCATCCTGGTCCAGCAAGCGCGGAATGAAGTGGGTCATGACCTGTCGGGCCGCCCCCAGATCGATCGATTTCAGCGCCGCGGCGGCGGTAGTCTTCGCGTGCTGACTGCCGTCCAGCGTGGCTTGGGCCAGCAATCGAGGAATTGCCGCCTGCGCTGCGGGCCCGACATGTCCAAGCTGCTCCGCCGCGACGATGCGTGTGGATGGATCGTCGTCCTTGAGCATTTCGATCAATGTCGGCACGGCTCGTGTGCCGGTGGACACCCAATACCACAGACCCAGCAGGCCGACGAAGAGGATGAGCCCAAGCAGGTGCAGCTTGATCTCGCGCGTGGTCAGAACGGTGGTTGATGAAACGTTGTCGGTCATGCGGAGGGCCAATATCGTGAAGTGCAAGGTGCCGAGATCAGCCTATCACAACGGAGGGGGAAGCTGAGGGGGCAAGTGAGCACCGGCCTTCAGTGCTCCAGAGGAAGGTGGAGAACGGATGGTTGCGGAAGGGGAAGCCGGGTCAATAGGGGGCCGTGCGGCGTTCGAAGATCATGTGGTTGAAGTCGTGCAGCAGGCGGATTTCGGCAAGGCTGGAGCCGGTGAGAGAGGCGGTCCAGAGGCACCCGGACTCTGCCCAGACCAATCTGGTACCATCCAGATCTGCCCACTCCCATCCCGGCTGTTTTAGGCAGAAGTTGGATTGGGCTTGAATCAACTCATGCTCATCCCAGTAGCAGCCTTTGCCCGGAGGGCTGCCGACTTGCGCATGGCCATATTTCCGTAGTAGCCAGCTGTTCCCGACCGTCTTCTCGAATACATCGCATTGATCCGTGACGCCGGCCGACAGGTGGTCGGTCAGCATCCAGCCATCCCGTACAGCAAACGTGGGTAATAGACGCCCAAACATTCCCCACCCCGGCCACCGGTAGGGCGATAGACCTGATCGCGTCGTAGTCTTGTCGAGTTGCGCTCTTGCTGATGGCAACCGTCCCCGTTGAGCCAGTAGCGATCGTTGTCGAGAAAGAGCCCGCCGCCGTTCCAACAGTCGCCCTTTCGAAAAAACGCCAGCGCTTTCAGGTACGGTGCACGTGAAATGGTCGACCAGGATCCCTTCGACAAGCCACTCCACTTACCGTCCATCGCGAAGTAGATGAAATATTTCCCGTCGGGCGAGAGATCGCATCGCCGCTCATAGATCCGGCCGTTGACCCACTGTCCAAGCATGAAACTATCAGTCCGCCGATCCCACAGCATCGTGCAGACCTGCCACGACGGTCCCGGCGAATGACCAATCCGATGGGAGCCTCCAAGGCCAGCAGCACGTGAAGCCTGGCGGGGAACGATTGCATGCTGCAGGAAGTGTAGCACGGGGGCGCTGGAGACTAGGTTGCGGTGGCCGGCTGTCCATGTTCCCACTACGGGGATATTCCATGCAAAACCTGGGGATTTCCCTCGTAGTCGATGGCCGACGGAAGGGCTAGCATGACAGTAGGACCACCAGCAACACAGGAGGTCACCATGCCAGTCTATTTCCTCTTGGGCCTGACAGTCCTCATTCTTGTGATCGCAGTATATGCCACGGTTGTGGAAGAAGAGGACGAAGTAATGCCTGTAGACCCAGTCCAGCAACCAGATTGGGACGCGCAGACGTACGACCAGCCGCAGGAATATCGCAAGGCGAGTTGAGCTGGGGGCCACCGCGCTTCGATCACTCGGCCGCTCTATCCACGTGAGCATGGAGCAGGAGGGCGATGAACTGCCCTCCGATGTGTTCCACGCTGATGGTCGCGGATGATTGTGCCGACCTGCCGCGATGCTCCCAGCAAATCACCAACCCGAGCGTCGCCTTCCTCAGAAGCCACACTCCGAATCGGAGGTGGCCTAACCATCAGCCTGTGATAGTCGGTCTTATAAAAGAATCCCTTGTTTCGCCTCGCGAGATAGCGCCCGGACCGCAGTTTGCGTCCGGGGTGAGGGTCGATCGTGATGCGCTCGCCGCACTCGCAGTATTTAGTTTTCACTACTCCACCCCTTCCTAGCGTTAAAACTAGTATGAGTATGGGGGTATTGGAGATGGCGAAAATGAGAATTACAGGGACAGTTTATGAGTAGAGCTGGCGTAGAAGATCATAAGATGGTCTATGTGATAATCTAGGGAATCTCTGATTTATTCTCCGTTCGCGATGTGCTAGGGGTAGCGTATTC
>JACOEL010000023.1 GCA_024998625.1 Nitrospira sp. | reverse complement strand
GGCGCATTATAGGGACTTCTCACATCGATACAACCATTTTGAGATAGGTTCTAGTGTGCGGGTTGCCGTCTTCTAAACGGGAACTTGGCTCTTTGGCATGCTGAACTGCTATATCGACGACAGCGGGAACGAGTCGAAAAGCAATGACGCTGGTCCAGTTTTTGTTTTGGCTGGGTACGTTTCAACCGTAGAACGATGGAAGTCATTTTCTGATGACTGGGATATTGCTCTCAAGAGCGGAATAAAGCCACTTGAGCACTTTAAGGCAGCAGAGGCAGAGAGCCTAAGGAAACAATTTCATGGATGGAGCGAAGAGGACCGAGACGCTAAGGTAGCAGAACTGGCAGACATTGTAATTCGGCATGCCATGTTTGGGCTGAGCGCTATTCTATCGTGGGAATCCTATCAATCCGTACAGGGTGAATACCCGGCTCATTATATCAACCCGTATGCCTTGCTGTTCCATTCGATAATAAATAGCGCTGTGCATCGAATGAATCGTCTATGCATTGACGATAAGATAGAATTTATTTTCGACGACCAAGGCATGGATGGAGTAAATGCCGTCCGAAATTACCGATTAGCCAAGGACGAGTTGCCTCAAGCCATACGTGATCGTGTATCCGGATTGCCAATGCATCGTCACGATAAGGATTTGTTGCCATTACAGTCGGCCGATATGGCTGCATGGCAAGTACGTCGCTGTTTCTATGAAAATAGACATCACATAAACGATATTTCGCAGTACGCATTTCGTCCGCTCTTGCAACGGCTGAATGTAGTCCCACACGTAAGCGAAATATACGACTTAAACACGTTGGATATTTTCTATAAACACATTAAGGAGCAATTTCCTGAAGGCTTGCAGTACTAGCGCCTCCCTCTCCCCTGCCTTCTGTATCCGTCCGGCTTAGTGCCACGTCGTTTGACCAATCAATTCCCGATACTGCACACGCTTGCCGCTGATCTGTGTCAATCATCAGCCGAAGTTGACCCTTTTATTCTGATGTGAAGTTGACCCCTCCCCGGGTTGACGGTACATCTGGTTGCGTTAGGCATCTGAATGGCTCGCGGCGCTGACAGGGGACTTGAAGAGCCCCGCCTTCCGTTTCTCCCGCAAGCGATAGCTCTCGCCTTTAATATTGATCGTGATGGAATGGTGGAGGAGCCGGTCGAGAATCGCCGTGGCGATAACCGGATCACCAAACACGTCGCCCCAGGCGCCGAGGCTTTGATTACTGGTGAGCAGAATCGAGCCCTTCTCGTAGCGCCGAGAGATGAGCTGGAAGAACAGATTGGCGCCCTGCCGATCAATGGGGATATACCCGATCTCATCAATGATCAAGAGCTGGGGCTGGGCCAGCACCTTGAGCCGGTCCTCTAACCGATTTTCGGAGAGCGCTTTGCCGAGCGTGGCCAGCAATCCCATCGCCGTCGTAAACAGCACACGGTGGCCCTGTTCACAGGCCGTGATGCCGAGGGCCACGGCGAGATGCGTCTTGCCGACGCCGGGCGGACCGAGGAACAACGCATTCTCACCCTGCTCCAGATAGCGCCCGGTGCCGAGTTCGCGGATCAGTTTCACATCAATCAATGGAAGGCTGGACCTTAAAGTCGAAGGTCTCCAGCGTCTTCTGGAACGGGAACCGCGCCATCGCCAACCGCATCGCCAGATGCTTGTCCGTCTTGGCCTGCACCTCACGCCGCAGCACCTCCTCTAAAAAGTCCGTATACGACCGCTCGGCCTTCGCCGCTTGCTCGAGTAAACTCGGCAGTTCTGCGGCGACTTGATAGAGGCGCAGGCGCTGGCAGTGCGCCTGGAGCCGCTCGAGTTGGGGCGTGCTCATGCGGCACCGCCGGGTTCCGCCACCGCGGCATAGAGGGCCAGATCCCGGACCATCACCTCGCCGAGGTCGCCATATCCGGGATCCCACTGGGGCGGCCGGGGCGTGGTGGCGGGTCCGCCCGCGCGCAGCAGCCCGCGATAGTGCGCCCGATCCACCACCACGGCATGGCGCGTGGACTTGGCATGCCGCGCAATGCAGACCCCGCCATGGAAGATCTCATAGTGGTGACTGGTCTCCTGCACGTGGACGGTCGTCCCGACATACTCGACCGGGACGGAATAGCGCGCGGCCGCGATGGCGACGAGCGCATCAGTCGGCACGCGCCGCAGGCGCACCCGTTCGTAGTGATACGGCGGACGCTGGCCCAGGGGCGTGAGCGTCTCCCGAGCGAACCGGTCGATCGGCCGCTCATGGGTCGTCCCATGGACGCGCTGATCGGCGACCGTCACCGCCCACTCCTGCAGCCAGGCGTTCAAGGCCTCCCACGAGCCGAAGCGGCGGCCGGCCAGGGCATTGCGCTTCACATATTTGACGCCGCTTTCGACTTTGCCCTTCGTCTGCGCCCGATAGGGCTGACAGGCCCGCGGCGTGAAGCCATAGCGTCGCGCAAAATCCTCCCAGACCGGATGCCAGAGCACGCGGCCCTCGCGCCGACCTAGGACGAGCGTCCGCGGGTTATCGTACAGACATTCCAGTGGCACGCCGCCAAAATGTTGGAAGGCCCGCTCATGCCCATCGAGCAGCGCACTGAGCCGTTCATGCTGACAGATAGGCCGACGTCCATAGTCGCCGGGAGTACCCGAGGGTGAACACCAAGATGTGGATGACTTCCAGCCGCTCGCCAATCCAGAGACGGGTTTGGCCAAAGTCCACTTGGGCTTGCTGGCCCGGGTGCGTCTCAAACCGCACCGTCGCCACGGTCGCCCACGCCCGATCGGCCCGGAGCGGCTGAATCGCCCGTTGCACTTGTTGATAGGTCCCCGCGAATCCCACCGCCTGCAGTTCCCGATGGAGCACCCGGCCGTTCCAATTCACTTCCGGGCCGCGGCGCTCCAGAAAGCGCCGATAGGGATCGATCTGACAGGGGCGGTGTCCCGGTGGGCGGGGACGCCAGCCCCCCAGCCGTTGCCACCGCTTCACGGTATTGCGGGCCACACCGAGCTCCCGCGCAATGGCTTTGATAGGCTCGCCGCGCTGTAGTCGTGCCAGCACTTCTCGCACGCCGTCTTCTCGCAGCATCCCAGCCTCCTCCGTTGGCATCGTTGCCCGCGAAGATGGTACTGGGCTCGTCACCGCGTCTGCTAGTTCCATAGGTCTCCTCTCCTGGTGATGGAGAGGGGTTCATTTCACATGATGACAGGGGTCAATTTGGCATGATTACTGACAATCTGCGAGAGTGCAGCCATAAACCGGCCCTGGTCGTTATCTTTCCGATTGTTGAAGCGGAACGATTGCTCATCCAGGTAGCGGAACAGGTGGAACGGTTCAACGCTGATGTAGGTGCCCTTGATCCCCCGTTTCAGCAAGCTCCAATAGTTCTCGATGCTGTTGGTGTGAATGTTCCCCTTCACATAGGTTTCAGCATGATTGATGACCTTGTGGGCGTACTCTCGGCCAACCTTGGTGTAGGCAGCAGCTTCATCGGTGATGAGGTGAGAACCAGGAACAACATGTTCCCGCACGGATTTCCCTAAGAGCTTTTCTGATGCGGTTCTGCGGTTCTTAGGACAGCGGTTCGCACTTCGCCTTTCCGCTCTAACATGCCGACCACCACAGCCTTGCGGAATGACCCTTCATTGCGCATGAGCTTCGCCCGTTTGTCACTGTGCATGTTACGGGCTTTCCCACCGATATAAGTTTCGTCCACTTCAACATCACCCATCAACTTCCGATCAATCGAACCATGCTGCAAGGCCAACCGGATGCGATGCATCATGAACCAGGCGGTTTTCTGAGTGACCCCAAGGCTACGCGCGACCTCATAGGACGAAACGCCATTCTTGGCATTGGTCAGCATCCAGAGCGCACAAAACCATTTATCCAACTTAATGGGGCTATCCTCGAAAATGGTCCCGACTTTGGCGCTGTACTGCTTCCGGCACAGTTTGCATTGATAGATAGCCCGCGATTTCACATAGCCGTGTTCATGCGAGCGGCAATTCGGGCAGACCGGACCCTGCGGCCAACGCATCGCACTCAGCAAGTCCTGGCAGCGTTGCGCATCGGCAAAATATTGGATGGCTTCTTGAAGAGTGGTGGGCAGGGTCGGATTCATGGGCTACCTCCGTATTCGTGAGTCGGATTCTAGCCGCATTTCCATGATGTGTCAAGTATATTAATGCCCATCATCCTTCTTGACTATTCCGGCGGCCTCTTCCAGTGCGGTTTTTACGATCCGAGCCCGTGCAATTTCCCCAGAAACGAAATTCTTCTGTGCATAAGTCAAGAGCCATATGGATCGCCTAAAAAATAAAGCGAGTATCCACAGCTCATTTTCAAAACACCTGGAGTCCTGGACAAATATGAATGCTAATACATACACATAAGAGACCCACTACTAGATATTGTGGTCCTGACAGCCATCATTCTCTATGCTCAATAAATAGGCAACCTGGTGCGAGGCATGAATTAGCGGGTCTATTCGCGGTCAACCGGGTGACTATCAACAGAGATATCCACAGAATTTGGGGAGAGATTTTTTTGGCGGAATCTTCATTTTCTTGATTGAAACCTCTGATCCGTTCCCATAGAATCGCGCCGCGACTTCCTCTCACTCCTACGCGTAGCGGCACTTCCGGGAAAGCAAGATGACCGCAGGCTTCTTACGCAGCTTGTTGGCAGGAATCCTCCTCACCGGATGTGCGGCTAACGTCCGGGATACCGACTTACTTGCCAGTAACAGCCTCATGCTGCCGCCATCAACGGCGCGAACCATCTTTCTCCAGAATCGGAACGCGTCAGACAATCAAGCTGTGTCGCTCCACGATCTGAAAGCGCGGCTGAATCTCAAAGGGTATGAGGTTGTTCAAGATCCCCATGCGGCGGCCTATGTCGTGCTGACCAATATCGTCTATTGCAATCAAACTAAGGTCGAACTCCCGGTTGAAGATCTGGTCGCAGGCGGCTATGGATCAGGAATCGGCAGCTCCATCATGTCGGGGCTCCATGGGTTGACGGGGATGGCCGGCATGGCAGGCCCGCAGGGCGCCCTCATAGGGGGCGCAGCCGAAATGGGCCTCAATACAGCAGAAGGACTCGGAAGTGCCGTAGGCAATATGTTCGGCGGACCGTCACGGCCCGATGCCAATGAAAACATCGATTACGCCTGTGTCGCCGATCTCCAGATTACGGAGCTGGCAAGAACGGGCGGAACGCTGCCGGTCTCCCCAGCAGGGACAACCCCTCCTGCCGGGGTTTATCAAACCAGGCTGGCGGCCAGCGTGTACCAGAAGAAACTTGATGAGCAGGAAGCGACTCCATTGGTGCAGCAGCGATTGAGCGCGGCGGTGGCGGGGCACTTCTAAGCAGCCGTTGATGAACAGGCGAGTAACCAGAGCTCTCTCTCCTTGTATAGTGGGCGGATGGCTTCTTGCGCTGCTTTTACTCACCGGCTGCAGCAACATTTTGCGTTCCGGATTAGTCAACGACTCATCCATCCTCCTCCCACCCAATACTGCGCGTACCATTTATGTGCAAATCCGTAATACGTCTGAGAATCAAAACGCAACCCCTGCAGATATCCCCGCGAGGCTGAGAGCCAAAGGATACCAGGTCGTGAACGATCCCCTTGGTGCTGCCTATTGGCTGCAGACCCAGGTGGTGTACTGCCACAAAGCAGGAGATGGGGTCAGGCCGGAAATGGTCGCCAAAGCCGGGTTCGGGGCGGGGATCGGGAGTGGAGGCACCCCGCTCGCCAACGCAGGCGGACTCGACATGGACGCCATGGGCGGAATGTTCGGCGGATCAGGGGGTGGCGGGGTGAATCTGCAAGCGATACGCGGAATGGCGATGGGAGGCGGCGCGGCACCGGACCTCAATGCCATGATGCGGATGGCCATGAGCGGCAGGGGCGGTTATCCGGGGATGGCACCACCGGAACAGAGCCACGACAGTCTCTACCTCTGCGTGGCAGATGTGTTGGTCACCGAACAGGGGAAAATCGACCAGCCGCGACTCTACAAAATGCGGTCAGTCGCCCACGTGCTCCAAAAAAAGCTGAACATCGAGGAAGCGACTCCCATCGTGCGGGAGAAATTCGGTGCCAGTATCACCGGTGCGTTTTAGTCTCTTTCGTTCGTCGTTCGTGAAGCGTCGTTCGTCTCTCGTCCCAGAAAAGAGCGTATGGCCAGAAACCGAGAGTGGGCGGCTCTACTCTCAGCTATAGGCCACGAGCCTTACGCTCTGACCCTGACGAGATACGCTTCACGGATATCGAGAACGCCGCTGGCGGACTTTTTCAACATCCTGCTACTCGCTCTGCCTCGACACCAGATGGACCGAGCCCGCCTTGATCGCGGCCACCACGGGAACTCCGGATGACAACCCGAACTCTTCGACGGTCGAACGAGTGACCATGGCGACGAGTGGAAAACCACAATCGATCGTCACTCGCGCCAACGCTCCCAACACAGTGGCCGAGATGACGGCCCCGGCCAGATGATTCCGCGCGCTGCTCGCGGTGGTTCGCTCCCGCTCCAGCACCACATCTTCCGATCGGATACAGACGAAGACGTCAGGTCCTGCCGATTCACCTTCCACGGCCGTCAACCTGGTCCCGTTCACGCTCACCTGCACCATACCGTCCGAGGATCCGACCACCCGCCCCTTCACAACGGTTTCAATCCCCACGACGCGCGCGACATCCGCGTTGTGAGGCCGACTGAATACCTCGATCGGCGCGCCTACCTGCAGCACGTTCCCCGCACTGATGACAGCCATCACATCGCCGAGGGTGAGGGCTTCGGTCCAATCATGCGTGACGATGATCGACGGTAACGCAAGCTGTTTCAACAGACTTCGCAGCTCGTCCCTGAGGTGCACCCGTGTCGGCGCGTCCAAGGCGGAAAGCGGTTCGTCCAACAACAGCAACAACGGTCGAGGCGCCACCGCGCGCGCAAGGGCTACCCGTTGTTGTTGTCCGCCGGACAGCTCCCTCGGCTTCGCATTCTCCAGTCCACGCAACTGGAACAGCTCCACCATCTCATCAACGCGCTTTTTGCGATCCGGTGCGGAGAGGTGGTGGAGACCATACCCGATATTTCCCGCCACCGTATAGGTCGGGAAGAGCGCATAGTCCTGAGCCATGTAGCCGATGTGGCGATCTTGCGGCGCCACCCTGACCCCTGACGCGGTATCCAGCCACGTGCGCGACACAAATTGAATGTTGCCCTCTTCCGGCCATTCCAGCCCGGCCACCGATCGAAGGATCGTCGTTTTTCCCGAGCCTGACGGACCGAAGAGGATGAGGACCGTCGACGCCTCGACCGGATAGGCAATGCGCGCCCGAATCGGAGGACGGCCTGAGAAGGTTTTGACGAGGTCGATGCTTATTTCTGCGGCCATGCTGCCCAGACGTTCCGATTGACCGCATACACGAGGAGCAAGATGGCATATGAGACGACCAAGAGAAAGAGCGCCGTCTTGGCAGCCCCTGCATAATTTAAGGCCTGCACCTCATCATAGATATCGATAGACACGGTGCGCGTCTCGCCCTCCAAATTGCCTCCGACCATCAAGACGACTCCGAACTCTCCCATCGTATGGGCGAAGCTCAGCACGGCACCGGTCAACAATCCGGCCTTGGACAAGGGTACGATCAGCCTAAAAAACGTGCCGAGCTTCGACACGCCCAACGTCCAGGAAGCTTCGATCAACCGCCGATCCACCTGCTCAAACGCCGCAGCAAATGGCTGCACCGCGAAGGGTAGACTGTAGAGGACGGAAGCCAGCAGGAGGCCTTCGAAAGTGAAAGGGAGCGGATGGCCGACGAGTTCGTTGTACAACCGTCCGAGTGGGCTGTGCGGACCGATGGCGACGAGAATGTAAAATCCCAGCACGGTCGGCGGCAGCACCAAAGGCAGTGCCACCACCGACTCCACCAGAAACTTCCAGCGCCGGCGCGAAAAACTCACCCAGTAGGCAATGGGCAGGCCCACCATCAAGAGGATCAACGCCGTGAGCGCCGCTAACTTGAATGTCACCCAAATCGCAATCCAGTTCACACGCGTCCTCCCGCAACTCCCCGCCCGGCGCAGAAACGCCGCCATGGTAGAAACCGGCGATCGGGGAAGTCAATGAGCGACTACCGGCCATTCGCCTTGAGGTCTCGCTCTCCGTCCTTGCACTCGAACTGAATCCCCCATCGCCTGCCACGCTCTTCGTCTTCCGTGCCCTCAATGGTGCCCATACCCGCACTGGTGTATCCTTTCACCTCGCCCTCGCGCAGTACCCGAGAACCGGCCTTGCACTTGGTCTGTATCGCGTCAAGCGCTTGCCGTCGGTAGGGCGATCCCATCGGCCCGCCACGGTCCTGCTTGAACATATAGGTCACCACCCCGCCATGGTCCGATTCCTGGCTCATGAGCACAGCCTCGGAACAACCAACCGCAAGCAGGAGCGCCAACGTACAGTGGACCAAGGCCCAGCGGCTACTTCGGTAGTGTAAATCCATATCGGGTCATCATCTCCTGGCCCTGCGGGCCCTGCATAAAGGCAAGAAACTGCCGGGCCACCTCTTGCTGTTTAGACTGTTTCAGAATCACCGCACCCTGCTCCAACGGCGAATGAAACTCCGCCGGGATTTCCCAGTAGCCGCCGGCGTTCTTCATCACGGGAGCCAATGCTAAGGAGAGGGCGATGATGCCCACATCGCAGGCGCCGGATTCAATAAACTGCGCCGCCTGCGAAATGTTTTCTCCCAGCACCAGGCGATCCTTCACATCCACATACACCTGCGCATGCTCCATCGCCGCAACCGCCGCACGTCCGTAGGGCGCGTGCTTCGGATTGGCAATGGCAATTTTTCGTATCGCTGGATCACGAAGCATCGTGAGCCCCTTCGACACCTCGAGCGGCGAACTTTTCGGCGCCCAAAGGACCACCCGTCCCACCGCGTAACGATACAACGAACCCGGCACCGTCAGCCCCGCCTCCTCCAGCTTTTTGGGATAGCCGATGTCAGCGGAAAAGTACAGATCGAAGGGGGCGCCCTGCTGGAGCTGGGCGAAAAAGTTTCCCGACGATCCTAGGGAGAGTTTCACATGGTGACCGGTCTGCGTCTCAAATTCACCGATCACCTCCTTAATCGCAAAGCTCAAGTCCGACGCCGCAGCCACGGCAATCTCTTCTGCGCATACCGGACTCGTGGCGCAGAACAGGAGAAGAACAGCAGCAATGAGCCATTTCATATTCGGTACTCCTTAGAAAAAGATCTGATACTGAACCCGGATGGCGTTTTCGATCAAGGTGCCGCCCACCGCGTCGAGCGGCACAGTCCCGGACCCGGGGGGCAGGGGCGCACTGCGGCCGATGGTGTAGCCCCCGGTGCCGAACTGGGTATTGCTGTAGGTCACCATGATTTGATGATCGTAGGTCCCGTTCAAGAACCAATTGAGTGACACATCCGCCTGTTTGATCAAATCATCGGCCGAGTTGGTGTCAGGATCCCAATAGGCGTACCGTGCCGCGAGTTCCAGGGTGCGCGGGATGAGATAGTAGCCGCTTTGCACATACCAGCCCATGGCGTTGCCGAAGTTGTTCGGCGCGGACGCCGTACAGGCGACGTTCATGCAAGGCAAGCCCTTGTCGTGCCGGATGACGTTCTTGAAGTAAAACTCTCCCTGCAGCGAGAAACCGCGATACTTGAACACGCCATCGGCCGCCCAGGTGGAATAGTCGACGATACCCAAGCCCAGCTGACGGCCGTTGCCGAAGGCCGCGAGCTGCCGGCGGATATTTAGATTGGCCAAGTCCAACCCGACGAAGGCATTGTCGGAACTGGTATTGACCCCTGGGTTGTACGAATACCCTCCGCCGACGGCCACCTGCGGCGTTTCGGAATAGGCAAGATCACCTTCGCCGTAACCGGGGCGGCCCAGAATGTTCCAGTTCAACCGCGCGACATACATGAACCGGTCCACATCGATGCGCGTATTCGCGTTCAGGTTGCGTTGATTGACTGGACAGCCTGCCGGGGAGGGAAAGGGATTGCCGCCCGTCTGCCCGCCTGGGCAACCGACGGTGGCTTCTTCCGACGTAAAGGAGCCCAGCCGATTGAAGCTCGGCCCCGCGCCGTTGAACACGCCGAGATAGTAATTCACGGGGAACAACTCTTCATCGTTCATGATCGTGATGCCGATATCCCGACGATCCAAGCCACTCGCCGTGAAGGCATCCTGCACGAGCGCACGTTCGGCGAATTGCATCGAGGCTGTGGAGTTGATCTGCGACCGATTGAAGTAAACCTTGTATTGGCCGAATTGCACGTTCGCCCACGGCAGACGGGTGTAGGTAAAGTTGACATCGAAGAGCGACAGGGATCCTGGCGACTGCGCGTTCTCGGCCGTCTCCGCCCGCATCTGGATGTAGTATTTAAAGTCCGGATCGAACAAGTGGCCCATGAAATAGAACCGCAACCGTCTCACGTTGAACGATGACGCGCCGTTCTCCGAACGATTGGCTCGATAATCGCCGAAGACACCCAGCAATTCAGGGAAATTTTTGGCTTCGCCGGGATTACGCCAGGCGTCGTTGCGGAACCGCTGCGTAAATCGCAGTTGACTGCGAAAACGGATTTTGAGGAAGAAGGCGTTGTCGTTCATCGAGAGATTGAATCCCCGATCGTACCAACCGCGAAAACTCGGCGACAGCAACTGGGTGCGTTCCTCCGAATCTTTCAGCACCTGGTCGTACTCCTCCTGGGTGATCATGCCGCTCTTGACGGATCGCTCGAGCAGGAGTTTGAGCGACGGGTCCATGCTTTCGACGAAGACGTACTTGCCGTCCTTTTCCACCAGCTTGCCGGAATCCGCTGCCTGAGCGAATGTCACACAAGCGGACCCCACGAACAGCGCGGCCATCATCCATGCGCGCAAACCTCTCCTGTATGTGCTCATAACCAACTCCATGATATCCAGTTGTGATCGCTGAACGGATCAATCAGTTCAGGGGCCGACCGGCTGTCAGCGCGGTGCCGTACCGGCCTCTCCGGATTTCAAGAACTGCCGATACGCCACCGCTCGAGTCTGCCTATCATCGGTGTTCCAGAAACGTCCCGGCTCGAAGTAGAGGATGTAGTCCTTCGGTGTGGGCGGTGGGAGGGGATAGTTGGAGTCGTAATTGTCCGACTTCCGCACAGGGATTTGCGTGTGAAAATACTCGATCGTGACATAGAGGTAGGGATCACGGACGGCCATCCATCCGGCAGTCGTATCCCGGCCATACTCCGGATTGAACCCGGGGCTACGGAGTTCGAAATGCGCTCGCTCGTTCGGGCCGACTTGCTGAAGACCCTGCTCGAGGTGTAGCGCCAGGGCCTGGAGTTCGTCTTCTCGAAAGAGAGGTTTGGGCGGCAATTCTTCCGTGAACCAGCGTAACGGCAAGCGCTGCTGTTCGCGGATCGAAAAGCCCCGCAATAAACTGGCTATTTCCCCGCTGGTCAATTGCACCGGATGCGTATACGATTTGGGCTCGACTTCTCGTTGCACCCTGACCACCACCCGCTGATCTTCGTGCACCGTACGCGTCGTATAGGGGAGCCTGGCACAGCCGCCTAGGGTCAGGCCGACTGACCAACCGGCGACGCAGGTCCAGAGAACCATGCGCCTCCACAGAGTCTGTCTCGTTATGCCTCCCATCTGCCTCTCCTCATGTATGCGGAAAAATGGTGACGAAAGTATAAGAACGTAGAATTGATCACACCTGTGGATGATGCGCATGTCCGCTATGGACGACAAGCCGACGGCACGCCATACCCGGCCTCCCGCACAATGGCTTGCGCCTCCGCGCTGCACAGATATCCCAAAAACTCTTCGCAGAGACTTCGGTTGGGGCAGTACCGTTCCATGGCCATCGAATGCACGGTTTGGGCATATCCTTTTTCCAACCTCGCCACGACCCGAACCCGCTCCTGTGCCTTCACTGCCTCATGCCCGAAAAGAATGCCTGCATCGGCCTGCCCGCTCAGCACATGGTCGAGGACGCCACGGGAATCAGTCGCCACATCGAGACGCCCCTTGAAGGATGCCTCGAGACCCAGCGTGCGCAGCATGGCACCGGTCTGCGCTCCCAAGCGGGTGTGAGACGGGTCGGCCACTGCGAGGCGACCGGTCCTGCGGCTCAAGGCTTCCAGTGAATCAGCCGCGTCGACCAACGATTCAGGAACCACTAGAACCAGTTGTTCCACCGCGTAGGAGTGTTTCGTTCCCGGTAGCACATAGTATTTTTGCTCCAGCCTGGTGAGCACCTCGTCTCCGCCCGGAGCCACAACATGGATGGGGCCGCTGCCGATGAAATACTGACCGACCATACTGTTTTCCATGCCCGCAATCGTTCGCCTCAACTCCAAACCGCTATCGACGTAGAGCCTCGTGCGGACGTCATGATGGGTCCGTTCAAATCCGGCACCGAGTCGATCAATCACTCCCTTGACGCTGGGCGAACCGGCAATCACGAACGCTTCCTGTCCGGCCCGAGCAGAGCCGTCGAACAGGAGGAGACTTGCGCACACGAGAGTCATGCGCCTGAAAATGATCGCCCTGTTTCGACCTGTCACGTCACGCCACCTCGTAGTCGCCAATTGCATTGCCGACAGGACTGGCCTCAATGCGCGCGCAGATCATGCACCGTTCCGGTCTCCGTCATGTCGTACCCGCCGAGGGCATCGATTTCCGCTCGAAAGGATCGACTCACCAGAATGTTCAAAAAGGCCTCAATGCCCGGATGGTCTGTGAGGTGCGCCTTGGGTACCACGAAGTCATAGCGGGCCCGTTGGAGGGGAAGAAACTCGAGCCCGAACAGATTGGCCGCCGCCCTCACCCCGACGGCCACATCCGCATGACCTTCCGCAATGGTGCGCGCCACCTGAAAATGGGACCGCCCGATTCGGTCATAGCCGAGGACTGTCCCCGGGGCAATGCCGACAGCAGCCAGCTTTTGATCGAGCAGCAGCCGCGCACCTGACCCCGCCTCCCGGTTGATAAGACTGATATCAGTGCGAGCGAGGGCCTCGATTCCACAAATCGATTTCGGATTGCCCGAGGCTACGAGCAGCCCTTCTTCCCAGACGGCAAACGTGACGATCAAATACTCGTTGCCCTTGAGATGCCGACGAAGATAGGGAAGGTTTGACTCTCCTGACTGCGCATCCACGACGTGCACGCCCGCCATGTGCACCTCGCCCCGCTTCAGCGCATCGATCGCAGCGGCACTCCCTAGTGTCCATCCCACCACCGTACAGTCTTCTTTTTGCCGTCGCAGGTAGTCGCCGGCCAGAAACACCGAAGGGTCGCATCCAGCCACGGCAATTTCCTGTTCGATGACGCGACGGTTGCGGAGGAGCCGAACCTGCACTGCGCAGGATGGGTGCTGGGAACGTGGCGAGTGGCGGGAGGTCGGCAACGGAAGAACTAGCCCGTCTGCCGGTACGGCGTAGTTCATCACCTCCCCTAGCTCAGCCACCGGTCGGACGATGAATCGCGCACCCACTCGAGCCACCTTCACACGCGTGGCGTTGTGGGGAACTTGCACCGGAGCCGAAGCTGTGAACCACTCACCTTCAACGATCTCCTCCTGCGGAAGCAGTCGGAAGAGATCTTCCACCCGGCACCCGAGGGCCTGCGCAAGCCGGAGCGCGACTGCAGTGGTCGGAAGATATTGATTCGTTTCGATAGCATGTACGGCTTGCCGCGTAATATCTGCCTGCGCCGCGAGGTCGATGCGTGACAGGCCCTTGGCCTGACGTATTTGGGACAAGAGGTTCTCAACAGGGAGAGCGTTATCAGCGGCAGGCGTCTTCTTCATGGCGGGACCGAAGATGACATAATGCTTTACATATGTCAAGCATTAATTCAACTAGAAAATTATCCTCATGTGCACATGAATTTTAATCGCCAATTGTTGACAATCTTACATAACTTGATGTAATTAATCATCATCGGAATACAGATATTATATAACTTATTGACTAATAGCTATTTTCATAACAAATAAAGACGAACGTCTCGATTTACTCGGAGGATAGAAAGATGAAAATTTCTGTATTTTTCAGGATCGCCGTCTCGGCTGGCTGGCTGGTAGCTGGTGCTGCAACCACCGCCACTGCTGTCGAGGAAGGCCAACTCGTTAAGAAAGACGGAAAGTGGGAATACTATTCCGGGGAGGATCCCGGTCTGAAATATCTCTATCTGAAAGGCATTATCACGCAAGAGGAATACGACAAGGGCCTGAGAGTCCTGGAAACCAGGGAACAGGTTGCTAAGCCCAACTACAGCATCGACGTCAACAACGGTTTGAACTTCCGTGTGGGATCGAAATTCTTTTTGAAACTGCGCCTGCTCACCCAGGTTCGTTACAGCCACAGTGCTTACAATGGCGCCTGGGGAGCCGTCGGCGATTCGAGAAATCCCGAGATCCTCGGAGGCCAGGTGGAGTATCGAGCCGTCAGCAAGCAAAGCGACTCCAACCAGTTCAGCGTGCCTCGCACCCGCCTCCAATTCCTGGGCTATGCCTTCGATCCTGACTTCCGCTACAACATTTCCTGGGCCTTCGATCAGACGACATGGGATCAAGAGGGCGGCAGCGGACGTGCCGGTCTCCTCGACGCCTACATCTCTTCCTGGCACATCCCCTGGTTAACCATCCAGGCAGGACAGCAACGAGTGTGGTTCAATCGCGCCACGATCAGTTCCATGGCGACCTCAACATTCGCGGACAATCTGATTGTCCAGAACGCGTTTGCCGCCAATCAACAGAGCAGTCGCGATATCGGCGTCAGCATTTCCAGCGATGAAGACCAGTATAAATTGAACTATGCCTTCGGAATCTGGGGGGGAGTCGGTGCCAACCTGGCCCGGGAAGGCACGGCCGTCAGCCAAGCGCTTCTCAACAATTCAAGCCTTCCGGCCGCCCAGCGTCGCACATTCAATTACGACACCCGCGTTCTGACGGGCGAGATGATGTACACGGTCCGTCTGCTGTACAAAATTTCCGGCAACCCCGGATATGGCCAGGGAGACATTCTGAATTCACGCACGCCGCAGATGGCCATCGCCTTTGGCTATGCTTACAACCCGGCCCAAAACTACCTGAGTTCGATCCGTTCGGACATTACCGACCGCGCCTACCGTCAGCGTGTCACGAAAGCATACAACGGACGCCTGCTCGGCGGGGGCATCTGGGATTTTCAAACCTATGAAGCCGATTTCATCACGAAGTATCAGGGCTGGTCCTTCCAGGCCGAAGGATACTATCGCCACCAACGGGTCCGGAACGCCGATTCCGGAACAATCCCGTTCGATCCGGTTACCGCAACCGTCTTGGGCCCGGCGGTGAATCTCGGCCAGGCCTATGGCTGGTACGCGCAAGTGGGGAAATACATCATCCCGCGGAAGCTTGAGCTGGCCGTTCGATATGGATTCATGGACCCCTCAACTCAACAGGTCGACGATCTCGTGAAAGAGTTCGGCGTCGCCATCAACTATAGCTTCGACGGTACCTACAACAACCGGCTCGTCGTCGATTACTCCAACATCACCATGGGCAGCGGAGGTCGCGCCCCCGACCGGTTCCCGTTTGAGAGCCAGCCGGGATTCGGGCGAGACCTCGTCGAGAATCGAATCAATGTCCAATATCAGTTCTTCTTCTAAACAGAATACGTGACAGTCACGGGAGGACGATCATGAGACGACGAAACACATTCTTCGGCATCTGGCTCTTCTTCAGTATGCTGATCGGCCTCACCGGGGTGGTGCCGTCGGCGCAGGCCCAGCCGGAGACATTGACCATTGCCGCCGCCAACAGCTTGAAAGACGCGCTCAGAAAAGTGTTGCCACGATTTGAGGCCGAGCACCCTGGAATCAACGTGCGGGTGATCTACGGCCCCTCGCAAAGCCTCCGCAAGCAGATCGAAGAGGGCGCGCCGGTCGACATTTTCCTGCCGTCGCTCTTTGACGAAATCGATCAACTCGAAACAAAGGGACTGATCATTCAAGGCACGAAACGCGCCTTCGCCGGCACCTCGCTGGTATTGATCACCGGATCCGCCCTTCCGGCACCGGTTCGAACGATCCACGACCTCGAAACCGTCCCGGTCCGGCGCCTTGCGATCGGCGACCCCAAAACGTCATCGGTGGGAAAAGTCGCCGCGCAGTTTTTGAAGTACAGCAAACTCGAACCCAAACTGAAGTCGCAATACATCTTCGGTGAGCACTCGCGCGCGGTCCTCGACCTCGTGGCCAAGGGCGAAGCCGAAGTCGGCGTGGTGTATCGCACCGATGCCGCCCTTAACGACAAGGTCCGCATCCTGGATACGGCCCCGGTGGAATCCCACACACCGGTCCGCTACGGCGTCGCGGCTGTATGGACGGCGAAGAACGTCTCCGGCGCAGGGGACTTCATCGAATTTTTGCTCGCGCCCCAGACCCAAGCGCTCTTTCAGGAATATGGATTCGATCGTGTCACGGGAGACGTTGGTCTCGTTCAGCGGCAGGAGGTGAAATCATGAACGGTATCCGGAACACAGTACGACAGACACATCCTTTGTCGAGACGGGTGATGCTCGCCCTCATCGGACTGACATTGGTCGCCGGTTGCGCCGGCAGGCCGGTGACGCCGCCCAAGATCATCTATCAGTCGGGTCTGAGCGAGGTACGAGTGGAACAGGATCCGGACTCGACGGCCAATAGCCATCCAGTCAATTTAACGGCAACCGAGGTCGGAACCCTGCTCCGAGGAGTCCGTGCCTGGGAACGACGAAACGTCCTTCATCGGTTATTTGTCGGGGAAGCGGATCGCACGAGAGCCTTCCGGAACGAAGAAATCACCGCCTTGGCGCTGCCTCTCGCGAAGGGCCTCGCACAGGCCGGGCCGGCGGAACGAGTGTACTTCCACCTGAGCCACGCCACGGATCAGGGGGATGAAGAAACGACGACCGGCTGGATCTCCATCAGAAGTCCCATCCTGCACCTTACCATCAGCGGGGTACATGACCGGCACAGCCCAGGTCCCGATATCAGTAAATACGACCGGCAACTGCCGAACATTCCGGAAGCCTCGGCCGCGCACGATGTGACATTCGAGCCGGAGGAGTTTCTGGTCAAGGTCAGTTCCGGTAGCCGCCTCTTCGCCCCCGATCAACGGGAAGAGCTCCAGATCCGCTATCGAGAAGCGCTGTCATCCATGCCTGTACAGCCGGGACTGGAACGCGGAAGCGAGAGGCCTTCGCAGCCCTAGTGCCATCCGACACGAGAGAAAGGACACCTGTGCCACGCATGGATGCGTCGAACATTGCGCATCATTCCCGCCTTCATCCGGCGGTGGAAACAGAAGACAGGGGAGCCATTCAGGTCCGGAGCTCATCCGCAGCATCCGGTGCGCAGGCACGAGCTGCCGTCGGAGGGCTCGATGCGGACAGCGTGGCCCCGTCGGTGGAGGTGACCCGCAACAGCTGGTGAAGGCCGACCTCATGACCTATGACCGATAACCAAAGCCTCACAAAGGCGTGGCACGATCTCCATCGCCGGACGGTTCGGCTTGCAACGAACCTGGACGAAAGGGGTGAAGGAGGCACACTAGCCAAGACTCGTGAATGACCGCCTATTCGCTATGAACCTTACTGGCACCACACCAGTCACTGTGATACCGTAGGCCCTCACACGAGGCCTGCATGCGCTGGCTCCACGACCGCTCGATCGGACAAAAATTCTTCATCTCCTTCGGAGTCATTCTCAGCCTGCTGGCCTTGAGCCTCACCGCGCTACTCGTGTACCTCAGTCGCATCAACAGCTATGTGGACCGCCACAAACGCATCACGGTCCCCGCCATCGTGACAGCGGCCACCATGCAACGTTCCGCCTATGAAATGAACCTCACGCTGCATCTGTTTCTGGAGCAGATCACGAAGGCCGATGCGGCCGACACCCTTGCCCGGCTCAGCCGCCACGCCGAACAGATCCGCAGTTCCCTCGACCTGTATCGTTCCACCCATGCGGCCCGCACCCACCCGATTCTCCTGGGCATGCTGATCCAGCACCAACGCATGGATCTCGCCGACCAGGAAGATCGGGCCATCGACGAGGTCGATCGAATCCTGTTGGATCTGTCCGCCTTGTGGCAGACCGCGCTCACCGGACCTCAAGGCGCCGGCGCGGCACCCTCACCGGTCGCGAAGACCGACGGCCTTATCATGGAACTGATGAACAATCTCGACCAACTGGTCGCCGCCCATCGGGATATCGATGTGGAAATGAAAGTGGAAGGCGATCTGCTGCTCCAACAAGCGCGGCTGATTGCGTTAAGCCTGGTCGCCGTGCTTGGTCTGGTGATCACCGTGATCTATGCCTCCGTCAATCGGCAGATCGCCACGCCGCTCCAACGTCTCTCGGTCACGGCCGACCGCGTCGCTCACCACGACCTCACCGCGCAATTCGAATCCTGGCCCGGCCGGGACGAAGTCGGCACTTTGGCCGCCTCCCTCTCGTCCATGGTTACCAGCTTGCGCGAACAGACGGCCGCGACTGCCAGGAAAACCAAAGAGCTTGAAGCCTTTACCTATTCTGTGGCGCACGACCTCAAAGGCCCCTTGCGGGAAATCGAGGGCTTCTCTTCCCTGCTGGAAAAACAATTCGCCGACGGCGGCGACGCCCAAACCCGGCACCAGATCGATGTGATCCGACGCTCGGCGCTGCGGCTCACCCACATGATCGACGCCTTGCTCAAATATTCTCGGCTGGAACAACAGAATCTGCCTCGTCAGCGCTTCAATGTATTGGAAATGATCACCACGCTCATCACCGACCGGTTCACCGGGCTCCAGGGCCCGAAGCCGAAAATCCAGGTCGCCTTGCCGTTTGCCGATCTCTACGGTGAACCGGTAAGCATTCGTCAAGCGATCGCAAACCTCCTCGACAATGCGGCGAAGTTCTCCCGCCAGGCCTCACCGCCGACCATCACCATCGGCGGCACCCGGATGGAACACGAACGCATCCTGTGGGTTCAGGATAACGGGATCGGCTTCGACCCATCTCACAACGACAAGATCTTCGGGCTCTTCGAGCGGCTCCACAGCCCACAGGAATACGAGGGCACGGGCGTGGGCCTCGCGATCGTGAAACTCGTCACGGACAAACATGACGGCCGGGCCTGGGTGGAATCCGCTCCTGGATCGGGCAGCACGTTCTATCTCGCATTTCCGGATCGCCGAGAAGCTGTCGGCCCTCAGCCTCGGCGACGAGACAAGGCTGACGGCTGATTGCTGAAAGCAACACCAATGCGCACCCTTATTGTCGACGACGAAGAATTTGTCCGTCTCATCGTGGAACAGGCGCTCCGTGAGGAAAGCTGCGACACCCAAACGGTGGGCGGCGGGCAGGAAGGCCTCGATCGACTCCGTACGGGCTCCTTCGACTGTGTCATCACCGATCTCCGCATGCCCGGTCTCGACGGCCGAGCGATCTTGCGCTGGGTGAAGGAGCATCAACCGGACGTCGATGTGATCGTCCTGACCGGCCATGGTGACGTCAAAGACGCCGTGGCTGCGATGAAAGACGGCGCGTGGGATTTTCTCATCAAGGACACCCCGTTCGACGGCGCGGCCGTGACCGCTGCTCTCGCAAGACTTCGCACAGTGCGGGAGCTTCGCCGCGAGAATCTGGCGGCGCGGCACGGCGGGTATCGCCAGGACGCGATCGTCGAGGGGACCAGCCAAGCTTGGCGGACGGTGAAAGCACAGATCGCGCAAGTGGCGCCATCGCAGGCCTCGGTGCTGATTCAGGGGGAAACCGGTTCCGGGAAAGACGTGGTCGCGCGCCTGCTGCACGCGCACAGCCGTCGGGCCGACGGGCCCTTCATCGCCGTCAATTGCGGAGCGGTGAGTCGGGAGTTGCTGGAAAGCGAGTTATTCGGCTACGAGAAAGGCGCGTTTACCGGCGCCGCCCAGTCGAAACCCGGACTCATCGCTGCCGCCGAAGGCGGCTCGTTGTTTCTGGACGAGATCGGCGAGATGCCGGGGCCGATGCAGGTCAGCCTGCTGCGCTTTCTCGACCGGAACGAATACCGCCCTGTCGGCAGTACGCGCACCCTCCGGGCCGATGTCCGGATCATCTGCGCCACGAATCGCGACATCCAGGAACTCGTGCTGCAAGGCCGGTTTCGAGATGATCTCCTGTACCGGATCAACACGGTGACGCTGCATGTGCCGCCGTTGCGCGAACGACCGGAGGATCTTGCCCTGCTGGTCGATCATATTCTGCACCACCTTCGCATCCCGGGCGCCGCAACGAGAACGCTCAGCCCGGAAGCCTTGGCACCCCTGGCTACTTACCGCTGGCCGGGAAACGTGCGCGAACTACGCAATGTGATCGAACGCATTGTCCTGATGAGTCCAAACTCCGGACCGATCACCCGCGAAGAAGTCCTGCAGGTGCTCCCTCAGGCGACATCGGCATCATCACCCGACGACCGGTCGCACCTGCCCCTCGACGAGATCGAACGCCTGCATATTCAACTGGTGCTGGAATCCAGCGGCGGCAACAAAACCAAAGCCGCCCAAACCCTTCAGATCGACTACAAGACCCTGCTGAGTAAGCTGAAGAAGTACAACCTGGGCGCCTAAAGTTGGCCCTTCGGACCCGCCCAATCTCGTCTCTGGGACACCATGGACACTGCACTAAAAACGCGCTAGCATTGTTCATCTCAGCGAATCCCCCATGTCTCCTTAGCCAAAAGAGGTCGTTATGATACGTATTCTTGCACTCTCCCTGCTCATCGCTCTCCCGGTCGTCATGGCCGGAATACTCACTGATGTTCAGGCTGCTGCCAAGAAAGGCGCCTCGGTCAAGGAGGTCAAGGCCATGTCTGAAAAGGAACAGACGGCGCTTGCCCTCAGCGCAGCACCGGCACATATCGCCAAAGAAGCCGGAGTGATGGTGTTCGGAGCGGACGGCAAACTTATCGAGGCGAAGAAAAGCGAGAACGGTTTTACTTGCATCCCGACTGTGATGAACCTGCCTGACCCGGACCCCATGTGCATGGATGGCGCGGCCTATCAGTGGATGACGGACATCATGAATAAGGCGCCGAAACCGTCCAACACCGTCCCCGGCGTCGCCTACATGGCTCGCGGCGGATCGCACTTTGAGAAGGACAAGAAAGTCGTGATGGAAAAGGAGACGGGCGCGAGGGTGGTGAAGGAACCACCGCACTGGATGGTGATGTGGCCGTTCGATCCGGCGGCGACCAAACTGCCCACCGCTCCGAACCCTTCAGGAAGCTATATCATGTTCGACGGCAGTCCTTACGCGCACCTGATGATTTATCAAGATCCGAAGAAAATGAAGTAGCCGTATGCTCCCGCAGAGAGCCCGGCATTGCGCTCTCTGCGGGGGAATCGAACCAGCCCTGGCAGGACTTCAGCACACCGGCCTCACAGCCCCTCCATCTGAGATCGAGGCCTCAGCGCCCCTCATCGACAGCGCACCCCTCAGTGGCAGACAATAGGTCAGGTATCATCACCCCCAAGCCGGTCTGGAGGGAGCATGACCATGAGACGGTCTGGATCATCAGGCGAACAACGCGCGCAAGAGCGATTCGGCACATCGGCTCGAGCCGCAGCATTCTATGCCCATCAAACCCTGCCCCACCTGAATCAACAGATGCAGCAGTTCATCGCACGAATGGACATGGTCTTCATTGCGACCGCCGACGGGAAGGGTGCATGCGATTGTTCATTTCGAGCCGGTGAACCGGGATTCGTTCAGGTACTCGATGAGAAGACATTGGTCTACCCGGAATACCGGGGCAACGGGGTGCTGGCGAGTCTTGGAAACATGCTGGAGAATCCGCACATCGGGTTGATTTTTCTCGACTTCTGTCAGAGCACGGTCGGGCTACACGTGAACGGAACCGCACGCGTGCTCGACCCTGCGGACACAGAGCGTCTCCCCCACCTTCGCGCGCGCATCGCCGAAGCCGCTCACGTCAAGGGCGGGCGCCATCCCAAAGCCTGGGTCCTCATCGGGGTGGAAGAAGCCTACATCCACTGTTCCAAGCATGTGCCGCTCCTCAAGCGACTGGATAAGCACATTGCCTGGGGCAGCGACGACGAGCAGGCCAAAGGCGGCAATTTCTTCAAGGTCACCCCTGATCCACCGCCGGGCGCGCCAGATTGCGAGTAGGCCGCTCGCTACTTTTTCTCTTTGGCGCGCGCCAGGGCCAGGGCAAATGCCCCGATGGGCTGAGGCTCACGGGATCCACCCCGTTGCTGATCGGCGGGGCGCCGCTCGCGTGCGTCACGCGGCCCTCCCGCACGGGGATCAGGCTGCGAGGCCGGCGTTGTGGCATCCTCCATGCGCATGGTCAGCGAAATCCGCTGTCGCGGCACATCGACGGCCAGCACCTTCACCTTCACAATCTGACCCGGTTTCACGACTTCGTGCGGATCTTTGACGAACTTGCTCGCCAGCGCAGACACATGCACGAGGCCGTCCTGATGCACACCGACATCCACAAATGCGCCGAAGGCCGCGACATTGGTCACCACTCCTTCAAGCACCATCCCGGGCTGTAAGTCGGCAACCGACTCGACTCCGTCTCTGAAGGTAGCCGTCTTGAACTCCGGACGCGGATCACGGCCGGGTTTTTCCAGCTCCGTGAGGATATCGCGCACCGTCGGCAGGCCGAAGGTCTCGTCCGTGAATTCCGCCGGCGAGAGCTCCTTCAGTGCGGCCGGCTTCCCCATGACTTCGGCAATGCCTTTATTCAACCGCGCCAGCATGCGCTCGACCACCGGATAGGCTTCCGGATGGACGGCGGAACGGTCCAGCGGATTGTCGCCGTTGTTGATCCGCAGAAACCCCGCCGCCTGCTCGAACGCCTTCTCGCCGAGACGCGGCACTTTGAGGATCATATGCCGGTTCTGGAACCGGCCGTGGGTGTCACGGTACTCCACGATGTTTTGAGCCAGCACGCGATTCAAGCCGGATACCCTCGCCAGCAACGGAGCCGACGCGGTATTCACATCCACACCCACCGCATTCACGCAGTCTTCAACCGTTGCACCCAACGATCGCGCCAGAGCCCGCTGATTGACATCGTGTTGGTACTGGCCGACGCCGATTGATTTGGGATCGATCTTGACCAGCTCGGCCAACGGATCCTGCAACCGTCTGGCAATCGACACGGCGCCGCGCAGACTCACATCCAGCGCTGGAAACTCCGCCGCGGCAAAAGCCGAGGCCGAATAGACGGAGGCGCCGGCTTCGCTCACGACGATCTTCGCCACTTTCTGTTCCGGCTTCTGCTCCGCCACCAGCGTGACGACTTCGGCGGCGAACTTGTCGGTCTCCCGGCTTGCGGTACCGTTGCCGATGGAAATCAATTCGACACCGTGCCGCAGCACCAACGGGGTGATCGTCGCCAGGGCCCCCTGCCAATCGTTGCGGGGCTGATGCGGGTAGATCGTCGCCGTGTCCAGCAATTTCCCGGTCGCATCCACGACCGCCACTTTGCAGCCGGTGCGGAGACCAGGATCGAGACCGAGCACGGCCTTTGGACCGGCGGGCGCCGCCAGCAGCAGCTCATGGAGATTCCGTCCGAAAATCTTGATTGCCTCGGCCTCGGCAGCTTCACGCACCTGCAGCAACAGCTCCGTGCTCAGATGCAGATGCACCTTCACACGCCAGGCCCAATAGCAGACATCGGTCAGCCATTTGTCGGCACGGCGACCGCGATGCTCAATCCCGAAGTGGGCGGCAATCATCGCCGCGCAGGGATGGGGCACGACGGCCTCGAGACTTTCGCCTAACCCGAGATCGAGCTTCAACACACCCAACGTACGGCCGCGAAACATCGCCAGAGCGCGATGCGAGGGAATGGTGCGAATGGTTTCCGAATAGGCGTAGTAATCGCGAAACTTTTCTTCTTCCGCCGTTTCTTTCCCCGGCATGACCGTGGAAGTGACGATGCCTTCGTTCCACAATTTGGCGCGCAAGGTCGCGAGCAGCTCGGCGGTTTCAGCGAATCGTTCGACCAGAATATCGCGGGCGCCCTCGAGCGCGGTCTTCGCGTCGGACACATTGACGGCGTCCACACCTTCCGCCGCGGGCACCACCTTCACATACTTGGCGGCTTCCTGGTCCGGATCGAGCGTCGGATCGGCGAGGAGCGCATCGGCCAAGGGCTCCAATCCTGCTTCGCGCGCAATCTGTGCCTTGGTGCGACGTTTGGGTTTATAGGGCAGATAGATGTCTTCCACGGCTTGTTTCGTCGCAGCCTGCTCGACCGCCCGGCGCAGTTCATCGGTCAGTTTCCCCTGCTCCTCGATCGACGCGAGAATCGTCTGCCGCCGCTCTTCCAATTCACGTAGATACAGGAGGCGCTCTTCCAGAGTGCGCAGGTGCGTGTCGTCCAGATTGTTGGTGGCCTCTTTGCGATAACGCGCGATAAAGGGCACCGTCGCTCCACCGTCCAGCAACGTCACCGCGGCCGCAATCTGCGGAGCGGTCACTCCAAGCTCCCTGGCGATGAGATCGACGATGCGTTGCTGGGCTGCGGATGAAATGGTCGGTGTCGTTGGAGAAGTCATAGGTGCGTATCGGGCTTTCCGAAAGCGAGACCTGCGGGAGGCTCCCCCCGGTCTCAGCGGCTTTCTTGTGAGATGAATTCGAAGACTTGGCCGGCGCGACTCCTATGATCGTTCGCACGGGCCGACGGAGAATCTAGCAGAAGATTCGCGCAACTTCCAGGCCGGATGCGCGGCCACTCACCTCTCTCCACATGGGAACAGATGCTGCGGTATACGACGCCCTGCGGAACCAACCGGTATCCCCTCATCGAACATGGTATAGTGCGCCCGTCGCAGCACAAGACCATCGTGAATCGGGTCCGGCCCCTATCACGTATCCATGCCGAAGCATCTCAACAACCAATCTTCTTCCGTCTCCCTCACCGTGGCCGCCATGGGCGTGGTCTATGGCGACATCGGAACCAGCCCGCTGTATGCCCTGCGCGAATGTTTTCACGAATCGCATGGCCTGTCGGCCACTCCCGACAACGTGCTGGGGATCCTGTCCATGATCGTGTGGTCGCTCGTACTCGTCGTCACCGTAAAATATCTGTTATTCGTGATGAAAGCCGACAACGAGGGCGAAGGCGGCATGCTGGCACTCATGGCGCCCAGCCAGCGGTCCCGCCCGGTCGATCTCCGCAAAGGACTCAACGTTGTCGTCACACTCGGCTTGATCGGCGTGGCCTTTCTCTATAGCGACGGCATCATTACACCGGCCATTTCGGTCCTCAGCGCGGTCGAAGGGCTGACGCTGACCACCGATCTGTTCACCCCCTACATCCTGCCTCTGACCGTCACGCTGGTCGCCTTGCTGTTTATGATCCAGCGCCGTGGCTCCGGGACGATCGGGAACATCTTCGGCCCCGTCATGCTGCTCTGGTTTGTCACGATGGCCCTGCTCGGGCTCCACAGTTTGTTCCAAACCCCGGAGGTTCTGCGTGCCGCCAATCCGCTCTATGCGATCCAATTTTTGATTCACCATGCAGGAGTCGGCATCCTGGTGCTGGGCAGTGTGTTTCTGGTCCTCACGGGGGCCGAAGCTTTGTATGCCGACATGGGCCACTTTGGACGCCGACCGATCCAACTCGGCTGGTTTGCTGTGGCCCTACCCGCCCTCTTACTCCAGTACTTCGGCCAGGGCGCACTCCTCATGCGAACCCCAACGGCTCTGGTTAATCCCTTTTACTTCCTGGCCCCCGACTGGATGCTGTACCCCTTGATCGCGCTGGCGACCATGGCCACCATCATCGCATCGCAAGCCATGCTGTCCGGAGCCTTCTCGTTGACCTTACAAGCCGTTCAACTGGGCTATCTGCCGCCGTTGCGGGTCACCCACACGTCCGCCGAGCAACATGGCCAAATCTATTTCGGCCTATTGAACTGGTTGATGTTCATCGGGACCGTCGGTCTGATCCTCTCGTTCGGATCGTCCAGCAACCTGGCCGCGGCCTATGGCATCGCCGTCTCGGGCTCCATGATCATCACGACGCTCCTGATGTACCGCGTGGCCCAAGCCCATTGGCAATGGAACCCGCTACCGGCCGCCATGGCCGTCGGGGTATTCCTGCTCATCGATCTCGCCTTCTTTCTCGCAAATGCCCAAAAAATTTCCCATGGCGGATGGTTCCCGCTGCTGCTCGGCGCGGCCCTATTCACCGTCATGAGTACCTGGGCGCGAGGACGCGCGATTGTGGCGGACCACTTGCGCGAGCAGTTTCCTCCCCTCGTTCAGTTCGTCCAGGAAGTCTTGTCGCAGGTGCAATGCAGAACCGCCGGACGCGCCGTATTTTTATCGCAACATCCCGACATCACCCCGCCCGCCTTGCTGCAAAATGTCAGGCATAATAAATCTCTCCACGAGCAGGTCTATCTGCTCACGGTCCGCACAGAGCCTGTGCCGTTTGTTCCGTCGGGAGGCCCGTTGGAGATCACCACCATCCGGGAGAACCTGTTTCAAGTCGTCGCAAGATGCGGATTCATGGAAACGCCGGACATCCCACGTGTACTCACCCACCTCGCAGCCCGCGGCCATCCCCTCCCTGTCGATGAGACGACGTTCTTCCTGAGCAGACTGACCTTTTTGGCGACGCCGAAACCGGGGATGGCAATCTGGCGGGAGAAAATATTCGTCTTCCTGTCACGAAATACTCAGAGGGCCAGTTCCTATTTCCACCTACCGGCGGAACAGGTGATTGAAATCGGGCTGGTGCTGGAGATTTGATTGCATAGAGCCGCCCTCAGGGGACAGGCCCGCGCCGGTCGGTGAATTGCAGAAGTGATCCGCTGTATCTCTTTTGATAACAGCGCCGTGTTTTTCAGATACTGCATTCCGTCATGCTCCCATTCTCCACAAATACATGCATTTCGCATCACTGCACAAAATAAGCAAAGACCGCTCACCGCATTTCCCGGTACAGCATTTGCTGTTGAATTGATGCGGTGGAGCCTTGACTGCGGCTTGCGATCCTGGCGTTTCGACTTCGACATGGTGGAATCGAAGCACAGCAGCTCGGCCGGCTCATCGCAATGTTCAGCGGGTTACAAACGGAGTATGATGCGTTCCTAGCCGCTCCATAGTACACAGGCCGTCACACGAGAAACTCGAATCGGCAGGCCATCGTACTCCCAATCGGAGACTCGCATGAAACCACATGCCTTTGTCGCCATGCCGTTCGGCGTGAAGCGCGACAACCAAGGCAACGAGATCGATTTTAATCGTGTCTATGTTGAGTTGATCAAGCCGGCACTGGAGGCCGCTGGCTTGGACGTATTTCGTGCGGATGAAGAGGTACAGGCCGGCGATATCCGCACCGACATGTTCCAGGAACTCCTCATCGCCGACCTCGTCGTGGCGGACCTCACCCTGGATAATCCCAACGTCTGGTACGAACTGGGCGTGCGCCATGCGCTGCGCGCCCGCGGCGTCGTCTTGACCTGCGGCGGGCGAGTGCCCGCCGCCTTCGACCTCTATACCGATCGGAAGCTCCGCTACAGCATCACAAACAGGGGACCGGATCCTGCGGCCCTGAAGCTGGACAAGAAGAACCTTGCAGACATGGTCACAGCGACGATGGAGTCGTGGCACGGCCGCAAGGTGAGTCCGGTCTATCAATTGATGCCGAATCTCCAGGAGCCAGATTGGAAATCGCTTCGCATCGGCGACGTGCGGGAATTCTGGCAACAGCATGAGACATGGGAAAGCCGCATCGCCTTGGCGCGAAAAACGGGGCACATCGGTGATGTCCTGGTCCTTGCGGACGAGGCGCCGATCGCGGCGTTTCGAGCCGAGGCCTGGATCAAGGCCGGCGAGGCCTTGCGCAAGGCAGAACGCTTCGGCTTTGCCTTGGAACAGCTCGAACGAGGCCTGGCGGTCGAACCGCACAATCTCAAGGGTCTGCGCGAGCAGGGCATCTGTTTGCAGCGGCTCGCCTTGGCCGGCCGCCCAGGCCATTCGATGGACCGCGCGCGGGCGCACTACCGAAAAATCTTGGAGTTGTATCCGCATGACCCGGAAACCTGGGCCTTGCTCGGCCGCGTCGATAAGGATGCTTGGGTCATCGCCTGGCGCCGCGCCGGCAACAGCCCGGAACAGATGCAAGACGAAGCGGCCTACGAAGAGGCCCTGCTACGCGCCGCCATCGACAGCTACACGACCGCCTTCCGCCGCAACCCCGGTCATTACTACTCCGGCATCAACGCGCTCACCTTGATGCACCTCCATCGCCACCTCATCATCAAAGATCCACGCTACGACGGTGAAATGGACACCATGGCCGGAGCCATCCGATTTGCAGCGGAGTCCGAGCCGGATGAACAGCAGCGCTTCTGGTCCAACATGACGCTGGGCGATCTAGAGGTGCTGGTCGGTACGCCGGAGGCGGCACAGGCCGCGTACAAGGAAGCCCTGGCAAAAAATGACAAGGACTGGTTTGCGCTCAACTCCGGTCGCGCCCAACTCCAGTTGCTCAAGGATTTAGGCTTCAGGCCGAAGAACGTCGAGGCCGGCACCGCGACCTTCGACCGCGCCTTGCAGAAACTTCAGAAGCCCGAAGACTGGCAACCGCGACAGGTGATCCTCTTCAGCGGCCACATGATCGACGCGCCGGGCCGCCCCAGCGAGCGGTTCCCGGCCGAGAAGGAATCGGTCGCGGCGCAGAACATCGCCTCGGCGTTGGATCAACTGGGCGCCGGACCGGAGGACCTCGCGCTCACCCAGGGGGCCAGCGGAGGGGATTTGCTGTTTCTCGAAGCCTGCCGGCAACGAAATGTACGGCTGCAACTGTTGCTGCCGCTCCCGGAGCCGGAATTCATCCAGCGCTCGATCCTTCCCTCTGCCGACGGTGACAAGTGGCGTGAGCGGTTCTACCGCCTCAAATCAGGCCTGAAGGACGAACCTCGCATCATGCCGGACGAACTCGGCCCGTTGCCCAATGGTGTGAACCCATTCGAACGCTGCAATCGGTGGCTGCTCTACACCGCCCTATCCTACGGCATCAACAAAGTGCGGTTCATTTGCTTGTGGGACGGAGGCGGCGGCGACGGACCGGGCGGCACGGCCCACATGTACGAAGAAGTGAAGCGGAGAACAGGAAGAGTCGCGTGGATCGACAGCAGGAGTCTGTAGACCACATTGTTCCTATGCTGAATTCAGTGGAAGCCACTCCCAGGTCAGCAGCGCCCAAGCGCAGCTATGCAGCGCGGTTATTTGGCTACGATATCTTCATTTCATTCGCTCTCGGCCCGCCGCCACGGGGAACTCGCAGTTATGCGTCTGATCTCACTCGCCGCCTTCGCGAAGCTGACTATACGGTCTTTTTCAGTGAGGACGAGGCCCCGGTCGGCAATCAACTCGACAGCACGCTACACCAAGCCCTCCTCCGTTCTCATGCACTGGTCGTCATCGCCAACCGCGAAACATTGGAAGAGCCCCGCTGGGTTCGAACCGAAGTTGAGGAGTTCCGCAAGGTGCGTCGAGACCGACCGATTGTTCCGATCAACGTTGGAGGAGCGCTGCAAGATGGTGAACTTTCATCAAGAGTTCAGGAGTGGCTCGCACACCAAGGCAATATTTGGATCAATGAATCAAACGAGGCCGTCTCGGCTGGCCTCGCATCTGATGACGTCGTCAATCGACTGGCCACCGCACCTAATTCGAAGAAGGCAAACCAGCGCTGGCGCTGGATGACTCGCACTGTGTTTACGTTGCTGGCAGCCCTGGCGATTGCTCTTGCAGTTGCCACTTTTCGGGTGATCGACAGCAAGAACCATCTTGAAATCGCACTCCGAAACGCCACAGCGCTGCGACTGAATACGGAAGCACAGACCATGCTATCCGGCGCCCGTCCAGGGGGGTTGGTGCTTGGGTTGTCGAAACTGCTGGCGGCGCACCGGATTGCGCCACATATCGAAATCGAGAACACGATGTGGACTGAGGTATTTGCGCTAGAGCGAGTGAACAAAATAATCAAAACCAACTCTTCGGCTGAAGTAGTCAGATTCAGCCCGGACGGCCGTCGCTTCCTTTCCGGCAGTGGGGATGGAACGGTACGGCTCTGGGATGCCCAGACGGGCCAGCCAATCGGCGAGCCGTTGAAGGGGCATAACGCGTGGGTGAGGAGTGTGGCGTTCAGCCCGGACGGGACCCATCTCCTCTCCGGCGGTGCCGATGGAACAGTGCGGCGCTGGGATGCGGAGACCGGCCAGTCGATCGGCGTATCACTGAAAGGGCCCAAAGCGGAGGTGATGAGTATGGCGTTCAGCCCGGACGGTCGCCGCCTCGTCACGGGCAGTAAGGACGGGATACTCCGGCTTTGGAATAGCGAGACGGGCCAGCCCATTGGTGAGCCGTTGGACAGCCATGGCTCGTGGGTGACGAGTGTGGCGTTCAGCCCTGATGGCCGCCGCCTTGTCTCGGGTAGTTTGGACAAGACGCTGCGACTCTGGCCAGCACCCGATGCCTGGCCCAACGAACTCTGTGCCAAGCTCACCCGTAACATGAGCCGTAAGGAATGGCGCGAACAGGTCTCACCGGACATTGAGTATCGCGAACAATGCCCAGGTTTGCCGATTCCGCCGGATGCGCCGGCACAAGAGTCACCCAGCATTGCCCCAGGCAAAGACAATAAAACGGACTAGCGAGCCATTCACTTCTACGGACTATCTTCAGGAGGCAACATGAGCGAGAGGTTGAAAACCCGCATTGAACCCTCCGGCCTCAAAACAATTCTCGCCTGTGACGGCGGTGGGATTCTTGGACTGATGAGCGCGGAAATTCTCGCCAAGCTGGAGGCCGACCTCCGCGCACAACTTGGAAAACCGGAATTGGTCCTGGGCGACTGGTTTGATTTCGTCTGCGGGACCAGCACGGGAGCCATCATCGCCGCCTGCATTTCGGCGGGCATGTCCATGGACAAGATTCGCGCCTTCTATGTCTCGAGCGGACAACAAATGTTCGACAAGGCTTCGGTCTTCAAGCGGCTACGCTATAGCTATGACGATGAACCGCTGGCCGCCAAACTACGCGCCGAACTCAACCGGGCGTTGGGTTATTCAGACGGCGCACCACCCGCCACCCTCGGCGACGCGGGACTGCGCACCTTGCTGATGATGGTGTTGCGCAACCACACCACGGATTCCCCCTGGCCGATCTGGAATAACCCCAAAGCCAAGTACAACCAGCGTGATCGCAAAGACTGCAATCTGAACTTGCCGCTGTGGCAACTGGTGCGCGCCAGCACCGCCGCGCCGACCTTCTTCCCGCCCGAGGTGGTGATCTTCGCCCCCGGCACACCGAGCGAGTATCAATTCATTTTCGTCGATGGCGGCGTGACCACGTACAACAATCCCGCGTTCCTCGCCTTTCAGATGGCGACAGCGGCGCCATATAAGCTCAACTGGTCCACCGGGACGGACAAGCTGTTAATCGTCTCAGTGGGAACGGGCTGCGCCGCTTTCGCGCGCCCCAACCTGCAAGCAGATGACCTCTGGTTAGGAGATCACGCCAAGAATGTCCCGCGGGCCTTAATGAATGCGGCCTGCGCCGGCTGGGACATGGCCTGCCGCATGTTAGGCGATTGCCGTTTCGGCGCATCAATCGACCGTGAAATCGGCGACATGGTGCTTGCGGCGGACGCAAAAGCATCCAACTGGACCGGAGCGAAACAGTTCACCTATGTGCGCTACGATCCGGACGTGAGCCAAACCGGCTTAGACACCTTGGGTCTCGGCAACGTACAAGCGGAAAATGTGCAGGTGATGGATTCGGTGAAACACATCGCGGACATCCAGCGGGTCGGTGAGGCCTTCGCACAGAAACATGTCAGCCTGAGCCATCTGCATCCATTTTCGCAGACCAGCGCCTGAGCGACGCCAGCACGAGCAGAGGAGTCCTGTTTTTTCTGCGGCGGCCTGTCGTCTGTAAGCCATAGGCTATGTGCTCTTCACTTCGTTACACGTAATTTCCAAATTCAACCTGCCGCCAGGCTTCGTAGAGCACCACCGCCACCGAGTTGGAGAGGTTGAGGCTACGGCTTCCCGGCACCATCGGTACGCGTAGACACTGCTGTTCAGGGACGCTGCCGAGAATCTCCGCCGGCAATCCACGACTTTCCGGACCAAAGACGAATGCATCGCCTTCGGTATATCGGACCAGATCGTACCGTTGCCGGCCTTTTGTGGATACGGCAAAGATACGGCGATCCTTCATCCGTTCCAGACAGTCCGCCCACGTCTCGTGTACCGTGATCGAGGCGAATTCGTGATAATCCAGTCCGGCTCGCAGCAATTGTTTGTCTTCCAGCGTAAAGCCCAACGGCTTGACCAGGTGCAACGAGGCGCCGGTGTTGGCGCAGAGCCGGATGATGTTCCCCGTGTTCGGAGGAATTTCCGGCTGATATAGAATCACGTTAAACATGAAGGCAGAGTCATGGGTGACGGTGAGTGGCCGGCTTCAGTGCTCGGCAACAATCGGCGTCATGGATCATGACGCAAGCCTGGTCCGGAACTCCGGACCAAGCCTGCACCGTCAGGCAGCGTGAAGAGTTAGGACGTGAAGGCCTGCACATCGCCGGACTTGCGCAGCATCTTATTCACTTCGTCCAGATGCAGTTCTTCGCCCACGATCATTTCTCGCGCATATTCTTCCAACAACACGGACTTGCCCTCAGCCAGTTTCAGCAATTCGTAATACGAGGCGACGGCGGCTTTCTCGTGCTCCAGACTCTCGCGCAGAATATCGCCCACATCGTGCTTCTCGGTTTCGAGCAGGGTGCCGATCTTCAACGAGGGATGACCGCCCAATAGAGTCACCAGTTCACCGGCTTTATGGGCATGGGCGAGACTTTCATCCGCATTGCCCTTGAGCCAGGACACGATCGGGATACGGTTGTACCCGTAGATCATCAGCGCGTAGTGCGTATACCGAACCACGCCTGCTAATTCATGTTCCATAATTCGATTGAGAACATCAACGGCCCGCTGTGTGTCTTGTTCGTTCACGTTGGATCTCCGATCAGGCAACAATCAGTTGCCTCATGACATGGTAAAAGAGCGTCGCTAGACGTTGAACCGGAAGTGCATCACATCGCCGTCCTGCACCACGTACTCCTTCCCTTCCAGCCGCATCTTCCCTTTCTCCTTCGCTCCCTGTTCGCCTTTGCAGGCGATGAAGTCGTTGTAACCGATCACCTCCGCGCGAATGAACCCCTTCTCAAAATCGCCGTGAATGACGCCGGCGGCCTGCGGCGCCGTATCGCCGATATGAATCGTCCATGCGCGGACTTCTTTCACGCCGGCGGTAAAATACGTCTGCAAGCCCAGGAGCTGGTAGGCCGCGCGGATCAGTCGATTCAGCCCCGGTTCGTTCATGCCGATGTCGGCCAGGAATTCCCGCTTTTCCTCATCAGAGAGCACTGCGATTTCGGACTCCAGTGCGGCGCAGATGGCGACGACCGGCGCCCCTTCATGCGCAGCATATTCTTCCACGCGCGTCAGCAGCGGATTATTGGTAAAGCCTTTTTCAGCCACGTTGGCCACATACATCACCGGCTTCATCGTAAGCAGACACAAAGGCTTCAACAAGGTGCGCTGCGCCGGATCGAGCTTCAGGGTGCGAGCCGGCTTTCCTTCGTTCAAACAGGCGGCCACCTGCACCAGCAGTTCCCCCAGCTTCGCCGCATCTTTATCGCCGGAGCGCACGAGCTTCACGTTCCGCTCCTGAGCTTTCTCCACAGTCGTGAGGTCGGCCAGCGCAAGTTCCGTCACGATGGTCGCGATGTCGGAGATCGGGTCGACCTTCCCTGCCACGTGGACGACGTTGTCATCCTCAAAACAGCGCACCACATTCACAATCCCGTCGGTCTCGCGAATAGTGGCTAAAAACTGGTTTCCCAGTCCTTCCCCCTTTGACGCTCCGGCCACTAACCCGGCGATGTCCACGAATTCGGTCGTCGCATACTGCATCCGCTGCGGCTTCACGATGTCCGCCAGCGCCTGCATCCGTGCATCCGGCACCTCTACAATGCCGATGTTCGGCTCGATCGTGCAAAACGGATAGTTCTCCGCTGCGATCCCGGACTTGGTCAGCGCATTAAACAGGGTGGACTTGCCCACATTCGGCAGCCCGACGATTCCACATTTCACACTCATGACAATCCCTTCCTAGTCAGCCCACTGTTGTTTCAGCCCTGCCGTTTCCCAGGCCCTCACGGCTGAAGGGGGTGAGCACCGCGGACGCGCATTTTACGTGTTCCAGGCCGGTCCGGTCCACTCCCGAGTGCCGGAATGAGGGGACTCGACGCATGCCTTAAGTTTAAGGCTCCATCCGCCGACATGGAGACGAGGGGAACCTGCACCGGTACCGACAAGAACCGTGGACCAGCTCTACGAATACTGGATCAACAGCGTGGGGGTGAGCGCCCGTGCCTCCTGGAGAATCATTGATGCTTCGATCGTTGCCCCTCTCACTCAGCCTGGGCCTGAACCTGCTCCTCCTCGGCATCGCGCTGGTCGGCTGGGTGGCCCCCAACGTTCCTGCCACATTTAATCCCCACGTCGCGGTGCCGACGATTGCCGCATCGGCACGCATTCATCCCCTAGCGGCGGTCATTGGATCCGTAACCATCGGCGAGTTGATTTTCATCGCACCGGGCGCTTCGGTCCGCGGCGACGAAGGGCAGAACATTTATGTCGGGGATCACAGTAACGTGCAGGACGGGGTCGTCATCCATGGACTGGAGACGTTCGAAGGGGACCATGAATTGCCGGAAAACGAAGTGCAGATCTCGGGCAAGACCTATTCCGTCTATATCGGCAAGCGCGTCTCACTGGCTCACCAATCGCAGGTGCATGGACCAGCCAGAATCGGAGACGATACCTTCGTCGGCATGCAGGCCCTTGTTTTTCGCACCGAACTCGGTGACCACGTTGTGGTCGAACCGGGCGCGAAGCTGATCGGGGTCAAAGTCGCTGCAGGCCGATATGTGCCGGCGCTCACCCTCGTGACCACACAGGAACAAGCCGATGCCCTCCCGCTCATCACTGCCGCCTATCCCTATCGAAATCTCAATGAGGGAATCGTGACCGTGAATGTGCAATTAGCCAAAGCGGGGCAACCGAAACAGATCAGCCGCCAGCCCGACTCACCACGACACAACGGAACCGGAGGCGTTCCCCTCACGCCGGACCCTGACGGTCCCACTCAAGAGCGACCTTTCCCCGCCGCTACGGGACCGTCCGACCATGCCCCTCCGGAGAGCCAGCCGAAGCAGGTCTCGACGGCAGCGCCGCATCGGGATTACGGAATACCATCCATTGCCGATCGTCATCCATTGGGTCAGACACCACAAACAAGCCGTGGAGGGTAGGACACCGGCAAGACAGAAAGCCAGACGAGGAAAACCCCGGCAGAACGACGGCATGATGCAGTAGTGGCGTCGTGGTCGAGAGGGCACGAGTGCGCGAAGCACCGACAGATGACGAGCAGTCTACCGGGCACTCACTTTTCTCGAATGTCGTTACGGGGCTTCTCCAGCAGGATCAGCACTCACAGCACGCGACAGAAAGATTTCCCCTCCCGCTTCGCTCTGTCCCTACTGAGGAGCTGTGAGTGCATCCTGCGCAACATGGCCGGTCATCGATTTTTCCTGAATATTGTGCTGGATCTCCAGGGCAATCACGCGCGCCAATTGCTCCGCCGAGAGTGCGCCCATAGGCAGTCCCTGCGTGTCCGAATAAAACGGGTCATCGGGCGCAGCCGTTCGATAGGTATTCACCAAAATTGCGGCCGGCTGAACGCGGTGGTCGTGCCCTCCCACTACAACGGCCTTCTCCTCCGGGAGCACCCTGGTCCGAGTGGCCCAATCCCGCTGGTCGATTTTTACGAACGCGACAGTCCACACCTTCCCATTCAGCAAGCTTCTGACTGCTTTCGGCGTACGTTCCCAGAACTGTTGTTCCCGGACGATATGCTGCAGGGCCTCACGAACCCGGATCTCATAGAGCTTGGTCGTCGAATCCGGACGAGTCGGCGCGACCAGCGCGGTGCTGCCGACTTCATAGTAGGACTGGCCGTCGAGGCTTCTCTGATCATCCACCGTTCGCAGATAGGTGTCGAACAGTTGTTGAAGGAGACGTGCCCGCTCCTCCCCGGAGAGGGCCGCGATGTCCTGGTCCGTGCGAATCGGCGCCGACTTCAACGCTCGCTCACCTGACACCATTTTTGGCTTCGGCGCGGTGTCCGCCTTGCTGGCCACCCATTGAAATTCTCTGGCCAGCACCGGAGCCAGGATGTCGGGGTGATGCAGATACCTGTTCGCCTTCAGTGACGACGCGCTGATCAAGAGTGTGACTCGTCCCGGCTCTTTTGTGCGGGCGACCAGAAACGGAAAGACTTTCCCCTCGTCATTCACCACGGTCGTCTCAATTACGACCCTGGCCAGCGCCTCTTTCTTGAGGCTTTCATCGAAACGCGGATAGTCGTTCCGATGTTGTAAGAGAACGGCGAACGCTTCTCGTACCGTTTCAAGGGCGGCGCTCCTGTCTGCCTGAGTCAGACCGGTCTCGGCTGCGGCATCGTTACCTGGCCCCAAGAAAATCTGAAAGGACGCGCCGGGGATCGAGTGCCCCGTTCCCACCGTGATATGAGCCTCGCCATCCGGATGGCTTACGTGCCCTTGGTGGTTCGCATGAGCCACCGGCACGAAGAAGAGAGCGCAAGCGACCGCCCCGGCGCCGATTGCCCATGGCGAAGCCCGGGACAGCAGGATGATGGGACCCGCCCGGCGGAAACGGGTAGTCAGATGCAGAACGCCCCCCAGTCGACAATCGAACGCCGGCTCATTGTGCTGGTCGATCAGATTCATCCGAAGATCTCCCGACTCACAGCGCCCGCCCCACTGGACGCTCAGCCCGCATACCCCTTTGGATTCGTACTCTGCCAACGCCAGGCATCGGCACACATCTCATTCAATCCGCGCGCGGCTCGCCACCCTAAGGATTGCAAGGCGTGCTTGGGGTCGGCATAGCAGGAGGCCACGTCACCGGGCCTACGGGGAGCGACTTTGTAAGGAACAGGCTTTCCACTTGCTGCTTCAAACGCCCGCACGATCTCCAACACGCTGTATCCATTCCCCGTCCCGAGATTCACCGTCAAACATTCGCCCGGACGTTCCAGCCGATCAAGCGTTTCCAGCGCCTTGAGATGGCCCAGGGCCAGATCCACCACATGAATATAATCCCGCACCCCGGTGCCGTCCGGCGTCGAATAATCGTTGCCCCACACGTTCAGACATTCCCGCCGGCCCACCGCCACCTGAGCCACGAAGGGCAGGAGATTGTTCGGCGGCCCCTGAGGATCCTCTCCGATCAGTCCGCTGGTATGAGCCCCGACAGGATTAAAATAGCGAAGAATGCAGATTCTCCAGGAGGCATCGCTCTGCTGGAGGTCGCGGAGGATCTCCTCAACCATGAGCTTCGTTCTGCCGTAGGGATTTGTAGCCGACAACGGATGGTCCTCCGTGAGCGGGAGCCGTTGCGGATCGCCGTAGACTGTGGCAGAGGAGCTGAACACCAGCCGCTGCACACCGCACTCCCGCATGGCTTCCAAGAGACGCAGTGACCCGACGACATTGTTGTCATAGTAGGCCATGGGCTGCTGCACCGACTCCCCTACCGCCTTCAGACCGGCGAAATGAATGACTGCCGTCGCGCCGCTCTCGCGAAGCGCGGCAACCAATGCTGCGCGATCACGGCAATCGCCGCGTATCACGCGAAGGGATTGTCCAGTAATCCGCTCCACACGAGCCAACGCTTCGGGATGACTGTTGGAAAAATTATCAAAGACCGTGACCGCACAGCCGGCGTTGAGCAGTTCCACACAGGTGTGCGAACCGATATAGCCGGCACCGCCGGTGACTAAAATCATGCGTATCGCCTCCGATGAAAAATGCCGAAGGAGTAAGCTGGCTTTTGCCTACGATACACCGCCGACAATTTTCTCACAATGACGAATCAGCTTGAGGCGCCGGTACGGCGCTCGCTCATTTCAACCTAGCGCTCCGCTGTCGCACTCCGCTACACTTCATCGTATCGATCAGGACACCGTATGCGAGACGAACGGACCACGAACTACTACGCCATCCTTGAACTCTCTCCCGGCGCGTCAGACGCGGAAATCAAGCGAGCCTGGCATGAACACATGCAAGTCTGGCATCCCGATCGCTTTGTGCATTCGCCGACCTTGCACCGGAAAGCCGAAGCCCGCACGCAGCTGATCAACCAGGCCTATCAGACCCTCAGCGACCCCGCAGCCCGCGCCCGGTACGACGCCGGCAGACAACATCCCTCATCACCGACGCCGCCTCCACGCCCCTCGCCGACACCCCGTCCGCAAGCCGCTCCACGACCGCGCCAGGAACTGCGCGGGCCCCAAACGATGCTGAACGTCACCCGGTTCAGTCATCCCAAAATCATGGTGCCGGCCATCCATATGCTGGTCGACAGCCGCGAACATCTGCCGTACGAATTCAAGGGACTCGTGCGCATCGCCGGAACGATGAAACAGACACTGCCGGCCGGTGACTATGCGATTGCGGAAGCCCCGGCTATTTTTTGCGTGGAACGCCGTCGCGTAGAGGAGTTCGACACCATCTTCTCCAACCCGTCCGACAATCGCCCGCGTTTTCTCCGTGAGCTCGAACCTCTCCGTGCTTTTCCCCATCGCTTTCTGCTGATCGAAGGGACCATCCAGTACAACCGCGGCGGAGGGCGGCTCGGCCAGTATCACCGAAACGGCATCGTGGACTTTCTGGATTCCCTGACGGCCAGATTCGGGCTGCAGATCATTTATTCAGATAGTCGCGAGGAAGCCGAGGAGCGCGTGGCGAACCTGGCGGCCCTGCACTATGCCTATCACCTCGCCGAACAGCAGGGCCTCGGTCGCTGCCTCACGGAGAATGACGTCTAGGAGGAAGAAGAGCCTCCTTGCCAGGATACCAGGATGGAAGATATCCTTACTTTGTCGTGAGGGGTCCGCCATGTTGGCAAAGAAAACATCGAAGAATCAGGTGACATTGCCCAAGAAGGCGTTGCAAGAGATTCCTGAAACCGACTATTTTGATGTCACGGCCAAGGGCGGAGTCCTGATACTAAAGACGGTAACCATGGCAGAGCCGGGCTCGCGCCTCACAGCGGTTCGCCAGAAAATCAAAGAGCTCGGAATTGAGATGAAAGACGTGGATCGCGCCATTGCCTGGGCGAGAGGACGTCGCCGCCGGTAATCCGAGCCGTTCTCGAGACGAATGTCGTCGTCTCGGCATTGCTATTCTCCAGGCCACCATCACGACTTATTTCTGCCTGGCAATCCGGCCGACTTCGCCCTGTCGTATCCGCTCCTATCCTCGACGAATATATCCGCGTCCTCGCCTATCCAAAATTCACGCTGACGAATACCGAAATACGAGGGCTACTGGAAGAAGAGCTGATCCCCTTCATTGAAACGGTGACTGCGGTCCCAACGAACATTCCCGACTTACGCGACCCAGACGATGCCAAGTTCAGTACCTGCGCGGTGGCCGCCGGCGTCCGATGGCTCGTGAGCGGCGACGACGATCTCCGCAGCCTGCATCACGTCGAATCGGTCGACATCCTCTCCGCCACAGCCTTCCTTCAACAACTTAAACGGAGATCCTGATTGGGCTGGTAGCCGGAGTGAAGAACCGATGGAATATAGCTTGTTGCTCGGAAGAAGCACGGATCCTCGAAGTTCGTATCCCGCTCGACACTATCGTCATTCGCCATCGACGATGATACTTGCGGCGCGGCTCTCGTTGGATCGTCGATCCCAAGTCGCTTCAGCCATTCCCCAGGAGAATGCACGAACGCTTTTGTTGTTCGTACATGTGAGATCATGATGTCGTAGCCATAGGAAATCACTATCGACACCTGCTCAACATCACGAACGCCGAATGGGGACTCAAACATCGCCATGGCAACTTGGTCAGCCACTATCTCCATTTTTTTGGTTTTCCCCACAGGGACACGACGATACCAATCTTTGAAGTAGCGGTCTGCCCAATCGTTGATGCGCTGGCCTTGGTTGTGCCCCCCTGCACGGAAACAGCGGCATCCGGCACTGCAGACTGAACCACCCGTCGTACCTCAACCAACTGTTGCATGAACTCAGGCTGCTCAGAAGTGTACGGCATCAACACTACTCCAAGCGCTGCAAGGCAAAGCCCTCCAGCAATTGCCAAATGGGGTTTCCAAATCTCTTCATGAATCTCTGAAGTGCTCTCCGCATTCCTCACAAATGTTCCGACCGCTAAGTCGTGAATGGATTGTCTTGTTCGTCGATTGCAGAAGTAGAGATACACGCCTGCCACACTGACACCAAAAATCAAGATACTGAGAGCAATGCCCCAAAGTTGCTCATGCTCCCCCGCAGGCACGGGCATTCCATTGAGCGCTACTGGCAACAATAAGATCGTCGCACGGAAAGCCGACCGGGGCAGGCTAATCAGCGCGCCCACGGCATCTGTGACGCGGATCTTCAAGAGACGTTTGCCGAGAGTCTGCCCCTGTCCAATTTGGCTGTTCAGCGTGCCGAAATACACCAATGCAATGGCACCACCAATGAATCGCCCCGTTCGTCCCAGTGCGGCCAACTGATCGAACCATAGGAAACCTAGACAAGCTCCGATCGCGCCAAGCAGGAATGCGTCCACCACAGCAGCTCCAATACGTCGCCAGAATGTGGCGATCCGAGGCGTCAGCTTGTCTTCGTCGTCGCAGGGATTTTCTGGATTAGATGTCATGCCAATTCCCTTCCAAAGCATTCTTCTGGTCAGGTGATTGTTGCCTCAGTGGAATCACCTGTCAATTTGATCCGCACAATATGGATAATCTCTCGCCAGTTTCCTTCCCACTACTTATCATCAGCTATCCTCCATCAGCGCCTGTCCCTGCTCTCATGCTCCCGCCCCGTCACAATCGCTCCTTTCCTTGGTGAGGTGAAACCCCCGTGCTAGCATTTCACTCCTATGGCGTTATCGACGAGCGTGCATGACCTCCGCACACTGATTCGCTCCTGCCACCCCCTGATCGTCATCGAGACGGTGGAAGAAGAGCGGGTGCTGGCGTTGCTCCAATCCGTGGCAGCGCAGGAACGCATGCCGCTGTTCGAATGGTCGATTACCAGGGGCCTCACCAGGCAGGACGAGGGGCAGAGCATCAGTAAGATGACGGCCACCCCTCTGGCAGTCCTTCAACACCTCAACGGTCTGACCGTAGAAGCCTTGTTCTGGCTCAAAGATCTTGCGCCGCACCTGCAGGACGCCGCCGTGGCCCGCCAGCTTCGGGAAGTGAGTCATCACTTCGGCCGATCTCGTACGACCTGTGTGCTCACCGGCCATCCCATCGTCCTTCCGACCGACATTGAACAGATTGCGGTCCGGCTCGACCTGCAGCTGCCGGATCGTAACGAACTGCAGTCCATGCTCCACAGTGTGCTGCAGTCACTCGGCACGAGAACGTCGCCACGCCGCCCCGGCTCCACCACCGTGGTGCAGAGTATTCTTCACTCGCTCGCCGATTCCAAACCGACGCAGGCAAGCCCCTCGACGCAAGAATCCGACGCCATTCTCCGCGCCTTGCAGGGATTGACGCTGCATCAAGCCCGGCTGGTCATCACGCAATGCCTCGTTGAGGACGGCAGATTGTCCGCTGATGATGTGCAGACCATCCTGAAACGCAAGGTCCAGGCGATCAAGGACGGAGGGCTGCTGGAATATTATCCCCTCGAAGACAACCGGTTCGAATTGGGCGGGTTCGTGAATCTGAAATCCTGGCTGGAACGGGCGAAGGTGGGATTCACGGCAGAAGCCAAGGCGCTCAACCTGACGCCGCCGCGCGGCATCATGCTGGTAGGGGTGCCGGGCTGCGGCAAGTCGCTCGCGGCAAAAGCCATTGCGCGCGAGTGGCAACTCCCACTGCTCAAACTCGATGCCGGGCGGCTCTTCGACAAATTCGTCGGCGAATCGGAGAAGAATTTCCGGAAGGCGATCGAGTTGGCCGAATCCCTCTCGCCGATCGTGCTCTGGATCGATGAAATAGAGAAGGCCATGGTGGCCGGCGGCGGGAGCGGAGATGCCGATGCCGGATTGAGCCGCCGGCTCTTCGGCGCCTTTCTCACCTGGCTGCAGGAAAAGAAACAGGAGGTGTTCGTCGTCGCCACGGCAAACAACCTTGCGTCCCTCCCGCCGGAACTGCTACGCAAAGGACGGTTCGACGAAATCTTCTTCGTGGACTTGCCGGACGACCACGAACGGACCGCCATCTGGAAGATCCACCTTGCGCTCCGCAAACAAGACAGCGTGGGATTCGACCTTGAGAAAATTGTCAGCGCCAGTGACGGGTTCAGCGGCTCGGAAATCGAACAGGCGGTGGTCGCCGCACTCTACCGGGCCTTACACGATAAAACCCCACTGACGACCGATCTCTTGATTCAAGAATTATCCGGCACCGTGCCGCTCTCGGTCACTCGCCACGAAGACATCGATCGGCTTCGAACCATGGCTCACGGCCGCTTCGTCAACGTGCGATGAGCGGATTTGATTCAGCTTTATCGAGACAACGGCTTTGGGAACCACATTCACCGGCTGACCGGGACTCTCCGGACCGGATGGGCCCCACTCTCCGCCCTCAGCCGGATCCGTCCAGACACCTCCAGAGCCTGCCCATCGTACAGTAAGATAATCCGTGATGCCTGGAACCGCTGAGGGCGACGAATCCTTCTCCCTCAGGATGCCTCTAATCGGATACAGGCCGGCGCGCCGTGGCAAGCCCCTCACTGCACGATGTGCCTCCCGACCATGAAAGGGACCTGTTCACCTCAACCAGAGACTCACCTCATGATGATCCATATATGTTCGCCCGTTCGCGCGCCGCGGCCGTTCATCCCGCTGACCTATTACCTCATTGGGTTTCTCCTCCTGCCCCTGCCCGTCACGCTGACAAACGCCTCCAGGGCCATGGCGAACGACCAGGGACCCCACTCGGAAAACCAGGTCGCTCAACGCGCGAAAGCCGCGTGGGAGCAGGGTACGACTGACCTAGCCCTCGGCATTCTTGACCAAGGCATTCATGAGCACCCAGAGGCGTTCGCGCTGCATCAACTCCGCGGCGACTTGCTGGCCACCTCACGCCACACCGAAGCGGCTCTTGAGTCCTATGAAACCGTCCTGGCGAGTATTCCCAGGGCTCTGGACGTGCGATGGGCGAAGTGGAGTGTGCTGGTGCGGTCCGGGCAGGTGGAAGAAGCGGTTACTGAATTGCAGCGCATTGCCGCCATCGACCCTCAGAACCCGTTGATCCATTTGCGACTGGCCCGTGAGCTCCGGAAACTCGACCGGCTGGAGGAGTCCCTGAAGTCCTATCAGCAGGCGGTGGAGCTGGGACCCGACATGCTCAACTGGCGGTTGGCCATGGCACGCGCGCGCTTCGATATTTTGGATTACGAAGGCGCGGATCGCGAGGTGCAATCTGTGTTGCAACAGGTCTCGCCCGGTTCCCCGCTGGAGCTGTCTGCCAAGAATCTGCTGACCGTGTTTTACGGATCGACGGAGCGAGGCCGCCGCTTTGCACCCATGATGAGCCCGGACGCGAACCCGAAACAACTCAGAGACTGGTCGATGATTCGCCACGACGCCTACGCACTCTTCGAGGCCGGGCGCTATCAGGAAGCCGAACCGATGTATCGGCAACTCCTGCTCCTCAATCCGATGGACCCCCTCGCCAAGCAGCATCTCGGATTGATTCTCATGAACCTGGGCCGCTGCAAAGAGGCGATCGGCATCATCCCGAAAATGGAGGGCCTCGATCCCCTCGATGAGGACTATGCGGCGACAGTCTATCGCCTGGGTCAATGTCTGGTGGATTTGGGAAAATGGGAAGACGCATACATTCAATTCAAGATTCTCTACGACACGACCGTGGCATTTGAACAGTCGACGAAGGAGGTCGAACTTCCGATCGGAACGAGAGTGCTGGATACAAATAAGCTGCTGCGATGGTTGGACAGGATTCGTCCGCATGTCCCAGAACTAGCCAAGGAAATGGAGATGGAGGACGCCACCCCGGGCCCACCGACCGCACCGGTCGTGCCCTCGGAAGCAGAGCTGGCCGCGAAGGCCATGGAGAACCTGAAGCCACAGAACACCTTGGATACGGCAGCCTCCCTGATCGGACGGGATGCCGATTTCGCCTGGTTCCGATTCGTCATCCCCGCCAAGAAAGTCATGCGGGACGATTCGCCCACCGGCGCCCATGACTTCATTCCCCTGGAGCCCGGGATCAGCTTTCCCGCTACCCAGCAGGACATTTACCTGGTGTTCGGACTGGTGACGGCGTCGTACGATGAAGTTCCGCTCGCGGCGCGCTGTTTCAAAGAGCGCACGGAACTGGCCGGCGCGCAGCCGGCGGTGGCGCAGGATCGGCTCATCATGTCCACCAACGACCAATCCGGGTATTTCGTCTTGTCACGTCCCTCCACCGGCTGGACGACGGGACTCTACCGATGCGGGTTGTTCGCAGGAGAGCAAACCTCGGCCTACACCCAGGTGGATGAAGTACGATTCCGTATCGTTGAATCGACGAAGCCGTCGTAACGGAGTCTGCGCAGGCTAGAGCACATAGCCGATCGCGTATGGCGGGTAACGGGAACGCACAACCCACACCGAACAAGAAGCCTTACAGAAGGCGATGTGTGACGAGATACCGTCCGGTGAAAGTCTCATCGGGCTGCAGTCGCTTCAACCCCCACTCGGGATGATTGAAGGCATCGGTTGCGCAGGTCATCGGCTCAATTGCCAACGCGCGGCGCGGCACATCGACGATCGCATCGCCGGTATAGACTACGATGGCGGAAAACGAACGATCCATCTCCACCTCGATCCTGCGGCCACTCTGCAGATGCCGCAGTGTGGCCCTCGCCATCCCATCCGCATCGCGCTCCAACCCGACATAGCAGTGATTGAAGCGGAGCTTGCCGATCCGGCGACACTCGCGAAAATCCCACTCGGTATCCTGCGCATCGAGGACCTTGCCGGTCGGTGCGAGCCGGTCATTGAACTCAAGGTACCCCGAAGCAGGGATCCGGGCCTCCGCTTCATCCACCAGCGCAGTCCCGACCGTGAAATAGGGATGAAATCCCACTCCGACCGGCGCAACCTCACGCCCTGCATTGCGAACGGCAAACGAGCAGGTCAATCCCTGCCTGTCCAACCGATACGCAACACGGACCGCGAGTGAGAACGGATACCCTCTGAAGGCATAGTCGGCCGCTTCCAGCCGGACCTCAAACGCGACGCTATTCGAATCGGACTGCTGCGTGGTCCACGGCAGGGTCCGGACAAATCCATGGATCGCGTTCGGACCTTCTTTGTCGTTTCGTTCAAGCTGCAACGGCTGCCCATCGAAAGAGTAGCGCCCCTCTGCCACACGACCGGGAAAAGGAATGAGCACATCGCCCTGCCCACCCTTTTTGCGCGCGCCGCCGGCATACCCCCAGACAATGTCGGTTTCGCTCCCATTGTCTTCAAGCAGGTAATACCGGCGTAGCGCCGCACCCCAGGGCGACACCAACGCGCGCTGCTGCCCGCATGCGAGCGTAATTTCTGTATCCGGTGTCGTTTCATTCGTCATGACGCCCTACGTCACAGCAGATGAGGCGAGTCCGATCCTTCGCGACTCTTTCACCGATCCTTGCCTACCAGATATTCAAACCGTTTCCGGAAATCATCCACGGCCAGACCGGCCGTGGTGGCCAAGCGAACCAGTCCCTGAGGTTGACTGAAATCATCCGGAGCCAATCGAATCATGTACCGCCTCGCAATGGCGTACGACTCAGACGCCACATCCACCATCCGCACCCTGGTACGGCCGGTCGCCGGATCCAGAATGTCGCCGAACGGAATGGGAATGAACCGGCCATTTTGAATCGACACCATCGCCGCATTCCCGCCATCCAGGAGAAACTGGGCCGCGCAATAACCGAGATCGCGGGTATATTCCATATCGAACGAAATGGGATCGGCGCAGCGAAGCTCGTACCCGATGTTCTTCTCGACGATGGTGGTCTTAATGCCGAAAGAACGCAGTTCCTTCTCGACCGCGCGCTTGAGCACAAAGCCGAAGTTGATTTCCGCCAGCCGCACATGTCCGTGCTGGTCCCGCTCCACATCCTGCAGAACCTCGAGATCCTGCTGAGCGAGACTTTCCACAAGCCCTTCTGCCAGGACCGCCACGCCATCCGATCGTCCGGCATTGAGCCGCTTGATGAACGCGCCGGCCAGAACATCGACCAGCGTCTTCAGACGAAGAGGTTTCTGTCGAAACTCCTCAGGAATCACAGTCAACGTGGCGCCGGCCGCCTTCCCGATCCCGAGTGCCAGATGCCCGGCCTTGCGCCCCATCGTCACCACGAAATACCAGCGTGAGGTCGTCTCCGCATCCACCATCAAACTCTTCACGAGCTCAACGCCGATATGGCGCGCCGTCTGGAACCCGAATGTCGGAATGCCGTGCGGCAGGTCCAGATCGTTGTCGATGGTCTTCGGTACATGCACAACCTGGAGGCGGCCGGCGGCCCGCTGTTCCAACTTCAGCGCGGAGAACGCGGTATCGTCACCTCCGATTGTAATCAATCGAGTCACGCCAAGTGCGTTCAGACTCGTCAGGCAGACATCGAGATGCTCGATGTTCTGGGTGGGGTTCGCGCGCGCCGTACCGAGGCAGGAGCCACCACTGAAGTGAATCCGGCTGATGTCCTCGATCGACAGGCGTCTGACCTTGCTCGTGTTGCCTTCCATGATCCACTTGAAGCCATCCTGAATGCCGATCACATCGCACCCACCAAGAATGCTTCGAATCGTGGCGGCCCCGATGACACTATTAATGCCGGGCGCCGGCCCGCCGCCCACAAGAATCGCCACCACCGGTCGTTGCTTGATGGTTCCCATCTGCCCTGGATCTCCTCTAAGCGTGGAACGTTTTGCTTGCCTCTACTCAATAGCGCGTCAGCCCTCACACCATTCTGGAACGTCTCCTGCTGGGACCCTACACGGAGACGGAGAACGCGTCAAGAACCGGGACACGCCCTTGCTGAGCGACAGAACGATCGATGTGGTTCGAGTACTTGTGACGACGATTCAGACGCAGAGCGGCGGAGCACAGCCGGTTTCAAGCCGGCTGCCCGCCGCTCCGGTGAAGAGAGAGCGTTTAGGGGGTCTTGCTTACAGGGGCGTCCGCGGTATCCCCCTTTTCGACTTTGAGGATATTCACATCGAAGGTGAGCATCTTTCCAGCCAATGGATGGTTGAGATCGATCAACACCTTCTTGTCATTCACTTCCAAGACCTTCACCAGCCGGTTGTCCGACGCCTGCAAAATGTCCCCGACTTTCACGTCCTTGGGAAGCTTCTCTTTGTCCACGCTCTGGCGTAGTTTGTTGTTGTAGGGACCGTAGGCATCCTGCGCCGCCACCTCGATGCGCCGCTTCTGTCCGGCCTTCATGCCGTCGAGAGCCTTCTCGAGGCCGGGGACAATTTCATGAGCCCCCTGCACAAAGACAATCGGCTCCTGCCCGACATTCGAATCGGCGACGGACTTGTCGGGAAGCGTCAGAACGTACTCCAATGACACTTTCACACCGTCGGCAATGGCGAGATCGCCTTGCGCGTAGGCGCCCGCCCCCATCAACTGCCCGCCGACGGCCAGCAGCATGCTCAGCAACAGACTCCGTCCGAATTTCATCGACGCGTCCTCCTAATCATGCCGGTCCGACAATCCCTGCCGAACCATGCGGTTCTTCAACTGTTGCCACGACGCGGAGCGGCGGGACGATCCGCCCGCCAACCTCGACGACCCTGCCCGCCTCTCGCATCCTGAGGCATAGAGTTCTGGCGCTCTCCGGCACGACGGGGTCGGGCATCGCGCCCCCGTCCATCATGCCTGGATTGGCCGTTCGACTCAGGCTCATGTGCAGGAGGCGGCAGTACCGCCAGCGCGGGCAACGTCAGGCGCTTCGTTTGGATTCTCAAACGGCGCACCATCGCTAAGTATTCATGCTCTTCCTGCGGAGAGAGAATCAAGAGTGTCGCGCCGGATCGTTCAGCCCGTCCCGTTCGGCCGGTGCGATGCACGTAAGAGGTCGGGTTGCCGGGCAGTTCGTAATGAATGACCTGCGACACTGACGGTACGTCCAAGCCGCGAGCTGCGACATCGGTCGCGACTAATGTGCGCAACCGACCCGACCGGAACGCCGTAAGGGTTCGTTCCCGCTGGGCCTGCGAATGGTTTCCGGTGATGGCCCCGACCGACGCCGGCTCTCCGCCCAGACGGGCAGCCAATCGCTTCACTTTGTATTTCTGATCGCAAAACACCATCGACTGATCACCGGACTCCGGAGACTGGAGCAGTGTGTGAATCAACTGCACCCGTGAAGATTCGCTTGGCACCACGTAGTACGCGTGGGTAATCGTGGTCGGCGTATTCACGCCGGGATCCACCGCCGTTCGGGCCGGATTCTTCAGCATCGATTCCGCGAGCGTCAGAATTTCCGGCGAGAAGGTTGCCGAAAACAGCATGGTCTGCCGTTGGGTGGGGAGCAATTGCAGAATACGCTGAATGTCGCGCAGGAATCCGCGATCCAACATTTGATCCGCTTCATCCATGACCACATATTCGACACCGCGCAAGTCCAAATGGCGAGTCCCCGCCACGTCCAACAAACGCCCCGGCGTTCCTATCACGATCAACGGCGGTTGGCGCAAGGCGCGGTAGTGCCGCTCGATGGGGACCCCACCGTACACAGCCAAAGACGTGACTGACGGCGGCGCATACTTGCGCAATTCCATTTCAATTTGAAGGGCCAGTTCACGGGTCGGCGCGAGCACAAGCGCGCGCGGCGATCTGGCGGATCCGGCATGCGACGCGGCGGCATGACCGACAGGCTTCCAGCCCTCTTTGACGGCCCGTTCGATCAAGGGGATGAGAAAGGCCAGCGTTTTCCCGCTGCCGGTCTTGGCCTGGGCCAACAAATCACGCCCCTCTAACGCCAGCGGAATCGCCGCGCACTGAATGGGAGTCGGCGCGGTAAACCCGGCCTGTTGTAAACGGTCAGCGAGAAACGATGTAAGAGACAATTCAGCAAACGACACCATGCAACAACACTCCTAAATCTCTATCTTGGGAAAACAGGGGCAGATAATCTGATGGCCCTGCAGACCAGAGAGAGGACAACACGGTAAGAAAAACGCAGGGGCTACCCTGTCGGCAGCCCCTGAATAGGTATAGCGAAACAAGCGCAGCTTAGTGCCGGCCCCCGCCCATTCCACGTCCTCCGCCACCACCGGAACGGGGCTCCTGCGGACGAGCTTCATTCACAGTCAACGTGCGGCCACCGAATTGTGTTCCGTTCAACGCGTTGATCGCCGCCTGCGCCTCGGAATCTCCCGACATTTCGACGAAGCCGAAGCCCCGAGACTGGCCGGTGAATTTGTCCGTGATGATGCGCGCCGACGTCACCGCCCCGTGCACCGCAAACAGGTCACTCAGCTGTTGCTCGGTGGTCGAATATGGCAAGCCGCCAACGTAGATCTTCGAACCCATTGGGTTCCTCCTTTGAGAATAAAATGGTGTTGTCTGGGACTCGAGAAAGAAACGAGGAAGGAATGGGGCGAAGATGCAAACACAGCGGCAATCTTAGCTCTGGCTTCCGAAATTCCCGGGAAGAACCCAAAACAACATCGAATTCGAGCCCTGTAATTCTTTTTCTACTTCACCGCCAAGGCTCTTCGCAATGAAGCACCTTCAATGTATCCTACCGAAATAGGAAAGGCAAGCGTGAAATTGCTTCCGGTCGAATCGACCCGCCGGCATCGCGCCTAGTAGGCAGCCGGGGCCGACAACGGACGGCTGGAATACAATGGCGAGGCGTTGAAATTATCAAATCGCGCAGTCGCCTGCCCTCGCACCAGAATCCCCACCTCTCCGACACCAAGCGTTTGATCCTCAACAGAAAGCGCCAGGCTCCCGTCGAAGAAGGTCTCCACAAAATCCTTACTGATGATGGTGTTCCGTTGGACCCGAAGCGTATGCCACTCAACCGGCTTCAACTTAATCGCCGCCCGGCCCAAAACCGACTCTTTGCCTTCGATCACCCGCACCACCTCTATGGACTTCTGCGACAAATCCACTACCGTCGCATAATAATTCTTCGGATCTTTCAGGCCGAACACCACTCCAATCTGCCCGGACGTGGTATCGGCTCCCTGACGAATCCGGACGACCAGCTCAGGATATTCATACTGAAATCCTTGCGCGACCAACAACTCAACACAGGCGGGACAAGAAGAGGCCCCCAGGACGACATTGGGCGAAGAAGGCGCCGCCGATTGCGCCTCCACTTTCCACTCCCCGCCCGGTTGATCGCCCGAAGCCACGGCAAGAAATCCCTTTGGAACCCCTCCCGCCTGATCTTTATCGAATGTCCAATTGTTGAAGAGCTGGGGATTCGCCTGTTGCCGCAAATGTTCCGCCTTTTCCGTAGACGTTTCCTTGGGCACCGCCAACACCGATTCCACCCCGCTCACCGACATCATGGTCAACACCATGACACCGACGTATCTCCTGATAGTCCTGAGATGCGCCACAGAAAGCGACTGACTGTCACGGGACTGTATCTGCCTTACCAGCTCGTTTCCATATTGCACGGGAGCACTCCTCCTTCGAGCGGATCTTACGATTTCGGCTGGGTCTGCTTGATCCGGATGATGTCCTGCTGAAATCGATCGCGTTCAGCCAGGATCTTTTTTCGTCGCCAGCCGCGCAACGTCCACCACTTTATCTTGTCCATGAACGTCACCACGGGGGGAGGCATGCTCCCGACAGGCCCGTGCTGAAATTCATAGCCTTGATGTGTGCCTTGATTCTCGCGAAACCGTCCGTACTGATGGTCGTAAAGACCCTTTCCCTGCTCTGCCATAGGTCCTACCCTTCGCCTCGCTCGTCGATCTGTGCCCGGCGCCCTGCAGCGTATCGGCTCCTGAAAGAAAGGGGTCCGACGCTCACCTGATAGCCGATAGTACATTGAGCCCTCGGTTCTCTGCAATGGGATCGACCGGGTATGCTATAGTGCTGCCCGTTCACAAGAAACCTCTGGCACCCCTGGTTATGAGGCACCGGATGGACCTATCCCATCAGCCGCCGCGACGATGGAGCGATACCCTGGCAGGCATGATCTGGCTGCCCCGCTTGATCGATAAGGTGTGCGCCTTTCAGGCCGGCACGCTCGGAACCTATGCCTACCCCTCCGCACTGGACCAATCATTCATGCGACGGTTTCAGCTGACGCCTGCCTACATCGAATCGCTGGTCCGTGACGCGGCATCCGATGAGGCCATCGGAACCGCAATCCGGGCGCGCCTCCAACTGAGCGACGAAGAGGTGCACCACCGCTGTGCGATCTTCCGCAACAAGTACCGGCTGGCATTCGCCGTGCTGGATCGAGACGATGGCTATGTCCGCGGCCTGGGGTATCCGATTCCGCGTTTTCTGCAGCCACCACTCTGGCGATGGTATCAACGCTGGTCGGCGCAAAAGGCCTCTGCCACGTCTATCTGATGTTCTGCAATCGCTCCATACCATTGGCGCCTTGCCGGCGAGAGACCAGGGCCACTGAATCGTCATACATTGCTCGACTTCCGTTTCACCTGCTGTTCATCCTGTGCATGACCCTGGCTGCCGGCCGGGGTCTCGCCGCAGAAACGGACTCCTCGTCCACAGCGCTCACACAGGCATTGAGCCTGGTTTCCAGTGAGCGCATGCTGGCGGATATCCGCGTGTTAAGCGGACCGGCATTCAACGGACGCCAGACCGGGACCCCTGACGACCTTGCTTCTGCGGAGTTCGTGCGGCAACGATTCCTGGCTCTACAACAACATCGCTCACCGGGCTCCGAGTCTTCCGCCCCGCCTGATCGACTCCCCGCGCACACCCAGATTCAGTCCGCCCCCGTCCGCACCACTCAAATCGGCGACGGGTCACGGCTCCAGATTGGGCCGATCTCTGAGAGTCAACCTGCCGTGATCGGCACCGACTACCTCCCGATCCTCGATTCCCCTTCAGCAGAGCTGGAAGCCTCGATTGTTTTTGTCGGATACGGAATTTCCGATCCGGCCGGCGGACTCGATGACTATGCCGAGATCGACGTCCGGAACAAAGTGGTGTTGTTTCTCCGGGGAAAACCTGACCGGTATGCCAAACAGGTCTCCCACGCAGATAAAGTGCACATGGCCCACGCACATGGCGCCATCAGCTACCTCACCGCGACCGGACCGATCCTCAATGCCTATGAAACCCGTCGTGGCGTCACGGGTCGTCCCAGTGCCTTCTACGGACTCACGGACCCTCACCGGACGATTCCCGGCGCATGGATCAGTACCGCTCTCGCCTCAGCCATCCTCGGCGCGCAGCAACCCGGCGAGGACAACCGGTTGCGGCGCTTGCAGCAGCAACTCAACGACACCATGACCCCGCAATCCATGACCACCGACATCTCGATTCGAATGCGGTGGCAGAGTACACAACAAAACGGCACGCTTCAGAACGTCGTCGCACTCCTTCCCGGACAGGATGCCGCGCATCAGCACGACGCCATCCTGATCGGAGCTCACCGCGATCATTTTGGAAAACAAGGCGGGTTACTCTTTGCCGGAGCCGACGACAACGCATCAGGCACCGCCGTGATCCTGGAGGTCGCCCGGGTGCTCACATCCATGCCCGTCAGCCCGAAACGTTCGATTATATTGGTGTCGTTCAGCGGAGAAGAACAGGGCTTGCTGGGATCGAAACTCTATGTGACTCAACCCATGATGCCACTGCCCGCTACCGAGGCCATGATCAATGTGGATCATGCGGCAGTCGGAAACGGACGGCTTACGATCGGGGTGACCGGTTTAGAAAAGCCTGCTGCGCAGCAGGCCGGAGAACGCGCCGGACTTGCGGACCGTATCGATCTGTTCGGTTTTTTCCCGGGGGGAGACCATGTGCCGTTTAAGGAAGCGGGAGTTCCCACCGTAACCGTGGTGAGCGGCGGAGTCCATCCGCACTTCCATCAGCCCACCGACACGGCAGACACCGTCAATGCAGATATTCTCTCAGCCGCCGCGCGCTACGTACTCGCCATAGCCTGGCAACTCGCCGACGCGCCCTAACACCTCAGCGTGCTTGCAGGCCGTTCTGCGCCCAACCGGATGCTGTCGATCCGGCCCGCACGCAGCGGCCGACCGTTCGAGCAGGCGCCGCTACTTCACCGAGACCACTTCAACTTTACCGGCACGGCGGATAACCGTGATGCCCACATCGAGGTCATGGCGCCGCAACAGGAGGTCCACCGAGGCGGTTCCCACCTTCAAGTTCTTGATCTGCATCTTGTCGATGAACTCCGGGAGGATCGGATGGTTGAACACCACCTTTTGCTCCGAGGCGATGATCGATAAGCCGAGACAGGCCTGAAGCACCATGAAGGCCGACCCCGCAGCCCAGGCCTGAGGATTACAGGCCACCGGATACCGCGTCAGGCCTTGACCCGGTCTGCGTACGAATCCGCAGAAGAGTTCCGGCAAGCGGTGAAAGTCGAGCACGAGACTGACCTCGAACATGCCGGTCATGATTTTTTCCACACCGGACTTGAGGCCGTACCGGGCGAGACCGACCGCAATCATGGCGTTGTCGTGCGGCCAGATCGATCCGTTATGGTAGGACATCGGATTATACCGGCGCTCCGAATCGGCAAGGGTCCGCACACCCCATCCGCTGAACAGCTCATCCGACATGAGCGTCTCCGCCACACGCCTGGCATGCTCATCGCTTGCAATCCCCGTATAGAGACAGTGGCCGGCGTTGGATGTCTTCACCTGACAGGGCCGTTTCTGGCCATCCAGGGCAAGCGCATAGGTTGACGATTCCTCGCACCAGAATGCCTCTTCGAAACGTTCCTTGAGCGACCGCGCCTGCCGCCGAAGCTGACTGGCACGATCGATATAGCCCAGCGCATCTGCCAGCTTCGACGCCTGTACTTTGGCGTCGTACACATACCCTTGCACTTCACACAGGGCGATCGGTCCTTCAGCCAGCGAACCGTCCTCATGCGAAATCGAATCATGGGAATCTTTCCAGCCCTGATTGTCCAGACCGGTGGGTGATTTCCGTACATACTCCACAAACCCGTCACGGTCGGGATCGCCGAAGGTGTCCATCCAGGTCAGCGCCGCTTCGAGGTTGGCCCAGATCGACTGGATAAACGCCAGATCGGCCGTCCGTTCGTAATAGGCGCCGGCCAGCATCAGAAACAGCGGCGTGGAATCGACACTGCCGTAGTAGAGGCCGAAGGGAATCTCGTTCAGCGCCGCCATCTCACCTTTGCGGGTCTCGTGGAGGATCTTCCCCGGCTCGGCATCCTGAGCGGGGTTCACCTCTTTGGCCTGCGTCGATGCCAGATAAGCCAGGACGCCGCGGGCCAATTCCGGCCTGATCCACAGACATTCGAGCGCCGTGATAACCCCGTCCCGTCCGAAGGGCGTGCTGAACCAGGGCACACCGGCATAAGGGTAGGGGCCCTCATTCGTATCGGTGACCATCATGCGAACATCCAACACCGAGCGATTCCACCATTCATTGAATTGGGCATTGGAGGTCTGAATCGTGCAATCCTCGGTCTGCTCTGCACCAAAGGCCAGTCCCGCTTCGGCCATGGCCGCATCGTACGCCAACAGGGGCCGATGGCTGTCCCCCACATCGCAGGCCACCATCACCACCACCGCCGTCTCCCCCTTCGGGTCGAGTTCAATTTCGAAGGTGGCTTGTGAAGCCGTGATCTCCATCGGCTCCGGAGTAAACTGAATCCGTGCCTGCCGGGTCACCTCATCGAGGCCTTCGTATCTCAGCACCAACAGATCCCTCCGCAACACGTTCGGCAGCATCCGCCCCTTCCGCTCACGCTTTTTCCCACGCACCTCGAAGATATCCGCAAAGTCTGCTTCAAACCGGATCGATAACGTCATCTTCACGGTCGACAGACTGTAGTTGGACAATCGGAAGCGTTCGTAACTCACCCCGTTCCAGAGGAAGCGCGACCGAAATACATGCACACTCCCGCGCGGAATTGAGATGCGCCCGTCCCGATACAAGTCCGGATTCGTGAGGTCCACGGCCAGCAAGGCATTGTCCTCCTTGACCGTTGAGCTGAGCAGCATCGGCCGGTCATTATTCAGGAATAGTTCCTGGCGCGACAAAAACCGAGTCCCCTGGTGAAAGACACCCTGGGTTCCTCGACCCACCGGCTGGATATCCCCATACCGATCGTAGACGCCGAACGTTTCTCCATGTTTGAGCACGCGCGTGCGATCATCCGCCATCGATGAACTGGCCAGGATATAGAACTGATCATTGACACTGATAATTTCTTCCACGTCTTCCTCCCCTGCTCCCAGAATCACCGACGCGACGAGTCATGGCCGACATCACGACGCGCTCGTTCCGTTTCTTCCCTACTCAAGCTGTGCCTCGTCCGGTTCCTCTTCCAGAGAAGGCCAATCCCCTCGACCACCCGCTGAATGATATTAATGACTCGTGGGCTGCGTGACCATGACCACAGACTGCGGCTCCTCCTCAGCAGGAACGGTCGCCTCCGCCCAATGAGTCTGCACCCAGCGTGCCACCCGCATCGAGACCAGCGCCGACAGGAATAACCCCACGCCGATCCCAAACACGCTGGGACGTTCGCCGAATTCCTGCGTCACCCAGCCGAAAATCGTCATGCCGGCAATGGCGGAGGTCATCGCGCCCAGGTTGTAAATCGCCAGCACCCGTCCCAGGAGCGATGCCGGGGCAATTTCCTGCAACACGCCCCAGGCCACCGGTGTGAGCGTCCCGGCCCCCATCCCAATGATGACCATGAGTGCCGCCGCGATCAACCGATTCGACGTCACAATTAAACCGAGCAGCGCCAGGCCGCTGATGAAGCTGGAGAGCGCCATCAACTGGATCCGTTTAGGCAGGGACCAGGCCGACAGAGAGACGAGCCCCAGTGACACCAGCAACAGCCCGATGCCGAATGCCGACCAGAGGTACCCGACCTCGATAGGGCCAAGGTCCAGCAACTTCTTGCCGAACACCGGAAAGAGCGTGCTGAAGGCGCTCGTGGCGAAGGTATACATGGACGCCGCTCCGACGAGCATCAAAATGACCCGTTGGCGATGGAGCACATAGTGGAAGCCATCCAGCACATCACTGAAGGTTCCCGCCAGGGAGCCGCCGCCGGCCGGCTGAGATTCGGCCCGCGGAAAACGAATGAACGCAAAACAGGCGGCGGAAATGACATAGCTGACCGCATTCACACAGAGCACTTCCTGAGAACTCATGGTCGCGATTCCGACGCCACTCAGCGCCGGGCCGACAATGATTCCGATGCTGGTCGTCGTCTGCAGCAACGCGTTGGCGGCGGTGAATTCGTGGCGGGAGACCAGGGACGGAATGGCGGCAGTCAATGCCGGACCGAATACCGCGGAGGCGACCGCATGGACGAACACCATGAGATACAACCGCTCGATACTGAACGAGTCTACCGGCAACAAACAGGGCAGCACGCCTAGCACCAGCGCGCGAATCAGGTCGCTGCTGATCAGCAAGAGTTTCTTGGGAACGCGATCGACGATGACGCCGATGAAAGGACCGAACAGAATGGGCGGCAGGGTCTGCAACAGCCCGATCATGGTGGTCTTGAGAGGAGAACCTGTGATGGAGTAGACGAACCAGAGCAACGCGAGCTTCGACACACCATCGCCGACTTGCGAGACCATCTGGCCCCACCAGACGAGCGTGAAGTCGCGCGTCAGCAGATGCGGCGACCACTTCACGTTGGGGCGTCCCGTTCCTCCTCCGTTCACGTGCCGTGGTTCCATAGTGTCAACAGACTGCGTGTCGGACCTCCTGTATCTCTGTCGTCACGAACCGTTCCTATTCTCCGGCTACCAAACGCACGGCATCGGTGTTCACCGCACGCACACCCGGAACCTGTCGGGCTGCTTGCGCCGCTTCGAGTACGATGATCTGGAACCGCGTCGCCCCGTTAAGGGTGACGATGCCGTCCTCAGTTTTTACATCGAACTTGACCGATTGCAAGGTTTTGCTCTTCTCGAACCGCTCTTTCACCAATTGCGTGATGATCTTGTCTCGTTCCGCGAAGAGACCATGGGCTGCATCCGGCTCAACTTTGAGTCGATTCTCGACGGCGTGCACCCCTTCGAGACATCGTACGATGTCGGTCGCCACTCGCTTATCCGATTCCTGCGACACCTTCCCAAGCAGCACGAGATCCTTGTCCTTCGCATCCACCTCGATGTCATAGGGAAACAGGTGCGGATCCGCCATGAGGGCCAACTTAGCCGTGACCATCGACGAACGTATCGGTTTTTTACTCTCCGGCTCCGCCGTCTTGGAGCGTTCTCCTACGCCAGGCTCTCCGGGAGCTACCTGCCCCTCGACTGTCGGTTTCACCTCTGCCGCATGGGGCACCGCTGGGCAGGGATGTTCAGCCGCCGCATCAGGTTCTTTTGCTTTAGGCTCCGGGTCCTTAGACTTCTGCTCGGCCTCTTTGGCCTTGTGTTCGGAATCCTTACCCTTTGCCGCGGGCTCCTTGGCTTTCGGCTCCTGATCTTTGACCTTCGCCTCCGGTTCCTTTATTTTTGATTCCGGTTCCCTGGGTTTCGCATCCACCTCTTTAAGTTTTTCAGGAGGCTTGGCGTCTGATTCCTTAGGCTTCGAGTCCGACTCCTTCGCTTTGGACTCCGGCTCCTTCAGCTTCGCATCGGGATCCTTCGGTCGTGGCACCGGCGGGGCTTCAGACTTTCCCTCAGGCATCGATTCTGCCTGAGCAGACCAATTCACATTCCCCATTCCCAACGCCGCGAAAAGCGCCAGGACACCTGTCGCATAGACGGTTCGAATCACCCGCATAGGCATGTGCCCCTCATGTATTGAATTGAACCGAGACTGCGAAGCCGATTACCGAGAGTCGGCCTTCACCAGCATCTCGGCATACGAAACATCCCCGGAAGAAAAGACATACGCGACGGAGGGGCAGAAAGCAACACCGACAATGCCCCGCCCGAAGATCGTGCCATGACACTACGAGACTCGCAGGCGCCGCTGAGGTGCCCTGCAGGCCGATACGAAGCCGATGTGAGGAGAAAATTATGCAACAGCCGGACTCACCACGTGGCCACGGCGGCTTACCTGCACCGTGACCATCGCAGTGAGCAATAAGAGCAGTCCGATCCCGATGAGGCTTACGGCCGGACCGAGCGTGTCGGCGGCCCATCCAAACCCGGCCATCCCGACCATGGCGGAGGCCATCCCTCCGACGCTGAACGTGGTGAATACGCGTCCCAGCAAATGTTCGGGGGTAACTTCCTGGAGCATGGCCCATACGACCGGGTAGAAGAGCGAGGTACTTCCGCCGATGATAACGATCAGCAAGAACGTACTGAACAGGACAGGCGTCTGAATCAGTCCCAATGCACAGACCGCAATACCGCCGATCGTCAGAGAACGCCCGATCTTGCCGATGCGATCCTGAAAGCTCCCCTGGGGCGTCCGCGCCAGCCAAATAGAGGCCGCCAGCATTCCGATGCCCAAGGCCGACCACAACCAGCCCAGCTCCATGGGCCCGACTTGCAACAACTCCTTCGCCACCACCGGGAGGAGGAATACGAAGGCACTGATCGCCAGGTTGTAGAGCACTGCGGTAATCATCAGCGCGAATACCACTCGGTGTTGGAGGAACACGAAGCGGAATCCGACCATCATGTCCTGCATGACGGGTGTCGCCAGCACGTCGAGTCCCTTCACCGTCCGGCTGTCTCGCACACGAATCGGCAGGAGGAAGAGCGCGGACACCAGAAAGGTCGCAGCATCCACATAAAGCACATTTTGAGCGCCAATCAACGCGATACCCAAACCGCTCATGGCCGGCCCCAGCAAGACACCGATGTTGGTGGTGCTCTGGAGAAACGCATTCGCCGTCGTGAGTTGCGAGCGCTGGACGATCAGCGGCACCGCGGACGCCAGAGCCGGGCCGAACACTGTGGACACAATGGAGATGAGGAAGACCAGCACGTACAACCGCTCAAGCGTCAACATGTCGAACGCATAGAAGAGCGGGATCAGGAGCACCATCAATGTGCGCAAGAGATCGACGACAATCATGACAGTCTTCTTGGGGAGGTAATCGAGGTAGACGCCGATCAACGGACCGAAGACCAGGGGGGGAATCGTCTGCAATAACCCGATGGCGGTCATCTTGAGCGCCGACCCGGTCATTTCATAGACGAACCAAAGGAGCGCCACCTTGTTGAGACCATCGCCGATCTGGGAGACGACCTGGCCAGCCCAGAGACAGCCGAAATCACGGGTCCCCAATAACCGCCACCCGTTGACGTTCGACTCAGGGGTAGATTGCGACTCAGCTGCCATGCTTGTCCTTCCGCGAGGTTAATGTCGCGCTGACTAGAGGTTCGAAGCGTGCTGCTGCCCGGACTTACCAGGGAGCGCAGCGGCATCGGTGATTAACTGCTGGTAGATCTTCACGTAGTCGTTCGTCATCCGTTGGGCGGTGAACCGCTCATCGAACACCTGCCGGCATCGGTTACGATCGATCGTGCCAAGCTTGTCGACCTGGCTCACCATTTCATCGAGATTTTCGCTGATGAAACCGGTGACACCGTGGCCGATAATTTCCGGGATGGATCCCCGTCGGTAGGCGAGAACCGGTGTGCCACATGCAAGACTTTCGATCAACACGAGGCCGAAGGGCTCCGGCCAATCGTAAGGGCAGATCAGGCCGATGGCATTCCCGATAAAATCACTCTTCTCCGCATCGGTGATCTCTCCCACAAACTCGATCAAGGGATGGTCGAGGAGGGGCTCGACGACCCGCTCGAAATAGGCCCGATCGGCCGGGTCGACCTTTGCCGCCATCTTCATGGGGATCCCGACACGTTTGGCCAGTTCGATCGCTTGATCCGGACACTTTTCCGGCGAGACCCGCCCCAGGAACGCCAAGTACTTGCCCGGCTCAGGATGGAATTTATAGAGGTCGTGCGGCAGGCCGTGATAGACGGTGTTTTGCCAATTGCACCAGGGCAACGGCCGACGTTGCGAATCAGAAATGGAGACCAGCGGTAGCTCCGCAAAGTCACGGAAGACCGGCACGAGTTCGGGCAAATCCAGCCGGCCATGGAGCGTCGTCACGACGGGCACACGACATCGGCGAGAGAGAGAAAATGCCAGAAAGTCGAGATGGGAGTGAATCAGGTCGAACTGGTCGGCGGAAGCAAAGACCTGCTCCATCATCTGAATAAGCGGCGCTTCTCGATTGAAGATCCCGGTGTTCAAACGCAAGGCCTGCTGGCAGGGGGCTTCCAGCTTTGCCCGCGTGACCGAATCACCGCTGGCGAACAACGTCACCTGGTGGCCTTGACGGACGAGTTCTTCCGTCAGGTAGGAGACGATGCGTTCCGTGCCTCCGTACAACTTTGGAGGGACGCTCTCCCACAGCGGCGATACCTGGGCAATCCTCATAGAGACATCTCCTTCTAGTCTTGAACGGTCAGCGGCCGGTGCCGGAAACGGCATCGAACCTTACACCGCACACCGCGCCACACCACCATCTGCCGCATTCTTTCTGTTCTGCCTATCCGATTCAATTGACATCTTTGACACGGGCTGATTGTTTTTGTCGTCTTGATGTAAATGGAGTGAATGCTCGCGATGACCGGAAGGCAAAGCAAGCGTTGTACCGTCGTGTGCCCCGTGAGTGAAACTCACGAACACAAGCATTCAAAACAATTGTTAATCAATAACTTAGCATAACCGACGCAACATTTCATCTGTACATCGATGGATCTGTGTGCTGTGGATTCTGTTGATAATTCAGTTCCCGGCCCGAATCGGCTGTGACAGGCTTGCATCGACAAACCAAACCGCCACAGAAATTTCCTGCTCTGCGCTCAGACAATGTCCTCCGCCCGATTCCCTCCCCTTCGTCGAAGCCTCGCGCACGCATCCATCACGACAGACGCATGGCGCCACAAAGAAGAAAACCTTCGTTCAGGAAAATATTGAGTATCGAAAGGCGAGACCATCCGGCGCAGGGGCACATCCGCCAACGCGGCCGAGCAGGTGATCCAACATACTGCTTAGCCCGGACTATTCATGAATGCCGTCGCGAGACGTTCGAGACGGAAGCCCACCGAGGCTGCTCGCACGTAAGGCCGACGCAGGCGTACGTGCAGTCCGTCGAGGAGGCCGAACGAGAACAGCCTCGCCGGGCGACAGAATCGGACGCCGAAGCAGGGATTCATAAATAGTCCGGGCTAGGGAATGATGTCGTCGAGCAGACCCGACTGAACGGGAGAGAGCGGCCCCGCCTCACGCGGGACGGGTGGAAAGACCACGGGCGATCCAGCTTGATTCGCACCCTGAATCAGCCCCACCGAGAGTTGCGGACCGAGCGTCATCAAGGCGCCGCTCCAGGCCCGCCCGGTCGCCGGATTGCGGAAGTTATACGATTCGAAGTTATTGCCCAAATTATATATGTACCCTTGCGTCCCCTGGTTATCGATATAGAGGTTTCCCGGCCCCACCAGACCAAACAGCGGCGCGACCCCTCCCCCCAGACCTCGTACACTCGAGACGGATTGCGCCGCTGCCGGGGAGGCCAACAGCAGTATCGTCAGACCAGCCACCGAGAGGATCCTGTTCGCGCGATTCGTAGCCACCGGCACACTCCCCAGCATGGACACCGACTTCTGTTTATGGTACCACGCCAGCATCATTTCGAATTCAGTATGGCCCAACGCAGACCTCGCATCAAGGAGTTTGTTATGACGAATTCAATCCTCCGGGGGTGCCTTTTCATCGGGAGCGCAGCGGCGCTCCTCCTCTGGACGGCACCCGATTCCTTCGGACTGGAAGTGAACAAGCCGGTCCCGACGGAACGCCGGGAGGCCATGTCGCTCGCCGACGCCGTCCTGAAAGCCTTGCAGAACAATCTCGATATCAGTATCGGTCGCCAAACGAGAGAGAGTCGCCTGGCCGACATCGTGATCGAGCAGGCGAAGTTCGATCCGACCGTCAGTTTGAACGGGCAATACAACCGTCAGGTCTCGCCGCTCAACCGGCCGATCCTGGGATTCACCGGGGCAAACCTGCAGGAGATCACCAAATTCGACCAGAACTCCCACTCGCTCACCGCCGACATCACGCAAAATCTGCCGACAGGCGCCAACTACGATTTGAACTACAGTCCCCAACGCAGCTACGTGAGCGGCCCCAACACCTTCCTCTTCAACCCGGCCTGGACCGGCGGGCTCGCCTTGACGGTCACCCAACCGTTGTTGAAGAACTTCGGAACCGACATCAACAAGACGTTCATCTCGATCGCGCAGAACAATGCCACGGTCGAACAACATGTTTTTCTCGACCGTGTGCTCACCGTCATCGCCAGTGTCGAACAGACATTTTGGGAGATGGTGTTCGCGAATGAGAATCTCAAAGTCGCGCAGGCCGCGCTTAAGGCGGCGGAAGAACTGCTGGCCAGCAACCGCGCCAAGGCCAAGGCCGGGGTCATGTCGATCGTCGATGTGCTGCAAGCCGAAGCCGCCGTCGCCTCGCGAGTCGAACAGATCCTCGTCGCGGAAAAATCGATTCGCGATCAGGAGGACCAGTTACGCCGCCTCTTGAACCCCGCCGAGGAGGAACTCCGGCAGGACTTGCGCCTCATTCCGACCGATCCACCTGTCACCTCACTGGAAGCAATCAGCCTGCAGGAAGCCATCGACATCGCCATGGAACGCCGACCCGAGGTGTTACAAGCAGGAAAGAATGTGGAGAGCAGCGACCTGAATGTGAAGTTCGCCAAGAACCAACTCCTCCCGACCCTGTCCGTTCAGGGAACGATGGGACTGTCGGGGCTCGGCGCAGACTACGGCGACGCCACGAGGCGGAATTTCGGCGGTGACTTCTACAACTACGGCGCGGGCCTCGTCCTGAGTTACCCCATCGGCAACCGATCGGCGTACAGCACCTACAACAAGCGGCAATTGGAATCCCGCAACGCCCAGTCGTCGCTCCAGAGCGTCCGTCAGCAGGTGATCGTCGGCGTTCGGGAAGCGGTCCGACGCGTCCACACCGATTTCAAGCGCATCGAAACCACCCGGTCGGCCCGTATCATGGCCGAGAAACAACTACAGGCCGAACAGGAACGGTTAAAGGTCGGCCTCAGCACGACACGCTTCGTACTGGACTTTCAGCGCGACCTGGCCACCGCCCAGGGCAACGAGCTTCGAGCGGTGCTGGATTACAACAAGTCGCTGTCGAATCTGGCTCGTAACAAAGCCACCACCCTTGAGCGATACAGTCTGCGGCTCGACTAACCTGTCCATGATCAAGCCTGACGACGCGTCCTCGACCCATGCGACTCAGGCCGGCGAACGGGGAGCAGCCCTCGTGCTGCTCCCCCTCACCGCCACCATCCTGTTTTACAGCTCACCGACCACGCTCCAACAACACAGCCTCTTTCAGTTTCTGCCCCAAGCCTGCGCCTATGCCGCCTTCATCGCCTGGAGCAGGATCAATGGATCCGTCGCCCGTCGAATCGGGCTTGCTCGCCCGCTTGTCCTGCAGGGCCTCCGTTGGGGCCTGCTCATCGGACTGACGCTCGGACTAATCAACGTACTTACCATTCTCTACCTCGTTCCAATTCTTTGGGGAGACTACCGATTTCTCGCCGATACCCCGCACGCCAGGATTCCCCTGCTGATCATGGTGCCCTGGTTCATCCTGTTCATCGCCACCATGGTCGAGTTGAACTTCCGCGGCTTTCTCCTGGGGCGGCTCCTCGCCCTGGGGATCCCGGTTCCGATCGCCGTGTCGGTGAGTGCCCTGCTGTTTGCGTTCGATCCCTTCCTGGTGGCAACCTTTCAACACCTGCATTGGATTGCCGTCTGGGACGGCGTGGTGTGGGGTGTCCTATGGGTCATGCTCAGAAACCTCTACGCGCCGATCGTGGCGCACACCGTCGAAGTCATCGTTCTATACAGTGTCATGCGAGCGATACTGACCTGATATTGCCCTTCTCCGGCATTCGGATGACCTTAAAGTAGAGGTTGCACTCAGGATGGATTCACCGCTCCTGATAGAGTGATTCAGCGTTCACCAAACTATGAACCCGTCCTTCTCAAGCTACCTCGTCAATGATGTCTTCGGCGATCCAGGCCTGTTCGTGGAAGTGCGCTGGTCCAAGCGTGCGCTCCTCTTCGATCTGGGCCACAACGATGCCTTGGGCCCCACCCGCCTCTTACGCGCCGGCGACATCTTCATCTCGCACACACACATGGACCACTTCATCGGGTTCGATGCCTTGCTCCGCGTGGCCCTCGGACGCGGGAAAACACTCCACCTCTATGGGCCACCCAGCCTCATCGCCAATGTTCAAGGAAAACTTCATGGCTACACCTGGAACCTTGTGGACGGCTATCCCCTCACCATCACCGTGCAGGAATTCCACGAGCAGACAATCCAGCGCGCCACCTTCCTGGCAACCGACGGATTTCAGCGCCACGACGCACCAGAGGTATTCCCCATCAGTCGCCAAGCCGGCCATCGGTTTTCCGTGCTCGACGATCCCATGTTCACCGTCGAAGCAGTCGCGCTCAATCACCGCATTCCGTCCCTGGCCTATTCGCTGCAGGAACAGTTTCACGTGAACGTCAATAAGGAGCGGCTACACGAAGCCGGACTCCCCGTGGGCTATTGGCTGAAGGAAGTGAAGCAGTACCTCTGGCAGGGCAAGCCCGACGACTTTCGGTTTCACGCCACGCTCTACCATGAACATCACAAGGAGGAGCGCGAGTTCGTGCTAGGTGACGTACGCGACCGATTCATCACCATCAGCCGCGGCCAGAAACTCGCCTACGTGGTGGATGCCAGATACGACGAGGAGAACGAAGCCAAGATCATCGAACTTGCGCAAGGCGCCGACATCTTTTACTGTGAGGCTCCCTATCTGGACCAAGACGCGGAGAAAGCCGGGACTCGCTATCATCTCACCGCACGCCAGGCCGGAATCATGGCGAAGAAAGCCGGCGCCCGCGAGTTGGTCGTGTTCCATTTCTCCCCGCGTTACACGGGACTAGGCCACCGGATCGAGGCGGAAGCGCAACAGGCATTTCGAGGCAGCTGAAGGAGGCTACGGATGGGCGACTGGGCGAAGTACGGATTGTACTTCTTGTTGGGCGGCACCATTGTCAGCATCTCAACCTATCTGGGATCACAAGGCCGGTCGTTTCTCGCCGCCTTCGCCAGCACCTTTCCCGCGATGACCGGCGCGACGTTCATCCTCATCTATCTCAACGGCGGCAGCGAACACCTCGTCACCTATGCCAAGAATCTGCTCTGGTTCGTGCCGCCCTGGCTCGTCTACGTCGGCTGCATGATTTACGGAGTCGAACGCGTCGGCTTCTGGCTCTCCATGGTGGGCTCACTGATCCTCTATATGGGTTGCGTGGGTCTGGTGAAATTGCTGTCGCGGTAGGGCTTATACCTTGTCCGACGAGACACAATTGTGTACACTTCACATCAACGAGGTATGACGATGACAAGAATCATGTCGCTCAAGCAGGCCCGGTCCAGATTCTCCTCCCTGGTGGACAATGCCGATCGTTTGTCCGAGCGGGTAATCGTGACAAAAAATGGAACTCCTAAAGCGGTGGTCATGGGGGCGGAAGAATTTGAAAGCTGGGTTGAAACATTGGAGCTGCTCTCAAATCCCAAAGCGGTCAAAGCTCTTGAGCAAGGGCTGAAAGAAGCGAAGGCAGGGAAACTTCGGTCGTTCAAGGACGTGTTCAACGAAAAGCAGTGAGACAGGCGAGGCTCACCCCACAGGCAATCAAGGATGTGGCCTCCTTCGACGCCGGAACCCGCGACAAAATCAAGGACGCCATCCGCCACCTCGCAGACCATCCCCTCGAAGGCAAACCGCTCAAAGGGAAATTTCAGAAAGATAAGGTCTGGTCCTACCGGGTCTGGCCCTACCGAATCCTTTACCGGAAGACCGGCAGCGAGTGGTTGGATATCCTGGCAATTGAACATCGCAAGGATATCTATCGCTAGGCGGCTCCTCTTAAGACAGATGCTGCTTCAGATCCTCGCTTCCCCATGGCCGTGAAGCTGCTGGCGCGGCAACACATCCTTGAGCGCAGCGGTCTACTTCGACATTTTTCCAGGCGTTGAACGGCTCTTTCACTTGGCGCAGGAACTCACCATACAAGTGGGCCGTAACGTGGACCTCCTGGATCTGAGGAGCACGACGACGGCCATGCGCGCGCAGATTATTAGCACCGGCCGATGCCTCAAAAGTTACGACAATCAGGCCCGCGCTGAATTCGAGATGTATGCATACTCCGACTATGCGAGGCTCAACGAAGAACGGCGGGAGCTACTCAAGGACATCAAGAAGCGCGGGCTGATCTATGGCCGATGACGTGCTGCTGAACAACGCATGCAGCGGATGGTCGGCTTCCGCAACGTGGCCTTGCATGAACACACTCGCCTTAACCCCGATATCGTCCAGACGATCATCTCGAAGCATCTGGACGACTTTCGACGCTTCTCCTCGACGATTATGAAGGCTTGCGGGCAGACCGGACCGCACACTCACAACCACTTCAGGCCTCACCCATCAAGAGCTCAAGTGATCGTTGAGAACTAATCCCAACTGTTCCTGGAGCAGCATTTTGCATTGCCATTCACTCGTTACACGAAGTTCTTGGGTACCATCTTGATCCCGCACTTTGAACACCGTATCGATGAGACTCTTCCGCCCTGCGGGGTTGGCATGGTACAAATCCACCGGCAGCCAGGGTTCGAGCGTGAAGGGATAAAGGTTCGCCCAGACCTCCTCGATGCGGCATTGCAGCACAGACTCTCCCCGCTCGTCGCTGGTGAATCTGAACCGGTCCGGACCCTGCCGATGTTCCTCGCCGACCGTCAACGGCAACGGTTCGCGCAATGCCTGCCCTCCGAATCCGACATCCACAATCCAGCACTCTCCGTCCAGATGAACCAGTAGCACCTGGTGACTCCGCGGCCTTACGCCTTCCGTCCCATACAACACCCGGGCAGCCAGTCGCCTAACGACAAAACCAACCTCCTCCAACAGCAACGCAAACAATCCGTTCAGTCGAAGCAATACCCGCCCCGCCGATTGATCACGATCGTTCGAAACAGGACGGAGGGATCCAACGAGATCAGGTGCCCGAGGTGGATGTCCAGATTTTCGAACGGTACGGCCAGGACATGGGAGAGATGTAAGCCACGCAACGTCTCAATCGACGGAACCAACAGGCCTTGATATCCGATCCGCGCGAGAGAGGCCGATCGATCTACCATAGAGTCTTCCGGTGAGGGGGAAATTATACGAATCTGCCCGGGCGGATCACACAGGTCTCAGCCCCGACGCCGACAGGTGACATTGCAGACGACTGCGGCGCTTGCTACGATGGTCGGTCTTTCTCCGGAAGGAACCGCTGCCGTGGCACACCGTAGCCCCCCAGATCGCACCACCAACGACTTGATCGTCGAAGGCGCGCGTCAGAATAACCTCAAGAACATCTCCCTGCGGATCCCCCACGATCAGGTCACCGCCATCACCGGCCTGTCGGGATCCGGCAAATCGTCCCTGGCCTTCGACACGCTGTTTGCCGAAGGACAATGGCGCTATGTGGAATCGCTCTCGACCTACGCGCGGATGTTTCTCGACAAGGTGAACCGGCCCGATGTCGATCGGATCACCAACATCCGCCCCGCGATCGCGATCGAGCAGAAGAATCCGGTCCGCACCGCCCGCTCGACGGTCGGCACCGCCACGGAACTCGCCGACCTGCTGCGGCTCCTCTTCGCCAAAATCGGCAAACCGGTCTGCCCGGATTGCAAACAGGAGGCGCGTGGCTACCATCCAGGGTCGGTGGCCGAGGAACTGCTGGCACGATTCCCCGACGCGCGGGCAATGGTACTCTTTCCTCTCAAGGATCTCGGCCCGGGCCACGACCGCTCGCTGCTCGACTCACTCCTGAAGCGAGGATTTACCAGACTACGCTGCGGCGAGGAACTGCTGGATCTGCACGAGCAGGCCGTGCTCCCGGAGACCCGCGAATCGGGCATCCAGGTCGTGCTGGATCGACTCCTCCTCAGGCCGGATAACCGACACCGGTTGATCGAGGCCATCGAAGTCGCGTTTCAGGAAGCCGAAGGCACCTGCCAGATCCTGGTGATCGGACAGGGGCTCCGGACCTACAGCACCCATTTTCGCTGCCAGGGGTGCGGGCGGACGTTCGAACCGTTGCGCCCGCTGCTGTTCTCCTTCAACCACCCGCTCGGAGCCTGCCCGGAATGCAAAGGCTTCGGCAATATTCTGCAATACGATAAGGACCTGGTCATCCCCGATCGCAACAAATCGCTGGCCGACGGCGTCATCGAGCCTTGGAGCAAGCCGGGCTCGGACTGGTGGCAGAAGCAGATATTGCTGGCGATGAAGAAACAGGGCGTGGATCTGACGGCCCCGTTTCAAGAGCTCCCCGAAGAGGTGCACCAGCTGATCTGGGAAGGAAGCGATCGGGTTGAAGGAGTGCGGCAATACTTCGACTATCTGGAAACCAAACGCTACAAGCTCCATGTGCGGGTGCTGCTCAGCCGCTACCGCAGTCCGGCCATTTGTCCGACCTGCCACGGCAGCCGCCTGAAACCGGCCGCCCGGTTCGTCAAACTGGCGGGGCGGGACATCGTGGAGATCGGCGAACTCACCATTGAAGCGGCAGCCGCCTGGTTCAAGCGCCTGGCTCTGCCGACCTTCGACGCGGAAATCGCCAAGGATATCCTTCGCCAACTGCATGCGAAGCTGAACTTTCTGCTCCGGGTGGGGTTGAGCTACCTCACCCTGGAACGGCAGACCAAAACCTTATCCGGCGGAGAAGCACAACGGATTGCCCTGGCCAACCAGCTCGGCTCGCGCTTAGTGGGCACGCTCTACGTACTGGATGAACCGACGATCGGCCTGCATGCCCGGGACACGGACACTCTGGCCGGTATCCTTCGCGATCTCGCCAATCATGGCAACACCGTCGTCGTGGTGGAGCACGATCCATTGATGATTCAGGCTGCCGATCACATCATCGAAATGGGACCCGGTTCGGGCGAGCAGGGTGGACACATCGTCTGCGCGGCGCCACGGGAACAATTCCTCGCCGATCCGGCCCCACTCACCGCCCGTTACCTCCGCGGGGAACAACACATTCCCCTGCCGAAGATGCGACGTTCGGGCAACGGCAAGGTCCTGAGCATCGCCGGCGCGGCCGAGCACAATCTCAAGAATCTCGTGGTCCGCATTCCGCTCCATATGCTGGTCTGCGTCACCGGGGTCTCGGGATCGGGGAAAAGCACCCTCATCGAAAAGACGCTGTACCGTGCCGCCGCCCGCGCCTTTCGCATCGAGTCGCTCCCGATGGGAAAGTTTCAGGCCATCAAAGGGCTCGAACATGTGAAAGGCGTGCGGCTCATCGACCAGCAACCGATCGGCCGGACGCCGCGCTCCAACCCCATCACCTACCTGAAGGCCTTCGATGAGATCCGCACCCTGTTCGCCTCCGAGCGGGAGGCCCTGCGCCGCGGCCTGACCCCAGGGCACTTTTCCTTCAACAGCGCCGACGGACGCTGCGAGCGATGCGAAGGGAACGGGTATGAAAAGCTGGAGATGTACTTCTTCGAAGACATCTACGCCACCTGCGAACAGTGCGACGGCAAGCGCTTCAGACCGGAGGTGCTGAGCATCCGGTACCGGGGCAAATCGATCCACGATGTGCTGAACCTCACCGTGACAGAGGCGCAGGGATTTTTCTCGGGATCGCCGAAACTGACCGAAAAACTCTACCTGCTGTCCTCGATTGGATTGGGCTATCTGCGGCTGGGCCAGGCAGCCACTACGCTATCCGGTGGCGAAGCACAACGGCTGAAGATCGCCGCCGAACTGAAAGATCCGTCCGCGCACAACCTGCTTTATATCCTCGATGAGCCGACCACCGGCCTGCACCTGGACGACATCAAGAAGCTGCTCACGGTGCTGCATAAACTCGTGGACGCCGGGAATACCCTCATCATCGTCGAACACAATTTGGATGTCATCAAGACGGCCGATTGGGTCATCGACCTCGGACCGGAGGGCGGTGAAGCCGGCGGACAGATCGTGGCGGAAGGACGACCGGAGCAGGTTGCGAAGGTCGCGCAGTCTCACACAGGACGGTTTCTAGCGAAAATACTGCCGAGCTAATGGCTTATCGCGGAGAGCATCTGGCAAGGACGGAACGGAGATTCCGCCTCCGAACCATATGCGATATGCGATCCGATCTACGCTCTTATTCTAGGGAATCTCTGATTTATTCTCCGTTCGCGATGTGCTAGGGGTAGCGTATTC
>JACOEL010000037.1 GCA_024998625.1 Nitrospira sp. | reverse complement strand
GGTGTGAGGCCATCCATGCATAGACCGCAAGGGGAATAAATCAGAGCTTCCCTAAGAGAACCATTACGGCTTTTTCTTGGAGGACGGCGCGGGAGACTTGCCCGAAGACTTAGCAGGCGCCTCAGGTTGGGGAGCGGGCGCAGTCACGGCCGGAGCAGGTGTGGCAGCCGCCGCCGGAGTCTCCGGAGACTTCTTCACTTCCAGCACCTTCACTCGCACGGCCGCTTCACTGGTGAAGGGCGAGTTAGGATAATTTTTCATCAAATCCTGGTAGTGCGCGAGGGCCCCTTCAGGACGGGACTGCGATTCTTCCAATTTGGCCAACTCGAAGAGCACGTGATCTTTATTGAGTGCGCCGGGGATCTCGAGGATGCCGGTAAACGCCTTCACCGCCTGATCACGATCCCCCTTCAGCAAATAGGCGTAGGCCATCCGCTGCTGGACAAGCCCCAGGAGCGAGGTATTGGAACCATGGAGCAACATGAATCGTTTGTAGGTTTCGATTCCCGCGTCAACCTCATTCGCCAGCACCTGAGCATTCCCTAAATGGAACAGGGCCAGGGGAGCAACGGGGCTCCGTGGATATTGATCCACTACCTGCTTGTAGAGATTGATGGCCTGCGCAAGCTGTTCGTGAGATTTTTTCGGATCGTCAGCCGGTCGGTTGAGATAGTGCAGCGTCGCTTCCTGATCGAGCTCACGAGCCTTCAGCGTGGCCTGGTAGTCATACCAAATGACCCCGGCAACCACCGCCGCGGCAACGAGCAAGACTCCCAGCCCGACCAGAACTGCCCGCCGCTGTTCCTGCAAGACAAGCAGGAACCGCTCCACTCCGGTCAACAAATGAGCTTCATCGAGCGGATCGATTTTTGCTGGAACCTTGATTCGATAACTCATGCTCTCTCAATTATTCTCTAGGCACTGGAAAAGAAGCGGTCGTTTCCGAGCGCCTCGCGCCTTATACTAGGGAGCAGTCAGCCTTGTCAAATATTCAAGCCCTTCGCGGGTACGGGACACATGTTCAAGGAATATCTTCAAAAATTGCAGGACCAGCATCTACTCCGCCGGCTGCGCACCATCGCCTCCTCCACGGGGCCGACGGTCAGGCTCGACGGGCACACCGTGATCCTGCTTTCCTCCAATAATTACCTGGGCCTGGCCACCCACCCGGCCGTCGTAGAAGCGGCCGTCGAAGCGACGCGTCAATACGGGGCGGGATCCGGGGCCTCGCGTCTGGTCTGCGGCACCCTTACGTCCCACGAGGAACTCGAAACAGCACTCGCCCGATTCAAAAACACAGAAGCCGCGATCACCTTCGCAGCCGGCTATCTGGCCAATATCAGCGCCGTTCCGGCGCTGATCGGCAAAGATGGACTCATCCTCGCCGACCGCCTCTGCCACGCAAGTCTGATCGACGGCTGCCGCTTGAGCGGTGCCACATTTCGCATCTACCACCACCGGGACATGAATCACCTGGAGCAACTGCTTGGCAGCCGGCCCCCCGGCAAACCGACCCTCATCGTCACCGATGGAATTTTCAGTATGGATGGAGACATCGCACCGATGAGGGATATCGCCCTATTGGCGGAACGGTATGGTGCCGCCGTCTATGTCGACGATGCGCACGGCACGGGGATCCTGGGAGAGACAGGGCGAGGCACCCTCGAACATTGCGATGTCGAAACGCGCATCCCCTATCACATGGGCACCTTGAGCAAAGCGATCGGGAGCGCCGGAGGTTACCTGGCTGGATCAGCGGAATTCGTGGCCTATCTCGTGAATACCTGCCGCGCCTTCACTTATACAACCGCCCCCACACCGGCCTCCGCCGCGGCCGCCACGGCGGCGCTCTGCGTGATCCGGCAGGAGCCTGAGCGGCGAGCCAGATTGTGGCGGAATCGCCATCGCCTTGCGCAAGGACTCAGCGGCCTCGGCTTCCGGCTCGCCGCTTCGGAGAGCCCCATTCTTCCGGTCATCGTCGGCGATCCCGATCGCGCGATGAGCCTCGCCCACACACTGCTCACACTGGGAGTCTATGCCCCCGCGATTCGCCCACCAACGGTGCCGGCTTCCACGAGCCGGATTCGCCTCACGATCACGGCCGATCACACCGATGAGCACATCGACCAGGCGCTGGCAGCGCTGACACAGGCGGGTCGTTCGCTCAACATGATCTAAGCAACAATCGCCCTTCACAGAGCGGCCGCCGGCGGCCGCTTCGGCCTCGTCTCTTCTGGGTATTTTCTTGCTTTTTCACCTTCCTATGGCATGATCGCATCAACCTGACGAGCCATGATCATCTACTCATAGCGACGCTCGTTTATCCCTACATTCTCTCACTGCATGGAGTGATCCGATGATTGATATTTCCAAACTGTTGACCTTTGGCGTCCAACAGGGCGCTTCGGACTGCCACATCAGCGCCGGTGAGCCACCGATGATCCGTCTGCATGGCGATCTCAAGAAACTCGACCATCCTCCCCTGACCCAGGATGAAACTCACGCGCTTATCTATGACATGATGAGTGACGCGCAACGGAAGAATTTCGAAGAACACCGGGAGTGTGACTTCTCCTTCGACCTGGGCGACATCGCCCGATTCCGCGTCAACGTCTTTGTGCAAGGGCGTGGCTTGGGGGCCGTGTTCCGGACCATTCCGACGGAGATCCTTCCCCTGGAAAAACTGGGCATGCCGCCGATCCTTCGACAGCTCTGCGACCGCGAAAAAGGCCTGATTTTGGTGACCGGCCCAACCGGGTCCGGGAAATCCACCACACTCGCGGGCATGATCGACTATCTCAACAACACCTTTGAAGGACACATCCTCACTATCGAAGATCCGGTCGAGTTTGTACACAAATCCAAAAAATGCCTGGTCAACCAGCGGGAACTAGGCGTCCACACGCTATCGTTCGCCAACGCCCTCCGCGCCGCACTCCGCGAAGACCCCGACATCATTCTCGTCGGCGAAATGCGAGACCTGGATACGATCCAGCTGGCGTTGACCGCTGCCGAAACCGGACACTTGGTCTTTGCGACCCTGCACACGTCCAGCGCCCCGAAAACCATCGACCGCATCATCGACGCCTTCCCTCCGAACCAACAGGCCCAAGTCCGCGCACAGCTCTCGGAAACATTGGAGGCAGTCCTGACCCAGACGCTCCTGAAGAAAAAGAGCGGGGGCCGGATTGCGGCGGTGGAAATCATGGTCGGCACGACTGCGGTGCGGAACCTCATCCGCGAGGGCAAACTCCACCAAATTCCCGGCATCATGCAGGCCAGTCAAAAAGACGGTATGCAGACCATGGATATGGCCCTGGTCGATCTGGCCACACGAGGACTGGTGACAAAAGCTGAGGCTCAATCGCGCAGCATGAATCCCAATCTCTTTAGCGCCGCTGCAGGGGGCGCCGCGTAAACTGGCCCTCAGCGCAACCGACACGGGTTTCCCACGGCATTAGAAAGAGGCATTTCATGGATGTTCGCACGCTTCTCGAAGTGATGGTCAAGCAAGAATCCTCCGACCTGTATCTCACCGTCGATGCGCCCCCCATTTATCGCATCCATGGATCGACACATCGGACCGATGCGCCGCCGTTCACGAACGAGCAACTCGAATCGCTGGCTCTGGCCCTCATGCGAGGCCAGCAGCGAGGTGAGTTCGAAGAGAAGATGGAGATGAACCTTGCCCTGTATTACAAAGACCTCGGCCGCTTCCGCGTGAACATCTTCCGACAGAAGGGTAATGTCGGACTGGTGTTTCGGCATATCAAAGCGGAGATCATGACGGTAGAGCAGCTTGACCTGCCACCCATCGTCAAAGACATCGCTATGACCAAGCGGGGGCTGGTGTTGGTGGTCGGCGCGACCGGCTCCGGGAAATCCACGTCCCTCGCCGCGATGATCGACCACCGCAACACGGTACATGCCGGCCACATCATCAGCGTGGAAGACCCGATCGAATTCGTCCATCACCACAAGAAATCGATCGTGACCCAGCGCGAAGTCGGCTTCGATACCCATTCCTTCGGTAATGCCCTGAAGAATACCTTGCGCCAGGCGCCGGACGTGATTCTCATCGGCGAAATCCGGGATACGGAAACCATGGAAGCCGCGATCACGTTCGCTGAAACGGGGCACCTCTGCCTCGGAACGTTGCATTCGAATAATGCAAATCAATCGATCGAGCGCATCATGAACTTCTTCCCGGTCGAACGGCATGCGCAGATCTATCTGCAGCTCTCATTGAACCTGCGGGCCATCATCTCTCAACGATTGATCCCCTCCCTCGACAGCCGCCGCGTGCCCGCACTCGAAATCATGCTGGATACGCCGCGCATCAAGGACCTCATCAAACGTTCTGAAATCGATACCCTGAAAGAGGCGATGGAACAGGGTATCGACGAAGGCTGCCAGACATTCGACCACGTGCTGTTGCAGCTCTATAAGGCAGGTAAGATCAGCATTGAACAAGCCTTGATCAACGCCGACAGCGCCAACAACCTCCGTCTCAAAATTAAACTGGCGGGATTGAAAGGCGACGATGCAGTGGCCGCTCTCCTGGACAAGAGCGACCGGGATGAGAAGGGATTCCAGATTCAAGGACAGATGGGTCAGGCCGGGGGCAAAAAACGCTGAGGGTCGAGGCATTGAGCCCCCTAATCCTCAAGGGCGATTCCCGTGCGAGCGCACACCACGCCGTTGATCGACAGATTCGCCTAAGGGCGTCCCGAGGACGGCTCCTCCACCGCATGCTCCAGATACGACGCGATTTTATTCAAGGCAGCCCCACTCAGCTTCCGTCCGTACCACGCCGGCATCGTATCCGGAGGAAACCCGGGCACCACATAGCTCCCCGGAGACACCACAGATTCCACAATGTATTCACGAACCGTCTGCGCCTGCCCCTTATACTGCGGATCGGCCAGGCGGCCTGCCCCGGTCTTCCCTAACCACAGTGGCGGACCGACCTGCCCCTTCGCACCTGCAATGCCGGGAATCTGATGGCAAACCGGACAGCCGGCGCGGGCAAAGAGTTCCTGAATCGGTTCATCTCCTGTCACCAACGGTACCATGTTCGGATCAATATTTTGGATAGCCGAGGTTGAGTCAGGCGGGGGCGAGATATTGCGGACCCCCGCCAGCGCGACCAGAAACACAAGCCCAGCCGCGAACGCGGCAACGGCCTTATGCTTTCGGTGCGGCGGTGGAACAGACAATGCGGGACCTGAATTAAGCATAGCCAGGAATTAGCAAGCTTACGCGGGCCTTAGAGCTCACCCCCGGCTCTATTTCTTGGCATCCATCGCGCAGCGAAATCCAATGGTGCGGTCCTGAAAACCAGGCTCCGCCGAGACCCGCGCAGATGCACTTAGCGCCACAGGCAAATCGGCCCACGACCCGCCACGAATCACCCGTTTCTCGCCATTGGCAGGACCCGTCGGATTTTTATCGGGACTCTTGCTGTAATACGTACGATCATACCAATCGGCTACCCACTCGGCCGCATTTCCCGCCATATGATGGAGGCCGTACGGGCTCCGCCCCCCCGCTTTCAGCCCGTGGCGGACACTCATCCCTTCCACCCCACCGGCCACACTCACCAACGTAATGGCTTCGCTGACCCACACACCGCGATTGTAGTTGGCAATGTCCACGAACGGCTGCATGGGGCCCCACGGGTAACGACGGCCATCGGTTCCACGCGCAGCCTTCTCCCATTCAGCTTCCGTCGGGAGCCGCTTCCCTGCCCAAGCACAATAGGCCGCTGCATCCTCCCAACTCATCCCGACAGCCGGACGGTCGCCGACCGTCTCCGCTGCTTCATCATCCCAGGTCGGCGGCGCATCATATCTCGCCGCCTGAAGAAACTTTCGATAGAGTTGCAGCGACACTTCATACCGGTCGATGACATACGCGTCGAGGGTCACGACATGTTCAGGGCGCTCAGCGGGAAGCCCCTCGTTGCTCCCCATCGTAAAAGGCCCGGCCGGAACCAACACCATCGGCGCACCATCCTGCCCTGTGATCGCCTCACCCCCACCCGCTTGGCCATCAGCTCCAGGCAGTGGCTCGGCCGCCCGCACCGAGCAGACTCCGACAAACAGAATGACGGATACCACGAAGGTCATACTGAACAGACGCATATATACCCCTCATCGAGGATACAACTAAACGGAACCCGACTCTACCCAGGCAAAGTGTAGCGGCGAGTCTGTGCAAACTCAACTACATGTATAGGATCGCGCATTAAAGAGGGATTCGCTCAACTAGCGGAGACGAGCAACCCATGCAATCTATCCCGGCACTTCGTGGAACAACAATGAGGGGACAGATGCAGAAACAGATTCGGCCGGCATGCGACGCATGCCGGCCGGACAGGACACGCAGCTCATAGCTATAAATGGTTTCATTACTTGAGCTCTGCAACCCTTCGGTCATGGTCCTTTATAGTCCGCAGCGCCGTCAAATCAGAACGCTCCAGAAGATTATGCAATACTTCCTCCCTCAACTGAACCATTAACGCCTGATGGTGCTTGGAGGATGGGACCGTATCCTGCAAGAGATTTAGCCAGCCCGTCGTCGCCGCCTCATAGCGGCTGTTCGGCATGGCTGTGTGTAGTTCCTGAAATACCGTAATCGCATCCGCACGATTCTCAAAGAGCGCGACCAGACCACGCGTGTAATACGCCTCCTCACAGGCGGGACCTTTGTGGCAACTCTTCATGCGGGAGTCCTGTGCATGGGCGATGGCTTGAAGCGACTTCAGTTCGGTCGCTTCGATGGTGAAGAAGGCACTACTCGGTAACGTTGTGGAAGAGCCGGGCTGATTCATCGTCGTACACCCTTGTAACCCCGCTACCAGAACTGTCATCAAGGCAAGAAAAGGAACCGTTCGGTGCGACATCGTTGACCTCCTAGCAAGCGCGGATAGGTCGGCGCGCTGTATTGACCGTGATTGTTTGCCTCGCGGTGATGTTCCGACTGTACCATCCAAACCGGGTTAGGCCATTCCACGAAGGCTGTACCTCTTCGGTACTGGCCAACGGCACACCACAACTCTCCGCAATATCGGGCTATCCATAGACAGAGGGGAGGCAAAAGAATGATCTGCCGAAGACTGCCCTGACTAGAACCTATCTCAAAATGGTTGTATCGATGTGAGAAGTCCCTATAATGCGCC
>JACOEL010000022.1 GCA_024998625.1 Nitrospira sp. | reverse complement strand
CATAAGGCAGCAGATTTACAGTCTGCCCCCTTTGTCCACTTGGGTACCTGCCCGCTAGGCACGCGTTCCAAAACTCAAGCGAATACCATTATTTCAAGTAATTCCCGAACCAGAGCGACTTCATTCCCCGGAAAAAAAGAATGAAAGTAAGCCCCACCCTGCACAGCTCCCCAGCAAAACAACAGGACTGGAGCGCTGATGAAATGAGGATTGACCTGGCTTCGAAAGCAGCCGATTTTATTTGCGACGCGTTCCATTGTCAAGGGGGTATGTTCTATGCAGGAACAATTCTACGATGCGGTAGGAGCCTCACAGGCTCCACTTGAAGCCGGCACAGCTCTCGCGCGCTTCAATACCTGATCGGCTTGGCGGATCATGTCCGCCGGACTACCTAATACATCAGTCATGAGCAACCGCAGCTCCGGGGCAGACAGACGAAAGTCCGGCGCCAGAAATCGCTTGCGTGCCAGCGCCTTTTCACCCGGATCCTCCGGCTCGTAATATCCACTCAAGCTTGCGTCCTGCTCCGCCTGACTGAGCCGGGCGATCCAAGCCGGAACATTCAACGACCGGCCGGATGGTCGAAGCTCACGCGCCCCCTTCTTCTCCACTTCCATCTGGGTCCAGATTGCCCACCCCACAAACACCGCCCAGGTTTCATTCAACGCCTCCCAAGACTCCGTCTCGCTGAGAAAGCGCTCCTCTTTCAAGTCTTTCTTTTGGAGCACCGGCGTGATGAGGACCTGCTGATAGCGGCACCGTTGCTGCTCGCGAGCGAACGCCATAAACGACGCCTGGGCAGCCGACGGCATACGCTCCTGCTCGACAAAATCCATATAGGCATGAAACAATTCGTGATAGAGCGTTTCCAACTCCTTGTGCGTCAACCGCGCCAATGGACGCAGGGTCCTCCCTGCTGCATTCAGAGAAAGCGATCGGTCCAGCACCATGCGATGCTCGGCCGGGTGATACTCCGCAGCAAACGCGTGCAGATCCTCAAACTCAAACGCCACAAACTGCGCTGGAATTTGCTCAAGGAACCGAGTGGGAAGACGGAGGGCTTTCGCTTCCGCTACCAATGTGCCCCAGAGGCGCGAGGAATCCATAGATGGCGCGGACGTCTCTGCTCTGGCCCGGGCGAAGATCAGCGGCGCCAGTAGCAGCCCCGCGACCATCACAGCTCGGAACCAACCGTTATAAACGAGCACCGGACGCATGATAATCCTGCATCGTAGAATGGAGTACGGCAGCACAACAAGAGTTATCTGGTGGGAACGATCGACCTAGACGTACCTGTCAGGCTCGTGCCCCCATTCATGCCCATGGCCTTCTTCGACCAGAGCCAATGTTTCAAACAAACGGGGCGACACGTGATCCAGGAATCGCGATGGCTTAGATAACAACATGCCGGAACTCCGGTCATACACATTGATCGGATAGGTCAAGAACAGATAGCGCTTCGCCCGAGTCACCGCGACATACAGTAAGCGCCGCTCCTCTTCTAACTCTTCATCGGTGTTGAACGAAAACACGGAGGGGAACTTCCCGTCGACGACCCATAACAAAAATACACACTGCCACTCCAGCCCCTTCGCCGAATGAATCGTCGACAGCACCACCTGTTCGTCGTCCCGCCCTAAAGGTTCCACGCCCACCGCACTGCCGTCCGGCGGGGCCAGCGCTAAATCAGCGAGGAACTCTGTCACGCCGGGATAGCTTTCGGCGATAGTGTGTAAATGATCCAGATCTCGAATCCGCTTGGGATAGTCGTCGTGATGATCTTTGAGGATCGGCAGATAATATTCATAGATCCGGTTGACCTGCTCGGTCGGGCTCAGATCATCACTCTTCGACAGGTTGTCGAGTACCAACGCCAGCTCCTTCAACCCCTTGCCCGAGCGGCCGCTGCTCTCCCGCAACACCTGGTATGGATCGTCCACCTGCACCATGGCCGCCACCAGATCCTGCGCCTTCTTGGGACCGACTCCTTCGACCAACATGAGCACGCGATGCCAACTGACCGCATCTTGAGGGTTCACGACCACCCGTAAGTGGGCCAGGAGATCCTTGACATGGGCCGCCTCGATGAATTTGATCCCACCCCGCTTCACAAACGGCAGCCCGCAACGCGACAGCTCGATTTCCAGATCGAAGGAGTGAAAGCTGGAGCGAAAGAGTATCGCGATCTCACTCAGCGGCACGCCTTCCTCGCGCAGTTCCAGAATTTTTTGCGTCACAAATCGCGACTGCGCATTTTCCCCGGCCGCCTCCACCAGCGCCGGCAAGGGCCCATCCAATTTGCGCGTGAACAGATGTTTCGCATACTTCTCAGGGGCTTCCTGAATGATCTCGTTAGCCACGCTAAGAATCGGCTGTGTGCTGCGGTAATTTTCCTCCAGCTTGTAGATCTTGGCGCCGGGGAACCAGGAGGGAAATTCCATGATGTTGCGGAACGTCGCGCCGCGGAACGCATAGATGGACTGCGAATCGTCACCCACGACCATAACATTGTCGTGAGTGGCCGCCAGCTTTCGAATGAGTTCGGCCTGCAGCCGATTCGTGTCCTGATACTCATCCACCAGGATGTAGCGGAATTGCTGCGAAATGGTCCGCCGGGTGGGTTCGTCCTTGGTCAATAAGTCCCGCAACAGTACCAGGAGATCGTCATAATCAAGCAACTGACGCTGGCGCTTCGCGGCCTGATAGGCGCGCTGGAGCTTTCCCAGCGCCTCCAGATGGTCCGCAAAGTGGGAAAACTCGTCGAGGACAATCTCTTCCAATCCTCGCAGCGTGTTCTCGCACTTGCTGTAAATCTCCGCAATGGTTCCCTTGCGAGGGAAACGCTTATCTTTTTCGTTCAGGCCCAATTGGGCACGCAAGAGGGCGATCAGATCTTCGGCATCGCCGCGATCCATAATCGTAAAGCCTGGTTCGATTCCGAGGACTCGCCCATGGCGCCGCAGCAGCATGTTGGCGACCGAGTGAAAGGTGCCGCCACAGACCCGCTGGCTTCGCGATCCGATCAAAGCGCCGACACGCTCTAGCATCTCCTCGGAAGACTTCCTCGTGAAGGTCAGCAGCAAAATATGCGACGGATCCACCCCGGAATCGATGAGATAGGCGACGCGATGCACGAGCGTTCGCGTCTTGCCGCTTCCCGCACCGGCAATGACAAGCGCAGGGCCATCGGCCGCCGTCACGGCCGCATACTGCTGCGCGTTGAGCTCCTTGGCATAATCCAACGAGAACTTGCAGACCTGGTCTTGATCCGGCGTCCGTTTCAGAATGTAGGGTTTACTCTCTCGGTCCATGTTGGCATCCAACTGGGCAGTGAGGTTCATGACGGGAGCGGTCGCGCTGTATAACATACCACCGGAGACCTTGCAACGACACAGCTCGTGAGTCGCCTGCTCGGATCACGTCCATCGAGATCAACACTTGGACCTTCAAATTGAGTTGTATATAATGCCGGACCAGCAGGGGACTTGTATGACCACCAGACCGCATTCGTTCGCTCAACAGATGCAAACCGTGGCGGAGCTCATGCTCGCGGTCGCGGGCGAGTCCGTCTCCGTGATCAAACGGGCGGCTCCGGAACAGGCCTTGAAGCTCAAACACCAGGATGAATGGACCATTTACCTCGAATTCCTGCGCGTCATGTTCAACCTGACCGACCGCGTGTCAGCGCTTCACATCCCGCTCAAGGAGCAACCACAATTCATGGACGAGTTGACCGACACGGTCATCGACCAACTCAAGAAAGCCCTGGAACCGGCCTTTGGTGCCGGCAGCGACCAGACGGAAATCGTACTGACCATCGGAACGGCCGTGGCCGAAAGCCGACAGACCTATGAGCGCTACCGGTTTCTCGTGACGGAAGACAGCCCTGCCAAGAACGACATGTACCGAGACTTCAGTGATCGCGTCGCCCGTGCGGTCGGAGCTCCACGCAATCCGGGCGTGACCGCCGCGGCCACGCTCTGTGTCAGCGCCGTCATTCCGGCCCTCATCGGGATTTTCGAAGGGCAAGCGCCGCCCGTCGCCGCCGATGCGACAGCCAACCAGGCCGCAACCGGGAGAAGCAGCGAGCCTCGGGGGGCCACCGGCGCTGATATTAAGCTGGTGAGTGTCATGTCGAGCATCAAAGGCGAAGAGGTCGAGACGCGATGGGGGCTCCATCCGCGTTTCCGCCAGGACCTGACGCAAGAGGAGGCGAAGCAACTGACGACGACCATGAATCGAGTCGCCAAGATTCTCGGAGAGCGCTACGCCACCGTCGCCTTTTCTGACCAATGGGCATCCTGGCACAAAGCCGGACACGCCTGACGCAGCATTCAGGAAGTGAGACCTCACGGTCCCTTTCCTCACCCATCGATCACATTCCACGGAGGCGTCGTGCAAGCACCCGACCACTTACAACCCCCTCAAGATACGGTTCCCCAAAGCCTGCATCGACTCGGTGAACTGGCCCGCAATCTCTGGTGGAGCTGGAACCAACCGGCACGTCAGCTGTTTGAGTCCATCGACCCCACGCTCTGGTTTCTCACTCATCACAACCCGGTTCAGCTGCTCTCCGGCGTGAAACCTGAACGCTTTGTAACCTTGGCCGGCGACCCGAATTTCGTCAGGCAATACTCCGCCGTATTACGCGCCTTCGACGAGTACCTGAGTAATAAAAACACCTGGGCTGCGACGGAATTCCCCGCGCTCCAGAATTCTCCCATTGCCTACTTTTCGGCTGAGTTCGGCCTTCATATTTCCATCCCAATCTACAGCGGAGGACTCGGCATTCTGGCCGGAGACCATTGCAAAGAGGCCAGTGACCTGGGCATTCCTCTCGTCGGTATCGGCTTCATGTATCCGCAAGGATATTTCAAGCAGCGTATCAACCCGGAAGGGTGGCAGGAAGCCACCTACGCGCCCTTCAATCGGCACGATTCCCCGATTCATCAGGCCATGACGCCGACCGGCATCCCCTGCTCCATCAAGGTCGAGATCGGCCACCGCCAGGTTACGGTGCTCGTCTGGCAAGTGCGTGCCGGGCGCATGTCCCTCTATCTCATCGATACCGATGTGCCTGAAAATACCCCCGAAGATCGTGCCCTCTCCGCACGGCTCTACGGGGGAGACCAGGAAATCCGGCTTTGTCAGGAATTTTTGCTCGGGATCGGCGGCGTGCGGATCTTGCGCGCCCTGGGCATCAGTCCCGCAGTCTGGCATTGCAATGAAGGCCATTCGGCCTTCCTGACCCTGGAACGCATCCGGGAATTCGTCACCACCGGCTATAGCCACGCCGAAGCAAGCGATCTGGTTCGACAAAGCACCGTCTTCACTACACACACTCCCGTTCCGGCAGGACACGATATCTTCCCGTTTCACTTGATGGATCGGTACTTCAGCAACTATTGGGGCCAACTCGCACTCTCTAGAGAAGAGTTCCTGCGCCTGGGTGAAACGCCGGAAAGCGCGGGACACGGCTTCAACATGACGGCCCTCGCAATGCGGCTGTCGGCCCACGTCAACGGCGTAAGCCGTGAGCACGGACGCGTCTCCCGACAAATGTGGCAACACCTGTGGCCGGGCCTAGCGCAGGATCTCGTCCCCATCCGTAGCCTGACCAATGGCATTCACGCGCCCACATGGATCTCCCCGGAAGCGAATTCGCTCTATGCCAAATACCTGAGCCCCGATTGGGCGGAACGGATCGATGACCCCACCATCTGGCAACGGGTCACGGACCTGCCGGATGACGCCCTCTGGGCCGTTCGACAAACAACGCGACGCAAACTGATGCGGTTTATTCGCGAACGGGCGCGGGACGGCTGGATTCGCGGCCATCTCCAGCCCATGCAAGCGATCGCCCGTGGAACCCTGCTGGACCCCGAAGCCCTCACGATCGGATTCGCCCGGCGGTTCGCCACCTACAAACGTGCGACACTCCTGTTCCGTGATCTCGATCGACTTAAACAGTTGCTCCACAATCGGTGGCGGCCCGTCCAGATCGTGTTTGCAGGCAAAGCGCACCCGGCCGACGAACCGGGGCGCTACTTCATTCACGAGGTACTGAGTTTCTGCAACGATCACAAACTCGGCGGTCACGTCGCCTTCCTCGAAGACTACGACATGCATATGGCAAAATACCTGGTGCAAGGCGTCGATATCTGGCTAAACACTCCGCGGGCCCCGCTCGAGGCAAGCGGAACCAGCGGCCAAAAGGCCGCACTCAACGGGGTGATCAACCTCAGTGTCCTCGATGGCTGGTGGCATGAAGGGTACAACGGAGCGAACGGATGGGGCATTCAACCCCTGCCTGAGGGAGCGGACACCCAGGCGCAGGACGCTCACGATGCGGAACAATTATTTCGCTTGTTAGAACAGGAGGTCATACCGCTGTTCTACCAACGCGATCTGGATGGCATTCCACGCGGGTGGCTTCACATCGTCAAAGAGAGCATTAAGACCGTTGCGCCCCGCTTTTGCACCAAACGGATGGTCAAGGAATACATGAGGCAGCTGTATGCACCGGCCACCGCGCACACCCCGAACAAGTGGTAGCATGAGCGGGGCTGGACTGGAGCTCGCTCGAGTGCGCCAACACACAGCTTGGGCGCTTCCAGTTGGGCTTGTGCTGCTTGCCTGGGGCATCCCTCATTCCGCAACAGCAGCTCCATCAGCGACCAAGCCTGCTGCCCCCCCCCTCGAACGACAAGCCATGACGCTCTACCAGGCGGCTGATTACAATCGAGTGCTGGAGCTACTTCAACAATTGCCCCCTGGACAGCAACCAGGGCTGGAAGTCCTGCGCTATAGCATTCTAAGTCATCTCAAACTCGGCAAGCCTGAGGAAGCCTGGAAGCTCTACGCCAAACTTGTTGCAAACAATCGTCCAGACGAGCCCGCGCTACTGAGGGAAATTGCACGAGGTTTTATTGTCACTCGTGTCCGTGACACGCAAGAACATATCCGCATCGCTGCCTACACGGCGCTGGCGGAAATGGGCGAGAGCGACACATTCCCGATCCTCGAAGACGGCTTGCTGGATTCATCGGCGCTGGTCCGCGCTCGCGCGGCCGAGGCCATTGGACGAGCCGGTCTGGCCGGACGCTCCTCGGCACTCAAACGAGCGCTGCGCGACGAAGCTCCCGGCGTCCGCATTGCGGCGATCAATGCCCTCAGTGAGGCCAAAGTCGCTGGCATAACGGATCAACTGACTGAAATCGCCCGGGTCGATGAGGGCCCGGAATCCATCTTTGCCTTCGCAGGACTGTACAAGCTTGGACGAACGGACGTCCTGGCTGACATCTCCAATGCCGTCACGCTCCCCGACCCTGAGGTACGCATGGCCGCACTGGGTATGCTCGGCCGATTGCGTCGACCTGCCAGCCTGTCGATCTTGAGCCAAGCCGTCTACGATCCTCATCCTGCCGTCCGTGCCTTCGCAGCGGGGGCTCTGGGAGAATTCGGTAGCACTGACGGAATCGCTCCACTGACACACGCTCTGAGTGATGAGAATCCGCGCGTCCGCAGTGTCGCCGCTTCCAGTCTGGGTCGCTTGGGCGCGACTGACACGCGCAGCGTCATTCAGCCACTATTGCGAGACCCTGATGAACACGTTCGTATCAGCGCCGTCGAAGGGCTCCTGCGACTTGGTGATGCCAGCGCAGTTCTGAATGCCGCAGACCTCGCCCGACATCCCGATCCCTCAATACGTGGGGGTGCCGCGCATGCCCTGGCGGCCGCCACCACGCCCAATGCCCTGACCGTGCTCGAAAGCTTGCTTCGAGATCAGCAGCCGCTCCCACGCCTCATGGCCGCACGGGCGTTGGGCAAACTACAACAGAAATCCCTCATCTCTCCTCTTAAAACCGGCCTCCAAGATTCGGATCCCACGGTTCGGATAGCTTCAGCAGGAAGCCTTATCCACGTATTGTCTCGAAAAGACAAACAAGGGAGCGCCCGCTAGGGGCTGAGAGTCAGCATGCTCAGATTCATAGGGCTATTGATGCTACTAGCCCTCTCGTTCGGATTCGGATACCTGTGGGGAAAACAACCGGCGAATAATCTTGAGCAAACGGTGCGGGACTTCTCCCGGAATGTCGTGGACACCACCCTAGGACTAGAACGGGATCTGCATCGCCGACAAAGCCTCGTGGACGCAAAATCCAAAGTGGTGCAAGCGAAGGCTGAACTTTACAATAAAAATACAGCCGATGCGGCAAAGGAATTGTCAGAAGCTATCGACTCGCTCGACCTAGCTGCACGTGGGGGGAAACAAGTAGATCCTAACGCTCAGGTCAAAGAGCTGGCAGGAAAAATCAGAGAACTTCGCTTGGAACTATCCCTTGGAAAGAAAGTATCTGCCACGAAGCTGGACGACATCCAAAAAGAACTGGACCTCCTGCTCCGCAAGTGACGCGGTCGCTAAACAGCGGCCGGCTGCTTCTTCCACTTTGCAAGAATACGCTCGACTCGCATCTTGACCACCATATCACTATCTTTCAGCAACGGCTTGATCGCTTCGCGACCACGCTCATCACCGATAGCTTCAAGTGCCGCAGCAGCCGTCAGCCGAGTGAACCAGTCCTTATTCTGCAACATTTCAATCAGCGGATCGATGGCCTCGGGAGACTTAATACGCCCCAGCGCAATCACCGCTTGCTTCCGCACTAACTCTTCTTTGTCTTTCAACGCCTTAATCAGACCAGGCAGAGCCGGCTCACCAAGATTAACCAAGGCATCGGTGGCATCCTCCATGAACTCATCATTTCGGAGCTGTTGCATCAGAGGCTCAAGCACCCGTTCATCGCGAATTTTCCCCAGAGCCATGATGGCGGACTTCCGAACATCCCAATCTCTGAGCAACTTAAGCAGAACCTCAACGGCTGGAGAACCGATCTGCCCGATCCCCTCAATCGCAACTTCCCTCACCTGCCAGTCACCATCGCGAAGAGCCGCAGCGAGCGGTTCAACGCAACGCTCATCGCCCATTTCTCCCAGCGTAATTGCGGCTTCTCGCCTAACCACCCAATCAGGATCTTTAAGAAGATCAATTTGAATATCGATCTCGTCCTTGACCTGCTCCTCCTCAAGAACCACTTCCTGTAGTGGATCAGTGAGGTCTTGGGCGCCTGCCGAAGAATCCAAGGACGCAGCCAGTTGATCGGAGACCTGATCTGTCAAAGTCTCATCCTCAACCTGACCAATGGGGGAAACAGCCTGGGCCTGTTCTTCTTTTTCACCAGTGTGTTCCATATCAATGTTCCTTGTTCCGCAGAGGGGTAGGCGTCGCGATCAAATCCGTCAATCTCGTAACCGCTTAGGACTTAGCTTCAGTCTGATTTCCAGCCGCATGCTTTTTTCTCAATGTAAGCGCGCGCCGCTTGCGCTGCACCCGCTTGAGCCGTTTACGTAAAGAGCGGGCAGCCGGATCACCTGAGAGTTTTGCTTCTTTTGTTACTCGTACCGCAACTTTTTTCTTGAGTCGGGCTTCGTCTGATTCACCAACTGGTTTCTTTGCCATTCAGCTTTCAACCTCCAACAGTTAAGCTTAACAAACCAAGAGAATGACGGCGCAATCAGGCCTCACTCCTGAGGATGCAGTCTAATCAAGTACGGGCGGAAGTGTCAACTAACGGAGCACCGCTCTCTTAGGATAGGATGAGGACGGGGACGGTATTGTGAGCCGTGTGGTCGGCTGCCAACATACTGCCAATACGCCGCTCACGCCTCACATAGAGCGCTTCTTGCGGCATCATTCTTACAGGAACGACAGGTCGTTCAACTCCCTCCTCCGGGCGACGATGTTGCCTCACTGTACGCATATCCGTGTTCAATACCATACCGGCCACAGCAGGAATCTTCGTCGCGGGAATCTGCGCGACCGGACGGTGATCTCCAATCACCTCAATTTGCACCGCCGCGGTACCGGCTTCAACCATGCCTAACTCGCGAGCCGCCGCATGCGAAAGATCCAGCATACGCCCTGCAACGTAAGGCCCCCGATCATTGATTCGAACTTGAACGGTTTTCCCATTGGTCAAATTGACCACGCGAACCACACTACCTAACGGCAATTTACGATGAGCAGCAGTGTAGGCCGTCATATCGAAGGCCTCCCCATTCGCTGCAAGTTTTCCATGAAATTCCTTGCCGTACCATGAGGCCACCCCCCGATCTTTAATGCCGACGTCCAGTGCAAGCTCGCCTTTCGGCAACGCGGAACAGGCACTTAGGAGAAGACAGCCAGCCAGAGGAATCACAGCATAACCAGCCTTACGACGGAAAGGGTTCCGGGAGTTCATGTCCATAGAAGCACCTCGTGTGAAAGCCTACACCTCACCGCTTGCCAGACAACTCTCCTACTCAGTGAGGTCAGGCTACGCAAGATTGCCCTTGGCGACAATACCGTCTGGGTAGCAATGCCCCCTACAAATGGGCAGACAATCAATGCTCAACGAAGAAGAAGTCTATGATTTTGCTGAACAGAACCGAACGACGAAATAAATGATTTCTTCCGCTCACTAATACGCAAGATACCTCCACACTTGGAACTGCTGATATTTCAAGGGTGAACACAAGCTCAAATTATCGGGCTCTCGGATCAACCATATAAAATCAGGTCGGCCCGACAGTTCGACTTCCCACTGGCAACCCCATCTAACGGAATCGAATAGCCCGGTCTTCGAATTTGGTATTTACGACGAACCGCTCGAAATTCTTCTCCAACACTTCCGACAGAATACTTTCCCCATCCTGCGGTTCGAACCACAACACATTGTCATGGCTACCCGAATGAGCGTCGGTGCGTACGAGTGAGCTGTTGTCTTCTCGATTGCTCGCCTGAATGACCAGCTTGGTCCGGGCTTCAATATCAGTGAGAAATACCCCGCGCCGAGCATCAACCCCCAGTTCGAGAATCTTCCCGGAAAGCACAACATCGGGACCGGCATCTGATGCTGCCGGAGCAGTCTTGGCATACTGCGCTTGCCATCCTTTGCGCTTGAGATAATCGGCAAATGCCTGGGCGGTTTCCTCACCAGCACTCCCGCTCGACACATTAAAGTATGTCTCTCCTCCCCACATCGAACTTCGACTCCCAACCTTGGTTCGATCGGCCCGCCCATCTTCAAACGGAATGACCGTCACTCGAGGCCCCGCCATAGGCTTTACCACCTGAACCGCACCGGTGGTATCCGTTTGCATTTTCGGGGTCAGGTTCATCGAAATAATGTCGCCTTTTCCGGAGCAGCCCAACAGGAGCAGCAACCCGACGGCCACCGGCGCAGATATCCCCCGCACCACATGCTGTCGAATCATAAAATCTCTCTACCTCCTTGTGAGTAACAAATCCATAACTGGCACCTAGTCATTGGCTAATTGCGGTGGAGCACAATTGATCGAACGGTGAGACCGTCACGAGTTTTGACATACTTTAGCGTTACTTTGTCTCCCACATGAATATGATCGAGTCCGATCCGCTTTTTCCCACGCACGATGGTGGCACCCTGCTTGAGCACCGCACCGACCACCGTATCTTCATTTGCTCCGTGCTGCCCCCTGACCACGATGATAGGCGGGTCCTCTGCGAGGTTGACGGTTTCAACCGTACCTTTGATTTCGTGTACCGTGTTACTGGCGGCATAGACCGAGGTCAGAAAACTTCCGAGGCCGGCAAGGGTGACACAGAGTGCGGCGCCGATCACTAACACCCCGAGCAAGCTCGGCCTTGGCTGATTGATCTCACTCCTCATCCCAGACAAACCTCTTTCCATTCATTGTGCGAAGCCACTGGATGGATAAAGTCGCGGAACTTTAGCAGTTACACATCACGCTGTAAAGACGGACCAGGTCTTTTCCTGCCATTCCGAACACGGAGCCCCCTATACGTCTCTTGACTGCACCGGGGGCGGTCGGTAATATCCATTTCGATTTGCCACACCACGTGCCGTATCAACAAACAGCAGGAAGCACACCCATCCAGCCGTCTCTCTCGACTGCATGATCGAAGTTCGTAACATCACAAAGCGGTATGGCAACCTGACGGCGATCGACCGCGTCACCTTTCGTGTCGACAAGGGGGAGGTCTTGGCCTTCCTCGGCCCGAATGGCGCAGGCAAAACAACCACCATGCGCATCCTGACCTCCTTCATTCCGGCAACGGAAGGAACAGCGCAGGTGGCAGGATTCGACTGTGCAGAGCAACCGGATGAGGTGAAAAAGCGAATCGGCTATTTACCCGAGACGCCACCGGTGTATCAAGAACTCACTGTCTCCGAATACCTCGCCTTTGTTGGACAACTCCGCGGACTCAGTGGCGCAGAGCTGACGGCCGGCATGGACCGTGTCATGGAACGGCTTTCCTTAGGATCTGTCCGCCAGCGACTGATCGCCAATCTGTCACGCGGGTACCGCCAGCGAGTCGGCCTGGCCCAAGCGCTGATTCACGATCCCCCGGTTCTGATCCTGGACGAACCCACGGTAGGTCTCGACCCAAAACAAATCATCGAAATTAGAGAATTGATCAAGAGCCTGGCCGGCTCTCACTCAGTGATTTTGAGCACGCACATTCTTCCTGAAGCCACGGCCGTCTGTCAGCGTGTCGTGATCATCAACGGCGGCCGGATCGTCGCCGAAGACACGCCTGACCAACTGTCCGCCAGGCTCCGACGATCGGAAAAAATAAGCGTGACCCTCAAAACTCCACCGGCAGATGTCCTCGAGCGATTTCGCGAGGTCGCCGGGGTCGAGCATGTGCTGACGACGTCTGAGCCCCACACCGTTCTCATCGAGTGCGCCCTCGGCAGAGATATACGAGAAGAAGTCGCACGGTTTGCAGTGGGACAGCATTGGGGATTGCTTGAGATGAAACCGGTCTCTATGACCTTGGAAGACGTCTTCCTGAAACTGACTCAGCGGGAAGACGGTCTGCCGAAAGCGGACGATACAAGCGAAAGCGAGCGACACTAACCCAATGCCACCTGTTCAAGCCATTATCGCCAAGGAACTGCGCTCGTATTTCGTCTCCCCGATCGTCTATGTCGTGGGCGGAGTTTTCCTGCTGACCTTCGGCTTTCTGGCCTATCTCTATATCGTCTTTACCGGCGCCCAAGCCATTCAGTTGATGCAGATGCAAGGGGGCACCGCGCAGATCAACCTGAACGATCTTGTCTTCCGCAATCTCTTTGCCAGCATGCGATTCGTGCTGCTGTTGATTCTTCCGATCCTCACCATGCGGCTCCTGGCAGAGGAGCGAAAACTGCGGACTTTTGAATTTTTGATGACCGCCCCGATACGGGTCAGCGAGATTATCGTCGGCAAATTCATCAGCGTGTACCTGGTGTTTATCGGGATGCTGCTCCTGACCACCCTGGTCCCGCTCACACTGGCGCTCTTCAGCGATTTCGATTGGTACCCCGTTCTAACGGGCTACTTGGGGATGGCGCTGCTCGGCGGGTTCTTTCTGGCTGTCGGCCTCTTTGCCTCATCGATCACCGAGAATCAGATCGTGGCCGCCTTTACCAGCTTCGGCCTGCTCTTGATGTGTTGGCTGTTGGCCGGTCTCGGCTCGCTCTTAGGTGACACGCCGGCCGGCCACGTGGCTTCCTACCTCTCGTTCATGGAACACTTCGATCATTTGGTCCGTGGGCTGGTCGACACGAAGGATCTGGTCTATTACGTCAGTGGCACCGTTTTAATGCTATTCCTCGCGCACCGCGTAGTGGATTCGTCACGATGGAAATGACGCGACGCCCCCTTCCCATCGGCGCCATCGGAACCGGTCTGGCCATTGCCGGGGTGATCGCCTATACCCTCGTGCCAGACAAACTGTGGCTCGTGACGCTCCTGGAAGGGCTGGCCCTCGTCTCCCTCATTTGGGCATTGGCTATCCACTTTGACCGCCTCAAGACCTTTTCCTCCCAACGATCGACCCGCATGGGCGCCAACAGCGCGCTGATGGTGGCGCTGTTTCTGGGGATCCTCGTCATCGTGAACTTCCTGGCGGCTCGGCATTCGATCCGGTGGGACTTCTCCGAGAATCAGAACTACACGCTCGCGCCGGAAACCTATCGCGTCCTTCGCAACCTCACCAGGGATATCAGTATCACGGTGTTCACGCGGGAAAAGGACCCCGGATACCAGGCCTATAAAGAACGCTTCGACAGCTATCGGCAGGCCAGTTCCAAGCTGACCGTCCAGTTCATTGACCCTGAGCGTCAGCCGAAAGTCGCACAAAACTATGGCATTACCCGAACCGATATCGCCATTTTTGAAAGCGGCCCACAATCGGTTCGCATTACGTCTCCGGCCGAGGTAGAAATTACCGGCGCGCTCGTCCGGGTGTCTAAAGACACCAAGAAACGGGTGGTGTTCCTGGAAGGGCATGGTGAGCGGAGTCTTGACGACACAGACCGCGGCGGGCTGGCGCTGACGAAAGAAGTGCTGCAGAAGCAAGGATATGACATCGGCACCGTCACCTTGCTGCAGGAATCCGCAGTGCCTGAGAACACCGATGTCCTAATCATTGCCGGCCCGCGGCGAGCGGTCACCAAAGAAGAGAAGGAACGCATCCAGGCCTACGTCGCCAAGGGGGGACACCTCCTGGTCATGGTCGATCCCGACACCCAGTCGAACATGGACGACCTGCTGAAAGGCTGGGGCATTGAGCTGGGCCAGGGCGTCCTTGTGGACCTGCAAGACCGCCTTGCGCAGGGCGACCTGACCGCCCTCCTGGTTCGCACCTTCACCGACCATGAAATTACTCATGAATTGACAGCGGCCGTGTTGTTTCCCCTGGCTCGCCATCTCACGTTCCAGGAGGAGCAGGGCAAAGACTGGGACTATGTTCCTCTCGCGCGCACCTCACCGCGCAGTTGGGCCGAAACCGATATGAAAGGGCGCGTCGTCAGCTACACCGAAAAGGAAGACGTGCAAGGCCCTCTTGCCCTGGCCGTCGCATTGACCCCGAAACAGGCCCCCGAGGAGGGTAAGCCACGCCCGGCAGTGGTAGTGGTGGGCAACTCCGCATTCGCCAGTAACGGCTTTATCAACTTCGTCGGCAACAGCGACTTCTTTCAGCGCACCGTGGGTTGGCTCTCGGAAGAACGCGAGCTCATTTCCCTCACCCCCAAAGACCCTGCCGTGCGCCCCTTTACCCCCAACCCGCTCCAGGAACGCATTCTGCTGTATGTCCAGGTGATTCTGCTCCCCGCGATGACCGTGCTGTGTGGCCTCCTGGTGTGGCGGAAGCGGCGTCGTTTGTAAGGCCATGGCGCGCTACTGGCCGACGCTCATACTGGCAGGCGTGTTCGCAGGACTTGGACTGTACCTCTACCTCGTCGAACTCCCCGGCCAGCGCACCGACGTCGCAACCGCCAGCCGAGCCAAACAAATTCTGCCGTTCACCGAGGCGCAGATCACCTCGCTGACGGTTCGTAGCCAATCCGGCGAGGTGGTGCTCAGCCAAACTCTCGGCCAACCCTGGACCATCACCGCACCCATCCAAACCGACGCCGATCAACGACAGGTGCAAGCCTTGATCCGCGCGCTAGTCATGGGCAAGGTCTCGCGGCTGGTGGAAACCCATCCTGTCTCATTGACTCCGTTCGGCCTCGACCACCCATCCACGATCATCACGCTGACCGCTGGAGACAAACAGGAGACGCTCTCTATTGGAGACGCAGGCCCCCTTTCTTCCACACTCTACGTGCTGAGGGCATCCGACGAGGCCGTACTCTTGACGGATCTGGCGCCGAAAGACTTGCTTAACAAGAGCCTGCTCTCCTTCCGCCGCAAGGAACTCCTGCAGTTCAACCAGCAGGAGGCGGAGCGGCTGCGCCTGACGTATCCCTCCACGGAGATCGTGCTCTACGCAGTCGATGAGAAACCAAAAAAGAAATGGAAACTTCGCTATCCGATCGAGGCAGAAGGGGACCGGATCGAGGTGCAGGCGCTGCTCTTCAGGCTGGAAGACCTCAAAGCGTTGGCCATCGTGGACCAGGGACCTGAACGCGAAAAGCTCGCGCCGTCACTCACCAAGCCCAAAGTGAAGATCACGCTGCAAGCTGGCGGCATCGAGCACGTGGTACGTCTCTTTCAGCCGGAGCCAACCAGCGGGGAAGCCTACGCCCAAACCAGCGCAGAAGGACCGATTTACAAAATCAGCCCCTCGGCGATCAAAGATCTGACCAAAGACCTCTTCGCCCTTCAGGATAAACGACTGCTCGGCGTCGATATCGGGGACATCGCCATGCTCTCGATCAAAACGCGCGAGGAGCAATACGTGCTCATTCATGATCGGAACGAATGGGTGCTCGAGGATCAGCCGACTGAAAAACTGCGCCAGGACGTCGCAGACCTGGTTGTGAGCCGTATCGTCAATCTGCCGGCGGAAGAACGAGTTCTGAAGCAGGCCGGCCAGCTCGCCCCCTATGGTCTTGTCGCCCCCGTGGCTGAATTCATCGCGACCGGAAAAGACGGGCGCGTCGCCGGACGCCTCGCAATGGGCAATCAAGTGGGCGGACTCGTCTATGCCATCGGCCATCGAATTCCAGGGATATTCCAGGTACGCCCCGACCTGCTGAAACAAATTCCCTCCCGCCTCGCACTCCTGGGCCAGGATCCGGGGTCATCCCCTGAACGACCTTCCGGAGGTGTTTCCAGATAGAGAGGGTTTATGCTACTGTGCGCCCATCGCTCTTGATCAAGGAGGATCCATCAATGACGTACTCGCGTTCTCACGGTGCTGTAGTCCTGTCCTTATCTCTGTTGTTACTCAGTGCCTGTGCCACGGAAGAGACCATGACCGGCGGCGGATCGACGTCATCATCCAACGCTGCCATGAAAGCCTCCGCGCAGGTCTATGACTCATTGCAATCCTGCCTGGCACGCATCCAATCCGGCGGCACGGCGGGCACGCGCCAGCTCGCGGAAGAAGGCTGTCAGAGGGATGAGGCGCTTCGTCAATCGATCGCCGGGAACGCCACCGCGAAAAGTGGAAACCGGGCGGCGGCCGGTGCTGCAGGTGATAGCCTTGACGCCTGCCTGGCACGCATTCCCAAGGACGGCTCAGTCGGGCAACGGATGTTGGCCGAAGAGAGCTGCCAGCGCGACCAAGCCAATCGACGCTAGTCCCCTCTCTCTTACTCGAGATCGACTCACCTCCGAAGGTGGCCACAGCCCCTTCGGAGGCGCGTCACTAAGGTAGACAATCTTCCTCGCTTTCAGTATCGTATCCCCACGCCCCCGTAGCTCAGTTGGATAGAGCAGCGGTTTCCTAAACCGCGGGTCGCACGTTCAATTCGTGTCGGGGGCACCATTCCATCTCACTTCAACTTGCACTGCTCGGTCACCCGCTCGCCCACGCGGTCGCTTATTCTTTCGCTCTCGCTTCAAGTCATGCAGCTATCGCCCTCCTGTTCTACCTGTACCTCACGCCTAGCGCGCAGGGACTTCCGTCAAGGCCCGCTTTCGCCCCCTTTCCGTTATGGACCCTGCACGTTGATTTCTATCCGAATTAGGAGCGCTTGGCAGACCGGCGTCTCCCTTTTGTACGACTACCCTTAGGCCTTCCGGCTCAGCGCAAAATGTTCTCATTGCACAGTTCTCTACATCGATTCCGGTTCTGCATCAGCCTAGTTTCGTGGGGAGGCGCTTCTGAGGCTATAGGAATCAACATGTTAGGGTCAGATCAGAACACGGTACCGAGATTGCACTGGAGGCTCCGTATAACAAAGGAGTTTCCATCATGATTGAGTTCCCGTTGATCCTGATCGGTTATGCGCTTCTCCCGCTGATTGCTATCCAACTCATGATCATGGCTGACCGGCCCCAGAAGACAGGCGAGCAAAACGCCTTTCCGCAGGTCGAGATCCTGTGAGATTGCGGCGGTTCTGTCAGCCATGAGCAGAACCGCCGCCTTTCCAGGCCCTTTCCGCATCCCTGCCGCCTGCCTCGGCACTCGTTCCAACCGCGCTAGCTCCTCGAACGGTTCGCCGAACGATCCCTCGGCAATTCGCATAAGTAGGTGAGGGTAGAAGACCCTGCCCTGCTTCGAGAGCGGAGTTCGCTCAACGAATAGAGCAGACGTAGGTAGAATTGTTCATGTATACTATCGTCGTCCGAACGGTCTCTTGATTACAATCCTGGGCTCCAGACGTGCTCGCAGCACATGCTCTCCCGAAGAAACCCATGAAACCGGCGAATCTGTTCATCTGCCTATCGCTCCTCTTCTTGACCACAACAGGTTGCCACGGGTACGCGTTCATCGAAACCCCGACGACGGATGGCTTCCACTCCAAACTCCCGTCCCCTTACACGAGGGCGGTCGTCTGGGGCGGACGTCCGGACACGGTTCAGAGTGCGAGCACATGGTTACTCAAAAAGGGCGTTCTCGTCGTGGACCAGACGAAGGTGTTGCAGGCGGCGGCCGACCAGAAGGTGAGCCTCACGGGCTACCAATATCTGGAAACGGATGTGCTGCGGATGGCCAAACTCGTCGGCGCTCGGCTGGTAGTGTTCAGCAATGCCGAGGTGGGGTCCTGGGAAGCACTGGATTGGAGTAGCGGCTTTCCTCACAGCCAACGGGTCTATTCAGCCACCGTTGCCCTCAGAGCCGTGGATGTGAATACCGGCGAAATCGAATGGAGCGGCAAGGCTCAATCGACCGAACGCTTCAGCAATATCGAGGAAGGGGTCAGCGTCCTCACCTGTCACGCCCTCGCAACGGCCTGGGGTCTGCGCAATCCTGGTGCCGTCGCGCCGGACAATGTCTGCCCACCGGGTTCCGGCCTGATGAGCACTGAAGTCAGCAGGCCGAAGGCCCACGCCGCCCCTGCCTCGTCAGGCAGAGAGAATTTGCCCCCCTCCATGAACTACTAGCTATCGCTCACCGCCCTGACTCTACAGTCCAGCCACGGACACGACTCACGATCTCTGCCTGACAATCCCCCGACGTGCAAAATCGCTCTTTTGTCGTATTTTTTGCCTCACGCGATATACTGCAAGAGTGCCGTTCCGCAATGTCCTTGCTCCGACCGCGCATATGGCTCACTACCTTCTCCTCACATTATTGAGTCTTGCGGTGACCTCTGCGGCACAGGCTGTGGAGAATCGTCCGTTTTGGACCGAACAAGCGCTCTTTCACTTCGGGGATGACGTATTCTTCACAGGGCGAGCTTCATGTGCCCCTAATGTGGAAGACGGGCGCCAACGCGCATACGTCGCCGCCGTCCAAGAGGTCAAAAATTTCACACGTACCCAGGAAGTCGGCGGCTTTCCCATCGATACGCAGATGATTTTCGAAGATCTGTATCCGGCTGACTGCGCGCAGGGGCTTATCACGGTGTGGCGATTGCTGCGCGTGCCGCGCACCGCGCTGGAATCACTCTCAAGACACAGCAGTCCCGGGAAACAGAAAGACATTTCTCCGATACAGGCGCAGATCACGGCGATCCGGAACCTCACACCACGGGTGGGCATGCTGCGTGACGAGATCTGGAATCGATACGGTCTGCCTCGCTCCATCTGGGCACGCCCGGAGCAGGGGGAACTGATCTGGGACTACTCCCAGTTCGGACTGATCATTGTGTTCAATCAGGACGATGTGTTGACCCGCTGGCGATTGAACGGCCCCCACCCCAAATCCAGTGAAGACGAACCGATGACATCACGCCAAGACAATCCGGCGGGCAAAGACCTTCCAACCATCAACCTCACCGTTCGACTTCAGCAACTCGAAGAACAACAAGACCTCGATCGGCGGCGCCAGGCCAAGCGCTATTGCACCATCCGTTTCGCGGAGGTCCCTGAATCCCTTCGCCCCAGACATGGCAGTTGCGAGCAACGCGAATACGAACGATTGAAGGAGCAACACCCTCCGTTTTGAGGCCTCGTGATACGGACACCGAACAGAGGAGTTGGCCATGGCCCCCGACGAAAAACAGCTTTCGACGATCTTGATAGTCGACGACGACCCCGGCGCCCTTCTTGTCAGTACCAAACCATTGCGGAATGCCGGCTACACGGTGCTCCAGGCACCGGGCAGTGCCGAAGCGCTCAGACTCTATGCGGAACACCCCGGCCCGATCCACCTCGTGATTGCCGATGTCTTTTTGCCCCCACCGGACTTCCAACTTTCCGTCGACAAGAACCCCTATCCCCGCTTGAACGGTCGCGACATGGTTGAGCGGCTCCTGCAAGACAAGCGCGAGATCCGCGTCCTATTCATGTCCGGCAGCCCGGGTTCTGAGTTACAGAATCGCGGCCTCGTGCGAGCGGGATTACCCTTTCTCAAGAAACCCTTTACCAGCGAAATGCTGCTGTCACTGGTGCGAGAGGTCTTAGCCGGCCCTCCCGCCACTCCCGATCAGAAAAGCGCAACGCAGCCCGGCAACGGCGATGTCGAGTGGGTTGACTAACCGCCTGCGCCACCCGTCCCTGCCTCTCGACTCACGGATAGAAGCAGGGATTTCTTGCCAGACATCACCCGCTTGGATAGACTTTCTCAACAGAAGGATATGACACATGGCACGAGCGAGAGCAAGCGAACCGCAACGCGCCCGATCGAAACAGAACGCCATCGAAGAACTCAATCGCGGCATCACCACGTTGCGTGAACTGAGCACACAGATCGATGACCTGAGCAGAGATGGATTCCCGTATCGTGACGCAGTCCGCGCCAGAACCGAACTTTCTTTCCGGGAATCGATCCGGCGACTGTTCGGCGAAAAGTCGCCGGAATACCAGGCACACAAGAATCACAAGCTCCGAATCGGCAACCGCACGGAGTCCGCACAGAGCACCACTTTGCTCAAAGAATTGATCGTCGCACTGGAGCATCAGAAGGCAGAGCTTTTAGGCCTCACACCGCCCGAAACCGCGCCATCTCCGCCAGCAACCTCTGAACGCCCCATGCTGACGGCAGTTCCTTCAAGTCAACCCGCTGTTCCAATCGCGCCACCCCAGTCTCCGAACACCGCCCCCCTCGCAACCGTCAGTATGACCAGCGCTCCGACAACTGCCTCAATAGCAAGGACGACGAGCGTCAGCCGACCCGATCAGCCCATCGCTCCGATCGTTATGGCAACACCCGTCACGTCCATTTCCGCCTCCCAACCGATTCGCGATACATCGATACAACGCCTGTCCCCGCTGCACTCCGCAACATCTGAAGCCTCCGGAATCCCGGCTGAGAAAGTTGCGGCGGCCCCCCCGCCCGCTCCGCCATCACTGCCCCCAGAACCTGTTTTCGCCGCACCATCAACGAATAGCCGAATGCCCTCGGAGCAGACAGTGCGCGGGGAGGCCGGCCCGACACCACTGCCGGCAATGACGCCCACGCGATCCACGATTCCATCGGGAACCATTCCACCCATTCCACGAATAAATCCCTCCTCAACACCTATGCCGACTGCTCCTATCGAGCCCTCTCCGACACCGCCGCAGGCCTCCAAGCCAACAGACAGCCTGGCCCCCAAACCGGCTGCAGCCCCCGTTGCGGCGATTCCGGCAAGCCAAGCCACAACCGAGATAGCAGCAGAAAAACAAGCGCGCGACGCTCAGCCGCTCGTTCCCGAAGTTCAAACCGAGGGTTCGCTCACACGAGCAATGCCCGCCCTCGCATCAGCCCCAGAGTCCAAACCGGAACCGCCTGTGGTATCTCCCGCCAAACCACCGGAGACACCAACGGCGCTCACCACGCCGCTGGATACGAATATGAACAGCCATCAATCGGAGGCCGTAACACTCGATACACTCCGTCGAATGTGTGCGCGCTTCCACCTGGTCGCTCGACAACTACGGCTACGAAAAGAATACCGGCCTACACTGGAAATCATGGACGAGTATGATCTGCAGGACCTGTTTAACGCGCTTCTCCGGTTGCAATTCGATGAGGTGGGCACGGAAGAATCGACCCCTCCCTATGCCAACGGCGCTCGCCGGACGACCTATCTCCTCGACTGGGGAAAAACGGTGGTGGTAGTTAAACAGACCCGCTCAGGATTGACGAACAGAGACCTCGCCGAGCAGATCGCAACAGACAAAGCCCATTACTCCAGACGTCCGAACGGAGCCACGTTGTTGTGCTTCATCTACGATCCTGACGGGCGAGTGGGCAACCCCCGAGGGTTGGAAGCAGATCTTTCGACAGTCGGCGACACCTACAGAGTAGAAGTCATCGTGGCTCCCAAGTAATACCGCGTGACGCCGGCCATCCTGCCCGAGCTAGGTGTGTTCTGTTGACTTCATCCGGAGCAATCCGCTAGGTTTCGATTCGTGCGAGCGTTGACGCCACACCACCTCACGGGAGACTCACTACATGCCGGACCGAGCCTACGTATTGATCAATGTTCATCCCGGCCAAACCGCTGATGTCGTCAAATCCCTCGGAGATATTAAGGAAATCAAACAAATCGACCCCTGTTGGGGAAAGCCGGACATCTTCACCATCGTTGAAATTCCCCACCAGGACGCATTGACCCAACTCGTGCTCGCAAAAATTCACGCCATCCCCGGTGTCGATCAGACGGATACGCACATGGTCTATCGCCTTCAGGAGGGCAAGCCGAAATGAGTACCTGTGTCACTGGCCTCAGGGCGTTCGTTCTCGTCGCAGCGCTCGCCGGATGTGCGGGGGGCCCACCCGCCCCGGAGCCCGATGTGATGGAGGTGACACTGCCGGTTCCTGCCGAGCAGGTGAAAACGGCACTGTCCGATGTCCTGACTCAAGGGGGCTATACGGTCGACCAAGATGAGACCGGCCACCTCACGACCGGCATGCGACAGGAGATCAGAAGCCCCTGGAACGGACTGTTGCACTGGAGATTCGGCGTAGGGAAGACTCGGGTCGAGGCACGGATCGTCCCGCAAGACGACAGCACCACACGATTACGGCTGCAAGTGTTTCATCGCGGGAAAGACGGGATTTTCGATTCGTGGGAGGATGCAGAAACCCCGCTGCCGCAAAGTGCCGCGAACGAAATTCGCCTACTCAAGAATGCGCTTCGACTATTATAGGATCGTCCTATTTCTCCTCGGCCTCATCGCCGAAATCCAATCCGAATCGCTCCGCCATTCGATATAACGTCCGCCGATCGATCCCGAGAATCTTCGCCGCCTTGACCTTGTTTCCTCGCGTCTCCTTGAGCACCCGCGCCAAGTGCCGTTTCTCGACCTCATCTAAGGTCAACAGGGCGTCCTGACCTCCCTCGGCGGGTTGCCCCTTAAGCAGCTCACCTGAATCCGGCTCAACCCTGATCGACTCGGGAAGATCTTCGGGTAACAGCAGCGGACCATGACTGAGCGAGACCGCTCGTTCCACCGCATTCTCCAATTCACGCACATTCCCCGGCCAGTGATAGCGCTTCAACAACGCCATCGTTTCCGGCAAGAATCCTCTCACATGCAACGACTGCTTGGCGTATTTTTGCAGAAAGTGATGCGCGAGCATCGTGATGTCCTCACGCCGCTCCGCCAGCGACGGCAGGACAATCCGCACCACATTGAGACGATAGTATAAATCGTCGCGAAACTTGCCTTCCTTCACGAGTGTGGCCAGATCCCGATTGGTCGCGGCAATGATGCGCACATCGACTTTCACCGATGCCGTACTGCCGACACGCCGCACCTCGTGCTCTTGCATCACCCGCAGGAGCTTGACCTGAAGCGCCTGACCAAGGTCGCCGATCTCATCGAGAAACAGCGTGCCGCCATCGGCGGCCTCGAACAGCCCGGCTTTGGCCCCGACGGCGCCCGTAAACGCGCCCTTCTCATATCCGAACATTTCCGACTCCAGAAGATGGTCGGGCAAGGCACCGCAATTGACCGGAATGAACGGTTTGTCGCGACGCGGACTATTCGAATGGACAGCCCGCGCAATCAGTTCTTTCCCTGTTCCACTTTCTCCCTCAATGAGCACCGTGCTGCGCCCCTCGGAAACACGGGCCACCAGCTTATACACCTCCAGCATTGCCGGGCTGCTGCCGACCAACTGTGACCAGGGTTCGCGTGCGCGCGCATCTTCGCGAAAGCGGGCGTTTTCCCGCACCAGGCGACAATGCTCCAGGCTGCGCTGGACGACGAGACGGATCTCGTCCCTCTTGAACGGCTTTGCCAGGTAGTCGTAGGCCCCTTGCTTGATTGCTTCGATCGCGCCCTCCAGAGATCCGAACGCGGTCAGTAATACGATCGAGGTGTCCGGGCTGAACTTCTTGAACTCCTTCAACACGAGAAATCCGTCGCCCTGCTCCATCCGGATATCGGTCAGGACGACATCGGCCCGCGATTGTTTGCCGCGTTCCACCGCAGCCTGGCCGCTGGAAAAGGCCTCCACCTCATAGCCCTCCTTCTCCAGCGCTTCCGCCAACAAAGTCCTGGCGGCCTCGTCGTCATCCACTACGAATAACTTGGCCTGACTCATGACTCTCCCTCTCCTATGCCGCTATACCGCAGCCGAGTCGGACGGCAAACCAGGCAGCACTACCGTCACCGTCGTGCCCTTGCCGACCTCACTGTCTAGTGTCAATCGGCCGCCGTGAGCAGACACAGCCTCCCGGCTCAGAAACAAACCCAACCCGGTTCCCTTGCCCACCGCCTTTGTGGTGAAGAACGGTTGGAAGGCTCGCTCGACATCCTCCCGAGGCATCCCACAGCCTGAGTCACTCACCACCAGCGTGACCACCGTACCGAGATCGGACCGACCCGTGCAGGACGCGCTCTCCATCTCCTCCGCTGAAGCCTGACGAATGACCACGGCGACCGTGACACAGCCCCCGGCCCCGGTGGCCGCAAGCGCATTGCTCAGGAGATTGACCAACACCTGGTGGATCTTTTCGGCATCAGCCCACACCAGCAGAGCCGGCGCCACCTCTGTGTGAAGCGTCACACCCTTGGCATGGTATCCCGGCTCCATCAGCGCTACGACCGGCTCGATCAGGCGTTCCGCCGGATACCATGTCGGCTCAGGCTTGCGTTGCCTGGTAGACGATAGGAGATCTTGAATGATCCGCACCACGCGATTCAACTGCTCATCGATAATACCGATTCGCTTCTGCATCGCAGGGGTGACACCAGGCTCCTCCGCCAGCGCTTCCACATGCCAGGCAATCGAATGTAACGGTGTGCCGACTTCATGCGCCACCGACGCCACCAACTGCCCCACGGCCGCCAGCCGTTCCGATCGCGCCAACTTATCTTTAATCTCGACCAACTGCGTATTCGCCAGCAACAGGTGTTCGGTTTGCGTCGCCAGCGCGGCCTTGACGGCTTCTTCGCGGGCTTTTCGCTCCTCCCATGTCACGCCGATATAGGCCACGCCGGTCAACACACAGGCCACCATAATGCGATTGAACACGACGGCGGTGAACCGTTCCCGTTTCTTGCCGGGCTGGAAGAGTCCGATAAATGTCACCAGGATGCACAGCGCCAGCGTCAAGATCATGAGTCGCCGGTTTCTGACGGTGGCCACCAGCAAGATCGGGAGCACAAAACCAAATGCGCCGACCACATTCAGCGGGAACATCCATTCCATCACCATAACGATGAGGAAGAGGATCGCAGCGATAACCAGGACCACCTGATTCCGGCTCTGCATCACGATATCGTGCCGCGCAGGAAGGACAGTTTAGGCAGTTGCAGCCGGAGGGCGGAGAGTATATACGGCTGCGGCGAGTGCTTGTACGCGTTCATCCCGTTGGAGCTCCTCCAGAGACAGCGACAGTTTGCGCGACCAGTTCGGATAGGCGTCCACGGTGCCCGGGAGATTCATTTGTGTCACTTCACCGATCACATCGTCAAGGTTGGCCATAACGACCCAGGCCGGCGACGCCGCAAGGTAAACATGAATCGCGCGACACAGAGCGGGCGTCATCACCGGAACCGAGTCAGGCTGATCGCTCACCCCGGAGGGCAGCAACCCCGTCCCGTTCAAGGCCCGAAGGATATGCCCCCTGTCACGTGTGCGCTCCTCGAATGCTTGTTGCACGGCCTGTTCGTTCGCGTACATGCCAAGCCTTGCGCGCAATCGGATATCTTCCCCTGCCCAATAACCGGTCAGCGTCGGAAGGTCGTGTGTCGTGACGACTGCGAGCGATTGCTCGGGATAGGCCGACGGAGACTTGCAAGACCCATCCCAATTCCGTTCAAAATAAAACACTTGATAGGAAAGAATCTTATAACGCGCCAGCTGTTCCCGCACATAGTCCGGAACCGTCCCCAGATCTTCTCCGATCACCAGAGTCTGCGCGCGCAGGCTTTCCAGCGCGAGAATCCGCAGCAGGTCCTCGGCCGGATACTGGACATAGGCCCCCGCCTCTGCACTCATCCCGCGCGGCACCCAGAACAGCCGGAACAGCGTCATGACATGGTCGATACGGATCGCCCCGCCTTGCCGGAGCGTTTTCCTGAGCAACTCGATGAACGAGCGATAGCCCGTGGACTTGAGACGCAACGGATGAAACGGAGCGAACCCCCAATTCTGCCCTTGCGGCGCAAACGCGTCCGGGGGCGCACCGCAGTCCGCACCGAGCGCCAGCACGTCCTGCAGCATCCACGCCTCCGCCCCATTGCGATCGCTCCCCAGTGCGAGATCGGGATACAACCCGACCGTCATGTGTACCTGAGCCGCCCGGGCTTTAGCCGCTCGCAACTGATCCGCCGCCACCCACTGCATATACTGAAAAAACCGGACCCGCTTGCGATGCCGTCTGGAAAATTCACGCAGCGCCGGGGAACCGGGAGTCCGGTACTGTGCTGGCCACTCGGGCCAAAGCTTGGGCGACTGCTCGATCAGGCGTCGTTCCTCCTCCAGCGCCTGAAATATCGCAAACCGCTCCAGCGATTCTCCTTCGTCCCGAATAAACCGGTGCAACAGCCACCCCCGCGCAGTGGTCGGCTCCAGCGACGGTTCGGTTCCCGTATAGTTATCCTTCAGAAACTGACGGTAGGCGAAATCCAGCATCGTGCGCTTTGCCTTGATCACGGATTCTGAATCCACCAGGTCGGCGGCGCGCGCCTGCTCCAGTTCCTTTTGAAACTCGGCACTGTTCCGCAGCCGTTGCGCATCCGGCGACGCGTGATACTCCGGAAGCCGATCGAGGTCGATATAGAGCTCGTTCAAAAATAGTCGGCTGGTCGGGGAATAGGGGCTGAGGTGGTGGGGACGCGAATTTTTGAGCGCATGCAACGGATTCAGCCCGAGGATGCCGGCGCCCAGCTCTTTGCCTGCCCATTCGACCAACCGGGACAAATCCGTAAAATCGCCCACGCCCCAATTGGTCTGCGACCGTAACGAATAGAGCTGCACCGCCAAGCCCCACACTTTTCCACCCCGGGTCAGCTCCTCCGGCACAAAACAATGCGGCGGGGCCACGACCACGCGGAGCGTACCCCTGGTCACCACCTTGCTGCCCATGGTGCCGACCGCCAAGTCGTAATAGCCGAGCGCCAGGCTCTGAACCAACGGGAGCTCAACGCGCACCATGCGGCGCCCGCCCAGCGCACGAACCTCGCATGGATTCAGGCCGGGGCCGGTTTCGTCGCGATGAACCATGATCCCTTTTTCATCTGTGAGATTCCAGGCTACCGCGGCGTGTTGCTCCTCCCCTTCTTCCAGCGCCGGGCGAAACGTCCACTGCGTGGGGCCATACCCTTGCTGGAGAATGAGAATCGGATCACAGGGTTGTTGCCAGGGCGCCTCGTCCAAGGCGGTCAGTTCCTGAGACAGTACCGCACCCGACCCGACCTGAAAACCCATGGCGGACAGAATGGCTTGACGCGTCTCGTCACTGGTCACGTGGAGAGTACCGGCGATGTCGTGATACTCGGGTGAAATACCGGCCCGTGAGGCGAGGAGACGTAGCAGGTCTTGCTCGGTGCCGTCATACATAATGTCCTGCACGAGTGTGAGTGAAGACCTCCATCAAGTCAAGGTATCCTATGTTTTCCGCTGAGTTGCGACATGGCTCACGCCAATCGAGCACGCGCGCGACCGTCGAACCGATGCACCGCGCCCAAAGCCACAAAGCCCATGACCGATTGATCGCGCTTGCATCACGCGCAAGAGTGGAGTGGCGTCGCATTGCTGCGCTCCCTTACGCGTGGTAGCATAACTAAGGGTCGGCATGCGCCGACTGTCTCTGTGGAATCGGGCACGGAAAGGGAGGTGGCTCGTATGACCCCGCAGCTGTCGCACTCAGGAAGCGGTGCATGGCTTGCAATCGCCGCTCAATGCCTCGTGTTTGCCGTTCCGGCTCAGGCCCTACCAGAACAATCGCGGGTCGATGTCACCGGGGATTATCGGTACGCCTATCACGAGCCGGAAACTCCGGAAGAAGCCAAGCAACATGCCTGCACCGAGGCGCTCTATCAGGCAGTCAGCAGCTCAGCGGCGGTGCGAGAGCAGACCGCTTCGATTGTCGATTCCAAATTATTCCGCAATCTTGTGCATGCCCTCGCCTCGAAGCATGTAACCGATCAGCAGATCGTTCAGCAGAGCGCAAAGGGACGCACGGTGTACTGTAAGGTGAAGGCGGTGTTCCACGCGGATGAAGTGGAACGGGTGCTGATCGCACAGACAACGGCTGGAACAGAACCCGGCTTGGATCAGAATCGGGCGCTGAAGATCGTCAGCGCCCGCGAGGAGGCCGACGGCACTCTCGTTATCGTGTACCAGGCGCTCAAGCGGCTCGATTGGCTGGGAACCGCCTACCAAGGCAGCTTGCGCGAATCAGCGGATGTGATGGTTGACTTCTATGACGATCAGGGCGTCCTCGTACGGAGCAGCCGACATCCGGCCAGAAAAACTGCGACCGGTGACGACGTCATGAGCCCAGGCGAGGTGGGCACGCTGAGAATTGCAAAACCCCTCAATGCGAAAACCTACCGCGTGTGGGTGGTGAAGTAGTCCGCCGAGGCTCCGGGGACAGGACCGGATGGCTTCCGCTCCTGTCCCATCTCGAAACGCCCACCCGTTTCTTCCATCCGTGAGTCTTACCGATCACTCGCCAGAGGCGGCATGTTGATGCCGACACGTTCCAATCCCATGATGACCGTCAAGGCCGAAGGGGAGTGCTGCACGATTTCCTTCTGCACTTCGATACGGCGCAGATCGACGAACTCCGGCGCTGTCAGTCCCAACGATTCCCGATAGGCGCGATCGGCGATCCCGCGCTGCTTTTCGGCTTTTTCACGCGCCTCTTCCGCTTTTTGGAACTCGACCATCGTGATCTTCCGCTGCTCCTGAACGATGGTTTGAGTCGTCTGCTCGACGACCCCCTTCGGCGGCAGAATGCTGCCGACGACGACTCGATTAAGCCGGATCGGCATATTTTGCTTATCGATGAGTTTGGTCTGCACCTCACGCGCAATGGCATCCTGCAGTTTCGTCCTGGTCGTCGGATCGGTCGTCAACTGAAATAGGGGATACTTTTGCACTTCCTCCCGAACGAACGTGCGAAAGGCTTCCTTCACGTTGTTTTGGTACCAGTTGGTGCCGTAGCGACCGACGATCTCCGGCGAGCGCCCTTCGACCACATTGGCAATCATAAACGCATCGAAGGACACCGGAGCGTTTTCAGCCGAAATAATATCGAAATGTTCCGAATACTGTAATGGCCGGACATCCACCTCGATGACCTTCGTCGTCGGCGCAACCCAGACCCGGCCGGTCTTGGAGGGAGCCGGATCAACGCCTCCGTGGCCGAAGAAGAATGGTTGTTCGACCATCACCCCCTCATGGCCGGCCTCGATGGCCACGCAACCCGACGTCAGCAGCAATACCCCCACAGCCCCCAGCATGGACCAGGCTCCGTGTCTCATAGGTTCCTCCTGTGAAAAGGTCTGACCAACGAGGCCCGTCTGGCGACTTACTGCGGGCATCGACGGCCGCGTGATGGCATGTAAATACCTTACGAACCGCACGCGGACATTGTCAAACGAAGGGGTATTGAGGGCAAGTGGTCGACGGTGACCATACAACCTGACAGGGGACACGAACCGGCCGTGACGTTAATAAATCCCGGCTTCCCGCTGCAACCATCGTACATATTGAATGATATGCTCCACGTCTCCGGATGTCATGCCGTCGATCTTCGGCATATTGCCGAACTCCCAGTGGTGAGCGCGGACGCCGTTCTCCGCGGCCCGCTGGAACGCCATGTCGGCGTGATGATTCGGTTCATAAATCTTATGCACCAGCGGCGGACCTTGCTTGGTCCCGACACCGCGCACACCATGACAGGCGGCACAATTGGCAGTGAATTTCGCCTCGCCGACCTGCATCTCTGCCGGTGTCGCGCCTCCAGCCGGCTTTGCCGCGTCTTGGTTGGTCGCATTGGATTCACAAGCCGCCAGGGCTGCGACCATCACCGCGAGCCCGACTCCCATCACCCAGACCTTCATCTGAATCTCCTAACTCTGATTCGCTTCACCGCGGTGGCTCAGAAGGCGGGGTTGTCGTCTGAGGTCCCTGCGATTGCTTCAACTGATCCCGAAGCATTTGCGTCGTGCGATTCAAGGTTAACCGACGGTAGAGCCGTGCCCCGATCGGCGCAATGATCACGAGGGCGATGATTAAGTACATAAAGAATTCTTCAGGCGTCATAGGCACAACTCTCCGGACTGTTGTGTGATCGCAGGGGAAGTACGAACCGGACTCACGGCACCGCGCGACCATCATCTCAGTCGCCTCGATGGCCGTTAGAGTATCGCATAGGGGACCGGATCCACAACTCCCGCCAGGCGGAAGCCTTCACGCCGAATCCGGCAGCTGTCGCATCGGCCGCAGGCCATGCCATCAGCGCCGGGGTCATAGCAACTATGCGTGAGTTCCAAGGGAGCCCGAAGCTCCTGCCCGCGTTGCACGATTTCGGCCTTTGACAGCATCAGCAGAGGCGCACGCACTTCGATAGACCGCCCCTCAATCCCCATCTTGGTTCCAACCCTGGCGACCGCTTCAAACGCGTGGATAAAATCCGGTCGGCAGTCCGGATAACCGGAATAGTCCAACACATTGGCTCCGAAGTATATTCTCTGTGCCTCAAGCGTTTCGGCGTACGCCAGAGCCAAAGACAAAAAAATGGTGTTGCGAGCCGGCACGTAGGTGACGGGAATTCCGCCCGCCCGGTCCTCTTGGGTGCGGTCCTTTGGCACACTCACATCGTCCGTGAGAGCGGACCCTCCGAACGCCCGTAGATCGACGTCCACCACCACATGAGCGGCGGCACTCAGGGCCCTGGCAACGGCCCTCGCCCGCTCAACTTCGACATGATGGCGCTGGCCGTAAGAGACAGTCAGGCAATAGAGCCGGCAACCATCTTGCTTGGCAATGGCAGCCGTAACGGTAGAATCCAACCCACCACTGAGCAGGATCACCGCCTTCGGATCGACGTGAGTCATAGGAGACAGGAAAGGACCAGGTAGAATACAGAGAACAGGGTACCGGAAAGAAGGGCACCGGCATGAAACTCGCCAGCAAGCTGAATGGGGGAAAGAGAAATAGACGCGGCTAGCTCCTGTGAGCTAGTCGCGATCCTCTTCCTTCTCGATTTTCTCGAGCAATTCCTGTCGAGACTGGCATTGGACACAGAGCTTGGCAAACGGCACTGCCTCCAACCGCTTTTCGCTGACCTCGATGCCGCATTCCGCGCAAATCCCGTATGTGCCCTCGCTGAGTCTGGTCAACGCCTCATCGATGGCCTGCCGCTTCCGGTTCCGCATCTCCATCAGTGAAATGCCGAGTTCGCGATCCAAGTCCATGAGGGCCTGATCCCCCACGTCCCTGGCCGATTCCAAGCGACGCTGCTGATCTTCGGTCAACGATTGGCCGAGGTTCCCCTCGATCTCTCGCATGATTTCCTGGCGTTTGCTCAGGAGCATTCGGTGCAGGACTTCACGCCGGCGCTGACGCTCTTCTCGTTCCTTGGGTGTTTCTTTCAGTGTAAGCGCTGCCACAACACGCGCGGCAACACTGTCTTCGTCTTTTTCAGTCATAGCAGTAACCGGAGCCGGCCGCTCTTTTTTCACAGGCTTCTCAGGAGCGGGGGCTTTTGCTTTCGTCGTTGGTGTTTTTTTCTTCGCGTGGACTTTCGTCGCCATAGAGTCTCATGCCCTTTCGTGATGAGTGCAAGGCGAAAAAGTTTGGCAGGTATATCACGCGACAGATCGTTTGACAAGTACCTGGCTCCCCAAGATCTTAGGGATTTACGGATAGATGATCATCGAATGCACGTCGTAACCCGCCAGCCGATCACGTCCGTTGAGGCCTTTCAGTTCGATCAGGAAATCCAACCCCGCAATCTCCCCGCCGAGTTGCCGCACCAGGTCGATCGTGGCCGCTGCCGTGCCGCCTGTGGCCAGCAGGTCATCCACAATCAGCACTCGCTCCCCGGGTGACACGGCGTCCCGATGAATCGCCAACACGCTGGACCCATACTCCAGGTTGTATTCGACCTCATAAATATCGGCGGGCAGCTTCCCCGGCTTGCGCACCGGAACGAAACCGGCGCCGAGGCGGGCAGCCAACGTCCCGCCCATAATGAAGCCGCGCGACTCGATCCCGATGATCTTTGCGATACGCTGCCCTTCGTAACGAGCGGCGAGCTCGTCCGCGATGGAGCGAAAGGCCTGCGCATTCTTGAGAAGGGTCGTAATGTCGTAGAAGAGGATACCGGGCTTAGGAAAGTCTGGGACTTCTCGAATGAGGGCTTTGTAATGCATACGTGCAAACGAATCGGGACGTTCTCATAAGAGATCGGCCCGCTTCATGGTTTTCCGTTCAATAATCCCACGGAGCCTGGCCAGTGCAGCCGTTTCAATCTGGCGGACCCGCTCACGGGTCAACCCCATCTCCTGGCCGATCTCTTCTAACGTCCGCGACTCGGCCCCGTCAAGTCCAAACCGCGCCAAGATCACCGTGCGTTCCTTTTCAGGCAGCTCTTTCACCCAGGCCATGAGCTCCGCCCGCCGCATGACCCCTTCGGTCGTCTCCGCCGGCGTCAGGCAGAGCGGATCTTCGATCACATCGCGCAGAAACGTATCCTGTCGGTCGCTGATCGGGCTGTCGAGTGAGCAGGTCGTGCGGACCAGCTGCTTCAGGTCATCGACTTCCGCAACGCTTGTTTTCAGCTTGGCGGCGACTTCGTCGGCCCTTGGTTCTCGTCCCAGCTCATGGACCAGCTGTTCCACCTTGCCCAGATACCGATTCAACCGTTCGACGACATGGACCGGCAATCTGACGAGCTTCCCCTGATTGATGATGGCCCGTTCGATAAACTGACGAATCCACCACGAAGCGTAGGTACTGAAGCGAAACCCCCGCTTGTAATTGAACTTCTCTACCGCTTTGATCAGGCCGAGATTGCCCTCTTCGACGATATCCGCAAAGGGAAACCCTCGGTTCATATACCGCTTGCCGATACTGATCACCAGGCGGAGATTTGCTTCGATCATCTCCTGGCGCGCCGCTTCGTCTCCCTCCATGACCCGCTTACCCAAAGCCTGTTCCTGTTTAAAATTCAGGAGGGTCGACTTGCGCACCTCGCGAAGATAACTCTTGATCGTGTCGAGGCCCTCGGCCCGCCCAGATTCAGCCGGACGATTGTCCGCTCCGGACTCTTCGGCCTCGGCGTGGCTCCCCGATTCCGCATCCTCGTCCTCGTCCCCGCGCGCCACGCGCGGGCGGCGAGCTGAGACGGGTGAATTCACCGCGCTGTCCTGTCGCACTGCTGCACGTCGAGCCATAATTCCGTTACCTACTGCTTAATCGTAAAGTCCTGAGATCGGCCGGTAGCGCGACTCCACTCCACCTGCACCTGCGTCACACGCGACCCGACGGGGCCCTTCTTGAGATCCGACAGGAATTCCTCAAGGGCGCCCCGGTTCCCCTCAGCATCCACCGCCACCTGCCCGCTATCGAGATTCTCGACGTGACCCGTCACTCCACGGGAAGCCGCCATCCGACAGGTAAAAGCCCGGTAACCGACCCCCTGTACACGCCCGCTGACAAGAATTCTCGCGCGCACTGATTCGCCGGTGTCGGTCATCGCCTCGCAGCCCTCCCACTGGTCGAACAGCACTCGCAGAGCGAGTGCCGCGCCTGGCATTGGATACTCTCACAGCTCCCAGAGAGCGTCACGCGATTTGCAAGTTTACGCGGCATCACCAGACTCATACGCCTACCTTATCGGCAGGTACCTGGCGAAGCATGAGCGCGGGCGCAGGAGGCCAATCCGATACGTGGCTGGAGCAGCAAAGTCACGGTGAAGAACGACACTGCGAGACCAGCTTTGACGCAGGATGCTCACCCTTGCCAGGAAGGAAGGACCAGCTCCGAATCAAGCAGGCTGGGCCTGGATTGTGTTGGGAGGGCAGGTATCCCGCATATATTCGAGGTGCGGGATCGCACGAAATACCGTTTGGTCGGGGCGAGAGGATTTGAACCTCCGACCCCTGCGTCCCGAACGCAGTGCGCTACCGGGCTGCGCTACGCCCCGACCGGGCAGAACCGAAAACGGAAAGCCGGATTGTCTTACATCACGGGGGTAAAACGCAAGCCGTGTGCATCGGCCACACCTTGGCAGGTAATTCTGCCGTTCATCACGTTCACACCCTTGGCAAGACCGGGGTCTGATCGAATCGCTTTCTCGACGCCCTCCGATGCGAGCCGGACTATATAAGGGAGCGTCGTGTTGGTCAAGGCTAGAGTTGAGGTATGGGGCACGATGCCGGGCATGTTCGTGACGCAGTAATGCAAGACGCCATCCGCCACATAGACCGGATCCGAGTGCGTGGTCGGCCTGGTGGTTTCACAACAGCCCCCCTGATCGACCGCCACATCTACAATCACGGTACCCGGCTTCATTTTCTTCACGAGTCCTCGCGAAATGACCTTCGGCGCGCGCGCCCCGGGTATCAACACCGCTCCAATAACCAGATCGGCGTCGACGACGACGCGTTCGATAGCCGACTCTGTCGCCGTGCATGTCGCGATTCGTCCGCCGTACAAATCGTCGAGGAACCGTAACCGATCAAGATCCAGATTGATGACCGTCACCCGCGCTCCCATGCCCACGGCGATTCTGACGGCCGACGTTCCCACCACGCCGGCTCCCAGTACCACGACATGAGCCGGCGGTACTCCGGGTACGCCGGCCAGCAAGAGACCGCGCCCTCCCTGTACCGTCCCGAGATAATGGGCCCCGACCTGCACGGCCAGACGCCCGGCAATCTCACTCATCGGCCGCAACATCGGCAGGCTGTGATCTCTGGCCTCGACGGTCTCGTAGGCAATGGCCGTGATATCGGCCGCGACCAACGCCTTGGTCAAATCCGGCAACGAGGCCAGATGCAAATAGGTAAACAGCACCTGCCCAGGCCGAAAGAGCGCGCACTCGGACAGCTGTGGCTCCTTGACCTTCACGATGAGTTCCGCCTGCTGAAACACCTCGGCTTTGGAACCGGCCACCTGAGCGCCGGCCTGCCGATACGCGTCGTCTGAAAATCCGCTCCCCTGCCCCGCCGACGGCTCGACCACAACCCGATGCCCCGCCTGCAGCAACACACGCGCGCCGTCAGGCGTCAGGCTGACACGATACTCGTAGTCCTTAATTTCCTTGGGAACCCCGATAATCATAGCCGCCTCCTTGCGCCCCACACCATTTCGCCCCGATACCCCGCATTATACATGGCCGAGCGTGATCCCCGTCAGGATCCTGCGCACCTTGCTACGCGAAAGTTCAGTGCGGTAAGATTCGCAGACCATCGACCATCTCCGCTTAAGAGGAGCACCTCACGAATGGACGCCGGATCCTGTAATGCCTGCAGCGCCGCAGGCGCGCCATTGATGAAATTTTCGTTGGGAAAAGATTTCTTCGGACGGACCTATGACCGGCTGTCGCCCGCTTCGGATCAAAGCCCGAAATGGTATTGTGAACCCTGCTCCATGATGAAGAATCTGCAGCGAGACTTCCGCGACATCCGCGCTGAATTCGACAAGCTCGCCAAGGGGCAAGCCTCCGCCCTGTCGGAACCTGAGGCCAAACAACGGGCGCAGTTGCGCCTCAATGAAATTGCCGCCATCGCAGGCACCCAGGCCGCCGGCTCATCGCTCCTCAGCTCGACGGACGTGAAGCAGTTGATCGAGCAATTTCATGCCCGCGCCTAATTCCTCACATCGCACCCTGGAACCTCGGACCTGCTGACATGACCGGCTATCAGCGACACATTTTTGTCTGCACCAACAAGCGCGAACCGGATGACCCGCGCGGCAGCTGCTCCAAGCTCGGCTCCGATGCGCTCCACGCCTGCTTCAAGCAGGAGGCAAAACGACTCAACCTGAAAGGCGTCGTCCGCGCCAACAAAGCCGGCTGTCTCGATTATTGCGCGCAAGGTCCGACCGTGGTGGTCTATCCAGAGGGAATCTGGTATCGCGTGACGTCCGAGGTTGACGTGAAGGAAATCATGGAGCGGCATGTCGTTAAGGGAGAGGTGGTCGAACGACTCTTGATGGCCGATCAGTTTCCGCTCCCGCGTCTTTCTCCATTGAAAGCCTGAAGCGATCACCCCCTGCTGACTCTCGCGAGATCTCTATGCCAGCCGACGATAAATGGAAGGCCAACATGGAAAAGGTGGCCTTTATGAACGCCTTCCCCGGGCTGCTCCGTCACTGGGAAGCACTCGCCGGAAAAACGGTCGAAGCGGTCACACCGCTCAAGAGCAAGGCCGGCGCGGCCGCGTTGATCTGCACCGATGGATCGTTTGTGGTGCTTCCGCCGCTGACGACGGAGCCCTACGAGTTGGGTGAAGCCCTGCAGGCAGGCCGCAGCTACCTCGAACCCAAACACCCCGAAGCCTATATCGGATACGATCAGCTGCTGAAGAAAGACAAGGATGCACAACGCACCGCCCGCCTGGAAAATATTCTCGGGGCGATTCGCAACAATATGGAACAGATTCCAGAATTGAAAGACCGGCTCAAAGACCTGGTCAAGGAGTGGAAGTGAGCAGTCTCCCACAGAGAAACATGTTCGAGATCTTCTCCCAAGGTCTCTTCGAAGGAGTAAAACCCATGCTGGTTATTCGCGATCACCTGGTCCGCCATCCCGACCGTTGCACCCATCAAGCTATTTGCGTCCCCATCTGTCCGACCAGCGCCTGGCTCTCCACGCCGCCCTATAAGTTCGATCCCTCCCGTTGCCTGGAAAGCTGCCGATTGTGCCTCGACGCCTGCCCGTCGCAAGCGATCTATGCGGTGTTCAAGAAAGGCGAGAAATTGCTGGAGCCGCAGAAGAAATAGCGGGAGTCTATATGACGGACGGCGTACCACACACTGGACGTAATGAGATCCGATCCTGAAGAGGCGGAACCGCAACGGCATGATCAATTGCTTGTGCCGAGGGTCCGTACGATTCAGCCCTGTCTCGGCCCCCTAGGAGCCTGTCCGAGTAACCATCCGACGAGCGATTAAAACCGCTTTCTTAGAAGCTGTTCCGATGGTCTCGCCCGGGAACTTCGTGCTAGCCAATGGAGCGCGAACCCGTTGAGGCTTCAAGGCGGAATCGAGTCGTGCCCGTGCCCTTACCCAGTGATGGCCTTTGCCAACTTCAAGAGGTTATGGGCGAGGCACACCAGGCTCCACTCCTGGGTCACCTTGTTGATCCCGCGCAGCAGCACTTGCCGAAACCCTCGGGCCTGTTTGATCTGGCCGAAGACGGGCTCCACCGTCTGTTTACGCAACCGATATCGACTGCGATGGCCACCCCGTCGGAGCTTCACCTGCATGGTTCGGGTGCGAGTCCCAACCTTCGCCTGACGGCTTCCACCAGCCGAGGCCTGCCCGTGGTGTTGCCGGCCCGTGGCGACGTAGCCGCGGATATGCCGACGATTCAGTTCCCGGAAGTTGGCTTCCGAGCAGTAGCCGGCATCCGCCGATATCTCCCGCGCCTGCCGGCCAGTGTTCGCCTTGATCTGTGCCATCAGGGGAGCGAGTTGCTGTTGGTCATTGGGCGCATGGGTCACGTGCTGGGCCACGATGATCTGACTGGCCGCATCGACGGCAGCCTGGGCGTTGTAGCCCTGCACGAAACCCTCCGCCGTCTTCATGATCCGGCTCTCGGGATCCGTAAAATTGCGCTGGGTCTTGTCGTGAGGGACACCTGGTGGACGGGTAGCTGGGGGGCCGTCCTGGGGCGCGGCCGCCGCGCTCGCCCGGGCCTCGGCTTCCAAGGCAGCCTTGGCGTGCCGAATCTTCTCCAGCCGCGCCTGCTTGTTTGCGACCCACGCCGGCAGCTCATCCCCACGACGATCTCGACCCCACTCCGCATCTTCTCGAGCGTCGAGAGCCGCCGCCTTCTCCAGCCACCCCTGCACCGTCGCAGCGAGGTCGGCTTCGGTCTTCTGCATGTGGCCATAACTCATCGCCTTATGCTTCGAGGCGTTGGCTTTGAGCTTGGTGCCGTCGAGGGCCACATGCCCCAACTGCACCAACCCTGCGGCGTGGCACAGCTTGAGTACCTGCGTGAACAACCCGCCCAGCGCCGTCATCATGACGGGGTGGTACGGCGGGAAGCCGCGCTCCGCCGTGTAGGTGTCCAGGATCACGGAAAGATCCAGCGAGTCCCGGACCGTGTCCCGCACGAAGTGAGCCAGATGCCCTGCGGGGACCAGCTCATAAACCGACGGAGGCAGCAGCACCATCTGATCGACGTCCCAGGATCTGAATGTTTTCGCCATGCGGCTTAGAAACCACATTGCGCATTGGCTGTCTAGTCAAAAGTGGCGCATTACTCGGACAGGCTCCTAGAATGTGACACTTCTCACCGCCGACAGCAGCAGGAGTACGGCCAGCAGCACCAACGCGAGCGGCATCGTGTCCTGAAAAGAAAGGCTTCCTCCGCTCTCTAGCAGGCTGCGGAAAAACAGGCTGACACGGCTCACTTTCCCCCAATCTACAGGATTTTTCTTCCTCGATGCCGTGCTCTGCTGGAGTCCGTGTTCCCCAGAGGAGCCCTGGGGCACCGAAGCGAGCGCCCGAGGCCCATGACGCTCAGGTCGCCACCGCCATGAGGTTGCGCATCCGCACCAGGTTGTACACCGCCGCGGCGAAGGTGACAGCCAGCCGACTCGCTGCACGCCCCGGAGCTTGACCTTGCGCAGCAATCCCACCGTCTTTAACCAGCCAAAAATCTCTTCGACCCGTTTGCGCTGCTGTTGACTGACGGCGTAGCCGGGGTGCCGCGTGGTTCGGCCATCAATCGCACTGGCCCGGTTCGTCGTATGCTGGGCCACATGGGGCGTGACCTGCACCGCTCGCAGCGCCTGGATGAACGCCTGTGTATCGTAGTTCTTGTCGCCCCCCAGCGTGATCCGTCGGGTGGGGAGCCGGCCATCCAGCAAGGCAATGGCAGCCTCCCGTTCGGCGGTGCCGGTGGCCGGCGTGAGGCGCGTGTTCACGACCAAGCCATGCCGATTCTCCATCAGCACATGGCCCAAGAAACACAGCTTGGCCTCCTGGCCCGCCGCCTTCTTGTACAGCCGGGCTTCTGGATCGGTGGTTGAGGTATGCGTGGCATTCGTCCGCCGCTCACCCCGGAAGTCCACGCTGGGATTGCCCGGATCGTCTGGTGGGGGCACGGATATGCCGTCAGTCTTGGGCTTGAAGCTCTTCTGGCCCGCCCAGGCCTCGATCAGCGTGCCATCGACCGTGAAGTGCTCATCGGATAAGAGGCGCTGAGCCTGGGCTTGCGCCAGGACCTGCTTGAAAAACGCGCTGGCTACGTCGCCTGCCAACAAGCGCTCCCGATTCTTCGTGAAGACGGTCACATCCCACACCGGCGCATCCAGATCGAGCCCCACAAACCAGCGGAACAGCAGGTTGTACTCCAGCGACTCCATCAAGAGCCGCTCACTGCGCAGGCTGTAGAGCACCTGCAGCAACAGGGCGCGCAGGAGCTTCTCTGGAGCAATCGAGGGCCGGCCCGTGTGGGCATACAACTTCGCCAATTGGGGTGACAACGCAGTCAGGGCCGTGTCCACAGATTGCCGGATGGGCCGCAGCGGGTGGGACGCCGGGACCCGTTCCTCCGGCGAGAGATAGCTGAACAGCCCGGCTTGCTGGGTATCCTGACCGCGCATCGTGAACCTCCTGATTATGGAACTAGCTAGTTATGCCTACCTACCCAATAGAGCAGGAGAACTCAAGAGTTTTTCCGCAGCCTGCTAGGGCGGTGCCTGCTAAGCACTCCTGCCCAAACCAGATTGTCGGCGCAAGCCACCCCCGGTCCCAGCTCCGTAGATGCCATCACCCCACAGACGCAAACGCAGCGCATCCGAATTGGAACGACGCGGTGGCGACCTCAACGGGCCGATGCCTGAGTCCGATCACGCGAGGATTCAACAGAAGGCCGAGCGGCGCAAGGACCGCCAGAACCATGGCCGGAGCAAACCATGTGGCAACCACTCCGTAGATCGCACCGAGTCGTCGGATCATCCAGGTCTCCGCACCAAATTTCACAACAACGGCTGCCCTCCAGAATGTCGGTAAATAGACGATTCCCGGATCAGACGATCTGCTTCCGCAAGCGCCCCCAGTAGGCCGTCCCTACGTATCCGCAACCGCCCGTGAAGGTGGTCAACGCCATGACGCGATAGACGACCGAGCGCGGCGCTTTGACGTTGACCGCCGGGTCGAGCAGATCCGGCGAAGCGGCCACACGTTTAAGCGTTTCACCCGCCAATAGAATCGGCCACATACATGCCAATCGCTGGCGAATTTCGAGGCGTGGCAGGGCCATCGTGTACATCCAGCCCTGATCCAAGTGTTCCACGGCCATTTTGATCAACCGCATCAACACCGGCCTGAACTTCGGCAGGTTCGCTCGATTCAGCAAATCAACCGGCATCAGGCCCACCTCACGGAGAAGCGGTTCCGGCACATAACAGCGGCCGCGGTGGAGATCGCGGGCGATATCCTTCACGATGTTGGTGAGCTGCAACCCCTTGCCGAATCGCACCCCGATGACCGACATTTTCTTCACATCCCAGGCTGACATCGACGGGCAGTGCGCGCAGACCATTCGGGTCCAGAATTCGCCGACACAACCGGCGACGTAGTACGTGTACTGATCCAATTCGTCCAGGGTCTGAAACGCCGTCAAGTCCTGAGCCGAATCGCCCTGAAAATGCGTAAGATCCATCGCCATCCCGTCCGGCAAGACCCCCATCAACCACCGAATCCGTTCTTGGTCGGCTGGATCGAATTGATCGTACAGCGACAAACAGTCTTCCAGCCGTTGGAGCAACACTCGTTCTGCGGAGTCGGCTTGATGGGGAATTAGAGCGGCTTGGATCGCTTCCACATCTTTCCTGGCGACAGGGCCGGTTGTGAACTGCACCCGAAACTGCTTGAGATAGCTGAGTCGCTGCTCGCGGCCGATCAGATCGGTATCGGCAATCGTGTCGGCGGCACGCGCAAACAGATAGGCCAGCCCCATCTGGTCGCGTACCGCCGACGGCAGCACATTGAGGGTCAGATAAAACGACCGGGAAACCTGCTTGAGGATACCGTGGAGCAGTTCGTGTCTTGCGGAATCGATAGCCGTGGGGCAACCTTCTTATCTAACTTCCAACACACCTTCCATGCCCTTCTCCCGATGACTCGGAAAGAACAGGAGCTTCTTGTCGCAATAGAAGGGATACCGACCGGGCTTCTTCACGGTAAACTGCACGGTGACCGTACGGCCCGAGGACACATCCCGTTCGATCGATAACCCCGCAGCCTCGTTGGTGAGGATAAAGTTATGCGGGGTGATCGTGGTGATGCTGGTCAGGAGTAATTCAACCGGCTTTCCAGCCTGGACGATCAAATGACCGGGCGTATAGGAGTAACTGTCGAGGATGAGGGTGGCCCGCTGAATGCCGTCGAGTTGATCAACCGGCACCTGAAGCGGCGGAACCTGAGGTGCTTGCTCGGCAGCATGCACAAGCGCAGGGAGAATGCCCGTGCCGCACATCAGCGCACAGATAAACCCGAGCTGCAGAAAACCAGCGGCCCTGCTCATACGCAATGGTTCTAGCAGAAGGCCGCGGAGTCGGTCAACCGAGCCGGCGACTTGACGGACCGGGAACCTGGTATTATCTCTTCACTTCGAGATGCGAGAAATCCCCTTGCCCAGGGGCCAATAATCAGCTCAGGATCCGGTATAATAACATCCAAGGTTCGTTCCTTTCCCTAGAACAAGGAAGCAAGGAGAACGGGCCTCCAAGGAGGAAAGATATGAAGTCGTTGAAGGGTATCGGGTTGCTTCTCATTTCGAACATTCTCATTTATCTCACCCTGTCGATTACCGTCCGGGTGCTGGTCAACGTCGTCCTACCGGCTTTCGGCATCGATGTCCGGGGAGCCTTCAGCCAGGAACTGCTGATCTGGTCGTTGGTGATCGGTTTCGGCGGCGCGTTTATCAGCTTGCTCTTCTCGAAGCAGATGGCCCGCGCCATGCTGGATTGTGTTCAAATTACCCACCCCCGCACGAACGCGGAACAGGTGATTTACGGGTCCGTGCGAGAGATTGCCGAACGGCTCCATATCACGATGCCCGAAGTCTGGGTCTACGAATCGCCTGACCCCAATGCGTTTGCCACGGGACCGAGCAAAAATAACGCCATGGTTGCGGTGTCGACCGGGTTGCTGGCTAACCTGAGGGAGGACGAAGTCAAGGCTGTGCTCGCCCACGAGATGGGGCATGTCTTTAATGGCGACATGTTTTCCACGACGGTGCTCGCCGGCTTGATGAACACCTTCGTCCACTACATCAGTAACTTCGTGTATCAAATGGTGGCCCAGCCGCAGAGCGGTGACCGGGAAGAAGGCCAGAGCGGCAGCCCGATTCTGGGTTTCGTGGTCTATATCTTCCTGCAGGTAGTCTTGTCCGTGCTGGCCATGCTGGTCGTCAGCTGGCACTCTCGGCGCAGGGAATACGCCGCCGATGCCTTCTCGGCAAAGGTGTACGGGAAAGAGTCCATGATCAAGGCGTTGCAGGCGATCGACCGCTGGGTCAATCGGGCCCAGTTCGAATACTCGACGCAAGATGCCTTGGCCACGATGAAGATCTCCGGCAACACTACCGGGTTTATGCACTTGTTGGCGACGCACCCTCCGATTGAGGAGCGCGTCGCGGCACTGGAACGTCTCTAACCAAGGAGCCTTTATATGCCGATCTCCCGGCCGACTTGTTCATCGAAGGTACTGGTCCTCGGACTCGTAGTGGGTCTCGGGTTTGGCGCCCTTACAACGGGCCTCGGTTCGGTCGATGCGGCGGAACAAGGAGCGACACGCATGGCGGCAAAAGCGTCTACAGTCTATGATTTCACGTTGAACGATATCGATGGGAAAGCCGTCTCATTGAGCCAGTACAAAGGGAAGGTCATCATGCTGGTCAATACCGCCAGCTTCTGCGGCAACACGCCGCAGTATTCGGACCTTGAAAAAATGTACGAGACGTACAAGGACAAGGGCTTTGAAATTCTGGCCTTCCCGGCGAATAATTTCGGCCAGCAGGAACCGGGGACGAACGAGGAGATCAAGGGATTCTGCCTGACCAAGTACAGTGTCGGTTTCCCGCTCTTCAGCAAGATCAGTGTGAAGGGCAATGACAAACATCCTCTCTACCGTTACCTCACCGAACAGAGCCCGTTCCCCGGTGAAGTGGAGTGGAATTTTCAGAAATATCTCATCGATCGCTCGGGCAACGTCGTCGCCCGGTATCACCATCGCACGAAACCGGTGGCCGACGAAGTAGTGAAAGACGTGGAACGCTTTCTCGCGAAGCAGTAAGACCGGTCAGCTCTTCTTCACAAAACTGACATGGGCTCGATACTCTTGGATGGCCGCACTGAGCGCGGCCTTTCCAAGAGGAATATTCGCCTCCAAGGCATCTTCCACCGCCTGATCGTCGATGATTACGTCATACTTGTCTTGCAGATTGGTTCGAACTGCGGTCCCGTCCTTGAACGTCCGCGGCATATAGATTTCCGTCCACACTTCCTTCTCGACCAGACACACATCGCAGAAACGCTCGTACAAGAGCGCCAGTTTTTCCGCATCGGTTTCTTTCATGCACCTGCTCCCGGGTAAGAGGGTCTCTCCGCGCCCTCAAGAGGCGGTGAGTGAAGGTAGACCAAGCGACGGGGAATATTCAACGGGCCGGGGAATCGGACGAGGCGGGCGCGGGCGGCTGGTCGGTCACGGCAAAACGCATGGTCCCGACCTGATTCACGGCATGAAAAGGCTGCTGCCCCAACGATGTAATGTAAATCTTGACCAGATACTTTCCTTGCGGCCATTGTTCAGATGGCTTCTTCAACTCCAGAAAACCATACCGTTCGTGACCCGGCACCTCAAGACTATCGGTCACAATGGCACGATCGCCGGTCTTCCCGTCTGCGCCCACGGGAAACACCTGGGCGGCAAACTGCGCCGGGTCCTCAAGCGGAGCCACTTCAAAGACGATGTAGACGGCTGGAGTGTCCGGAGAGAACAGCGTGGTTCCTGGAGCGATGGGCTTCAAGCGGGGATCCTGCGTGTACCATCCCTTTCTCCCAAACGTGTCCCACTCCACCTCGTAACCGCGCGCCATCTTGATCCATGTGAACAGCGATTGGGGAACGCCTTTCTGCTGTACATCCAACGAAGGCGTTTCAGTGGGTTCAAACTCTGTCGTGACCTGCTCCTTCGGGACCATCAAGTCGCGGCCTTCGGCGACAGCAATAGAGAATCCCAGGTTGGCCGTCATCAGCAGCCCCGCAACCAGGACGTGGAATAACCACCTTCCGCCCCTGCTGACGACTTGATCCGCACCTCGTTCTGACATCAGGAGATCCATGAGATTATCGTACTCACTGCGGAGAAGGGGGTCAACCGGCCTGCAGGAATTTACTCTCAAGCCCGGCCATGTCGACTTGCTCTGATATAATCCGGAAAGTCATCACGTATCATAGTGCTCATCATACTTCCGTTGCCATCCACGGCCTCATGAATCAACCAGTCCCCCAGCAGCAACCATCTCTCCCCCTCCATCACCTTGACCCTTCAGGCGATCATAGGCAGTCGTCCGATCGAAATGCCAAGGCTGAAAGCCGCCGGTACGGTGTCCGCGATGCGGCCTTTCAAGCGGCCGCGCAGGGCGGCGGGGAACACTATTTCTCGGTCTTTGCCCTGTTTCTGCATGCCTCTCCATTCCACATCGGCATTCTGTCCGCCCTGCCTCAATTGGTCGGCATGATGGCACAACTCCTCTCCGTGAAACTGCTCCAATATCGCCGCATGCCTGCGCAACTCCTGATCGGCGGCGGCTGGGCACAGGCCTTCTGTTGGCTGCCGATCCTCTCGCTTCCCCTGCTCATGCCCGAGCATGGTCCCTGGCTGCTGATCGGCTGCGCCATGCTGTATTTTGCCTTCGGACATGCCACGGCTCCGGTGTGGAATAGCCTGTTGGTCGATGTCGTCGAAACAAGCAGCCGGGGCGCCTACTTTGCCCAACGCGCGCGCGTTACGGCATTGACAAGTTTTGTGGTCTTGGGCATTGCCGGGATGGTCCTGACGGTGGGGCAGAAATGGGACCTCAGTTGGATCGGGTTCCTCATCATCTTTCTCGGCGCAGCCGCCGCGCGAGTGGGAGCGACCCGCTGCCAAACCAGGGTCTCCGAACTGGTGTCGGTGCATCATATCGACGCTCCGCATGGATTCAGGCATTTTCTTGCTCAGAGCGCCACGCCGGATTTCCGACGCTTCCTGCTGTTCTCAGGACTCATCCACTTCTCGGTATTGATCTCAGGCCCGTTCTTTGTCGTCTACCTGTTGCGAGATCTGCACTGGTCTTACCTGCAATATGCAGGCTGGATGGCCAGCAGTATCTCGGCGCAATTCCTCACCCTCGCGCCATGGGGGCAGATCGGCGATCGGTACGGGAACAAGACCCTGCTCCTGGTCACAGGCCTGGCGGTGCCGCTCCTACCGATGGGCTACCTGTTGAGCGAACACTATCTGTTTCTGCTAAGCCTGAATTTTTTCGGCGGGGTGATTTGGGCGGGACTGTCGCTCGGACTCCAAAACTATGTGTTTGACTCGCTCCGTCCACACGAGCGCACCAGAGGCGTAGCCTTGGCCAATGCCACGAACGCGATCGGCTGGGGTATCGGGGCTTTGACCGGCAGCTGGCTGGCCACCCTCCTCCCGGCCCAAGTCTCGCTCGGCTCCTGGGCACTGACCCCGGCGTCTAACCTGCCGTTTCTATTCTGCTTCTCCGGGGCGCTGCGCTTGCTGATTGCCCTCAGCCTACTCAGAACCCTCGGCGAGCCACGGGAGATCGGAACGCCGCCACAACGGCATCTCATGTGGGAGCTGCCGCTGGTGAAACCGCTGGTGGCGCTGCTCCCATGGAGAAACTCTCGCGTCGCGCCATAAGCAGCCGCATCCCGAGGCCGAGCTCGACTACATGCCGGCCGGCTTATGTTCCCGCTCCTCCTGCTTGAGCTTGTCGAACCCCCGATCCGCACTGCCCTTCACCTGCTCCAACGACGGTTGGGCCATCGGCTTTGGCTTTTCACTCGCACAGCCGGTCACGAGGGCCCCTGCCGCCACCAATCCTCCCAACAGGCCGATCACGCGCATCCCCGCACTGACTCTGCCGCTCCTGTACTCCATGCCGCGCCCCCCTTTCGATGAATCCATCCGCTTACGCACAGACCCGACCAGGCATTATGGGATAGTGCTGCGCCGCGCTCAACATGAAAACGCGTCCAGCCCACACACGTTGACTGCCTCGGGCAAAGACGTTATCCTCCGCGACAAGAACCGACGCCTCCTGAAAGGAGCCCGATGTCGCTACATGACCGTTTGACCGAAGATCTCAAATCGGCGATGAAGTCGAGAGACCAGCTGCGCATGGACGTCATCCGCATGATTAAAGCCGCCGTGCAATATAAGGAAGTCGAGCTGAAACAAGACCTGGACGATGCCGCGATGAGCCGGATCATGACCACGCTCATCAAGCAGCGCAAGGAAGCCGCCGAGCAATTCGAAAAGGGCAACCGGCAGGACCTGGCGACGAAAGAACGGCAGGAGATCAGCATCATCGAGAGTTATCTCCCTGCCGCGCTCTCCTCCGATGAACTGGCCCGGATCGTCGACGCCGTGGTCAAAGAGTCCGGCGCTGCGTCCCTCAAAGACATGGGCCAGGTGATGAAAGCCGTCATGGCCCGCCTGGCCGGCCAATCCGTAGACGGCAAAGTCATCAGCGATCTGGTCAAAGCCGCTCTTCAACGTTAAATGTGCCGACTCCGGCGCCAGCACTCTTAATCTCTTCCTCGATTCTGCCGATACGGCTCCTGACGGATGGCATCACACCGATGCCACCCTGGGTATGTCTCGCATCGCACATGCCCGATCGGCAGGCATCGCGCCTGCTCACATGCCACCTAGCGGACGAGGCTGCACATGGGCATCCTGATCGTTGACGACTCTCCCGACCAACAGCTGCTGCTAAAAACCGTGTTGAACAAAGCCGGTCATCAGGACCTGCTTATCGCGGACTCGGCCTCCTCAGCCTACGACCACCTTGGCATCAATCAGGCTCAAACAAACGGACAGGCACCCGCCATTGATTTGATCCTGATGGACTTTCTGATGCCGGGCATCGACGGGGTGGCTGCCACACAGCGTATCAAGAGCCTGGAAAACCTGAGAGATATCCCTGTGATCGTCGTCACAGCGAAGACCGCCCTGGGGGACCTTCAGGCGGCCTTCGCAGCCGGCGCAATGGACTTCATCACGAAACCGGTCAACAGTGTGGAACTGCTCGCCCGGGTGAATTCCGCGCTGATGCTCAAAAAAGAAATGGATTGTCGCAAAACCCGTGAAATGGAACTTCGCCGCAGTAATGCCGAACTCCAACAGGCGTTGCGCGAAGTGAAAGTATTGAAAGGCCTGGTGCCGATCTGTGCCTCCTGCAAGAAAATCCGGAACGATCAAGGGTTCTGGCAACAATTGGAGGAGTATATCCAGCAACATTCGGAGGCCGAATTCAGTCATGGCCTCTGCACCCCCTGCATCAAAAAGCATTACCCTGGTGTTTACCCAGACTAGCTGGTAGCATCCTCCTACGACACACTTTCAGGGAGACACTGACCATGGGTATCCTGATCGTCGATGATTCGACGGACGATCGTCTGTTGATCCAATCCATCCTTGCCAACGCCGGGTACGAAGAAACCTTTGTGGCGGAGTCCGCCGCCGCGGCGTTCCGGTTGCTGGGGCTCGACGGCCCACGGCAAATGACGGGCCGGGTTGATTTGATCCTGATGGATATCGTCATGCCGGCCACCAACGGAATTGAAGCCTGCCGGCAGATCAAAGCCGTCGAGCGCTATCGCGACATCCCGATCATTATGGTCACCGTGAAAACCGATCCGGTGGATCTGCAGTTGGCCTTCGCGGCCGGCGCGATCGACTATGTCGCCAAGCCCATCAGTAAAATCGAGCTCCTCACCCGCGTCCGGTGCGTGCTCCGCCTGGTCCATGAAATCGAACGGCGCCGCGCCCGCGAACAGGAACTCTTAGAGGTGATGCGCCAGCTGCAGGAAGCCAACCAGATGTTGTTGCGGCTGTCCTGCCTCGACGGCCTGACCGGCATCACCAATCGACGCCAGTTCGATGACTTTCTCGACCAGGAATGGCGCCGGGCCGCGCGCGAATCGACTCCCCTGTCGCTCATCATGCTCGATATCGACTACTTCAAGACGTACAACGACAGTCATGGGCACCAGGCCGGAGATGAATGTCTTCGCCAGGTGGCCCAGCTCATCTCCAGTCACGTCAATCGCCCAGGCGACTTGGTGGCCCGGTACGGAGGTGACGAGTTCGTCATCGTGCTGCCCGGTACCACGGTGGATGGCGCGGCGCAAGTGGCCGATACGCTCCGGCGCAAAGTCTGTGAGGCGGAGATGAAACACCCGAACGGCGATCCCGTCACCATCAGCCTCGGCTTCGCCTGCACCGTGCCAAGCCGCGTCGCCGCGCCGACCGATCTCATCAGGGCCGCCGACCAGGCCCTGTACCAGGCTAAGCAGGAAGGGCGTAATCGGGCCAAGCAAGCCGGAGTCCTGACGCTCGTGCACCACACGCATAAAGATTGATGACCTCACGCCGTCGCGACCACCGTGTCACCCACTCGCGAGACGGAGCGGTCATGCTGGACTGAGACGACCGGACCACGACATGGCGAAACGCATCACGCAGACCAGACGAGCCGCCTCAACCTCTGCCGTACGCCTTCCCCGCACCGCTTCCCGACCGTCCACCACGCTGCAACGCGAGCAAGCCGCACGTCTGCGTGCCGAGCGGGCGCTCCAGCGCGTGTCCAAAGAATTGCAACGCCGCGTCGAAGAACTGCAACGGGCCAAAGACGCCGCCGATGTCGCCAACCGCGCCAAGAGCGAGTTCCTGGCCAGCATGAGCCACGAGATCCGCACCCCGATGAATGCCATCATCGGCATGGCCGACCTCCTATGGGAAACCACCCTCACTCCGGAACAGCGGAAATATCTGCGCATCTTTCGCCGCGCCGGAGCCAGTTTGCTGAGCTTGATCAATGACATCCTCGATCTATCGAAAGTCGAATCAGGCCGCCTGGACCTGGACTCCATCGATTTCGACCTGTCCGAGCTGATCGACAAAACCAGTGAAATGCTGGCCTTGCGTGCCAACGAGAAAGGCCTCGAACTCGTCTGCCACCTCGCCAACGACGTCCCCTGCCATCTCATCGGCGACCCCAACCGCCTCTACCAGATCCTGCTCAATCTGCTGGGCAACGCGATCAAATTCACGGAGAAGGGCTCGGTGGTCATGAGTATCACCAACGATCCCGAGCTTCGGACACCGGGTGCGATTCGATTCTCGATCAGCGATACGGGCATCGGCATCCCGCACGACAAGATCAAAGCCATCTTCGAAACGTTTACCCAAGCCCACAGCACGATTGCACGCCAGTACGGCGGCACCGGACTGGGCCTGTCCATCTCACAGCAGCTCGCCACGCTGATGGGTGGGCGGATCTGGGTCGAAAGCAGACTCGGGGAGGGCAGCACGTTCCACTGCGTCGTCCGGCTTGGCCTGCAAACCACCCCGCCGCCGTCGAAAGTTTCTGGGACCATGAACCTGACCGGACTCCGCTGTCTGGTCGTGGACGATTATCCGACTAATCGGCTCATCCTGAAAGAAACGCTCTTTGGATGGGGCGCATCTGTCGTGGAAGCCGACAGCGGCGAGCAGGCCATGGAGGAACTCGAAGCGGCGAAAAAATCCGATAGCCCGTTTGCCTTGCTATTGTTGGATTGCCGGATGCCCGGAATGGATGGATTTGAGGTTATCGAACGGATTCATGCCGATCCCGAGCTGAGCGGCCTCACGATCATCATGCTCGCGTCCGATCGATGGGCGGATGACATCGCAAAAACCTACGATCTCGGCCTGGGCGGCTACCTGGTCAAACCGATTCGACGGTCCGATCTCCAGCAAACCATCAGCATCGCGCTGGGGCGAGGAAAAGTCGGCTTCTCCCCGTCGCCGCCGGGTGCACCAGTCCCGACCATTCCCCAGGGGCGATCGTTGCGGATCTTGCTGGTGGAAGATTCGCCGGACAATCAGGTGCTGATCCAGTCCTATTTGAAGAGCTCTAATCATCGATTGGACCTGGCCGATAACGGACAGATCGGCGTCGCAAAATTTCAAAACGGGCACTATGACCTCATCCTCATGGACATGCAGATGCCGGTCATGGACGGCATCACCGCGACACGGACCATTCGACGTTGGGAGCAGGAGCAGGGGCTTCCTGCCGTTCAAATTATTGCGCTGACCGCCCTGGCGCTCAAAGAGGAATCGGCAAGGATCTTCGAAGCGGGCTGCAACGCCCACATGACGAAGCCGCTAAAACGAACAACGCTGATGGAACTCTTGCAAGCCTACGAAAAGACACGGGCGCAATGATGCACCATCAACCCGAACGTGGTCGCGACAAAATTCCCGTCCAGATCGATTCCAGCCTTGAAGCGATCGTCCCCGGATTCCTTGCCAACCGGCAGCGGGATCTCATCACGATCGAATCCTGCCTGAAGCAGGGCGACCTCCAAACGATTCGCCTGCTGGGCCATCGCATGAAGGGCGACGGCGGCGGGTACGGCTTCGATCAGATCAGCGTGATCGGCGACCGGCTGGAGCAGGCGGCTATGGCACACAATCTCTCGGCGCTACACGATCAGCTCAAAGGCTTGAAGGATTTCCTCGCACGCGTCGAGATTGTGTACATCCACTGACTTCAGTGCCCGTCCCTTAGCTCTGCTCCCTTCATTCGTGCGACTTGCTCTCTTCCAGACTGCTCTACCCGCTAAATTGTAGACGGCACAACCCCAAGCGTACCCCGCAACAATGCAGGCACAGCAGGAGCAGTCGCGAGGAATTCCGGCTGCGGAAGATCACGGAAGGAGCTATTCGATTGGATTCGGATCGCACAGATGAGGTTTGGTGGAGGGCAGGGGAGTTGAACCCCCGACCCCTACGTTGCGAACGTAGTGCTCTCCCAACTGAGCTAGCCCCCCACAACTCTCACACGGCATTATACACAACCGGGGTCCGGGTCTCCATACGAACTTATCGGCTGTGAAGACTTTATCCGGGATTCTGAAACCCTGACGCCGCCTGCGCAGCGTCCGCCACTGATACCCGCCGGCCCTCCACACGCAGTCTGCCTTCGGCATAGAGTTGAATCGCGCGAGGATAGATCCGGTGTTCCTGTTCCAGGATGCGAGCTGCCAGAGTATCCGGCGTATCTCCTTCGAGGATCGGCACGGCCGCCTGGATGATGATCGGACCCTCGTCGACCCCTTCGGTCACGAAGTGCACGGTACAACCGGCGATTTTGCACCCGTGGTCGATGGCTTTTTTCTGCACTTCCAAGCCGGGGAACGACGGAAGTAGGGACGGATGAATGTTCATCATCCGGTTCTCGTAGGCCGAGATCAGCACGGTGGTGACGATCTTCATGTACCCGGCCAGGAGCACGAGATCCACCTCGTGCTTCTGCAGCACCTCAAGGACCGCCTTATCGTAGGCCTCCCGACTGTCGGGACGGCCGGCAAACGGTTTCGGATCCAGCCACACAGCCGGCGCGCCATGCTTCCGCGCCCGTTCCAGCCCGCCGGCATCCTGCTTATTGCTGAGTACGACCGCGATCTCCGCCGACAACGTCCCCGCCTCGATCGCGTCGATGATCGCTTGAAGATTCGAACCTCGGCCGGAGACCAGCACACCGAGGCGCACTAATCGAGGTGATTTACCCGACATATTCGACTACGCCTTCGTCCGTCGTCTGCGCCGCCATTTCGCCGATGTGATAGGCCTGGTCGCCCGCTTCTACTGCTTTGGCCATCACACGATCGACGTATTCCGGCGCCACGACCAGAATCAACCCGATGCCCATATTGAACACGCGATACATCTCGCTCAACTCCACACCCCCGCGTTCCTGAATCGTCTGGAAAATCGGCAGCACCGGCCAGGAGCCTCGTCGAATGCGCGCGCCGCAGCGGGCCGGAAAGACCCGCGGCAGATTTTCGGTAATTCCACCGCCGGTGATGTGCGCGATCCCCTTGATCGGGCAAGCCTCGGCCAACGCAAGAACCTGTTTGGCGTAAATCCGCGTTGGAGTCAGCAGGGTCTCCCCCAGCACACCGCCGAGTTCCGGCATCACACTCTCGACCGTCAGTCGGCTTTTCTCAAGCAACACCTTGCGCACCAGCGAAAAGCCATTGCTGTGGACACCGGTTGAGGCCAACCCGATCACGGCATCCCCGGGAACAATCTGCCGGCCGTCGATCATCTTCGGGCGATCGACCACGCCCACGGCAAAACCGGCCAGGTCGTACTCGCCTTCCGCATAGAACGAAGGCATCTCGGCGGTTTCTCCGCCGATGAGGGCGCAACCGGCCTGACGACACCCGTCGGAAATCCCGCGGACCACGGCCTCGGCCGTCTTCAACGACAATTTCCCGGCCGCAAAGTAGTCGAGGAAGAAGAGCGGCTCCGCGCCGCTGACGGCAATATCGTTGACGCACATCGCCACCAGGTCGATCCCGACCGTGTCGTGTTTGTCCATGAGGAAGGCGATCTTGAGTTTGGTCCCGACACCGTCGGTTCCCGACACAAGCACCGGATCTTGATAGCGATTCGCCTGGAATCGGAACAGGCCTCCGAATCCGCCCAGATCCGTCATCACTTCCGGGCGAAAGGTCGCCCGCACATGCGGCTTGATCCGCTCGACGAATTCATCGCCGGCATCGATATCGACTCCGGCATCACGATAGGTAGTCATTGGGGCCGCATCTTAACGAGCTGACTGATAGTGGGTCAACAATTAGTCTCACGCGTTCACACCCTTCGTGTGACTCTCAACGGTCAAACTAGAGGGGCTGCTCAAACAGGTCATCCAACAAGGCCGCAGGCGAGAAAGAACCGGAGGCGTACCCTCTGGGGTACGTTGAAGATCGATTCGAGCCGAGAACGATGTTGGGGACCTGTTTCAGCAGCCCGGCTACATCTCGGGGCGCATCTCAACATCGAGTAACTTAATCTTGCGATGCAAGTGGCTGCGCTCGATCTGCAGGTCCTCGGCCGTACGGGAAATGTTCCAATGATGTTCACGCAACTTGCGGGCAATAAATTCCTTTTCAAACGCATTGCGGGCATCGCGAAGCGAGTCGTAGTGCCTCGTCAAGAGGGAATTCGGCGCCTGCGCCCCGGCCGCCTGTTGCGTAGCGGACAGCTGAGGACGCACCTGCAACGCCACCGACGCGTGCGAGGCTTCAATCACAGGCCCTGGCACCATGATCATGAGCCGCTCGATCAGGTTACGTAATTCTCGAATGTTGCCCGGCCATTCATACTGGATGAATACCTCCATGGCTTCCGGCGAGACTTGTTTGATCTTCAAGCCTTGCTCCTCGGCATGCACATGGAGAAAATGTTTCACCAGCAATGGAATGTCCTCGCGGCGGTCCCGTAAGGTCGGCACCACAATCGGCACCACGTTGAGCCGGTAAAACAGGTCCTCCCGGAACGTCCCCTTCTCGATTTCCTTCAACAGATCCTTGTTCGATGCCGCCAGGACCCGCACATCGACCTTGATGAGTTTGGTCCCGCCGACCCGCGTAAATTGCTGCTCTTGAAGCGCGCGCAAGACCTTGGCCTGGGTGCTCAGACTCATGTCCGCAATTTCATCCAGGAACAGGGTCCCGCCGTCGGCCTGTTCGAACTGGCCCCGCTTCATCGTGGTAGCGCCGCTGAAGGCCCCGCGCTCGTGCCCGAACAGTTCGCTCTCGATCAAGGTTTCAGGGATGGCGGCGCAGTTCACTGCCACAAACGGGCGGTTCGCCCTGGCGCTATGTTGGTGAATGGCCCTGGCGACGAGTTCTTTGCCGGTGCCGTTCTCGCCACCGATCAAGACCCGACTGTTCGTAGGTCCCGCCGTTTCAATGATCTGCTTGAGCTGCCGCATCGCCGGCGACTGCCCGATCAACTCGAACCTCCGCTCCACCTTCGTGCGCAGCGTCCGATTCTCCTGCTCAAGCCGATGCTGATCCAAGGCATGTTTGACCCGCAGCGTCACGTTTTCGAGCGAGAGCGGTTTCTCAATGTAATCGTAGGCCCCGAGCTTGATGGCCTTCACCGCCGTCTCGATCGACCCATGGCCGGACATCATCATGACCTGCGTCTGAGGCACCAGCTCACGCAAGCGCCGGAGCGTCTCCAACCCATCCATGTCGGGCATCCAGATATCCAGCATCATCAGTTCGGGAGGGTTCACGGCACATAATTTGAGCGCCTCGATGCCGCTCTTGGCCACGCTGACCTCATATCCCTCATCCTCCAAGATGCTGCTCAAGGAGTTCAGGATGGAGACTTCATCATCGACGATCAGAATCGAAGCAGACATGTCTTCTCCAGACCACGCGTCGGCAGGAGCCGTTCACACTGGCAACTCGAACGTGAACAAGGCCCCTTTGGGCTGATGGTTTCCGGCGTGAATCTGGCCGTCGTGATCGGTCACAATCCGCCGCACGATCGCCAGCCCCAGCCCGGTACCTGTTTTCTTCCGGGAAAAATAGGGCACGAACAATTTCTCTTGATCCTCCGGCGCAATACCCGTCCCTTCATCCGCCACCGTGACGACCGCGCGACGCTGTTTCGTGTCGTACCGGGTCGTGATCCACAGATGTCCCTTGTGGTTCATCGCGTGGATCCCGTTATCGCACAGATTGACCAGGACGCGCTTGATCTGTTCCCGATCGAAATTGAAGAGCGGCAGATCCGGATCGAGCGTCACCAGGCATTCCACTTCGCGATGCGCGCTGTCATACAGCGCCACCACTTCTTTCACCACATCATCCAGCGAGTTCATCGTCATGTGCGGGGCTGGCATCCGCGCAAACTTGGAAAACTCGTCCAGCATCTGTTTGAGGCTGCCGACCTCATTAATGATCACTTGCGTGGACTCGTCGCAGATCCGGTCGAAATCCGGCGCCTTATCCTGAAACTTTTTTCGCAGCCGCTGCGCCGACAACTGAATCGGTGTCAGCGGGTTCTTGATTTCATGGGCGATCCGCTGCGCGACTTCCCGCCAGGCCGCCGCCTTCTGCGCCTTGATCAGTTCCGAGAGGTCTTCGAAGATCAACACGAACCCGAGGTCCTTGTTCGATTCATCCTTCATGCGGGAGCAATGCACACCGATGGTCAGAAACCGCCCCTGCAAATCCAGCTGTCCTTCGAGCGCCATATTGTCTCGCTGATCGACCAGCATCCGATCGTAGACAGACTGAAACAGATCCAGCTTGTATTCCTTGAACACCTCGTTGGCGGACCGACCCCGAAACCGATCGGCCCACAACCCCAGCATCCGCTCCGCAGAGGGATTGAAGGTGGTAATGATCCCTTGCCGGTCGATGGAAAGCAGTCCCGCGGCGATCGTATCCACCACCGTTTCAATGTAGGCCCGCCGACGATCCAGCTCGAGGTTGGATTGCCGAAGCGAGACGTTGGCTTCCTCCACCTTCGTTTTGCTACTCTGCAGATCGGCGGTCATGCGATTGAAGGATTCGACCAGGGTGCCGATCTCGTCCGTCGCCTTGGCTTCGATTCGCACGGACAGATCCCCTTGAGCGATCGCCTCCGTCGCCTCGGCCAACCGTTGAATCGGCACGGTAATGCCGCGCGCCACATAAAACCCGAACCAGGTCGCACTGAACAGAATCATGACCGTAATGACCGCCACCAGCAGATACGCGCCCGCCTTGATGGGGTTCTTCATCGCCTTCATCTGTTTGTATTCGGTATATTGACGCCCGATGCTTTCCATCTTGCCGAGCAACGATTCCGGCACATAGGCATCGACCACCACCACCCCGTCGATTTCTCCACGACGGATGCTGGAGGCAATCGGGACACCGGCCCTTACCAGTCGTCCCGTCTGCGCCTCCTGGACGGACGTAAGTTCCTGCTTGCCGTTGATCACCTGCAGCACCAGTTGGCCGATCGGCAGATCGAGCACCGCCACCGGCACCTCTGGATCCAACGATTTGGTCAACGTTTCCATTTTCGAGGAGAAAATCTCGATCCCGGCCGTGGCATACTCCGCGCGCTTCCGGGCGATCGCCGCAACCAGCAGATCCCGCTGCTCGGGCAATAGCAACTCCTCGCGAAAAATCTCGTGGCTGATGGCGCGCGCACTGTTGATGGCCAGCGACACATGACCGGCATGGTGCATGCGCGCGACTTCGTACGAATCCTTCATCACATGTTCGATTTGGTCGTTGAACCAGACATCGACCGCCTTGTTGACCAGACCGCTGGCCACCAGGGCCAGGAGGACCGTGGGGATCAGCGAAAACCCAATGAAAGCGGCAACCAGTTTTGCGCGAAACCCCGAACCCACGAGCCGATGTCGCCGCTCGAAATAGGCTTTGATGAGATTGCGCGAGAGGAGCAGCGTCAGGACGACGAAGCCGATCAAATCGAGATTGACCAGCAACAACACGAAGGCATACCCGGTGCTGGGGAGAAAGGAATCCGACTCCTCCCCGACCGGCACCGCCATTTGAGCGTAGTAAAAGGTGAGGGCGAGACAGGGCAGGAGCAGGATCAACACGATCCACACAGGTCGAACATGACGCTTCCGCCGCTCACTCTCGATGGAAGCAGGCGTCGACGGTTCTTTTTCGCGCAACACCCCCGGAGGGATGAGCTTGGTCATATCCGTCGATTCAGGCATTCTCGATACTCCGACTCACGTCCGGTCCATTCGATCCTGCCTCACTATAACCAATTCCAGGTGGAGTCTCAAAAGATCTACCAGGATGTTGAAAAAGTCCGTCAGCGGCGTTCTCGTTTCGTTCAGACCCTCAACGTACCCAAAGAGTACGCCTCGGCCCTTCACTTACTGCGGCCTTGCTGAATGAACTGTTTGAGCATTCTGCATCACCGTCCTCGCTACCTGACAGCTCGACGCCTCTGAGAATGCCCGGAAGTGAAAAGAGTTTGAGGGGAATCTACCGAGAATCTTCACCCGTTTTGCTCCCGAGGCAATCAATGAGAAGATCGGCTGGTAGGATAAGCTCGACCAGGGAAGAAACGAGACCGCAGATCGGGACGGCGTACTGGAACAACTCACGAGGCTACGGGGTATGAAGCGTCGATTTCCCGGAGGTTAAACTGACGAATTTCATCCTCAAGGCGTAGAGCATGTCTTTCATGACGACCTGTTCGTCTGAAGTGAGATTGCCCTTCGTTTTTTCTTCCAGCATAGAGAGAAGATCGATGATTTCTTTCGCCTGGGGCAGGTTCAGCGGCATGGACGGCTGCTGAGGATCGAGCTGCTCCCCCATCAGCATCAGAGCCGAGCTCCCCATGGAGATCACGAAGGAGGAAAAGTTGACCGGCAAACGCCCTGCGTGCGAATGAGAATCGGTGTCATGGCCATGACGAGGCGCGGCGGTAGACGGCTCTGCTGCGGGAGGCGTGGCCGCCTGAGCCGGTGAGGGGGCATCTTCACCCCGTCCTCGACGATCGCGGATGACGAATCCTTGCTCCTTGTCATCACCCATAGGAAGTCCTCCGATCAACCAATGGAAAATGCAAGGCCGTACCCTATCACAGGGCCTGAAGAGGCGCAAGACGAGAGGCCCCGTTGAAGGTGCTGAAGAACTCAGTTAGAGTGGCGCGACGGAGGGGTTCGCATGTCGGCACGTTTCGATAACGTCGTGGCCATCATGGCCAGGCTTCGGGCACCGGGGGGATGCCCTTGGGATCGCAAGCAGACCCACGAATCCCTCAAGCCCTACTTGATCGAAGAAACCTATGAAGCCCTCGATACGATCGACCGGCAGGATTTCGCCAAGCTAAAGGAAGAACTGGGCGACGTACTGTTGCAGGTATTGTTTCACAGTCAGATCGGCGCTGAAGCAGGCACCTTCACCATCGACGACGTCTTGGAGCAGTTGGGCGACAAACTCGTACGCCGCCATCCTCACGTATTCGGTGAAGGGGCGAACGGCCAGTCCTCTCTCAATTCCGACCAGGTCGTCCATCGGTGGGAAGATATCAAACGGGCCGAACGCAAGAACGCCGGCAAACCGGATTCGGTTCTGCATGACATTCCCCAGGCCCTTCCAGCTCTGCTCCGCGCCTATCAGACACAGGTCCGCGCGGCGCGGGTTGGGTTCGACTGGCCGGACAGCCCGCAGGGCCTGGCGGCCGTGCTGGCCAAAGTCGAGGAAGAAATCGGGGAACTCAAGCACGCGATCACCGACGCGGCTATACGTCGTTCCGCTGCCGAACCCAAACCGGAGCCCACCCCGGAAATGGCCGCAGAGTTGGGCGACCTGCTGTTTTCCCTGGTCAACGTCGCCCGGCACATCAAGGTGAATCCGGAGGAGTCGCTCCGTCTCGCCACGAACCGATTCACCGCACGATTCCAATTCATCGAGCGCGAGGCGGCTCGAAGTGGACGGAGCGTCAACGACCTCTCAACGGTGGAAATGGACCACTATTGGGAAGCCGCAAAGGTGGTGGAATCGACAGCAACCGCAGAAGCCGTCTCACCCCTCGTTCCCTCGACGGAGCCGACCAGGACCCATCCATGAGCACAGAACAGGATCCATACGAAGAAGGCAAGCGAGCCGGACTTCATCCGCTCATCGTCCTATTCGGAGCCATTCTGGTGATGTGGCTGCTGATCAACCTGGCCGTTCCCAGCGGCAAACAAAAGCAGGCCGCCGGGCCGGAAATTTCGCAGGTGACTACTGAAGAGCCGGATGCCGCACCGGTCATGTATAAAGTCCAGTCAACGTTGACGGAGTTTAATGCCGTCAGCATCGTGGTGCCGACGCAGGCGACGACCAGTCAGGTGGTGGGCCTCCTCAAACAGTTCAGGCAGGCCCGGCTGGCTCAGACTCTCCCCTCCATGTTGCCGGCCACCAGCCCCGGACACAAACTCGGGGACCAGGCCGTGGCCGATCTGTACATTTTTTCAGACCCCAAATATGCAACTCCGGAGGCGGTCGGCACCCTGGCCCGCGGCGCCCACGCTCCAGGCAACCTCTACCCACAAGCCATCCCCTTCGAAGAAGCGATGGAACACGTCCTTGGGCATTATCGCATCGACCTGAACGACACCAGCAATCCCGACACCGGATCGCTGGGATTTGCCGACGATTCCGGAGTACACAGTAAACAGTATCGGCGCATTTTTTGAGCCGCTGCCGCGAAACTCCACGCCTGGACTGCCTGCACTATCCCCAGGGCCGCATTCAGCAAGCATAATCTTCCTAAGTGTTTTCATCTCATACAGCATCTAGTGGTCCGGATAGAGACCACCCCAATGCCTAAAACTTGTGCAGGCCGCTGAAGGGCCGATCTACTGAGGGGCTTGGGCGAGGAGGCGGCGGATATTCACACGTTTATCCACAGATTCTGTGCGTTGGGGAAAAGGCGACAGCATGGTCTACTAGCGAGTGCCAAGACGTACATCAGCCGAGCGCAAGAATGGCTCGGGGCATGTCACAAGAGGCTGGTTTCGGAGTAACGGATGCAATCTGGACGAGCAGTGGACTGAAGGTCACATAGGGCGCAATCGTCAGACGGCCGGAGGATTGGCCACCAGGCCGACCAGGCTCTTGATTTCTGCCCGCAGGGTATCCTGCTCCGCTTGGACCCAGGCTTCCAGTTGCGGGAAGTAATGGGCGAGCGAACCGGTGAAGGGGGGGACCAACACGTCACCGCGTTCTTTCAACCACCCTTCGGCATCGGCGATCCGAACCTTCTGGTCGCCGATCTTGCGGGACAGAAATTTATTCAGCATCAGCTGTTGCCCGGGGCTCCCGGTGACCGTGCCCAACAACTTCTCCTTCACATAGTCCAACTCTTCGGCCTGGGCAATCTTCACCCGAACGGCATGGGTTGCCGCCCAGGTCGCCCGCTGGATCGAGTAGTCGTAGGACAGCACCGGCTCGCGCGGCTCGCGAAAGGGGCCGGTCACATCCGAGATCACCAATTGGTCGTTCAGCATGTGGGTATTCCTTCTCTTCCCGTTCTCATCGTCATTGAAACCTCATATCGGCGCGGTTCGTAAATACTGCAGCATCTTGGCCGCCGTGTCAGCGCCGTCCCGAATACAATCGGGAAGGCCCACACCGCGATAACCTGCGCCGGTGACGGCCAGGCCACCGAATCGCGAGAGTGCGGCCTCCAGTTGCGCAAGCCGATCGAGATGCCCGAGGGTATATTGAGGCATGGCCCGATTCCAGCGATTCACCTCGACATAACGCGGTGTCGCCTGCAGGCCCACGATGGAGGCCAATTCCTCGCGCACACACCGGACCAGGGCCGCATCGTCCCGCTGCAAAATGGCTTCTCGCCCAACCCCGCCGAGATAACAACGCACCGACACATCCTCCGGCGGTGCTCGATGGGGCCACTTGAGGGAGGTCCAGGTCGCGGCAATCAGATCACGGCCTTCGATTCGAGGAACCACGAAACCGAATCCTTCCAGCCGGCTCCCCACCGCTTCGGCAGGATAGATGAGCGAGATCGTGGCTGTCGAGGCATAGGGAATCATGTCCATCAAGCCGGCCGCCATCGGCGTTAACGGCCGAACGAGTTCAGCGCTGACATAGGCCGGTGTCGCCAGGACCAGCGCTTCTGCCGAAAGCGCCGTCCCGTCGGTGCACATCACATCGTACATCCAGCGCCCGGCCTGGTGGGAGCGCACCCGCAACGCCTCCGCCTGAACGCCGGCTTTCAGCACTCCGCCGGCCTGCTGGATCTGCGCCGTCAGCCCAGCCACCAAATCGATCAGGCCGTTTTTCAGCGTCACAAACATGGTATGTCGCGGGCGGCCGTCGGGAGCTTTTTGCGCCCGTGCACGGCGGGCCGCCATCATGCCGCGAATCACACTGCCGTGCGCCTGCTCCAACTCGTAGAAACGCGGAAACGTCGCCCGAAGACTCATCTGCTCCGCATCGCCCGCATAAATGCCGGCCATCAGCGGCTCCATGACCCGTTCGCAGGCATGCCGTCCGAACCGGCGACGAAAAAACGACGCCAGCGATTCGTCATCGGTGGACCGACGCGGCGGAATCAGCACATCGCAGCCCATACGGGCAAGATCGACCCAGGATAACAACCCGCTGCGAAAAAACGGCCCCAGCTGAGTCGGCGTGAATGTCACGAGCCCTTCCGGCAACTCGTGCAACTGCCCGCCTCTCAAGACGCTCGCTTTCTTCTCAACGGGGTTGGTGTTGATCAGTTGATCGGCTAGCCCAAGACGTCGACACAGCTCCATGCCCCAGGGCTTTTGCGAGAGGAACGAGTCGGGCCCCGCTTCCATGACCAACTGCCCGACTCGATGCGTGAGAATTTTTCCGCCCCAGACCGGCGCCGCGTCGAGGATAGTGCAGGTGAGGGCCATATCAGCCGCGGCCGCCTGTTCCTGGAGAGCGAAGGCCGTGGAGAGGCCTGAGATGCCTCCGCCGATAATGACAACTGACCGTGGAGTGCGCGCCACAGGTGGTGCCGCTAATGAACGAGCGAGGACTCGTGCGCCTCCACTACCGACATCAGAATGTCGATCAATGGAGCCGAGGCGTTCAACATGGGAATACGTTCCAGCTGGAGCCCCTTCGTCAGAGCCAGCTGCTTGAGCTCAATATCAATATCGAACAGAGTTTCCACATGGTCGCAGATGAAGCCGATCGGCGCCACCAGGACATGACGATGACCTTCCTGCGCTAATTCACCCAACGTCTCTTCAACCGATGGACCGAGCCACTTCTCCCCGGAGCGTCCCTGGCTTTGATAGGCAAACCGCGTGGGTTGAGTCCCGAGTTGCGCGCAGACCGCCTGGGCGGTTCCCTGTACTTCCTCAGGATACGGATCCTTCATGGCCACCACGCGCTCGGGCAAACTGTGGGCGGTAAACAAGACCGGCACCTGTGCACGCACCTCGGCCGGGAATCGCTCCAACGTCCGACGAATATTCCCGACGATGGCGGCGATCAGCAGTGGATGGCGATGCCAACTCGTCACGAAGCTGATCGGAGTCTCGCTGGCAAGTTCAGCCCGCGCCTCCTCGACCTTTTTCATGTAGGCGCCGATGCTGAGCGAAGAATACTGCGGGGCCATGCACAACCCGATGATGCGTTCAGGAAAGGCGTCGAGCAAGTCCGCATAGGCTTCCTTGATGAACGGATGCCAGTGCCGCAACCCCACATAACAGCGGTACCGCGCGTCGCCCGACCGATTCAGCCGCTGTTCCAATGCCCGCGCCACCTCGCGCGTGATATCGAGCACCGGAGATTTCCCGCCGGTCACACGATAGCGCTCGCGGATTTCCTCCACCAGTTCAGGAGAAGTCGGCCGTCCGCCTCGAACGCCCTGAAGATACGGCTCCACATTCTCCAGACAATCGGGGCCACCCATAGCCATCAGCAGGACGGCAACCGGTTGTGGCGTCACAGACATGCTCACCGCGTGCTCAGTTTGTGCACCAGATCAATCGTGGCGGCAACATTCTCCACGGGAGTATTCGGAAGGATCCCATGGCCCAGATTGAAAATGTGGCCCGGACGCCCCGCGGCTCGGCGGAGAATATCTGTCACCCGCCGCTCGATCTCGGAGATCGGCCCGAACAACGTCACCGGATCGAGGTTTCCCTGTACGGCACGATCGTAGCCCACCATGGCCCAGGCCTCGTCGATCGGGATGCGCCAATCGATGCCGATCACGTCACCACCTGCCTCACGCATGGCCTTGAGAATGGCCGTGGTGCCCGTGCCGAAATGGATCAGCGGGATACCGTCGTGCTTGAGTCCCTCAAAAATCAGCTGCACATGCGGCATGACATATTCGGCATAGTCCCCGGCCGACAGACACCCGACCCAGCTATCGAACAGCTGGACAGCCTGAGCGCCGGCCTTGATCTGACGACGAAGATAGCCGGTAATCACCCGCGCGAATTTATCCATCAGGCGATGCCAGGTTTCCGGCTCGCGATACATCATCTGTTTCGTATGGATATAGTTCCTGGAACTTCCACCCTCAATGGCATAACTGGCCAGCGTGAAGGGCGCCCCGGCAAAACCGATCAGGGGCACGCGGCCCGCCAGCATCTTGCGAGTCAGACTGATGGCGTCCATCACGTACTGAAGTTCGGTGTCGTCAATGACTTTGAGCCGGTCTACTGCGGCCCGATCCCGCACGGGATTGTGAATGATCGGCCCTTCACCCTCCGCGAACTCCAGCCTAAGCCCCATCGGCTCAAGCGGAAGCAGAATATCGGCAAAAATAATCGCGGCATCGAGCGCGAACCGGTCGATCGGCTGCAACGTGACCTGGGCCGCCAATTCCGGCGTCTTGCACAGATCGAGAATGGAATGCTTTTCCCGTAACCGGCGATATTCAACCATGTAACGGCCCGCCTGGCGCATGAACCAGACCGGCGTGCAATCAACCGGTTCGCGCCGGCACGCTTTCAAAAATCGATCATTCATAATGGGGCGCATTTTAGAGGGGCGGTCCGAACAGAGTCAAACAATCTTGCACCGATCGGCTCGTTACATGAGATCACTCCTGCAACTGAAAGGACGGCCACGCCGGTTCTGCCGCTCGTCCGGCGAAAAAACATAGCGGTCCTGCGGAAAAATTCTCAGGACATTTCCCCATGAATCTGTGTATAATGGCAACATGTGTCTTTGAGCCTGAGTATCCTCACTCACTGATTGACACCATTATCAGAGCATTCAGCGGCCTGCCAATTCGTATCACTCGCAAGCGCCGCGACGATTTAGTCACGCTAGTGGAACTGCGGCGCGACCCCTCGGTAACGCATCCTAGATTGGCATAACTGTGGAGGTGGCATGAGTAGTGATCTGCATCCGCTCACCTTACCCGAAAACGGTGAGCTTTCCAAAACCAATGCACAGCCAGGCGAACGACCCGCGAGCGATGGACCATGGATCACCATCTTACGCTGGTTTGACTCCTGGGCGGGCATTGAGAAAATGCAAACTGACACCGCCCCACCCACGGTCGACTGGCTGCGGGCCATTCCGCTCATCATCGTGCACCTGCTCTGCCTGGGCGTGTTTATTGTCGGATGGAGCTGGGTCGCCGTAGGGGTCGCAGCAGGATTCTACTTTATACGCATGTTTGCCATCACAGGATGGTACCATCGTTATTTCTCGCACCGCACATTCAAGACCTCCCGGGCCTGCCAATTTGCCTTCGCCCTGCTCGGATCGTCCTGTGCGCAACGCGGGCCACTCTGGTGGGGCGGTCACCATCGACACCACCACATTTACTCCGACAAACCGGAAGACACGCATTCGGTTCGCCAGGGCGGATTCCTCTGGGCTCACATCGGCTGGATCAGTTCCAAGAAGTTTTTCCCGCCGCGATTGAAGAGCATCGGCGATTTCGCCAAGTTTCCGGAACTGGTCTTCCTGGATCGATTCGATACACTCGTCCCGACCATTTGCGGCTTCGGGATGTTCGGCCTGGGCAAGTTCCTGGAAGCCTATGCCCCGAGCCTCGGCACGAATGGCCCGCAAATGCTCATCTGGGGCTTCTTCGTGTCCACCGTCGCGCTGCTCCACGGCACCTGCACAATCAATTCGCTGTCCCACGTATATGGTTCCCAGCGCTACAAGACGGGGGACGACAGCAAGAACAACTTCATCCTCGCCATGATTACCCTCGGCGAAGGCTGGCACAATAACCACCACTACTATGCCGCCTCGACCCGCCAGGGATTCTATTGGTGGGAAATCGACATCACGTACTACATGCTGAGGGGCCTGCAAGCGCTGGGGCTGATCTGGGATATTCGAGAGGTGCCCGCACACGTGCGGGAGGGTAAGAATAAACTCGCCTGACCGAGACCGGGGGCGGCCGTTTACGGCCCGCCCCCTTCACTCCGCTCTACACCCATTCCGATTCATCTGCCGATGCCGTCTTACGCCTGTACTGCGGCGCCAGGCGATCTCGAATCTCCAGGCTGACAGGGTCGATCGCCGCCAGCTCTTCTTCGGTCGCAATCCAGGCATCCTCCGGCACCAGTTCGATACGGTAGTGATTCTTCCGCATGGAAAACCACTCGATGTACGGGTGCGGGACCAAATGCGGATGCGGATCGAAGGAAATTAGACTCGCATCGCCGATTTGCGGGATTTCCACGTCCCCCAGCACCTGACCCGCGAGATCCTCATCGACGAACCGGCTGTTCTTGAACCGGATGACCTTCCCGGCGATTTCTCCCCGACAATCGCCGACCAGATAGAAATCGACCGCACCCAACACCGCAAACGTCATGCGTCCGACGACGATACCCGGCCGACGGTTGTCGAGAAAGCCCTCGTGCACCCAACGATTGTTGCCGAATTTCTGAGCCACCTCACCCTCCTTCTGAACGCGCCGCCACAGACTCCTGCTGCGTCGAGGACGACTCACCGGTCACCCATGACCCGAGCAGGACGCCGCCAAGAATCATCGCACTGCCGAACCACCCTTGCGCATCCAGGTGTTCGCCCAGGAAATACCACGCCAGCCAGGCCGCCACGGCCGGTTCCGCGGCAAACAACAATGCCACTTGCTGCGCAGGCAGAAGCCGCTGCGCCCACATCTGGACCGCAAACGCCCCGGTTGCCAGAATACCGGTGACCACAAGTCCGATGGCCAGGACGCGACTCGGCTCAAACATCGCGAGCGTCGGCTGTTCCCACCACATAGCTCCCGACATGGCCACGGTCATCAGCAACAATTGCCATGCGAACAACGAGACCGGATCCGCCACGCGGGTATATCGTTCCAGGCACACCATATGGGCGGCAAACGCCGCAGCGCTCCCCAGGGTCAGCAGATCCCCAAGATTGGCGGAGGCCGTCGGCCTGACCAGCAGCCAGAGACCGGCCAATGCAATCCCGTTGGAGACCCAGGTATGGAGGCCCAAACGGAGCAGATACAACGGCACAAACACCACATACAGCACCGTGATAAAGGCTGAGTTCGAGGCCGTCGTGAAGCGAAGCCCCACGGTCTGCAACACATAGCCGATGAACAGCCAGGCGGTCGCAATCAAACTGGCCCGCACCATGGCGGTGTCACGAAGCAGAGGGCGGCGGAAGAACCGCAACACCGCAAAGACGACGATCATGCCAAGGAGAAATCGCAGGAAAAGAAAGGAAAGCGGGGAGATTTGTTCGAGCGCGGCCTTCGTGGCTGGAAACGTCGCCCCCCACACAAAGGTCGTGAGGAGCAGCGCGAATTGAGGCATGGCAAACAGAAATCACGAACGGTGAATGCTGTGCGTAGGATCGGAGGAACCGCCTCCTGAAATCCCGCCGTCATCATTCAACATTCACGATTCATCATTCCTGACGTTATGGTTTGCACAACGCGCATTTACGTTCTTCGCTGGTGCCCGCCTGTTCCATCGCGGCGAGCGCCCGCTCCTTGTCGGGGTAGTCGAACCATCCCCCTTGCCAGTAGTCGCTGCTCGACACGCCGGAAGGGACTTCGGAGCAACGGTCCCGATGGAGCGTCACGCGATCGATCGCCCGTGCAATATGAAGCCAATACACCATAATACCCCGTCCAATTAATGCGTCATGACCGTCACGGCTCAACCTACCACGTGCCCCGATAGGAGAGCAATGCGCAGCAAGCATCGACCCGAGACGAGTCTCGAGACGGCGACGAACATTCGATTATGGGATGAAACCGGGAGGTCGCGCTAGGGCAGGAGCTGCCACTCGTCCTTCTCGATCACGGTCTTGACGCCGGTCTCCAGCTTCTTCACGTCTTTCTCTTCGAAGAGACGCATGTAGCGTTCAATTCGGTCCGGATCGTCGATACGCTCTTCCTGCATCACACCACCGCTGCCTTTGTACTTCCGAATTAACAGGGGCATTTCAACCGATCCTCCAATTGTGTCTCGCGTTTCGGCACAAAGTTTCGGTACAATAGTGCAAAGCTACGCACAGGGTCAAGCGTTTCCAACAGGAGCATCGCTTTATCCAGCCTTAGCCCTCAGGGGCCAGGCCAGGAGGCGGCATCCAAGGAGTCGGTCATGCCGGTCTACGAATATCGCTGCGAACAATGCACCCATCAGTTCGAGGCAACCCAGTCCGTCCATGCACGACCGGAAGACACCGTCTGTCCCCAGTGCAACAAAGTCGGCGCCACCAGAATGCTCTCGGCCTTTGCCTCGAAAGTCAAAGGCTCCCACAAGCCAGGCTTTGAAGAGATAAAAGCCTATAACATGTTGAACGAGCGTATGGATCGGTTTTCCAAACTCCCGCCCGCCATGGGTAAGCGCGTGGATGTCACGCCGGACATGATGTCCGGTGCCGGAGCCACGGCTCCTCCTGAAGGCACCGACGCATAAGCGAAGCCCTGAAGCCGGGCGGAACTCCCGCCCTGTGGCATCGCCGTGAGACAGAGCTGTCCAGCGGCTCAAGACTGAGAGGAGGCCCGTTCAGCATGCGCACCCGTATCAGCGGATTTGTCTGTGCCGCTCTTCTCTGCCTCTTGGGACTCCCGGCTTCAGCCGAGGTGGCCGGATCAATGGTCATCGCCGGCCACGGGCCTGAACAGCGGGTCATCGAATCACTGGCCCATGCGTTTGAAAAAGCCAATCCCCGCGCCTACATCGACGTCGTCTGGGACGACAAATCGAAGCCGCTTGATCTGGTGAAGACCAAACAAGCCAAGATTGCGGTGACCGGAACCGCGGAGGACGGCTTTCGCTCGTTCCAAATCGCGTGGGACGGCATCGCCATCATGGTGCACCGGTCGAACTTCACCAAAGAGGTCACCAAACAGGAAGTCGCCGAGCTCTTTTCCGGAAAGTACAAGGTATGGACCGATCTCGGCGGACCGGATACGAAGGTCCTGCTGATCGACCGGCCGCGCAATGAAAATAATCGCGACGCCTTTGAGCAACAGCTCGGCATCGCCGGCAAAATTCCCGAGGGCGCAAAGGTCATCGCCAAAGACGAAAAAGTGATCAAGACCATCGCCGGCACTCTCCCGCCCCACTCGGCCGTCGCCTATGTGTCTCTCGGCCAGGCCCTGGAGGCAGTGGCATCCGGTGTGCCCGTGAAGCTGCTGCCGGTCGATAAGATCGAACCGGAAACACCTACCGTCAAGGATGGCCGGTATACCCTGCGCCGCCCGGTCCTGTTGCTGTCGCACAATGAGCCGGATCCGCTCGTCGACGCCTTCGAGCAATTTGCCCTGTCGGAGGACGGACAAAAAATCATCAGCGAGGCTTATACACCGCTCCCGAAGACATCATCTCCATAAGAGGAGGCTTTTATGCGCACTATTGTCACCTGCATGCTCGGCTACACCCTTGTGCTCGGAACCACGTTCGTTGCCGTTTTTCCTGGGCATGCCCAGGAAGGAGCGGTGGTCGAGGGCGCCGGGTATACGATGTTCAATACCGAGTCGATCAAGGGATCGGACACTTCCAAACTGGAGAGCGACCCGGTCTGCGATCGTTCCAAACGTCCTTCCATTGCGAAGGTTGAACCGGACGAGGCGAAACCAGGCGAAAAAATCACCATCAAGGGTGAAAATTTCGGCAGCAAGGAATGCTTCCATGGCGTGACCTTTAGCGCCGCCTCCAAAGAAAAGATCGACTACCGCTTCGTGAACGAGACCACGATCGAGGCCGTGGTGCCGGAGGCGAAAGCCGGCATGTCCTTTATCATCGTGGTGGCCGGCGGAGGCAGCGCCCAGTCGAAGCCGCTCCTCATTCAACCCAAGTAAAAGACTCGTCAGGCAGGAGGTGCCTCACCTCCTGCCCGTTTCCGCCCCTCCCACAGTCTGCCCTTTCGTCTTGGTTCGTCTCGACAACTCTCTTGACCCTATGCTAGGTTACGCGATCTTTTTGGAGGCGGATCAGAGGTGGGCTACGGCTCCAAGCCTCTCGCAATCCCATCATGTTTCGGAAGATCCTTATTGCCAACCGTGGCGAAATCGCCATGCGCATCATCCGTGGCTGTCGTGAGCTTAATATCGCGACGGCGGCGATCTATTCTGAAGCCGACTCTTCCGGGATCTACGTCAAAAAGGCCGACGAGTCCTACCTCGTAGGTCCGGGACCTGTCAAAGGCTTCCTGGACGGGAAACAGATCGTGGAGATCGCCAAGCGCATCGGCGCCGACGCGATTCATCCCGGATACGGATTCCTCTCGGAAAACACCAAATTCGCCCGGCTCTGCCAAACCTCCGGCATTACCTTCATTGGTCCGTCTCCCGAAACGATCGACCTCATGGGCAGCAAAGTGAAGGCGCGGCAGATCGCCCAACAGGCAGGCGTCCCGATCGTGCCCGGCACCGAAGGCGGAGTCACCAGTGTCGATGAAGCCTTGGCCTTCGCCCATCAGATCAACTACCCGGTCATGATCAAGGCCAGCGCCGGCGGCGGGGGACGAGGCCTGCGTGTGGTGCGGTCCGATCAGGAGTTGCGGGAGAACATTGACGTCGCGTCGCGAGAAGCGCAGGCCGCGTTCGGCGACGGCAGTATCTTCATCGAGAAATACATCGAGCGGCCGCACCATATCGAATTTCAAATCCTCGGCGACAAACACGGCAACATCATCCACCTGGGCGAGCGGGATTGTTCCATCCAGCGCCGGCACCAGAAACTGATCGAAATCGCCCCGTCCTTGATCCTGACGCCCAAACTGCGCGCCCAAATGGGCGAGGCCGCCATTGCCATCGCAAAAGCGGTGCACTACGACAATGCCGGCACCGTCGAGTTTCTCCTCGACCACGAGGGCCATTTCTATTTCATGGAAATGAATCCCCGCCTCCAAGTAGAACATACCGTCACGGAACAGATTACGGCCATCGACATCGTCCGGAATCAAATTTCCATTGCGGCGGGGAAGCCGCTGGAGATCCGGCAAAAAGATGTGACGCTACAGGGCCATGCGATTCAGTGCCGCATCAATGCCGAAGACCCCCGCAACAACTTCATGCCCTGCACGGGCACCATCACCGCCTATCTGTCGCCCGGCGGGATCGGGGTCCGCATCGACGGCGCGGTCTATCGCGATTACACAATTCCTCCCTACTACGATGCGCTGCTGGCGAAACTCACCGTCCGCGGGCGCACATGGGAAGAGGCCGTGAGCCGCATGCGGCGCTCACTCGAAGAGTATGTGCTGCGGGGGGTAAAAACGACCATTCCGTTCATGAAGAACGTGATGATGGAACAGGATTTTCAAGCCGGACGATTCGATACGTCCTACCTGGAAACCCATCCGGACCTGTATCAATACGAAGAATCCGAGGAGCCCGAGGACCTGGTGCTGGCGATCTCCGCAGCGATTGCCGCGTACGAAGGACTCTGACCTCCCCAGCCACTCGGCACCAACACCTCAACCCTGTTACGCGAGCGGATTCGCCGCCGAAGGCCGCCAGTATGGCAACGAAAAAGACTAAGAAGACCGCCCCGAAGAAAAGCCCCGCGAAGAAGACGGTGCCTGCAAAACCCAGCCGGCCCGCAGCTTCACGCGCCGTCCAGGCTCCGCAGTCGGCGAGCCCTGAGTTCCGCGTGACCCCGGCCCCGGGGAAAAAGCTGTTGATGACCGAAGTCGCCTTGCGCGACGGACACCAATGCCTGCTCGCAACCAGGATGCGCACCGAGGACATGTTGCCCATCGCCCAAAAACTGGACGCCGTGGGATTCTGGTCGTTGGAAGTCTGGGGCGGCGCCACCTTCGATACCTGCCTCCGGTTCCTCAAAGAAGATCCGTGGGAACGCCTGCGCGCCCTCCGCGCGGCGATGCCGAAGACGAAGCTGCAAATGTTGTTGCGCGGCCAGAACCTGGTCGGGTATCGCCACTACGCCGACGACGTGCTGGAGAAGTTTATCGAGCGCTCGGCATTTAACGGCATCGATGTCTTCCGCATCTTCGACGCCCTCAACGACGTCCGCAATCTGGAGCGGGCCATCCGTGAAGTCAAAGCCTGCGAAAAGCATGTGGAAGCCGCCATCTCCTATACCACCAGTCCGGTCCACCGGCTGGATGGGTTTGTCACGATGGGCAAACGGTTGGAAGACCTGGGCGCGGATACGATTTGCATCAAGGACATGGCCGGACTGCTGGCACCTGTCGACGCCTACCGTCTGGTCAAGAGCCTCAAAGCGGCGGTTCGTGTGCCCATCCACCTGCACTCCCACTATACGTCGGGCATGGGAACCATGTCGGCCCTGATGGCGGTCATGGCGGGACTCGATCTCCTAGACACCTCCATTTCTCCGCTTGCCGGAGGCGCCTCTCATCCCCCCACCGAATCCATGGTGGCTGCGCTGCGGGGCACGCCCTATGACAGCGGATTGGACCTGGAGGACCTGCAACCCATTGCGGAGCATTTCCGAAACGTGCGCCGTAAGTACCGGCAATTTGAAAGCGACTTCACCGGCGTGGATGCCGAGATTCTGACGTCACAAATCCCCGGCGGCATGCTGTCCAATCTCGCCGCCCAATTGGCCGAACAAAATGCGCTGGATCGAATGAAGGAAGTGATGGACGAAATCCCCCGTGTCCGCAAAGACATGGGGTATCCGCCCCTCGTCACACCGACCAGCCAGATCGTCGGCACCCAGGCCACCCTCAACGTACTCACGGGTGAACAGGGCGAGCGGTACAAAGTCATCACCACGGAGACCAAGAATTATTTCCTCGGCCTCTACGGTCGGGCTCCCGGCCCGGTTGATAAGGAAATCATGGCAAGGGCCATCGGGGATGAAGAGCCGGTCAAGGGACGGCCTGCCGACCGGCTTGAGTCCGAGTTTGAAAAACTCAAGAAGGACATGCCTGAGTCCGCCACGACGCTGGAGGACCAACTGTCGTTTGCCCTCTTTCCGGCAATTGCCAGGGACTTCTTCGAGGCGCGCGAACGAGGCGAACTCCGACCCGAGCCGCTTGAACCGACCGAAACCAAGGGTCCTGCCGTGGCCCACGATCTCCACCTCGCCCCGGCTGAATTCAATATCACCGTGCATGGCGAGAATTACCATGTCGTGGTCTCCGGCTCAGGCCGCACCACCGACGGCCGCAAGCCCTACTATATCCGGGTCAACGACCGGTTGCAGGAAGTCTCACTAGAACCGCTGCAGGAAGTGCTGGCCGGTGTGCCCGAATCCCCCGGAGCCAGCAGCACGAGCAAGCCGAAACGTCCCCGGCCGACCAAGCCCGGCGATGTCGCCCCGCCGATGCCGGGTCGTGTCGTGAAAGTCCTGGTGACGGACGGCGCCCAGGTGAAGACCGGCGATCCGCTCCTGATCATTGAGGCCATGAAGATGGAAAGCCAGGTCCCGGCGCCTATGGACGGGCGAGTCGCGGCGATTCTGGTCGTCGAAGGCGACAACGTCAAAATCGACGAAACCGTCATTCAACTGGAGTAGCCGTGAGGCTCTCGGCGTGGCAGGTCCGGTGTACCGCCGTCGCGTCGTCACACGTCCTAACCTTCTGTCTCGCAGCGGTCCTCATGAGCGGTTGTGCGGCGACTCCAGAGATCCCCCGCTGGTTCGACGGCTTCCAACGATTTCCCATCCGCACCGCCTCGGTCAACGGCCACCGCATCGCCTATCTCGACGAAGGCCAGGGCTCGCCGCTCATCTTGCTCCACGGGTATGGTGGTTCGATGTGGCAGTGGGAATATCAACAGATCCCTCTCGCCCGACAATTCCGCGTCATCACGCCAGACCTGATCGGCTCAGGCCTCTCGGACAAACCTCCTCTCGACTACCGGCCTGAGGATTTGATCGAATCGATACGCGGCTTCATGGATGCGCTCGGGCTTCCGACCGCCACCTTGATCGGCAACTCCATGGGCGGCGGCGTGGCTATTGGTATGGCCCTAACCCATCCCGATCGGGTGTCGCGCCTGGTGCTGATCGACAGTTTGCCTGATCATGTGCGTGAACGACTGGCCAGCCCGCTGATGCAACGCGCCCTGAACACCAGCGTCCCCGCCTGGCTGGCCCGCGTCGGAGCCCTGTTTGTCGGCAACCGCACCATGGAGGCCGTGCTAAAAGAAATCATTTACGACCACACGTTGGTAACACCGGCAGTGCTGGACCGCTCCAACCGGAACCGTCAACGCGAGGATATGATTACTCCCCTCATGTCGCTCCGTGATAGCCTGCCCCTGTGGGAACAGCACTTTGCGCCCAGGCTCAAGGACATCCACCATTCCACCCTGATTCTGTGGGGCGAACAGGATCGCCTCTTTCCCCCGCAGGTCGGCCGCGATCTCCAGGCCACGATTCCGCAGGCCCGGTTCATCATGATTCCCGGCGCCGGCCATATCCCGCAGTGGGAACAACCGCAGGTGGTGAACCGGCACATTACGGAATTCCTTCAACCTTGACAGCCCAACGAACCGGCCATACAGTGACAGAGCACACTGAGCCTACATTCCTCTTCGATGGAGATAGTCTATGGCATCAACCCATACCCGTATGATCCCCGGCGCTTCGACATCTCACTTTCTAGCGGCATTCCTGTGCCTGGGCCTCAGCGGCTGCGGGACCTTGCCCAGCTCGGGCCACTCTGATTTTTCATACAGAAATATGCCGGTGGCCGACGGCAGCGCCCTCGCCGGAGAAGGCAACAACGTCCTGTTTCAGGGCAAGCCGTTGATGCTCTCGGGGATGGGCATCAAAGTCGGCGACAAGTTGCGCGACGTGAAGCTCACTCAGACCGATTTATCGATGGTGCCGATCAACGACACGAAAGGGAAGGGCAAGGTCCGTATTATCAGTATCGTGCCGTCTCTCGACACCAAGGTCTGCGAGCAACAGACCCACTACCTGAGCGAGAAGAACATGGGCCTCGATCGAATGGTCGAGCTCATCACCATCAGCATCGATACGCCTTTTGCGCAAAAACGTTTCGCCGAGGAAGCGAAGATCGCCAATGTGACCTTCCTCTCTGATTTCCGCGCCGCCGATTTCGGTAAGGCCCACGGACTTCTACTCAAAGACCCCCATGTGCTGAGTCGCGCCCTGCTTGTCGTGGACAAGGACAACAAGGTTCGGTATCTCCAAATCACCCCCGAACTCGCGCAGCTGCCGGACCTTGAAGAGGCATTCCGATTCGCGCGTAAACTGGTCACGGCCAGCTGATGCGTGAACGTCGACCCGTGACGCGTCTCCCGTATCTCGCACAAGCCGAGAAGAGCGTATGGCGCATGGCTGAGAACGCGGAAGAGCTGGAGATCTTCTTTATGAGCGCGTGGCTCCGTTTCACGGCACAAGACGCTTCACGCTTCACGAAGTACGAACGATAAGCAAGACACCATGGCGCACTACGATCTGCTGGTCATCGGAACCGGCCCGGCAGGGCAGAAAGCTGCCATCCAGGCGGCCAAGCTGGGGAAAAAAGTCGGCATCGTCGAACGCAAACGGGTCGTCGGCGGCGTCTGTACCAACACCGGCACCATCCCCAGCAAATCTCTCCGCGAGGCCGCACTCTATCTGTCGGGTTTCCAGCAGCGCAGCCTGTATGGCGCCAGTTATCGCGTCAAACAAGACATCACGATGGAAGATCTCACCTTCCGCGCCAACCACGTCATCAACCGGGAAATCGAGATCATCCAGAACCAGATGACGCGCAACAATGTCGACCTCTGGTTCGGCACCGCCAGTTTCGTCGATCCGCACCGCCTGCGCATCGAACGTTCCGACGACCTCGTGGAGCATACGGCCGACTTTGTGGTCATCGCCTGCGGAACTGTTCCCGCCCGGCCCTCACATATTCCCTTCGACGATCACAGCATCATCGACACCGACGGCCTACTGACCCTGAAAACACTTCCCAAGTCGCTCACCATTATTGGCGGGGGGGTGATCGGCGCGGAATATGCCTCGATCCTGGCGACCATGGGCATTCACGTCACCCTCATCGAACGCCGCCCGCGCCTGCTGGAGTTTGTCGATCAGGAAACGATCGAAGCCCTCCAGTACCACATGCGCAGCATCGGCGTGACCCTCCGGTTCAACGAAGAAGTCGTGTCCGTCGAACGACAGCCCCAGGAGCAGGTCATCGTCCGTCTAAAAAGCGGCAAAGAAATCGCCGCAACCACGGTGCTCTATTCGGTCGGCCGCACCGGCGCCAGCGCCACGCTTAACCTGGAGACGATCGGACTCGCAGCGGACGACCGTGGGCGACTGAAGGTCAACGAACACTACCAGACGACGGTGCCGCACATCTATGCGGCGGGCGACATCATCGGCTTTCCCGCGCTCGCCTCGACGTCCATGCAGCAAGGACGCCATGCCGCCTGCCATGCCTTTGGCATTCCCTGCCAAACCCAGTCCGAGCTGATGCCGTACGGCATTTATTCGATCCCTGAAATTTCCATGGTCGGCCGCAACGAGGATGACTTGACCAAGAACGGCGTTCCCTATGCCGTCGGCATCGCCCGCTACAGGGAGATCGCCCGTGGGCAGATCATCGGCGACGAACTCGGCATGCTGAAACTGCTCTTTCACAACAAAACCCGACAACTGCTCGGCGTGCATGCGATCGGCGACGGCGCCACGGAACTCATCCACATCGGCCAGACCGTCATGGCCTATCAGGGCCAGATCGATTATTTCATCGAAGCCGTGTTCAACTACCCGACACTCGCGGAGTGTTACCGCGTCGCCGCCCTCGACGGCATCAATCAGTTGCCCAGACCGTGGCCGCCGAGAGTGTGACGCGTCGTTCGTGAAGCGGGCAATGAATGAACCGGCATGAGTCTGTATCGGGAATGATCCACGAGATACGCTTCACGAGCGACGAGAGAAGCATGACCCCGATAAAGGAGGAACACCGGATGTCGTTTTCGAATCATCTTCGCAAATTGGCCCAACCCGTCTGGGATGCCCAGCTGACACATCCGTTTGTTGTGGCCCTCGGGAAGGGCACGCTGGCGGAGCGGAAGTTCCGCTACTACATTCTCCAGGATGCCCGCTTTCTCGCGGAGCTGGCTCGCGTATTTGCCGCCGGATCTTTACGGGCACCCGACTCAGAATCGGCCCTGCGCTTCGCCAAGCTGGCGGAAGAAACCATCACTGTGGAACGCAGCCTCCACGAGAACTACGGCAAACGCTGGAAACTCTCCCCTCACGATATGCTGAACGAACCGATGGCCCCCACCAATTATGCCTATACCCGCCACATGCTGGCAGTCGCTCAAGGCGGTACGGCCACCGAGATCGCCGTCGTGGCGCTGCCCTGTGCCTGGATCTACTGCGTGGTCGGCAAACATTTCCTCAAGAACGGATCGCCGCCTGCCAAACATCCCTATCGGGACTGGCTGATGCTCTATGCCTCGCCGGAATTCGAGGCCGTACAGGAATGGATGCGGGCCCGGGTGGATACCTGGGCGCGCACGGCGGGACATGAGGAAAAGAAACGCATGGAGCAGGCATTTCTCATCAGCTCGAAATACGAGTGGATGTTTTGGGAGATGGCCTGGAACGAGGAGAAGTGGCCGGTGTGAGGGGGCGGGCAGGCATGGCGACACTCTGCGCGCCGGGAACAAAGCACCAGCAGGATTCGTCAGTGAGATGAGCTTTGTCGCCTCAACTTGCTCCGTCCCGTGCACCGCACGAACGGAGCTTCGAACAAGAGGCGCCACCTGCGAGAAGCAGGACAGCTCACCTCGCTGCCGAACGAGTTCCTGCTGCTGCTTTGAGGGCGTTCCGAGCGTCGCCACACCTACCTGCCAGTAGCACGTCCACATAGGAGGGGATGATGACGGGAATAGGATGGGTTGAGATGGCAGTCACGCGTCCTTAGAAGAGAATAGATTGTAAGCATACTACGGGAAAGGCCTATAATTCATTTTCACATCCAGCACCTCAAGACAACCGAGATGCTTCGAATTAACAGGCAACAACCCGCCAAGTAGCCTATCTAATCTTTCGCACTTAATTTAGATGGGAAAGTTCCAGAATCCCTGATGAGGATCCTCAGATTCAGGAGCTGGCTTGTTCCGCATTGCCTCTCTCAGCCTCTTCCTCTCCTCATCGCTGTACTCACTCGATGCCCACACCAATTCCCATGTAGGACGGATTCTAGACGGGTACACGTCGTGAGATTCGTTTTTCTCGATCCACGTTTCGACCCGGTCAGCCGGTGGATTAGTCGATTGGATTAGTGGGGAGTTGGCGCTGCAAGAACCACTAACCCACCCTCTCGGGGTCAGATACCACTCCTGATATGTAGTGTCAGCACCCATAGTAACGATCGTCCTTTATGGAAACAGGCTTACTCCACTCTTTGTACCAAAAGCCTCTTTAATCTCAACCTCCGTTCCTGTCCAATTCTCGTCGCTAAGGTACTCGATAATAGCATCGTTTAGTGGGGAGCTGAAATCAGACGAGCTACCAGGCTTTGTAACTGTCTCGATTGAGACAGAATACTCTGGGCTGTACTTGCCTGTTTTCGCAAATTGGTATTTTAGCGTAACCATTTTCAGAGTGAAATTTGAGAGGTTATAAATCCTTCCAGTGACTCTTGGAGGAAATAGTTCGCCAGATGGGTGCGAAATTTGAAAATTCTGTATCTGCAGTTCTGATGTGGGGACGCTGACCAGCCGATCACGATCCTGATAGTTCGACCATGCTATGTAAGCGTAAATGAAGAATGCTCCTGCAACGAACGGCATAGAGACGGATATAAGGACTCTCTTCTTATTCGCTCGCGAGTGCTCCTTCATTGTGTAAATCAGGACGGCCGCAAACGTTATGACAGCATAGATCAGGTAGGGATTGTCGCGTGCCCCCTCGGCAGACTTGTAGAAGAGAATAACGATGATCGTAATTGCGGAATACCAGAGAACGATGAGCTGACCAGTTGTCATAGCGATTTAAGAGTCGATCGCCGTTAAGTCAAAGTTCTGCCATCCCGAAAAACCACGCTAGGGAAGGTCTGATTAATTCCCGTTTCCACGCGGACCTCTGTTCCTGGGCTG
>JACOEL010000021.1 GCA_024998625.1 Nitrospira sp. | reverse complement strand
CGACATGGTTGATGGATTGATCGTCGGCCGCTACCGGACCGCGGCGAGAACCGGTGGCGAGGCACTCACGACGGCTGGCTTTCAGCATTGTTGCCTAGTGGCGATCGGCGGTTATGGACGGCGGGAATTGGCGCCGTACTCCGATATCGACCTGATGTTTCTTTTTCACCCGGACGTCGCGAAGGTGATGCCCGAGCTGGTAAAGCAGGTGCTTCACCCCTTGTGGGACAGCGGATTCCAGGTCGGCCATAGCGTACGGACTATTCAAGACTGTGTGGATTTGGGCCTCGCCGATCTGACGGTCCGGACGTCGATGATGGAGGCCCGTTTCCTGGCCGGCAGCGCCGAACTGTTCCAGCAGTTTCATGCGCGGTATGTCCGGAAAGTCGTGTCGCATGGATTCGATACCTACCTCGACCAGAAGGTGGCCGAGCGGCAGCGCGAATACCAGAAGTTCGGTGAGACAGTCTACCTTCTGGAACCGAACGTCAAAAAAAGCAAAGGCGGGTTGCGGGATCTCCATCTCCTGCAATGGATCGGGGCTGCGCGTTTCCATACCGCGACGATTCGTGAATTGTCCGATCGCGGGATTCTCTCGCAAGCCGATTATCGCGCGATCAAGGAGGCGAAAGAGTTTTTGCTGCGCATCCGCTCGTTCCTCCACACTCGGGCCGGCATGGCACAGGAAATTCTCACGTTCGATGAGCAGGTATGGCTCGCCACACATCTAGGCTTCACCGACCGGCCGCATCTGCTCGCCGTCGAACAATTCATGCAGCAATACTATCGGCACACGATGGGGCTGCACGCGGCGTTGATGCGATTTGTCGAGCGGTGTCGCCGTCGCTCCTTGTGGCAGCGGGTGGCTCGATGGTTGCCGTCTCCTCGGATCGATCGGTATTTCGTCGTCGACGGCGCGGCGTTGACTGTGCCGGTCGAGTTGCGGTCTCAGGTCTTGGAACGACCCGCTTCGCTGCTGACGCTGTTCGATCTGGCGCGATCGCGCCGATTGACTATCGATCCTTCGCTCCTCGAAGACATTCATCGTCAGGCGGAGACGTTGTCGGCTGAGCAGTTTCATACACCGGAGACCGGCCGTACGTTCCTGTCGATTCTCACCGGTCCCGGCACGGCGCGGACACTGGAGGCGATGCACCGTGCGCATCTCCTGGAGAAACTGGTGCCGGCCTTTTCGCGCGTGCGCGGGCTGATGCAATTCAATCAGTACCACAAGTACACGGTCGACGAGCATAGTCTGCTGGCAGTGGCGAAGGCCGAAGCCTTGGCTGAGCATCCCGGTGTGCTCGGTGAAGTCTATCGGGAGATCAAGCGGAAGGATTTGCTGCATCTGGCGTTGCTGCTTCACGATTTGGGGAAGGGCCACGAAGAAGACCACAGCGAAGTCGGTAAGCGGTTGGCGGAAGAGACGGCCGCACGATTGGGGTTTGATGAGCGGGACTCGCGGACGTTGGTCATGTTGGTGCATCGCCATTTGTTGATGGCCCATACGGCCTTTCGTCGCGATCCCTACGATGAAAAAGTGTTGCTGCCGTTCGCGCGCGAAGTGGGTACGCCGGAAGTATTGCGCAAGTTGCTGGCCCTGACGGCCGCAGACATCGCCGCGGTCGGCCCGGACGTCCTGACCAAGTGGAAAGAGTCCCTGTTGATCGAGTTATACCTTCGGGCCATGCAGGAGGTGTCGGGCGAGCGTGAGACGGCGGATGAACCGCAACGGCTTGCGCGTATTGCCGACGAGGTGGTCTCACAGCCGAACGACGATCGAGATCTCCCTTCCGACACGGCATGGATCCGGTCGGAGCTTGAACAGTTTCCCCTTCGATACGTCTATGGGACCACTCCCCGGCGCATTGCCGTGCACCTTAGGGCCATTCGCCGGTTGCAATCCGGTGGAGTGGTGGTGGAGACGGAATTTAACGCCCCATTGGGAACCTGCGAATACGCCGTGATTGCGCATGACGATCTGATTCCTGGTTTGTTCTCGAAGATTGCCGGTGTCATGGCCGCAGGTGGATTGCAGATTCTGGATGCCCAGATCGTCACGCGAAAGGACGGAGTGGTCGTCGATACCTTCCAGGTGGCCGATCCGGATTACCAGGGTGCCCCACCCGCTGAGCGTCGCGAATCGATCGCCGCCACGATCACGGAGGTGTTGACCGGTCGCCAGGCTATCGAGACGGTGATGCGTCGCGGGGCCAGGCTGAACATGGGGCGGTCCTTACCTGCTCACCGGCAGCCGGCGGAGGTGCGGATCGACAATGAGACGTCGGACCGGTTTACCATTCTGGATGTTTTTGCGGATGATCGGCGGGGATTGTTGTATATCATCACGAACGCGATTTTTCAGCTGGGGCTGTCGGTGCATGCGTCCCGGATTTCCACCCGGCTCGACCAAGTGGCCGACGTGTTTTATGTGACGGGTGCGGATGGGAAGAAGGTAGAGGACGCCGGTCGGTTGGAATCGATTCGGGCGTCGATTCTTAATGAGATAGAACTGTTTCTCGGGGCTCATGCGGCGTAGGCGACGAAGTGTGGTGCGGTTATTTTATCGGCGGTTGAAAGGAGGAGGGGATGAACGTTCGTGAGGTGTTAGATTTTGCAAAGAAGAACAAGGTCCAGGTCGTGGACATGAAGTTCGTGGACCTGATCGGCACCTGGCAGCATTTTACGATTCCGGTCAGTGAGCTGACCGAAGGCCTGTTCAAGGACGGTTCCGGGCTCGACGGATCGTCGATTCGAGGCTGGAGAGCGATCAACAACAGCGACATGCTGCTCGTGCCGGATCCGGCAACCGCCTGCATGGATCCGTTTTGTTCGGTGCCCACCTTGAGCCTCATCGGCAATGTCGTCGATCCGATCACGCGTGAAATGTACGATCGCGATCCGCGGTTCATCGCCCAGAAAGCGGAAAAATATCTCCAGAGCACCAAGATCGGCGACACCTCCTACTGGGGGCCGGAAGCCGAGTTTTTTATTTTTGATCATGCGCGCTACGACCAGACGAACCACAGTGCCTACTACCATATCGATTCCGACGAGGGCGTGTGGAACATGGGGCAGGAGGGGGTCAACCTGGGCGGCAAGATCCGCCACAAGGAAGGGTATTTCCCGGTTCCGCCGACCGATACGCAGCAGGACATCCGCACAGAAATGATTCTTGAGATGGAAAAGGCGGGCATCGCCACCGAGAAGCATCATCACGAAGTGGCCACGGCAGGCCAGGCTGAAATCGATATCCGCTTCGATAGCCTGCTGAGAACCGCGGACAAGATGATGATGTTCAAGTACATCGTCAAGAACGTGGCGCGTCGGCATGGCAAGACGGTCACCTTCATGCCGAAGCCGATTTTTGGCGATAACGGATCGGGCATGCACACCCACCAGAGTATCTGGAAGGACGGGAAGCCGCTGTTTGCCGGAAAAGAATATGCCGGCGTGTCGCAGATGTGCCTACACTACATCGGGGGCATTTTGAAGCATGCCCCCGCGCTGGCGGCCTTCACCAACCCCTCGACCAATTCGTACAAGCGCCTGACGCCGGGCTTCGAAGCCCCGGTGTTGCTGGCCTATTCGAGTCGAAACCGGTCCGCCGGGATCCGGATTCCGATGTATTCCCCGAGCCCGAAGGCGAAACGGATCGAGGTGCGCTTTCCGGACCCCGCCGCCAACCCCTATCTCGCGTTTGCCGCCATGTTAATGGCCGGATTGGACGGTATCGAGAATAAGATCAATCCGGGGGAGCCGGCTGAGAAGGATCTGTACGATCTCGAAGCCAAGGAAGCGGCCAAGATCCGCACCATGCCCGGAAGCCTGGACGAGGCCCTCAATCACCTGGAGAAGGATCACCAGTTCCTGCTCAAGGGCGGGGTATTCAGCGAAGATCTCATCGAAGCCTGGATCGGATACAAGCGGACGAAGGAAGTTGATACGATGCGGTTGCGGCCGCACCCGTACGAGTTCTTCCTGTATTATGATGTGTAGTCGGGGTTTTCTTGTGGAGAGAGCTTGACGAATCCACGAGGCGATGGTATACATGCGGGGGTTGGGTGAAAACAGGCAACGACGCCTGAAGTCACACCCGCATGAAATACGGTACACGGACAAAGGCGTCCGTCATTCTTCCAAGAGTGGCGGACGCCTTTTTTATTGCTGTCGACGCTGAAGTCGACACACAGCACCGGGCGAGGTCCCATCAACCTTGCCAAGCAGGACAATGACGTCCTCTTCCCGATTGCGGGATGAGGGCGTCTTTTTTTTTGAGTTGTGCGGGCAGAGTGACCACCGAAAGGAGAGTCTCATGCATACAGCGGATCACGAACGGATCGCAGGGGTGGCAGCAAGGAAGTGGTCGTTTTTTGAACGGTCGTCCGGCGGATATCTCATCCTTTCGGCCTTGGCCGGAATCTATCTCGGGTTTGGAATCGCGTTGATCTTCAGTGTGGGGGGACCGTTGGCGGCGGCCGGGTCGCCGGTGGTCAAACTCGTGATGGGGGTGTCGTTCGGTATTGCGTTGACGCTCGTGATCTTCGCGGGATCGGAGTTATTCACCGGTAATAACCTCGTCGGCGCCATCGGTGGCCTGACGAGAAGTCTCACCTGGGCACAAGTCATTCAACTCAATGCCTGGTCCTGGCTCGGCAATCTGGCGGGCTCGTTGGGGTTGGCCTGGCTCATTGTCCAATCGGGCGTGTTTGCCAAGGGGCCGACGACGGACCTGATCGAGAAAGTGGCATCGGTAAAAATGTCACTGCCTGCCTGGGAGCTGTTCGTGCGGGGCATTCTCTGCAATTGGCTGATCTGTCTGGCGGTCTGGATGGCAGGGCGGACGAACAACGATACGGCGAAGATCCTTCTGATCTTCTGGTGTCTGTTCGCCTTCATCGGCACCGGGTTCGAGCATAGCATTGCCAATCAATCGCTGTTGGGTATGGCGCTGTTCCTGCCGCATGAAGCGGCGGTGAGTTGGGGAGGCTTTTGGTACAACCAGCTGTTTGTCGTGTTGGGAAATCTGGTGGGCGGCGGGCTATTTGTCGGGGGACTCTATTGGATGGTGAGCCCCTATCACGTGACTGAAACCACGGTGGCCCCCGCACCTCAGCCGGTGGCGTCGGTGGTAGCGGGATCGTAACGAAGCATGGTGCGGGAATCTATACACGGGCGAATCACTAAAGGGAGATCACAATGGAAAGAACAGCGGCACGCAAGGCGATCAGGGCGCAACGGTTGAACAAGAAGGTCACGATTGCAGAAGTGGCGAAGACGGTCGGGAAGAATCCGACGTTTGTCGCCGCAGCGTTGAACGGGAATCATCGTTTGTCACCGGAGGACGCGGGCAAAGTGGGTCGGCTGCTGGATTTGGATAAAGAACAAATCAGTTCTCTAAGCGCGTTTCCCGTCCGAGGCGATTTCCCGAATACGACGGATCCCTTTAAGTATCGCCTGTTGGAAGTCATCGGTGTTTACGGTGATTCGCTGCGGGAGATGGCGAACGAAATGTTCGGGGATGGGATCATGAGCGCAATCGACTTTACGCTGGATATGGAAAAGGTGACAGGCAGCCAGGGAGAAGCCCGCTGCAAGATCACGCTGAACGGCAAGTGGCTCGAGTATAAGACGTTCTGACGGGGGAATGGAGATCGGAGAGATATAAGGCAGCGAGCTTGAAGAGAAGCGGGCGGCGGGGAAGCTCAGCCGTCGAGCGACATGGCGGTCTGGCCTGGGACAATGCTGTCCTCAGTTCATCCCCGCCGCAAGATGTGAAACGGACAAAGGCGTCCGTCATTCAACCTGGATTGGAATGATGGGCGCCTTTGTGTTTGTAGAGTGAATTCGTTCCGCGTCGAGATGAGGGAGTGGCTCATGTTGAAATGGATTGGAAAACTCGGAAGGCCGGCAGTTCTTGGCCTGAGCGTGTGCGCGGCTGGGCCTGATCTGGGTTGGGCACAGACGGCAGCGGCGACGGTCGGGTCCGCGGTCAGCGGAGCGGATACCGCATGGGTGCTGATCTCCTCTGCGTTGGTCCTAGCCATGATCGTGCCCGGCCTGGCGCTGTTTTACGGCGGACTGGTGCGGAGCAAGAACGTCCTGGGCACGATCAATCACAGTTTCGCGATCTTGTGTGTCGTCAGTCTGCTGTGGGTGCTCATTGGTTATAGTCTGGCATTCGGTCCCGACGTCGGCGGACTGATCGGCGGTTTCGACTGGGTGGGATTGAGAGGTGTGGGGTTGGTCCCCCATACGACCTATGGCCCGACGATTCCTCATCAGGCCTTCATGGTCTTTCAACTGATGTTTGCGGCGATCGCACCGGCTTTGATTACCGGGGCGTTTGCCGAGCGGATGAAGTTCAGTGCACTCCTGATATTTTCAGCGTTGTGGTCCATCGTCGTCTATTGTCCCGTGGCCCATTGGCTGTGGGGCGGCGGCTGGTTGGCAGGTTTGGGGGCATTGGATTTTGCCGGAGGCGCCGTTGTCCATCTCAGTTCCGGGGTCAGCGCATTGGTCTGCGCGCTGGTGCTGGGCGCTCGTGACGGGTATGGAAAGGATTATATGGGCCCGCACAATCTGCCGATGGTGTTGTTAGGGACAGGACTCCTGTGGTTCGGGTGGTTCGGGTTTAACGCGGGAAGCGCGCTGGGTGCCAATGAAACGGCCGTTGTGGCGTTCGTTGCTACACACACCGCCGCAGCCGCGGCGGCGCTGAGTTGGATGGTGGTCGAATGGGTACACCGCGGGGCGCCGACCGTACTTGGCATTGCCAGCGGGGCCGTGGCTGGTTTGGCCATGGTGACGCCGGGGGCGGGGTATATCAATGCCTTTTCTGCGATTCTGATAGGGCTTGCCGCCGGGGGACTCTCCTACGTGGCTATTATCATGAAGGGACGACTTGGGTACGATGACTCCCTGGACGTGGTCGGCATTCACGGTGTGGCCGGTGTAGTGGGCATTCTCCTGACAGGTCTTCTGGCTTCCAAGGCCGTGAACCTGGGCGGTGCGGATGGTCTGTTGCTTGGGAACGTGGCCTTCTTCGGCATAGAGCTGCTAACCGTCGTCGTTGTCGGACTGTTCTCTGCAACCGGGACGTTCGTCATTCTCAAGGTCGTGGATCGGTTGGTCGGGTTGCGTGTCTCGTCGGAGGAGGAACGGATGGGTTTGGATATCAGCCAGCACAACGAACGGGCGTACTCATAAATGGAGGATGCCATGTCAGTAATGTCAACGGCGAAGAACGGAGTCTCTTCAATCGAAGGCCGGGTGATCGAGGTGTTACGTGAGCAGGGTCCGCAGACGCTCGAATGTCTCTGTGCACTTCCCGATGTCAGTTGGGCGCAAGTGTTGCTGGCGGTTGATCATCTCAGCCGGTCCTGCACGGTGGCCATTGAGCGGATCGCGCCGTGCGAGTACCAAGTGTCGCTGAACGGGACGGGAACATGATGCAGCAACCCGATCAGATACTGTGGCTACTGATTTCCACCACATTACTGTTGCTGACCGTGCCGGGCGTCGCGCTCTACTATGGCGGCATGGTACGGAGGATCAACGTCCTCAACACGATCGCGCTTCCGTTCGTTGCGCTTGCGCTCGTCTCAGTCGAGTGGGAGGGCTTCGGTGAGGCGCTGACGTTCGGCCGCGAGATAGGCGGCTCAGTCGGGCACGCGTCGAGTTCGGGGCACCTCCTGCCTCTATACCATGGAATGGCGGCGGCATTGGCGCTGGCTCTGGTTGCCGGAGGGATCGTGGAGCGAACCCGGTTCTCGTTTTTTCTTCTGTTTGGATCGCTGTGGGCTGTCATAGTCTATATGCCACTGGCGTACTGGTTCTGGGGAAACGGATGGTTGGCCAATCTGGGGTGCCTCGATTTCGCCGGCGGGGCGGTGATTCACATCAGTGCCGGTGTCAGCGCCTTGGTTGCGGCGGTCGTGATCGGCCCCCGCAAAGGCTACGGAAGGATCGAGATGATGCCAAACCATTTGCCGTTCTCGTTCTGCGGAGCCGCCTTGATGTGGGTGGGCTGGTTCGGGTTTTCGAGTGGTCCTGGGTCGGCGTCGATGGCGACGACCACGGGTGCCTTTGTTGCTATCCAGATGTCGGCCGTAGCCGCTGCGTCGACGTGGATGACGGCTGAGTGGCTCCAACGCGACAAGCCGACGGCTTTGGGGACTGTGAGCGGAGCTGTTGCTGGACTAGTGGCGATCGCTCCGGCTGCGGGCTATGTGAGTCCTCTCTCGGCGGTGGTCATCGGGATTGGGTCCGGAGGGCTCTGCTATATGGTTGTGAATTACGTCAAGCTTATTCTGGGCTACGACGATTCGCTGGATGTCTTCGGGATGCATGGGATCGGAGGGACCTGGGGCATGATCGCTACGGGACTGTTCGCATCGACCGAGGTGAATCCGGCCGGGAGTGACGGGTTGTTCTATGGCTATCCTTATCAATTTTTCATCCAAGTGGCCGGGGCGCTCGTCGCGTGGGTCGTTGCCGGGGTGATGAGCTGGGTGCTGGTGAAGGCTCTCATGATAGTGCTGCCGGCTCGCGTGGATGGAGAAGCGGAGGTGATGGGGCTGGACCTCAGTCAGCATGGAGAGAAAGGGTATTCGTAAAGCGTCAGGCACTAGAGGTAAGGGGCGACAAGCTGAATAGAGGGCTCATCATGAAAGGGGTACTCATCACAGCTGAGACTGCCTTGCATTTCACGTCTCACGCGCCACGTTTCAGGGGGGGGTGGATATGGCCATTATTCACGATGATGCCGGCCGGCGTCGTTTTCTTAGCCAGGCTGTAATGGGATTCGGATTGCTTTTTGGGGTCGGGACTTTAGGGATTCGCTTTCTCCAGTTCCTGGTGCCAAAACAAAAGGCGCGGCCATTGGAAGCCGTGTTGATCGGAGCGGAATCAAAAATTTCAGCGGGCGAGGCGGTGTCGTTGGATCTCGGCGGCCACAAGATTCTGGTGTTGAAAACGACGGAGGGGGTCGTCGCGTTCTCGCGACGTTGCACGGACTTGGGATGCTTGGTGTCTTGGAACAAAGAACGGGAGCAGTTTGTGTGTCCTTGTCATCAGGGGATTTACGACAAGACCGGCCTGAACATCGCTGGTCCTCCACCGCGCCCGCTGGATCGTTTCGAGATCGTCAAGCGGGGAGAGCAGCTCTACGTGAAGATCCAGGGCGCGTAGCAGCCGGCGATCAGCTGGCAGCGTTCAGCTTCTGTGGACAAGTTGATGGCTGAGTGCTGAAAGCCAGATGCGTATGGTGAGCGAGGTGGTTTCAATGGCAATACAGACGGCACAGACTGACCGAACCGGGAAAGAAAAGAGCTGGATCGATTACATCCAGAAAGATCTGCCCGAGCACCTGGAGTGGTGGCCCTACACGCTCGGAGCAATTCCGCTGACGCTGTTCGGAATCTTGGTAGCGACCGGCCTGCTCCTGGCGTTTTATTACGTGCCCTCACCAGAGAAGGCCTATGAGAGTGTCGAGCAAATCACAAACCAGGTGTATCTGGGCTGGTTCGTACGGGGCCTGCACAAGACATCTGTGGACTTCATGATTCTGTTCTTGCTCTTCCATGTGATCCGGGTATTCCTCACGCGCGCGTATCGAACGTCCGGGGAGTTGAAATGGGTCAGCGGCTCGGTGGTGCTGTTCGTCACTCTTGCAATGGGGTTTACCGGATACTCCCTCATCTTTGACAACGTGTCGTACTGGGGCATGACGGTCGTGACCAACATGATCGGCACCCTCCCCGTGGTAGGAACTCCCGTGCTGTATCTGTTACGAGGCGGCGAGGAGGTGTCGGGCGTGACGTTGTTGAGACTCTACGATCTTCATACGAAACTCTTACCCGTGTTGCTGGGCGGTCTGGTGATCGGTCATGTCCTGATCGTGCGGCTGATGGGTTTTGTGGATGTGGAAGGCAGTCGGAGCTTTCATCCCTTCTATCCGGAACACACGTTGAAAATGGGGATGATCGCTGTGGGATTGTTGGTTCTGATCGTGGATCTTGTCATGATCTTTCCGCCGGTCCTCGGCCCGCCCGCCAATCCTCAGGACGTGGCATCGGATGTCTCGCCGCCGTGGTATTTCTCCGCCCCATATATGCTGATCTCCCTGCTGCCAGGGCCGGTGGCGCTATGGAGCCTCCTCGGCGGCGCGGGGCTGTTTGTCGTCTACCCGTTCGTGGATCGCGAGTTGTCTCGGCGCGGCTGGCCGATGGACGTCATCAATGCCGTGGTAGGTGGGATTGTGGTTGGGGTGGTGGTCATCTTGATGTATCTGGATACGCAGATGTGAAGAGGCAAACAGCCTGTTAGCCATCAGGTGTCAGCGATCAGCTTCTGATTCGGGACTGACGGCTGTAAGCGGAGATCTGAGGGTTCATAAGGAGAAACCAATGAATGAACCGAATGGAACCCTGACCGAGGACGGGAGACATGTCGAAAACGGCAAATCGAATTTCATCCGTTACATGATCGGCGGGCTCTGTCTCGTATTGTTCCTGGCGTTGACCGGCGTCGGATACATCCAGGTCGAAGAGCGGCGGGGAGGCGGTCTCCGTCCGTTTATTTCAGCCGAGAATAAACGCTGCATCGATTGTCACACGGCCAAAGATGTCGCAATAGGCGGTATCAACGACTGGAAGACCAGCGCCCATGCTCCGAAAGGCATCGGCTGCGTGGAGTGTCATCGCGCCGAGAAAGGCGATGCGGACGCGTATGACCATGAGGGGGGGCTGATCTCCACGCTGGTGACGCCCAAAGATTGCATGCGGTGTCATGATAAAGAAGCCAAGGAGTTCGAGAAATCCCATCATGCGAAGGCCGCGCAATTTATCGGCTCCCTGGATAACTTCTTGGGCAACGTCGTCGAGGGGCCAGAGGTGGGGACGACAGGCTGCGCTGGTTGTCACGGCAGCGTCGTGAAGGTCATGGAAAACGGGAAACTTCATCCGTCCACCTGGCCGAATTCGGGCATCGGTCGCGTCAATCCGGATGGTTCCAAAGGCACCTGCTCTGCCTGCCACGCCCGGCATAGTTTTTCCGTGGCCCAGGCGCGTCAACCGGAAAGCTGTGGACGCTGCCACATGGGGCCCGATCATCCGCAGATCGAAGCCTACTATGAGAGCAAACACGGCGTCATGTTCACGGCCAACAAAGACAAAATGAACCTGGCTCATCCCAAAGACAAGTGGCTGCCGGGGAAAGACTATCTCTTTCCCACTTGCGCCACCTGCCATATGAGCGCCACCGGCACGCAGGATGTGACACATGACGTCGGCGACCGGATCAGCTGGACGTTACGTCCTGTGGTTTCGACTCGGCTCGAAAACTATGAAGTCAGGCGTAAGGCCATGACGCAAGTGTGTTCGTCCTGCCACAGCGCGGAGATCGTGGAGCGGTTCTTCACGCAAATGGACAGCGGAGTGACGCTCTACAATGAGAAGTTCGGCAAGCCGGCGAAAGTCGCGATGGACCGGCTCACGGACATGGGGAAGATCACGCCGACGCCGTTCGACGAGGAGATCGAATGGGTATTCTATGAGCTGTGGCACCACGAGGGTCGGCGGGCCCGTCACGGGCTCTCAAAAATGGCGCCTGATTTTGTCCATTGGCAGGGGTTCTACGAAGTGGCCAAACACTTCTACACAAAATTTCTCCCACAAGTACGGGAGCTGTCGCCGCAGGTAGCCAAAGATCTCCTGGCGCAGGAGACGCACCGTTGGATCGAAAAAGGGCTGACGAAACAGGAGCTCGCTCAGATGCTGGAGTTCTATGACAAGGAAATGCAGGGGAAACGCGGTGGTGATAAGTGAAAAATAGAGAGGAACGCCATGAACAAGATTGAGGCGATCAAGTCGGAAAGGGACGGGCTGACGGTGCGGGACATGATCGCACACTATGCGCAAGCGGGATGGGAGGCTATTCCGGAAGACGATATTCAACGGTTGAAGTGGTACGGGTTATTTTTGCGCAATCCGACTCCGGGTCACTTCATGCTGCGGGTACGCCTGCCGGGTGGTCAAACTACGTCGGCTCAACTCGACACGTTGGCCGACATCGCGCTGGAATACGGCAACGGCGTAGTCGATGTCACTACCAGACAACAAGTCCAACTCCGACATCTGACGATTGCCCATGTGCCGTCGGTGTTCAGCAAGTTAGAGGAGGCGGGCCTGACGTCGTTACAAACCGGGATGGACACGGTACGGAACATCATGACCTGTCCCGTGGCAGGCCTGAATCCCAACGAGTTGCTCGACGGGACGGACATCGTGCGTGCGATCAATCACGAAGTGCTGGGTAATCCGGCCTATACGAACCTGCCGCGCAAGTGCAATATTGCGGTCACCGGTTGTCCGGATAATTGCCTCCACACGGAGACGCAAGACATCGCGCTCGTCCCGGCCTATCACGACCTGGGGCATGACAAGTGTTACGGGTACAATGTGCTCGTCGGGGGGAAACTGGGCTCCGGCGGTTATCGGATTGCAAGTTCGCTAGATATGTTCGTGAATCCGGCGGAAGCCTTCGAGGTCTGCCGGACGCTGCTGCATATCTACCGTGATCATGGACCGCGTGAGAATCGCACCCAAGCGCGCCTTGCCTTTCTTGTGGAGGCTTGGGGCGAAGCTCGGTTGCGGCACGAAGTCGAACGGCTGGTCGGGAGAACCCTGCCCACGGCGGGGGTGGAGGCGAGGGGAGCGGCGGAGCGCGACCACATCGGCATCTTCCGTCAAAAACAACGGGGTATGAACTATGTCGGGCTGAAGGTGTTGGTCGGGCGGGTGAAGGCGGCTGATCTCCGGAGCATCGCTGCGTTGGCGGTTCGGTACGGCAACGGAGAGGTCCGTCTCTCGCCGGCGCAAGCCTTCGTGATCCCTCATATCAGCGACCGGCTGGTGGGTGAATTGGCAGAAGAGCCGCTGGTGAAGCAATTCGCCTACAACCCCTCCGCCCTCTACAAGGGACTGGTCAGTTGTGTGGGAAGCGATTACTGCAATCTAGCCGTCATTGAAACCAAAAGCCGGGCCGTCGAAACGACGCGTGTGCTGGAGCGGAAGCTGGGTGATACCCTCAAGCCGATCACCTTGCATTGGTCCGGTTGTCCGGCCGGGTGCGGGAACCATCTGGTTGCGGATATTGGGCTCTTGGGCAAGAAGGCGAAGGTGGGTGGCAAGGTCGTCGATGCCGTGGATGTGTTCGTGGGCGGGCGCTCGGGCCCCGATCCTAAGCTCGCCACCAAGATCATGGAGGATGTGCCCTGCGACCGGCTTCCGGCGGTGTTGGAAATGATCATGCCCTACCACACGCGCGAAAAAATGCATCGTGTGCGCGGGAAGGCCGTGCCAAAAGGCACGGGAGCCTCAAAGACGACGGCATCCGGCAACGAAACGACGGGGCTCACTCCCCAACCGCTTCCTGCCTAGAACGCCCTTCAAGGCCGACGGACATTTTCAGCGTCCTGCCAGGCGTGAAGGCTTGAGCCGCTGCCACAGTTGCGTTATTCTCTTGCCCTCAACAAGGAGGCAGTATGGCCAAGAGAGTGAAAGCGAGTCAGGAACCGACGGATCTTCTCAGCCGGCACATAGAGCAGATTCGAGCGACGTTGGTGGCGATCCAGCCGTTCTTATCCCGGCGTAAGGCCACCGCCTCGTTGGACGGATTCGATGAGCAGACTGAAGAGGCGCTGAGTGAAACCTTCGGCGGAGCGTCCGAGGAACTCGAAGCCTATCAATACGCCAAGTTGGGTGAGGCCGCGATCCTGCCGGAGGAAGCGCAGGAGGCCGGCACGCACAATGTGGATCGCGAGAGCCTTCATCAACGGAAGCAGGTATTGGAAAGTTGTCTGGCCCAGCTTGAGTTGAGGAAGGCCACCAGAGCCGGTCGGGATTGGCGCAGGACCCTCGGTGAGCGGATCGACGGTCACACGGTGGCCGAGTTCATGTCGGCCGAAGTCCGGAGCGTGCATAAGAGTGCGTCGATCAAGGAGGCCGGCCGTCTGCTGCAGAAATGGCGGATCGGTTCCTTGCTGGTCGACGACGGATCGCGGTATATCGGCATCATCACGGATACGGATCTCAGCCGGAAGGCGGTCGCCAAGGGACTGGACCCGAACACAACCATGGTGCTCTCGTGCATGAGCAAATCCGTGGTCACCATCGAGGACAGTGAGCCGCTGATGGAAGCGCTCAAATTGATGAAGAAAGAAGGCATCCGCCACCTGCCGGTCACGGAAGACGGCACGATCATCGGGGTGTTGTCCGTGGGCGATTTACTCCGTGCCTATCAAAAGGTGCTGGAGCTGTAGGGAACGCAATCCGAGGGCCAGGAGATCCCGGTAGATTTGTCGGGCAAAGAATCTCCTCCGGAGGCGCGGCCACTCCGATTGTCATGAATCGACCGCGATTCTAGGAATTGCCACAGGCGGCCTTCAAGAGCCCGCCTGTGGCTGTGCCCAGCGTGGCCGCGGACCATCGGTTCGACGTGCCGGCGGAGCGCACGACGATTCCGGCCCCCATCTGTCCGGAATACCAGTTCGACTTAAGCGGCTGGCTCTTCTTGTTCTGGCAGTCGTATTCCCGTTCGGTGGCCTTCGACAGGGTGGGAGTGCTTCCCCCTTCGGTCTGCGCGCTCTTGTAATCGAACAGGTCCAACGTCACGACGGTGTCATCCGTCTTTTTGATGCTAGCGGGGTCGTCGTAGTAGAGGTAGTTGTCCGTCTCGCCGATCTTCGCCCATTCTCCCACCAGCTTGATGTCAGAGCCGGCGCTGCCACCGCTTTCTCCGCATGCAGTCAGACCCGCGCAGCAGAGCAAGACCAAGGATAGTTGTCGCAGCATGATCCCCTCCAATCGCTCCGCAGTCCCCACTGTGACATGGTTTGGCCGAATCTCGACGCAGGGACCAGTCGGAGTTAACCGCCGGGCACGGCGGGGACTTCGTGATCGCGCAGGTCTGACGGCCTTGTCTATGGTACGGTCTGGTTGCTATCAGCCCTTGAGGGCTTTGATCACCCAGTCGGCCACGGCGCCGCCGGAGGCAGGATTCTGTCCCGTGATCACGCGACGATCTGCGATGGCGAAAGCCTCTCAGGGCTTCTCCGTCTTTCTGTAGGCGGCGCCTTATTTCTTCAGTTCTGTCTCGGTCATGAACGGTACGTATTGATCGAGTTGGGCCAGCCGCTCTTCCTCATCGGAGAATCCGGTGACCTGTTTGGCCTTGATCAACAGCGTCCCATCCGACAGGGTGATGTTCAGCAAGCCGACGGCGCCGTGGCAGACCGACGAGACGATTCCGCCGTTCTCGTAGATCTTGCGGCTGAGCTGCTGAAAATCGGCATGTCGGGAAAGTCCCAGAGCCAGTCTGAAGCGGCGAGGTTCGGTCGCAGATCGAACACCTGTTATGTATATACGAAATTGGAGGCCTGTGCAATTCTGCCGAGAGAGGCGGTATGTGGTGAGAAGTCCCATCCAAGGATTTCTTGGGTGCTTGGTTGGTATAGGGGGTGATCCTGTGAGCCTGGTCATCAGGACGAATCCGCTCGAAGCCTTACCTTCGTGCGACGGGACATCTTGAGGTAACAGTGCAACCTGACTCTTCTACGATGCTCCATGGCGGCTCTTGTTCCAATGATTGGTGCACCGTGCAGCGCGCTCTCGTCGCCCGGTTACTGACTCGGTCTGTTGTCCCTCCCGTCCGGTTTTTGTTTGTCGCATCGTATGCTCTGTTGTAGCGAAAATGACTTCCGAAACCGTGCGGCCACCTGCGCATATTCGTCCGGATGTCCACCGGCAGGTCGCTCAGCTGTGCAGAACGTAGGCGGAGTGATTTTTATGTGTGATTGCAAGACCTGGCCTTCTTTGCCCTGATGAATTTCCCTCGTTGACATCAAGATGCAGCCGGGAGTAAGAATTATCCGTGCTCTCCCCCTCAGAGAGGAGGTCGCTGATGGAAGAGACCTCGGTCCACCGGATCTGATCGGCCCGCTGAACTGAACGCGAGGCGCTCGGCTGGTGAGTCAGCCCAATCTCCGACGGCCACGCCGCTCCCGTGTAAGGGAGCCCTTTACAACTCCCAGGCCGAACAAGAGACAGTATGCTGACTCGAGATGTGACACCGCCTGGTGTTGCGCAACGTTCCAGATCGAGCAGTCTTCAGCCTCTCAGTCGCGTGCGGCCTTGTCCGGTACCACAACCACATAACGGTAGTCGGCGTCCCAAGCGCCGGCCACGGGCGGCTTGGATAGTTTCCCTCCTCCTTTTACGTCCAAGTCGCCCGTGACGTTTTTTCCTGTGATTCACCGCGAGGTGCCGTCCGCTTCACTTGGTCGGAAAAGGTTTTTGCTCGTACGTTCTCATCCCCGTCTCACGCCTTAAATCTTTTCATCTTGCTCGATGGCTTTGAACAGACTTTGCGCAGGATGTGTGAGCGACTTCGGATATAGAACCCACTTGACCAGGTGGCCTGTGAAATAGCCGGGATATCCCTTCTTGCCCAACCGGGTGCGAACCGGTTCCAGAGAGGGAGCTTAGGAGCGAGATGGCGAGTCGAATGGGGAGAAGTGGTGACCTGCTGCCGGGAACCGCGGCTGTATGCGAGTCAGAGGTATGGAGGAATGTCGATGGTGCATTGTCGGGGCGAGAAAAGACTCCCGCCCCCTTTGTTTGGCTGGGCCCCTCCTGTGGGCTCCATCTCAGCACAGTTCGACTTCCTCGCCAATGGTCTAGTTTTCGGGGGGGAAGGTCAACCCCTCATCCCATATCAATCTATCGTCAACTGAGTGAGCTAATGTTAGTCTCGGTCCGCTGTGCGCAGTTTCTCTACAAACCCAGCGATTAAGGAGTTCGTGAGCTTATTATCTTTTCCGACTCGCAGCATCTGGACGTCGGAGGAGAGACCAAGGGGTGAGTCAATATTGTCTGGAAGGAACGTGACGACGGGTTTGTCCTGTGCTGTGGCCGTTTTCATTTCATCAATCACGTAGGGACTTGGGTATTCACTGCCTATCACGCCAATGACGGCATCGCTCTCCCTGATCAGTTTCTTGATTGCAGCAGTCAGGGGAAGGCCTGAGCTGATTGAACGCGCGTCCAAGACTCGGGCACCCAGGTTTTCTACAGTCTGACGAATCTCCTGAGCCTGGCTCTCATCTTCTGAGGAGTAGGACAAGAACACAGTCGGGGTATTTTCCATCGAATTCTTTGTTGTAAATCTCAATGGAATCGTGGAAATTGAGGACGTTTCCTCTTGGTCGTTTGGGACGGTCAATCGCAACATTCGGCTAATCAGTATCGTTTCTTTATTTTTAAGATGTAGCTCCGCACGCAGCCTGAAGATTCCCCACCCCGACGTATCCAAACGAAAGTTCGTATCTCGTGAGTGGCATTCGACCCGCGAGGGATCAAACGTAGGGTGCAGGACCCACACCACAAACTCTACTTGGTCGAGATCCTCGGGCGTACTCTCGATCCATGCCGACCAATTCCAGAAGTTATGGCCGCGGTACTCTTCGTTCTGTGCGATGCGATAGCCCATGAGTCAGCCTCCTACCTTGGCGAGTATGACGCCGCCCATCTGTGGTAACACAAACGGTGATTGCCAACTCTCGCCATTGATGGTCAGACGTATTCGCACCTTCGCACCCTCAACAAAATTGGGCACGTACACATAGGCAGCCCCTGGTTCTGGCCAGACCTTGGTAGTTTGAGCCTGTAGCGCATGGCCTCCTCCAATTAAGAGTTCGTATTCGCAGCGATCATTGTGATTGTTGCCGAATTGTGTGGCGAGGTGGTCGGGCTGGATCTGAATCTGCACGGGCCGGCCATGCTCTTGTTTCCACACTGCTAAGGTTTGGAGGAGTTTCATCACGACATCAAGCAGCTTGTCCTGTTGAAACTGGACACGTTCTTCAGCGGAACCCAACCCACGCGCAGCCAGGTCTTTGTGCACAATGCGTAGAGTCAGTTTGTTAAGCGCTCGGGCTCGTTGGAACTCGGTACTCACAAACTCGGGAATGACCTTGTTGCCTGCCTCGTCGGCTTGGGGAGTAAAAAGCGCAACCAGCGCATCTGCTTCGGTTATGCGCTTTTCAATCTCAGCATCCAGAGCCCTTCCACCAAGATCTTGTCCATCCACCACGCGTAACCCTACGGCCTCAATGACTCTTCGCATAACGCGCTGCAAGTTGTCGGTTTCAGCTGCGTGGTCGGGGTGAGGGCGATAAGTGTAGGAGAGGAAGATTCGTTGCATGCTTGCTCCAGAGGTTCGAGGTTGCTCCGCCACCACGACGATGCTCAAAAAATTTCTGCCAAAACTACTCGGTACCTTTGAAGATCTTGAACGCACATATTCAGGAGACAACGGAAGGGTACTTCCCTGCTATCAGACTGTCAACGGGGCAAGGTTGGAATGCACGCATTTCAAGCGGTGAGAAGCCGTCCGCCGCGAAACAGGGTCCACAAGAAGATCGGGGTCTTGCGCTATCGATGCTCACTGTCGTTATCGAGCGTGTCGGATTCTGAGCTTGCTCGCTCTTTCTTTGTGGGAGAGCAACAGGCCTCCTCCCATTCTTACACTTCCTCACAACGCCCCAAACGTCCGCTCGAAAAACTGCTTCGTCCGCCTTATGTGCCAATCGTCGGTGGTGTAGCCGACGCGGTGGGAGAGGAAGATGAATTCGTCGAAATCGGCCGGCACGGGCACGAGGCCCGTTAGCGCTGGCGGGCGCTGGCGCGGGGACTCGCTCGCCCGGTTCGTATGCTTTGGCGGGAGGTGAGCCACTTCTTGAACGAGGCCTGACTTTCTCCCGATGCGTTGCCTGCCATCAGCCCATCAATGCTGATGTCCTCGTCCAGCTTCTCCCAGTGAATGCCGCGTCCCCGTCCGATGAGCCGCCAGGATCTCCGCTCGGTCGCCGTCGCATGCACTAGGTGCGGAAACCAGGCGAACGGAACTGAGAGGCTTCGACCGTCGCTCAATTCGACGGTCAACGTATCATGTGTCACTGTGACCGATTCTGTTGTTGGACTGCCCATACCACTTACCACAAGGAAACCCATGATCGATGTAATGTCTCTATCGATGTCCGTGTTCTTTGCCTCGGTTTTCATTCTGGGAGTGGTATGCGCTGCTGGCGACTTGCGAGAGGTTGCATGGGAATCGGCGCGGTCGCGGAGCGGACGGCGAGCACTATTCGAAGTTCCATTGTGACGAAGGCACGAATGGAACGAGTTGCGCAGCCGAGCGTTGAACTCCCATGCAGTTTGACCTCTCGCCGGAGCCTAGCAGGGCATACCACCCCTTCCTATAATAGTTTCCCCAACGTTCGTTCGAAGGATTCCTTCGCCAGTTTCACGTGCTCTTAAATATCTGCGGATCCCTGGTGCTGGCTTGCCAGTCGTTGCTCTGGTAGCCGATGGGACGATGTGTCGGCTCTAGCTGCCATCGGTTGGCGATTCTACAGATTGATCTTATACCCCGTACTCCGTCCGCCACCGATCGGTTCGAAGATCCCCTTCGTGGTCAGGTCCTGGAGGTCGCGTGTTGCCGTGGCCTTTGAAGCGCCGGTGATTGACATATATTTCTTGGCGCTCATTCCGCCCTCGAAGCCGCCTGGACCCTCTTCCAGCATGCGGGTCAGGATGTGCAACTGCCGCTCGTTGAGTTCGTTGCGGTGCCGGTCGAACAGCCGTGCTTTCTTCAGGGTAAAGTCAATTTGCGCTTCTGCCTGGGCCTGCGCCTCAAGCGTCATGTGGACGAACCAGGTTACCCAGGGAGTGATCTCATTCGACTGGTGAGCCTCTTTCAACGCGTCATAGTAGTCGCGACGTTTGGCTTCGATTGTGTTGGATAAGCTCAATAAGGCGGGACGACCGAGTCCCTGCGAAAGGGCCTTCTCGGAAAGGGCTCTGCCGATCCGACCATTGCCGTCCTCGAAAGGATGGATTGATTCGAAATGCAGGTGTGCGATGGCTGAGCGCAGCGCGGCTTTCTGAATGGCTTTCCTCCCACCGGGAGCCGTCTCGTTGAACCAGTGGATGAACCGCGCCATCTCGCTTTGAACGCGAGAGGAAGGCGGGGCCTCGAAATGGACCTTTTCATGCCCGTATGCATCGGACACGACTTGCATTGGCTCCGCGTCGGTTCGCCATTGTCCGATGGCCACATGCCGGTGTCCCGCCATCACTGTGCGATGCCAGGCAAAGAGCAGGTCTTTCGATAGGGGGGTCTCAATTGTATTCCGGACGGCCAGCATCAGCGCGGCGGCGCCTTCTGCGCGCGTGTCTCCGCTGAGGGCGCCTGTCTCCAAGCCAAGGTTCTTTCGGATCGAAGACATGACGGCCTTGCGGCTGAGGAGTTCGCCTTCAATCGCCGAGGTCTTGAGTGCTTCGGTTACCATGATCATGACGGTGGCTTCGACCTGCGCGTCAGGGGGCAGCCCCTGCAGGAGTCCACTCGCACGACCGGTTCTTTCGGCGAGTAGAAGGAGGCTGTCTTGGAGACCGGAGAGGTCGTAGCGGAACTTGGGCCAGTCAGGCTGTTCCCAGTTATAGGCCATGAGCCGATTATACAGATAATCGGCTCATGTATTAAGTCGAGTATGAGCCGAATACCTTCTCTGGTCGGCTCATCTATCCTTTAGCTGGTTCTCGGAGTGTGGAATGAACAGCGACTGCTGCTGCTCACTCTCTCTGAGTTGGAGGAGGACAGGTGAGAGCGGCGACTTGCGATGGCTCGCAGGGCCTTGTCGGCGCGGTCGCGGGAGCGAGGGCGAGCACTGTTCGAAGTTCCATTCGGATAGAGTCCGGAATGGAACGAGTTGCACAGCCCAGGGACCAGAAGGCCCTACATGCTTGAGCCATCACCGGAGCCGCGAAGGCCTGTCCTCCTCCATCCTCTTCTCTTCCATCACACCTTCCCAAACATCTTCTCGAAGAACTGTCTGTTTTGCTTCATGTGCTCTTCGATATCTGTCTGGAGATGTCTTGCCCCGGCCTGCCAATCTTCGGTTTGGTAGCCGACGCGGCGGGCGAGGAAGATGAATTCGTCGGAGTCGGGCGGCGGGATGACGAGATCTTTGGTGTTGCCTCGCACCATGCGTAGGCCGTCGATCAGCATGCGGATGAAGAGATAGGACTTGCGCAGGTTCTCGCCGGTCGCGCGGGGAATAAGCCCTGCGTCGATCAGGGCGGCTAAGGCCCGGAGGGTGTTCGGCGTGCGCAGGCTCGGGTGCCGGTGACCGTGCATGACCTGCAGGTACTGGATGGCGTATTCCAGCGTGACGATACCGCCATGGCTGTGTTTGAGATTGATCTGGCCCGGCTCGACGAGCTGTTTGAGCTGTTGACGCCGCAGGTCGAGCGCGATCGACAGGTCCCAGGGGGCGCCGCTGTAGACGAAGCTGTCGCGAAGGCCTTCGACCTTCTTCCCGAGGGCGGCGTCTCCTGCGATATGGCGTAGCTTGATGAGCGCCTGCCGCTCGAAGGGAGCGGCCTGCCCCTCCGCGCTGTAATATTTGCAGACTTCATCAAAGGCATTGGCGAGGGATCCCTTGCCGCCATGAGGCCGCAGCCGCACATCGATGTGAAAGATGCCTTCCTGTTTGGCTTCGATCCATTGCAAAAATTCCTGCGCGAGGCGCTCGAAGTATTCGCTGTTCTCGATGCCCTGTTTGCCGCTGGTCCGTCCGGGCCCGTCATAGACGAAGAGCACCTCGATGTCGGAGGCGTAGCCCATTTCCTTGCCGCCGAATTTGCCCGCGCCCAGGATCGCAAAGGGACAGGGTTTTTTGTTGATCAAGCGGGGGCTGCCGTAGAGCTTCGTCAGCTTGGCCTGGCAGTCGACGAGGCTGCGTTCGACGATGACTTCAGCCAGTTCTGAGATGGCGAGCGAGAAGTCGGGCAGGCTCGTCTCCGGTTCGACGATATGTTTCATGTCGATGCGGAAGAGTTCCTGGTCCTTGAAGCGGTTGAGGGCTTCCTTCCTCGCCTCGTCGGTCTTCGCTTTGGCGATGGCGCGGCTCAATTCCCTTCGTAATGTTGCCTGGGATTTGATGAGCGGCGCGTCGCGATAGTCCTTCAGCAACGGCAACAGGTTGACATGTTGCCGGCGGAGGAAGTCTTCCCAGAGAAAATCACTGGCGCCGAGCAGCCGCGCGAGGAGCGGAAAGGTGTTTTTGTCTTTCACGAAGGCCCAGGCCTGTTTTCGTCCCGCCTGACGCGAGCTTTCGAGCACGAGGTCCAGGAACTGGTCAAAGGCTTCCAGCGCCTTGGCCGGATCGGGCGCCCAGGTGAGGGCATGGGTGAACTGTTTGATGAGCACGGCGGTGAGGCGCAGCTGCTCCAGGTCGCCCGGGTCGAGCAGTTTCTGCCCGAAGCGGTTGCGGATATAGAAACGGTCGTGCAGCTTGCCGTCTTCGATCGCGAACAGCGCCTTGCTGATGTAGACGTTGCGCATCGCGAGCGCGTTCGCGAACGCGTAGAGAAACGCCGGCGTGTCGTCGGATCGGATGTCCATGATCGTATCGGTTGCCGACTGGCTGTTGTCGAAGGTGATCTGGACGGTGTGGAGCAGGCCGCTGAAGGAACTCCGGCGTTTGCCCAGGTGTTCGACCAATTGGCGGTTAACCTGTTGCCGGGCCTCGTCCAGTTGCCCTTCGTCAAGCAGCATGATCATGCGGGCGAGTTGGTCGGTCAGGCGTTTGCGATCTGCGGCGGCGAACGTCTGCCCCTCGATGGGGCTCACCGTGAACACGTCCACGATCTTCTTCCGGGTGAGTCCTGGGCGACCTTGCGGCCTTGTCCTGATCGGGTACGGATCGGCAGATCGGCTACGGCTGGGTTGCTCACTTTCTGCCGAAGTAAAGATGCGACCTTCCTCGATGTTGAGACCGAAGGCAGACAGGAGCCCGCAGATCGTGGCGAATTCCGAGAAGTAATCGTAGGCCACGATGGTGATGATGAAGTGGCCTCCTGCGGTTGCTTGAATCGACACGTCACAGGGGTGGTCCGGTGTAAGGATGGCGGCCTGCTTGACGTGCGCGGCGAATGTCTTCGGCGGAAAGGCGGAGAAATAATCCGGGTCCATCCGCGTGACGAAGTCTTGCAGGATGTCGCGGTCGATGCCCTGACAGAGGGGAGTCAAGGTGGCAAGGAGCTGGTCGCGGTCTGGGTTCGCGTGCAGCATGATTCCGCTGGAGTATACCCGAAGGTGGTCGCGTTGTACCGGAAGAATTGCGCCAGTATAATGCGGCGCCATGACCAGGCGTTCGCCACAGCACGACCCGCCTTCCCCGCGCCGGGATTCCGTTTCGCTCCGGACCTTCCCCGATCCAGCTCCCTTGCTGGTGGCGTCCGGCCTTGAGCCGGAGCAGGTGGTCAAGATTCTGAGTCCCTACGGGATCACACATCCGGCTGAAGCGGATACGAATATCCAGAGTATGGCCGGGGATCCGCATACACGCCGGATTCTGGCCACGGTGTTGCCGGGCCTCTTGGCGGAAATTGCGCGCACGGCGGATCCGGATCAAGCCCTGAATCATTGGGAGCGACTGCTGTCGGGGAGCGTCAATCGCTCCTCGCTCCTGCAGTATCTGCAAGCCTCGCCAAAGATGTTGGGGCTGCTCTGTACCATTTTCGGAAACAGCGACTCCCTGGCCTTCGCTCTCATTCGCGACCCCATGCTCGTGTATTGGCTGGCGGAAGAAGATGTGTTGACGACCGCTCCGACCCGGCAAGGGATGGTGGCGGCCCTCCGTCAAAGCCTGGGCTCGCTGAAGGCGCTCGAATTAAAGCTGGATGTCCTGAGGCGGGTGCGGCGTCGTGAAATGCTGCGCATCGGTGTGCGGGATCTACTGCATCTGGCCACGGTCGAAGACACGACCGGCTCCTTGTCTGATCTCGCCTCGGTCCTCATTCATGCGGCTTATGAAATCGTCGATCAGGATCTCAAGGCGGTCCATGGGATCCCGATGCATCGAGACGCGAACGGCGCCTGGGTCGAGACGGAGTTTGTCGTCATCGGGATGGGCAAACTCGGCGCGCATGAGCTGAATTATAGCTCTGACGTGGATCTGATTTATGTCTATGCCTCCGCAGATGGTGAGACCAGGAAGGGAAAGGGCGGGCGCCCATCGAACAGTCATGGCCTGTCCAACGAAGAATATTTTGAGCTGCTGGCGCGGTCATTGACGAAGGCTCTGGCCGAACAGACTCGTGAAGGTGCGGTGTTTCGCGTCGATTTGCGGCTGCGCGCCGAGGGTTCGGTCGGCCAGCTCGCACGATCGGTCGAAGCTTACGAGAAGTACTATGCCCAGCGCGGCCAGGTGTGGGAACGGTTGGCGTTGTTGAAGGCTTGGCCCATCGCCGGGTCTCCTGCGGTCGGACAAGCGTTCGTGCGGATGGTCGAAGGATTTGTCTTTCAGCCTGATCTCCAGCCCCTCTCGCGAGAGCGGGCGTTGGCGATTATCCGCGATGTCCGTTCCGTCAAAGAGATGATCGATGAAAAGATCGCAGGGCGCGGACATCAGCATCGGAATGTGAAGTTGGGGACGGGTGGGATTCGAGAACTGGAATTTCTCGTCCAGACCATTCAAGTGCTCATTGGCAAGGCGGTTCCCGAGATTCTGGATCGCGGAACGGTGGGAGCCCTGTACCGGTTTTGCCAACACCGGTTCGTGGAGGCAGACGATCAGCATCGACTGACCGAGGCCTACTGGTTCTTACGGGATGTCGAACACAAGTTGCAAATGATGCATGATTTGCAGACGCACGCGTTGCCTGACAGCAATGAGGAACTGCAGCGTTGTGCGATTCGGATGGGATATAGCGCGGAGTCGCGCGAGAGGGCGTTGGCAGAGTTTCTAGCAGATCGGCAGCGGCATACGACAATTGTGCATCAGACGTTCCGGTCGCTCTTTTACCACCCGGAGACCTCCGCCCTGTTTGCCGCCGTGGTGGCTGCGGCGGAAGGCCACTCCCGCCGCAGCGCGTCTCGGCTCGAAAAAGAGACCGGTCCGGCGGGGCCACCGCCGGACCGGTCTTCGACAGCGAAGAAGAAACGGAAACCTTAGTACATACCTTCCATGCCGTGGTTGTGACCAGCATGGCCACCGGCAGGTTCTTTCTTCTCTTCCGGCAATTCCGTGATCATGACTTCGGTCGTGAGCATCAAACCCGCGACGCTGGCGGCGTTCTGCAAGGCACAACGCGACACCTTCGTCGGATCGATGATGCCCAGCTTGATCATGTCCACGTATTCGTCGGCAGCGGCATTGTAACCGCCGTTCGGATTCTTGTCCTCACGGACCCGACCGACCACCACAGAGCCTTCGGCTCCTGCGTTGGCTGCGATCTGACGGACCGGCTCTTCGAGCGCCCGGCGTACGATGTCCACGCCGACTTTCTGTTCCAGGGGCAGGTCCTTGAGGGCATCCAATCCCTTGAGACAGCGCAGATAGGCCGTGCCTCCGCCGGGAACGATGCCTTCTTCGACGGCTGCCTTGGTGGCGTGTAAGGCGTCTTCCACGCGCGCCTTCTTTTCCTTCATTTCGGTCTCGGTCGCGGCACCAACGTTGATGACGGCCACACCGCCGACGATCTTCGCCAACCGTTCCTGCAGCTTCTCGCGATCGTAGTCCGAGGTGGTCTCTTCGATCTGAGCCTTGATCTGCTTCACGCGGCCGTCGATCTTCTTGGGATCGCCATGACCTTCGACGATCGTGGTATTGTCCTTGTCGATCGTGACGCGCTTGGCGCGGCCGAGATCCGTCAGCTTGACGTTCTCGAGCTTCAGGCCGAGATCTTCGGAAATGACCTGGCCGCCGGTCAGGATCGCGATATCCTCCAGCATGGCCTTGCGGCGGTCGCCGAAGCCCGGTGCCTTTACCGCCGACACGTTGAGGGTGCCGCGGAGCTTGTTGACCACCAAGGTGGCAAGCGCTTCGCCTTCGACTTCTTCAGCAATGATGATGAGCGGCTTGCCGAGCTTGGCAACCTGCTCGAGGACCGGGAGAAGGTCCTTCATGCTGCTGACTTTCTTTTCGTTGATCAAGATGAGCGGCTCGTCCATGACGGCTTCCATCCGCTCGGCGTTGGTGACGAAGTAGGGGGAGATGTAGCCGCGATCGAACTGCATGCCCTCGACCACGTCCAGGGAGGTGGTCATCGACTTGGCTTCCTCGACCGTGATGACGCCATCCTTGCCGACCTTCTCCATCGCTTCAGCGATGAGGTCGCCGATGGTCTTGTCGTTGTTGGCGGAGATGGTGCCGACCTGGGAGATTTCGGTCTTGTTCTGGCAGGGCTTGCTGAGCTTCTTGAGCTCTGCGATCACAACTTCGACGGCCTTGTTGATGCCCCGTTGGATTTCCATCGGGTTGGCACCAGCGGTGATGTTCTTGACGCCTTCCCGGTAGATGGCCTGGGCCAACACGGTGGCGGTGGTGGTTCCATCACCGGCCGTATCGCTCGTCTTGCTCGCGACTTCGCGAACCAGCTGGGCGCCCATGTTCTCGTACGGGTTCTTCAGTTCGACTTCCTTCGCCACGGTCACGCCGTCCTTGGTGATCGTCGGGGCGCCGAACTTCTTATCTAAAATCGCGTTCCGGCCCTTGGGACCGAGCGTCGCCTTGACGGCATCGGCGAGCTGGTTCACCCCGCGCAGGATGGCCGCCCGTGCCGCTTCGCTATACAACAATTGCTTTGCCATAATCGTCCTCCGTTAATCGTCTAGTAGTCGTGTTTCAGGTGTTTTGGGGTCAATCAGAATTAGTTGGTGAAGATGCCGAGGATGTCCTCTTCCTTAAGGATGAGGCATTCTTCGTCTTCGATCCGAAGCTTGCTACCGGAATACTTGTCGAACAACACCTGGTCACCGACCTTGATGTTCTCGACCTTCTTCCCGATGGCCTGCACGATACCCCGCTGCGGCTTTTCCTTCGCAGAGTCAGGGACATAGATACCGCCGGATGTCCGCTCCATCTCCTCGGTGTAGGTGACGAACAACCGGTCACCGAGCGGCTGGAAATTTTTCGCAGCAGTGGATTTCTTGTCTTTCGCTTCCGTAGCCATACCCAATCCTCCTTCTGGTAATGAGCGTCTAGGCCCTAATGTACAGTTGTGTAAAAGCTGGAAATTCAGCTCTGACGTGTTACTGCAAGGGCGACCTGCAGAAAACTCGAAACATAGATAGCGCTAGCGCGGGGCAAGTCAATGGATGAACTATAAAATTATTCTTTGAACAGATGCAATCAGATTATGGGCCCTAAACTATTGATTCTCCTTAGTATGTGCGTGAAGCTCCCCGATGGGTTTTTGAAATGGCCGCCACAAGATTGGGTTACGAGCTCAAGTTGGAGTCATTGGGAGGGCGAAATCTGGATTATTGAGCAGACGGGGGCGTCTTCCGAGTCAGGAGTTCCAGGACATTGCGGGTAATCTGTTGAGCGGCTTCACTGGTGCGAGCGGTTCGCAGCGCCGGCGCATTGTAGTCATCCAGCCCCCAACTCCACTGCATGGTTCCTGTCGCGAACACGTGGGCCCCGCTCGGGGCTTGGTAGAGGGTCATATCACCATACACGACCTGTCCATTCCGCTGGTGGGGAGAATGGCCAAGGATCTCCAGCTCCGCCGGCCCGTCTGGGAATGCCCGGTCGATCTCGTATCCTAGCAGGCCGGGCAGGCGATGATCCGAAGGCAGCGGGACACCATTAAACAGCGAATGGGATGGCTGGGTGATGATCAGGTCTCCGTCCACCGGGACGGTCTCAAACATCACGCCGAGTAGCTTGTGTTCGGGTCGGTTCAGCGGCTGGTCGCGCCATTGAACGGTGATCAGGTGGTCGTTGGACGGATCGCCATCCAGGGCATAGGGGTCTTCCGCCAGGGCGACTTCCTTATAGGATACCAAGGTCCGATTTGGTTCACCCGTGAATGGGCTGGGTTCGAGCCTGATCTGCCAGTAACAGGTATTGGCGGAAAAGAAGCCGAGTCCCAGGCCCTGGTCGCGGGCCGCCTCTATATGGCGTCGCATGGCATCGGACCAGTATTCATCGTGGCCGACCGACAGCCAAGCCTTGTGCTGTTTCCAGAAACCGGGTCGGCTATGGGTGTCGATATCGGTGCTGTAGGTGACGTCGTAGCCATTACGTTCCAGCCACCGCACCATGTTGTATTCCCACCCGGCGGTCGAGAGGGAGCGGGTCGGGTGGATCGACATGGCGGTCAGGAACTCTCCCGCTCCGGTTCCGCTAGCGCCCCGCGGGTGTTGGCTGGCGGCATAGGGACGGTTGAACGAGACTTTCCGCGCCCATTGTTCATCGCGGCTGTTCGAGGGGTAGGTCGATTTGCCGCCCCAGTTGTTGTACGCCTGGAAGGTCGTGACGCTGGACTGAAACAAAAAGTCGGCCGGCCGGTCATCTTCCCTGACGACGAAGATAATGTAGCTTTGTTTGCCGCTGCTCGTGCCAGTCAACTTGGCGAGGTAGATGCCGCTCAGCCATTCGCCGGGCTCCTCCGTTTTCGTGCTGAGCGTGAACGACACCTGCCACTGACATTCGATGAGTCCGGTGACCGGGTCTGCCGTGGGCATCGGTTGTCGAACTCCTGGAAGCGAAATGCCGCCTTGGACCAACCGGGCTCCGGCACCCGCATACCAACCCATCCGGTAGATGGCGACAGTGATACGTGGGTCGGTGCTGTGGATGTAGAAGTGGAGTGTGTCCCCGCGCTGGATGCTGGTGGCTGAGGCATATCCTTCAACCTCACGTTCGGCCGGGTCGGTGAGTACCCAGCCGGCATCGCCTGGTCGGGCATTTTCCCGGGTGATGGGAGAGTCGGCGAGTGAGCGGACGGGTGAAACGGTTTCGCCGACCGCCGCCAGTAGGAAGCCGGCGATGGCGATTCTGAAGAAGGTCGCCGTCCTACATCCGCAGGCGGTCAAAGTCCTTTACATCCTTTTTGATGTAGTCACGGAGGCGTTTGATGATCCGCGCTTCCAGCTGCCTGGTACGTTCTTTGGTGATGCCGTATTTGTCGCCCATGTCTTCAAGGGTCAAAGGTGTCTCGGAGAGGATGCGGTTACGCAAGATATCTTCTTCGCGCTCATCGAGAGTCTTTGTGAATTCGGCCAGCTTCTTCCGGAATAGCGCTTTAAGTTGGGTATCGGCCAGCTTTTCGTCCGCCGGCTGCTCATGCGCGGGCAGGATATCCATGAGCGTGCCGTCGTTTTCCTGGCCGATGGGCTGGTCGAGCGACAGTTCCCAGCTGCCCAGCCGTTGATCCATTTCGATGACATCGCGTTCGCGCACGTTGAGGCGATCCGCCAGGAGTTTGCTGTCGGGCGCGAAGCCTTCCCGTTCGAGTTTGGCCTTTTCTTTCTTCAGGTTGTAGAAGAGCTTGCGCTGGTCCTGGGTCGTGCCGACCTTGATGAGGCGGTACGTGTTCAGCAGGTACCGAAGAATGTAAGCCCTCGCCCACCAGGCCGCGTAGGCATAAAAGCGGACATTCTTTGTGGGGTCGAATTTCTTGATTGCCTGGAGCAGGCCGACGTTGCCCTCCTGAATCAAATCCATGTGGTCGGCGCCGGTATGCAGGTACTCCGACGCAATGGAGACGGAGACTCGCAGATTGGCCAGGATGAGCTTCATGGCCGCATCACGACTGCCCCGGAGCTGATATTCCTCGAAGAGCCGGAGTTCTTCTTCCTTGCTGAGGTAGGGATATCGGCGGATTTCTGTCAGGTATTGTTGGAGTGTGGTGACCGGGACCAGAGAGGTCGAAAGCGGAGCCTCCTGCGGCTCTTTCGCCGGCTGGCGGTCGGCTGCCTCATGTTCCTCCGTAACCTCTTCGTCCGTCGGCTCCAGAGCCTCGGGTTCGATGGCGTCGATGTCTTCGTCCAGGTTTGCGTGAGAATCCGAGTCGTGTGTGTGTTTGCGCTGTGTCATAGGGGTCGAAACTATGGGCTACCAGCCAGGCCGTTCATCGTGAATCGTCCTGGCAAGGGCTGACTATACCAGATGTCAGGTGCCAGGCAACAACGTGATGCGGCGGCTTGTCCGTGCGTCCCTTGCGTCTCTGAAATCGCGCCTCGTATAGTGTCTGAGTGATGCTGATGCTGAACAGCCAAACGGATGACATGAACGAAGCCGTCGCGAAATGAAGTCGTTGATGAGTCTCAGCATGCTGGGGGTAGCCCTGCGGAGCGGGCATTGGCCGACTCTGGCCGGAGCCTGGTTGCATCTCACCGTGAGTTTCATGGTGTGGCTGTTGCTCGGAGCCTTGGCCGTGGCGATCGGACAGGAACTGGGGCTGGCCGCGACCCAACAGAGCGTACTGGTGGCGCTGCCGTTGCTGGGAGGCGCGGGGCTGCGAATTGCCGCCGGTTGGGCCTGTGACTGGTATGGGGCGAAGTGGACCGGTTTGCTGGTGTTGGGGCTTCAACTGCTCGCGGTCATCTGGGCGGCGCTCGGAGGGCGGAGTTATGTGGAACTCCTCGGCATTGCGCTCCTGCTTGGTGCCGGAGGGGCGAGTTTTGCGGTGGCGATGCCGGTGGCCAGCCGGGCGTATCCCGCGACCCATCAAGGTCTGGTGTTGGGCCTGGTGGCCTCGGGGAATATCGGGACCGTCCTTGTGCTGCTGTTCGCTCCACGGTGGGAAGTGGCCATCGGGTGGCACTGGGCTTGCGGACTCATGGCCGTCCCCATTCTGATCACGATCGGTCTCTTTGCCACCGTGGTGCGGAACGAGCCTATTATCCGCGCCGCAGGGGAGGGGGCCTGGTGGCAGGCGGCCTGGGAGATGGCGCGGGTGCCGTCGGTCTATTGGCTCTGTATGGTGTATGGCATCACATTCGGCGGATTCGTCGGGCTGACGAGTTTTCTGCCGGTGTTGTTGCACGATCATTATGGCAGCGATCCGATCGCCGGCGGTTCCATCGCTGCGCTCTGCGGGTTCATGGGGAGCCTGATTCGTCCGGTCGGCGGATATGTGGCGGATCGATGGGGCGGGCTGCCTGTGCTGGTCGGGGTGTTTGTTGCCCTCGCTTCGACGACGGCACTGGCAGGGTCGCTTCCGGCGCTACCCTGGGCCGTCGGACTATTGGTCGTGACGGTTGCGGTGATGGGGGTCGGGAACGGGGTGATTTTTCAGATCGTCTCCGAGTGGTTTCCGAGGGATATCGGTCTGGCCTCCGGCCTGGTTGGCGCTGCCGGCGGGATCGGCGGGTTCCTGGTGCCCATCGGGTTCGGGTTCCTGCGGGAAAGTACGGGCACGTTTCTGTTCGGGTTTGTGGCATTGGCGGTCGTGAGTATCGCCGCGGCGATGACGGTGGTTCCGGCCCTGCGGTGGCGTTCACAAGCCATTGCGCAGGTCACGACCCCCGGCGGTTTTTCCCGTTGACAGGGGTGCTTTAAAAAGAGTTAGCTGGGCCACCGAAGCAGGCCGGCCTGCACCATCGAGGGATTATGGCGACACCGTTTAATTCGATCGAAGACGCGATCAAGGATATCAAGAAAGGGAAGTTCATCATCCTCGTCGATGACGAAGATCGCGAAAACGAGGGCGATCTTGTGATGGCGGCCAGCAAGGTTACGCCGCATGCCGTCAACTTCATGGCCAAACATGCCCGTGGCCTCATCTGTCTGGCGCTGACTCCGGAGCGTGTTGAGGAATTACAATTGACGCCGCAGGCGGCCGAGAATACGGCCACGTTCGGCACCGCGTTTACGGTCTCCATCGATGCTCGCAAAGGGATCACCACCGGTATCTCAGCGGCCGATCGTGCCACGACCATTCATGTCGCAATCGATCCCCGTTCTACTCCGGCCGATCTGGCGCGCCCCGGTCACATCTTTCCCCTGAAGTCACAAGTCGGCGGGGTGCTCAGGCGCGCTGGGCAGACGGAAGGGTCGGTGGACCTGGCGCGATTGGCCGGACTCTATCCGGCCAGTGTCATCTGCGAGATCATGAACGAAGACGGCACGATGGCTCGCGTACCGGAACTGACCAAGTTTGCCAAGCGGCACAAGCTGAAAATGGTCACGATCAAGGCGTTGATCGAGTACCGCATGCATCGTGAGACGTTCGTGCGGCGAGCGGCCAGTGCCTTGCTGCCCACCACCTTCGGCGATTTCGAAGCGATTGCGTTCGAGAACGATATCGACGGCGCGACTCACATTGCGCTGGTGAAGGGCCAGGTGGATGCCGAGACCCCGATGCTGGTCCGGGTCCATTCCGGTTGTTTGACGGCGGATGTGCTGGGATCGTTGCGCTGCGACTGCCGTGAGCAGCTCCACCGGGCGATGGAGATCATCCAGAAGGACGGTCGGGGCGTGTTGCTCTACCTGAATCAAGAGGGGCGCGGGATCGGCTTGCTGAATAAGATCCGTGCCTATGGTTTGCAGGATTCTGGCAGCGATACCGTCGAAGCGAATCTCCAACTCGGATTCAAGGCCGATCTGCGCGACTATGGGGTCGGCGCACAGATCCTCGTGCAGCTCGGGCTGCATCGAATCCGGTTGATTACCAACAATCCGCGCAAGATCGTCGGCATCGAAGGCTACGGATTGAAGGTGGTCGAACGGGTGCCGATCGAGATCGCTCCCCGTGCCGACAACGAAAAATATCTCCGCACCAAAAAAGCCAAGCTCGGCCATCTGCTGAAGAAGGTCTAGCGTCGCGCGCTGGTCTCAATCCTGAGTCCTCCTCGTATGGGAAGGATGCGTGCGCAGACGGCCTGAAACGTGTAGCCATTTGAGGGCGTTTCCAGGTATGATCGCCCTCTTTCTTCGGCGCACACAGTCCATGAGACGTCTGACTCGTTATCTCATCCCATGAAGCTTCGCAAAGGTTCCCAAGACGCGACGGGGCTGACGTTCGGCATCGTGGCGAGCAAATTTAATAAGTTTGTCACCAGCCGGTTGCTGACGGAGTGCGTGAAGGCGCTGACGAAGGCCGGCGTAACGGACGAGGCGATCGAGGTCGTGCGAGTGCCGGGCGCGTTTGAAATTCCCCTCGTGGCCCGCCAACTTGCCCGGTCCGGTCGATTCGATGCGGTGATCTGTCTCGGCGCAGTGATCCGTGGTGATACGCCGCATTTTGAGTATATCAGCGCCGAGGTTAGTCGAGGGATTCTACAAGCCTCGATGGACTCGAATATCCCGGTCATCTTCGGCGTCCTCACCACCGATACCGTGGCTCAGGCGATTGAGCGCGCCGACCCCGACAAGTTGAATCGCGGTGCCGATGCGGCGAAAACGGCGATCGAAATGGTCAATGTGATGCGACTGCTCAAAAAGGAAGGAAGCGGAGAGGCGCCGCAGCCGGCCACTCCGTCACGACGAGCCGGGCGATCGGCAGCGAGGCCGAAGCGCTGACCGGCGTAGACTATGGCCTCCCGACATCAAGCCCGTGAACGGGCGGTACAGATTCTCTTTCAATACGATATTCATGGCCAGGCGGGTCCTTGGCTGGACGATTTCTGGATTCAGTATCCCTTGGCTGAGGAGTTGCGGGTGTTCGCGGAGCGATTGGTCGCCGGCGTCCGGGCCAACAAAAAGGAATTGGATGCGCTAATCGGGACCTATGCGACCAATTGGAAGGTCAGCCGAATGCCGATCATCGACCGCAATATTCTCCGCATGGGTTGTTTTGAATTGCTGCACGTGCCGGAGGTGCCGGCCAAGGTCACGCTGAACGAAGCGATCGAGCTGGCCAAGAGTTTCGGCGACGAGGAGGCTTCCAAGTTCGTGAACGGCATTCTCGACAAGGTGCTCGGGTCGGATGCACGGTTGGAACGGAAGCGCGCCTTTCCCGAATTGCCGGTGGTGGGCTCCGAATAAGAGCCTATAGCTCATGGCAAGAGATCCAAAGTTAACCCTGGTTGTTACCATACGCCGTTGGCCATGCGCTCTGTTTCCCTGGATGACGCGATGCGAGTGATGAAAGACGAGGGGAAATGATCGATCGATATACCCGTCCGCAGATGAGTGCCATCTGGGACCTTCAACATAAATATGAAATTTGGCTGGAAGTGGAGTTGCAGGCCTGCGCTGCGTTCGAGCGCGGCGGACAGATCCCTCGCGGGACCAGCGCCCGGATTCGCAAGAAAGCCAAGATCGATGTGGCGCGCATTGCCGAAATCGAAAAGGTCACGAAACACGATGTGATCGCCTTCCTCGAATCACTGATGGATTCCGTCGGACCTGAGCACCGGTTCCTCCATATGGGACTCACCTCATCGGACATCGTCGATACCTCGCTGGCGGTGCAAATGACCGAAGCGCTCGATCTGATTCTCGAGGACCTTAATGAGTTGATCACAGTGCTGAAGAAACGTGCGCTCGAGCATCGCCATACCGTGATGGTGGGCCGGTCGCACGGCATTCATGGCGAGCCGGTGTCGTTCGGGTTCAAGTTGGCGATCTGGTATGAGGAGGCCTGCCGGCACCGGACGCGCCTTGAAGCCGCACGGAAGGATATTGCGGTGGGCAAGCTCTCGGGTGCGATGGGCACATTTGCACATCAAGGCCCTGAAATCGAAGAATATGTCTGCGCCAAGCTGGGCCTCGCGTCGGATCCGGTGTCCAACCAGATCGTGCAGCGTGACCGGCATGCTGCCTATGCGTCGGCGCTTGCGTTATTGGCGGCGACCATTGAAAAAATCGCCACCGAAATTCGTCACCTGCAGCGCACGGAGGTGCTGGAGGCGGAAGAATATTTCTCCCCCGGACAGAAGGGCTCATCGGCGATGCCGCACAAGCGCAACCCGATTGCGTCGGAAAACCTGTGCGGCCTGGCGCGCCTGGTACGCGGTAATAGCCTGGCCGCATTAGAGAACGTGGCCCTGTGGCATGAGCGCGACATCAGCCATTCTTCGGTGGAACGAGTGATCATGCCGGACAGCACCATTCTGGTCGATTATATGTTGGCCCGCGTGACCGACCTGGTAAAGAATCTGATTGTGTATCCCGAGCGGATGCAGCGAAACCTCGATTTGACCGGCGGCCTGGTCTATTCGCAGCGACTGCTGCTGGCCTTGATCGACAAGGGCGCCCAGCGCAAAGAGTCATACGAGGCGGTTCAGCGCAATGCAATGACTGCGTGGAAAGGCGGGGGCGGGTTTCAGGAACTGGTCGCTCGCGATCCGTTCATCACCACCCACTTGAAACAGCACGAAATTACTGCCTGCTTCGACCCGGCCTATTACCTGCGACATTTGGACCAGGTCTTCCGCCGGGTGTTCGGGTCGAGTGCCGCCTCGTCGGCGAAACGGAGGAAACGGGCATGAACATACGAGCAGCAGGACGGACCGGGCTGTTGGCCGGTGTGTTGTTGTTGATTGCGGTTTGGTCAGCTTCGGCAGCCGAAGGGGAAAAGCTGCTGACAGAACCCGGGGTATACGGGACGTTTGCAACCTTCCAGATGGATCATGATTGGTGGGACCTCCCCGGCGAGTCGCGCGTTATTTCGGTGGCGGAGGTCAAGGGACTAGTCGAACAATGGTCCGGCAAGATTCTGATCGAGTCCTATCTGCTTCGTGGATTATCCGACCATGCCGATCTCATGTTTCGGATACATGCCCGCACGCTCTCGGACACCCAACAGTTTCTCTCGACCTTCATGGGCACTCGATTGGGGCGCCATCTCACCCCGGGAGGAGTGCTCCATGGTCTAAGCAAGAAGCCCACCTACGTTGCCGGTTTCTCGGAATCCATAAAGACGGAGTTACAGGTGAAAGCCGAAGCCGGGTCGAGGCCGTACGCGATTGTAATTCCGATCAAGAAGGATGCGGAATGGTGGGGGCTGGACCAGGAAGCACGGACCGCTCTAATGCAGGAGCACACGCAGGCGGCGCTTCCCTATCTAAAGACGGTGAAACGGAAACTGTATCATTCCACCGGCCTCGACGATGTCGATTTCATCACCTATTTTGAGACCGAAACGTTAGAGGATTTCCACAGTCTCGTGCGGGCGCTGCAGCAGGTGAAGGAGTTCCGCCACAATCGACGTTTCGGGCATCCGACCTTGTTGGGTACGATGAGTCCGCTGGATGAGATTTTGGAAAAGTTTGCACAGTAGCCGAAGGAGAGAGGGATGACCGCCGAACCAGCAGGCACGATGATCTACGAGGGCAAGGCCAAGAAGATTTTCACGACTGACCGAGCTGACCAGGTGTTGCACTATTTCAAGGATGACGCCACGGCGTTCAATGCCCAGAAACGCGGAACCATCGTCGATAAAGGGGTGGTCAACAACAAGGTATCGGAGCGGCTGTTCCGGCTTCTCGAGCAGCAGGGGATCTCGACGCACTTCATCGAACGCATCAGTGACCGTGAGATGCTCACCAAGCGGGTGACGATTGTGCCGGTGGAAGTGGTGGTCAGGAATGTCGTCGCCGGGAGCCTTGCCAAGCGGTTGGGCCTTAAAGAAGGCGCGGCCATCGACCCGGCGCTCATCGAGTTTTATTATAAAGACGATGCCTTGGGCGATCCGCTGGTGAACGACGATCACCTGCGCCTGCTGAATATAGCGACTCCGGCTGTGATGCGGGAGATGCGAGAGTTGGGGCACAAGATCAATGGCGTGTTGCTGCCGTTCTTCAAAGAACGGCGGATGATGCTCGTCGATTTCAAGCTAGAGTTCGGCGTCTTCCACAATCGACTCATCCTCGCCGACGAAATTTCTCCCGATACCTGCCGGTTTTGGGACCAGACGACCAAAGAGTCGATGGACAAGGACCGGTTCCGGAAGGATTTGGGGAAAATCGAAGAGGCGTATCAGGAAGTGTTGAGGCGGGTGTGCGAATAGGGGCGGCATGAACCGGTTTCTCCAGTTGTTTTTGAACTATGGCCTGGTGGCGGCGATTCTGGTGTGGGCGGCCACAGTGGCGTTGATGGCCTATCACCTCAAGGAATCGCCCTGGCGCTGGGCGTTCGTCCTGATGTCGCTGGCAGGGCTCGGGACCATCGGTGTGATCTTTTGGATCAGGAAATACGTGCAGCGGGTCGGCAAAGCACAGCAGGAAGTGGGAAAAGCACAATGAAAGCTAAGATTCATGTGACGCTGAAGCAGGGAATTCTCGATCCGCAGGGAAAGGCGATCGAACATGCGCTGGACTCCCTCGGGTTTAAGAATGCAGGAAACGTGCGAGTCGGCAAGTACATGGAAGTGGACGTGAACGAACCGGACTGCGCCAAGGCGGACGTCCAGGTGAAGCAGATGTGTGAAAAGTTGCTGGCGAATACGGTGATCGAGGATTATCGTTACGAGTTGCAGTGAGGCCGCGCGACGGCAGGACCTGCTTTGTGCTCGCGCAACGCGCGGCCTCGGAAGGCCCTCGTTGGACGCGCGCAGTAAAACCAGATCCTACCATCGCACTGCGATAGGTGAGGGTGAGTGAAATGAAAATCGGCGTGGTGGTATTTCCCGGCAGTAATTGCGATCATGATTGCCAGTATATCTTTCAGGATGTGCTGGGCCAGTATGTGGAGATGATTTGGCACAAGGAAACTCTGCTCGCGGGACTCGATGCGGTCGTACTGCCAGGCGGGTTTTCTTATGGAGACTACCTGCGGACGGGCGCCATCGCGAGGTTTTCTCCGGTGATGGGAGCGGTGAAGGCCTTTGCGAGTAAGGGTGGACTGGTCATCGGCATCTGCAATGGGTTTCAGATTCTGCTGGAGGCTGGTCTCCTGCCAGGTGTGATGTTGCGGAACACCTCGCTCAATTTTATCTGCAAGGATGTCTATGTGAAGGTGGAAAACGCGGCGACCCGGTTTACGAATCAATGCGAATCCGGCCAGGTGTTGAAGATTCCCATCGCGCATGCCGACGGCAACTATTACACCGACCCGGTCACGCTCGGCGGCATTAAAGCCAATGCACAAGTGCTCTTTCGGTACTGCACGGCAGACGGCAAGGTGACGCCCGATGCCAACCCGAACGGTTCGCTGGATAACATCGCCGGAATCATGAATGCGGATGGAAATGTGCTGGGCATGATGCCGCATCCCGAGCGCAGTGCGGAATCGATATTGGGTAATGAAGATGGTCGGCTGATCTTTCAGTCGATGTTGAGCTCGTTCGGCAAGCCCGAATTGCAGTCCAGGTTGATCGGAGTATGACGGCCGGTTCGCGTGAGCAGCGATCCTGGAACTATCGGTAACCCCCTACGATTGAGAATGTGTCATTCATGAACGCACTGGTGATTACCAAAGCCCTCCTTGAACAGCATAAGCTGAGCGATGACGAATATAAGAAGATCCTGGAGATATTGGGGCGAGAACCCAACTGGACCGAACTGGGCATGTTCTCGGCCATGTGGAGCGAACATTGCTCGTACAAGAGCTCCCGCATCCACTTGAAGAAGTTGCCGACGACGGGGCCGCGCGTGGTTCAGGGGCCCGGCGAAAATGCCGGCGCGGTGGATATCGGGGATGGTCTGTGCGCGGTGTTCAAGATGGAGTCTCACAACCATCCTTCTTTCATCGAGCCCTACCAGGGTGCGGCGACGGGGGTGGGCGGAATTCTACGCGATATTTTTACGATGGGCGCTCGGCCGATTGCGTTGCTGAACTCGCTGCGGTTCGGCGGATTGGACAATGCGAATACCCGCCATCTGCTCAAGGGGGTTGTGTCGGGCATTGCCGGTTACGGCAACTGCATGGGAGTGCCCACCGTCGGCGGAGAAATCGTCTTCAACGACATCTATGCCCTGAATCCTCTGGTGAACGTGTTCTGTCTGGGAATCGCCAAGAAGGATAAGATTTTTCTGGGCAAGGCCGCAGGCGTCGGTAATCCGGTGATCTATTTCGGTTCGAAGACGGGGCGTGACGGGATTCATGGCGCGACGATGGCCTCGGACTCGTTCGATGAACAAGCGGGACAGAAGCGGCCGACGGTGCAGGTCGGTGACCCATTTACTGAGAAGCTGTTGCTGGAAGCCTGTTTGGAGCTGATGGCCGGTGATTGCCTGGTCGGCATTCAAGACATGGGTGCTGCCGGTTTGACGAGTTCGGCCTGCGAAATGGCCTCGCGTGAAGGCACGGGCGTGGAGTTGGAGTTGGCAGATGTGCCGCGTCGTGAACCGAGGATGACGCCCTACGAGATCATGCTCTCGGAATCCCAAGAGCGGATGTTGATGGTGGCGAAGGCCGGTCGTGAAGACGAGGTGATCAAGATCTGCCGTAAGTGGGATCTGGATGTGGCGGTGATCGGCCGGGTGACGGATACGGGCAAGGTGGTCCTCAAAGAGCATGGCCAAGTGGTTGCAGAGATTCCGGCCAAGGCTCTGGCCGACGAGGGGCCCCGGTATGATCGGCCTAGTTCGCCGCCTGCCTATCAAGAGATGTTGCAGGCGCTGAATCATGATGCCCTGCCCGACGTCAAAGACGCCAATGCCGCATTGCTCGCACTCCTGGATTCGCCGACCATTGCCAGTAAGCGGTGGGTCTACGAGCAGTATGACCACATGGTGCGAACAAATACGATGGTGCGTCCAGGGTCGGATGCGGCGGTGCTGCGGGTGAAGGGGACGAATAAGGCGTTGGCGTTGTCCGTTGATTGCAACGGACGCTATTGTCTCTTGAATCCTTATGAGGGGGCCAAGATCGCCATTGCGGAATGTGCGCGAAACCTTGCTTGCTCGGGAGCTGAGCCGATCGGCGTGACCGACTGCCTGAATTTCGGCAATCCGCAGCGCCCCGAGGTCATGTGGCAGTTCGTACTTGCGATTGAAGGGCTCAAGGATGCGTGCGAGGCGTTGAATGTGCCCATCGTGAGCGGCAATGTGAGTTTGTACAATGAGACAAACGACCTGTCGATTTATCCCACGCCGATGATCGGGATGGTCGGGTTGATCGAAGAGGCCGATCGCGCGGTCACGCAGTGGTTCAAACAGTCCGGCGATGCGATCATTCTCCTTGGCCAGACTCGTGAAGATCTCGGTGGAACGGAATATCTGAAAGTAGTGCACCATCGGGAGCAGGGTTCGCCGCCGTTGCTGAGTTTGGAAACCGAAAAAGCCGTGCAGGCTTGCACGATTCGACTCATCCGCGAGGGGTTGGTGCAGTCGGCGCATGACTGTTCCGATGGCGGATTGGCGGTGGCGCTGACGGAGTGCTGCATCTCGGGATCCGCTCAACGACTGGGGGCTGTGGTACAATTGCCGCTTGACGGTCTTCGTCGAGACGCGTTGCTCTTTGGGGAAAGCCAATCGCGAATTCTGCTTTCCGTGAAAGCGGAAGTGGCCGAGCGGGTCTTGAATGTGGCCTGGGATGCCGGTGTTCATGCCGCTCGGATCGGTACTGTCGGAGGTGACCGGTTGGTGATTCAGGTAGACGGTGATCAGCGGGCGGCTGGCTGCAAAATCGATCTCGAATTGACGGCGCTGTATGACCATTGGGGGTTGGCAATCCCTCGTGCATTAGGTCAGGACTAGGATACGGGCGTCATGGCCAACGAATTACCGCTGATTTCTCCCGATAAGTTCCACGACGAATGCGCCGTGTTCGGAATCTACGGCCATAAAGAGGCCTCGAACCTCGCCTACCTCGGCCTCTATGCCTTGCAACATCGCGGACAGGAAGCTTCCGGCATTGTCTCCAACGACGGCGAACAGTTTTATGTCGAAAAGGGCCAGGGCCTTGTCGCCGATATCTTTTCGCAACAGGCCTTGGCGCGTTTGCCCGGTACGATGGCGATTGGGCACAACCGCTATTCCACCGCGGGCGGGGCGGGCCTCAAGAATGTGCAACCCTTGAGCGTCAATTTTGCCTTCGGTAACTTGGCCGTGGCGCACAATGGGAATTTGATCAATGCCACCATGCTTCGCAGTGAACTGGAAGCCTATGGCGCTATTTTTCAATCGACGTCCGATACGGAAGTCATAATCCATCTCATCGCGCATTCGCGGGCGGATACGCTGCTGGACCGGGTCATCGATTCGCTCACCCAGGTTCGCGGTGCATTTTCAGTAGTTCTGATGACCGATCAGGGCATTGTCGCCGCGCGCGATCCCTATGGATTCCGCCCCCTGTGCCTGGGACGGTTTCGTGACGCCTGGATAGTGGCCTCCGAAAGTTGCGCGTTCGATCTGTTGGATGCCGAATATGTAAGGGAGATCGAACCGGGAGAGTTGGTGGTACTGGATCATCAGGGCGTCACCAGTTATAAGCCATTTGCTCAAACCAAGCCGGCCATGTGTGTGTTTGAATATGTCTACTTTGCCCGTCCTGACAGCCGCATTTTTGGAGGCAAAGCCGTCTATTCCATCCGGAAAGCATTCGGGCGACAATTGGCGAAAGAATCGCGGGTTGATGCGGACATCGTGATTCCCGTGCCGGATTCCGGGGTGCCGGCGGCGTTGGGGTATTCCGAAGGATCTGGGTTTCCGTTCGAGACGGGGCTGATTCGAAATCATTATGTGGGTCGCACCTTCATCGAGCCTGAACAGTCAATTCGCCACTTTGGTGTGAAGGTAAAACTCAATGCCGTTCCCGAAGTCCTCGAAGGGAAACGCGTCGTCGTAGTAGACGATTCGTTGGTTCGAGGAACGACTAGCCGAAAAATCGTCAAGATGCTGCGTCATGCCGGAGCCAAAGAAGTACATATGCGGATTAGTTCTCCGCCGATCGTGTCGCCCTGTTTTTATGGTATCGATACCCCGACCAAGAAGGAATTGATCGCGTCCAGTCACACCACCGAAGAGATTCGTAAATACATCACCGCGGATAGCCTCGCCTATTTGAGCCTGGACGGCATGGTGAAGGCGGCTCCCGGCATTCCGGGGCACTACTGCGATGCTTGCTTTACCGAACAATATCCTATCTCCTTTACCAGGGCAGAAGAACTTCAACTTGGGCTCTTTGAAGCTCCACGCTGACCTCCTTCTCCTCGCCGGTTCATAGGATCGTCTGGACTTTCTCCTGCGCCTTGCTAGACTGATTGGCATGTCGTCGGTTCGGAAATATCGACTGATCGTTGCCACTGGTGTTGTGGTCGTTGGAGTTCGCATCGTGTCCCGCCTGACGAGTCTCAGACGATTGCTCGGCTGGTTATCATGTGAGATTTCAGCCGGTCCTGATGAGCACGCGATGGAAAATGTGGCCTATTATGTGGATCGGTGGCTTGCGCTGTTTCCATACAATCCGAAGGGAAATTGTTTTCCTCGAGCGTTAGCGCTGTTTTTTTTCGCCCGCCGTGCCGGCCTCCCCGTTCAATTCAAATGTGGAGTGATGAAGCTCAATCAGCAGCTGGAGGGACACGCATGGCTGGTGCTGCATGGTCATGAGTTTCTTGAGCCGTCCTCCCACTGGCAATCGTTTACGGTGACGGTTACCTTCCCCCAATCCCTGCTTTCTTCAAGTACTCAATCATCTCGCATCTCCTGAGATCTCCTCTGCACATTACCGTCTTTTGGGGTCGGCTGGACATGGCGGGCCTGAGAGAATTGAGTCTTTCCTGTGCGTCTGCGTGAATCAAGCTGACAAGTTCGGCTTTGAAACTCGTCAGCGGCCTCATCTGCACGCTTTTTTCATCCGTTTCCATAAAAGCAAAATCCGGATCCCCCAAAGGGAGGTGGAGCCCAATCTCACTGGGGATAGAGAAACGGACGTGATGACGATAGTTTCGCCCTTGTCTTGCAGTGATGTACACGTCTTGCTTGTGGGGAGACCAAGACTTCGAGGAAGAATCAGTTTTAGAACGAATGGTGCTATCGGAGCAGTCACAAATCCCCAACAATCTGAACCAGGAGCATCTATATGCCTGCCACTGTGCATCTGTGGAGTGAGCGTCAGTTCGAATTATCCGAAGTATTTCCCAGGCAGGATGAACAGGTCCACAGCACGGTTCTCGATGGTGAAAGTGTGCTGTTGAATCTGAACTCCGGCCGCTATTACACGCTCAATGTCGTCGGATCAACCATTTGGGATTTGTGCAGAGGGGAGCAGTCGTTGCGGCAGATTCACTCAGCAATCTGTGCCAGATTTGACGTGTCTGCACAGCAGGCTCAGGACGATGTGTTGGATTTGATCGTGCATTTGGAGCAGGAGGGATTACTTCAGATTGAAAGGAGGTGAGTCAGAATGGAGCAACAGAAGAAAATCGTGTACGTCAAGCCGGCGCTCGTGAAGCATGAGTTGCTGCGCGACGTGACGGCTATTCAGCTGTCCCGCGTGGTGGATCAAAGAATCAGCTAGTTGTCGAATGCTCCCGTGAGAGCAGCGGAGCTGGCCGGTGAATCAGACCGGCCAGCTCGTTCTAGAGCGGTAAGGCGATGGCGGTGGACGAAAGGTTGAAAAGGAGACGCGTGAATGTTCATGACGTCGATAACGAAAGAACTTCTACTCTCTGTCCATGGCATAGAGATGAAATTCACCACCAATTCGTCCGAGCTGGCACATTCCGTTGAGGCGTTATTCCATCACTTTCAACTCGCCACCACTGTGGCTCAACCGATGCTGATGGAATTCGACGCGGTCGAGCGACGAGGGGATGTTCCTGTTAGGGTTTCTGGTTCGGCGAAACTGTTGTACAGCGGTTCTGGCCTCGTGATTGGTCCTGATCGACGGACGACATGGCTGTGCGACATCTACTCAGAACAGGGACTGTTGATTGCTGACTTTCATGAAGAAGGCCTGGTCGTCATCGATGGGGCTTCGCCATCTGTCCAGGGGTATTTGGTGAAACCGGAGACTATGGCACCGGATATCCGAGTGAGTTTTGTCCATTTCGCCATGACGGAACTACTGAAGCGGCGAGGATTGTATACGTTTCATGCCACCGCCCTGGAGCACATGGGGCGGGGGGTGCTGATTCCTGGTTTCAGTGGGCAAGGGAAAACCACCTCGTTCCTATCACTACTGAGATCAGGGTATCGTTACCTCTCCGATGACCACCCATTTTTTCGGATCAGCGGCACACGCGTGGAGATCCTCCCGTATCCGCTGAAGATCAACGTGACCGATCACACCGTATCGTTCTTTCCCGAATTGCGAGAGGCTCCGCCATCTGTCCTGCATGCAGGTGTCCCCAAGCGCTATTTCAATGTCGAGGATATGTATCCGGGGCCATTAGGTCAGCCTTGCGAGCCAAGCGTGATCCTCTTTCCCGAGGTGGTCAATTCCTCGCATAGTTGCCTGGAGCCCTTGTCCAAGAAGGTAGCATTGGAAATGATTCTTCCGCATTCCTTGCTGGTGTATGACGCCGAGGTGGCGCGCCTGGAGTTTCAAGCGCTTGTGCGATTGGTCGAGCAGGCAGACTGTTACCGACTCCACTTCGGACGCGATGTCTTGGAGTTGCCATGGCTGGTAACACCTCTTCTGGGGATGCGGCAAGGAAGGAGAGAGAACTGACATGGGGCGGCGTCCTGGGTCCACCATCGCACAATGGAACTCCTCTCGCCTGGGAGGTATTTCGCGTAAGGGGACAACACCGGCGCCAGGTTTGTCCCTCATGCGTGCGGAGGGGCGCTTACTCGTACTCTGTGCGCGAACGACGGTGGATGAGTTTGTTCGAGTCGAAGTGGCGGATCTGGCCTGTGATGGAATTGATTGGGGACTGGTCTGGCGGCTGTCCAGAGCCCATGGAGTGGCGCCACTGGTGTACCGCAATCTGGTTGCGATTTGTCCTGCTGCGGTGCCTTCGGCTATCCACGAAGCCTTCCGCCGTCACAATCAGGCGAATGCGCTTCTCAATACGTTGCTGGCGAAAGAACTCGTGTCGCTACTCGACGCGTTGGCAGCGAAGGGAGTGATGGCGATTCCCTTTAAAGGCGTCACGCTTGCACAGACGGCGTATGGCGACCTAGGTTTACGGGAATGTGCAGATATTGATTTGATTGTTGAGCAGGGAGCGATTCCCCAAGCTCGGAAAGTCTTATGGTCTCAGGGGTATCAACTGACCAGCCAGGACATGGGTGGCAGGGAGGAGTCAGGGGAGCCGTATCACTTTTTCCAAAGACGAAACGGCATCGTTGCGGTCGATCTTCAGTCGGTGATGGTTCGCCGACATTTCGGATTTCGGCTTGATCGGAGCGCGTTTTGGGGAAGACTGAAACCCGTTCACTTACCAACAAAGTCGGTGATGGGGCTCTGCCCTGAGGATCTGTTGATCCTTCTCTGCGTGCATGGGGCAAAACATGCGTGGGAGCAGTTGAAGTGGGTGTGCGATGTGGCGGAGCTCGTGCGTCGGCGGCCGGCGTTAGATTGGAGTCGTGTGTTGTTTCAGGCAGGCGAGTGGAGATGTCGACGGTTGGTCCTGCTCGGCCTGGCGATGGCTCACAGCCTGTTCGATACCGCAGTCCCACGGACGATACTTCAGGAGATCGAGGCAGATGGCGACATCCCCGTCCTCGTTCGAAAGATGCCTAAGCTGCTGCTGAAGAATCCTCGTTATGGGATTGATGAAGATTGTGCGGAGGCTCTGTACATGACTCTCAAGGATTCCTGGCTTGAGCGGTGGAAACTTGGGGTCGCGCTCTGTCGTGCGGAAGCAGAAGTGCTCACCCGTTCGTTGCCCTGGTTCCGGTTTCAACGACGACTTCGTATCCTGGCCACTTGTTTGAAGCCGTTTCATCGGACTATCGCCAAATGGATTCTTTCTGTCCGGATGCGTGAAGCAGTCGTGCGGTGGTTGCAGAGCTCCGGTTGATCACGGATTTTCATGTGCGAAGAGCTGCTTCTTCGTCAATACATAAATAGCCCTCCTGCCTAAGTGGTTGCTCCTGAAAAAAAACGCATGCTAGGATGCCTGCATCTCCAGCAGTGATTGTTGACTGCTGAGAACCAACAGAGGGAGTATTGGCTTCCATCATCGGCTTGATTTCAGGAAGGAGGCTCTGATGAAGCGAGTTCTCATAGCGGTTGCGATCATATTCGTCCACCTGTGGGCTGCCCACCTTGTAGTCGCCGCCGGGTTTTTTAAGGTCGGCGAGCCGGCGCCGGCCTTCTCGTTGACGTCCGTAACAGGCGATGCGGTTTCGCTTGAGCAGTTAAAGGGGAAAGTGGTGGTCCTCGGGCTGTTTCATATTTGTGACCCCTGTATGACCCAAGGAACCAATCTGCAAAAGGTCCATGAGGCGATGGCTGGGAAAAATGTGGCCGTCGTCGGGGTCAATTCGTCGGGGGATTCCAAACGGGGCGTGGGCGAATTCTTGAGTGCCTTTCCCGTGAAGGTAACCTACCCCTATTTGCTCGATCCGAATAAGACCACCGACAAACTGTATGGAGGCGGGAAGTTCATTCCCAATGTGTATGTCATCGATCAGCGCGGTGTGATCAGGTGGCAGCGGGTGGGCAATATGGAATTGGCAGGTGCCGAGGTCATCATCCAGGAAGTGGAAAAGCTGTTGGCAGCTTCGACTCCAGCCGGCGCAGGAGCCATGTAGCAGGAAAAGAGGATCATTCATGGACGAATGGGAAGAGGGAAAGCAGAAGTTTCTGGAAGTCGTGCAGGGTATTGATCAGACCGTTCAGGTGGTGATTCCGACGAAGCCCACAAACAGCATGTTCCTTATTTCCCTCACGAAGGGGCCGAATCGGAAGTTCATTACCCTCTCGGAAGACGATATCATCGATCTTCCCAGCGAAGCCGGCATCTGTGCGAAGGTCACGAAGACCCTCCAGGATGCGGTGGCAGCGTTGTAATCCCATCCACGTGAGGCGATATCTGTGAAACAACTCCTTCCCGGAATTTGGCAATGGTCCTGGTTTTCAGAAGACAAGCAGCTCGATTTTAACGGCCTGTTTCTTAATGTGGGGGAACATAAGATTCTGGTTGATCCGCCGCCCATGACGACCGCCGCCCACACATTTGTTCGGCGCCAGGGCGCCCTGGATTACATCATTCTCACCAACCGTGATCATGTCCGTGAGGCGGCGACGTACCAGGCTGATTTTCGTTGCCAGCTACAGGTGCCTGAGGCCGATGTCGCGCAGATGGATGTGACGCCGTCCAAGACATTCAAGGACGGCGAGTTGTTGCCCGGCGGTATTTGGGTCATTCACCTGAGTGATCAAAAATCTCCGGGTGAGTCGGCATTGTACATTCAGCAGGGGAAGGGCGTGTTGATCGTCGGCGATGCGTTAATTGGCAAACCGGCGGGAAGCTTGAGCCTCCTGGCTCCAGAAAAATATGGCGATATCACGAAGGCTAGAGACGGGCTTCGGCGTTTGTTGAAATATAACTTCGACTCGATTCTTGTGGGCGATGGCGCTAGCATCGTATTCGGAGCCAAGCAGGCTGTTGAGCAGGCGCTTCAGGTGTAAGAAACAATGGCCCTTCGAAACGGACTCTCAGAGAAACTCAACCGTCAGGGCAACGAGCATTTTGCGCGCGGGCACTATACGGATGCCTACGCTTGTTATGCAAAGGCCCTGGAATGTGATCGATTGACCGGTGATCATCGCGCTTTGAGCGCGACGTTGGGCAATCTTGGCAACATTTGCGCGGTCAGTGGTCGCCGGGAGTCGGCTCAGAGCTATTATCAGGAAGTGCTGGAGTTGCAGAAGGTTTTGGGAGACGAGAAGGGCATTGGGACGACTCTGGCCAATCTGGGGAATCTCCGTGCTGACGCCGGGGAGTGGGATCGTGCGAGAGCCTATTACCTTGAGGCGCTCGATATCATGACGCGGGTACATGACGAGCTGGGAAAGGCGGTGCTGTTTTCCGATCTCGGCTTGGTGGCGCGTGAAACAGGCCAGTTCGAAGAGGCGTTACGGTACTATGAGCAGTCGCTGGTGCTCATGCGCCGTCTCAACAATCAAGGAGGCGTCGCCGATGCCTGGCGGATGATGGGGCGGACCTTTGCCATCCAAAAGCGCTATGATGACGCCATCGCTTGTTGCCATACCAGTCAATCAATCGCGGAACGGAGTCGAGATGAACTGCGTACAGGCGGTGCCCGTTACGTTCTCGCCCAATGCTACGAAGATTTGGGTCAGCTGCAGATGGCCATTCAGTTACTGGAGCAGGTTGTGCGTATGGACCGTAAGTACGATCTCCCTAAATTGGCCGAGAATGTGACTCGCCTCGAACGGCTTCGTGCTCGTTTAGACGCCGAAGACCCGACTCCCCAGCCGCGGGAGTCACGCGCATGAATATCGTCGCGCTTCCATCATGGGAACAGGCTCGAACACGGCTAGTGAGCACGGTTCCGCAATTTTATGAGCTGGAGCCCGGTGGAGCCCTGACGCTTGATCTGGGGGAAGATGGGTGGTTGTTGGAGGTGCGGTCTGATGGACAACTTCTCTGTCAGCACGGAATCGCCATGGACGATGTGAAGAGTCTGATGTGCGATGGGACAACTGAAGATCTGGGAACCGATGAAGTGGCGAAACAGGCCAAGTATTTCCTGGGTCCTGCGGTGTCCAAGAAACGGCCGGCCCTCCTCAAGGCGGGATTCTCGGAGCAGACGGATATGAATGATGAGTATGTCGCCATTACGTTCCACAAGACAGTCGACTTTGATCGGTTTGATGAGGTCCTAGCTGCCGTGCGCTGGTGCCAGAATCTCTTCAAGATTCAGCCATAGCACGAGACAATTTAGTAGGGTTACCTCGTAGGCCCCCCACCACAAGCATTGAAGCCTTCGTCGTGTCCTGGCTGCCTACGATTGCTGTGTGTGATTGTCACGGCGCTTGAGCAGAATCTCTTTGCCGTAATGGGGTTGGGGAACGGGTTTATCCCGAAGCTGGCTCAGACTCTCGATGTGAGCCAAGCGCTTTTTCTGCGATTGTATTCCGTGTTATCCCCCGGCGAACGACTGATCAGTCAGGATGCATTTCTTCACGACCGAGAAGGCTCCTATCCCGAAGAAGCCAGCCTATTCGCCGTGAGCAGGCTGCGGAGTACACCTGCTTGAAATACTTATTCATTCAGTGAACCAGCCGAGTGGCTTCGAGTGGGGGGCGGATCAGGCCGCTTAGGATGAAGAAGGGGACTGAAGATTGGGATGGAGGGTGTTAGCGGCGATTCGCCTGTCCGGAAGGAAAGCGCGCACCGGCCCCCGAAGATCATGATGAGAAAATTAAGCAGGCTGCTTCCAAGAGTCAGTGCCAGGATCAGAGGGCGGGGGGAAGCCTGGCTTGCTTCCTGGACGATTGTAGCGAGATCAAGTGCCAGGGCAATCGTGCTGTACATAACGGCTGCCATTATGACCCAACGTTGACGGAGTAGGAGAGTCCCCGCCACCAGTAGTATCGGAACCACGAACAGAAACCCTAACAAAATGCCACCCCGGATCGTGGCCAGCGAGGTGGCCGATCCTGCCTCAAAAAGCAGGCCTTCCAGCATGACCAGAGCAACGAGCAGAGCGATGACCGGACGAGATGCCTTCATGGAGGCACTATAGCTGCCGCGATTGCCCATCGCAAGATTCCCTGGCCCTGTTTCTCAGGCCAGGCGATTTATCGGGGGCTTGCTAGCAGGGATCTCTTTGTCCCATCAAGTTCACCTCAAGATGCGATCATGCACCCAACCTTTGAGGGGCCTTCCCGGCCCGCTGTGTGATTTACCGCGTGTGGGTATTCGAGTGAGAATCCGCCTCTCACAGGGAGGCACACGTGGCCCTACATCTATTTTCAGAGAACATCGCTGGGTGGCTTCTTGGAACGCGATTAAACAGAAGGTCGAGAAGGCTCGGTCGTCTACCAACGGAGCGACGATTGGCGTTAGCTTTGTGGGCGACGAGTGTGCTCGTGCTCATTTCCGGCCTTTCTTCAGCTGCCCCCTCGCATGTATCTCCGGGCAGCGTAGTCGCTCCTGGATTTAGCGGGAAGGTCGTGGCCCAAGCGCCTGCCGATCATTCAGACGTGTTGGCGGCCGGGTTTGGTTTTCAGGCGGCCGGATCCTCAATGATTACGGTCCGGACGTACGATGCGCCGTCAGGCGCCATCCTGTCGGAGGATTCGTTCGATGTGAACGTGAAGGAAGAGGGCGCCGCCGAGCATGATGGGAATAGAGGGCGCATTTTTGCCGGCGGCATTGGAACTGACTCCAAAGGGAAATCAGCCTTCATGTTGAGAGTGTATGACGCAGAAACGGGAAGGTTTCTCTGGGAAGGGCAGTTAAATTTGCTCAAAGTGGGGGAAGGTGGCCTGACGAGAGCCAGCGCGACGATCATCCCGAGTTGCACATCGGTGCTACAAGTATCGGTTTCCAGCACCACTCCGCTTCAGACCCTCTTCTCGGTTCGCGCCGTCAATCCTTTCACGGGTGGACTTGTCTGGCAGGATCAGTTCGCTCCAGGGGTTCGGAAGCGCGCCCGTGTCGAAGGGGTGTTATTCGGTGGGCTGTTCGTCAGGTCGGTCGGCGATCCCATCGGACATATTTTTGATTTGGTTGTACGGACCTACGATCGCACATCCGGAACGCTCTTGTGGGAGGATTCGTTCGAGCAAGTAGAGCGCATTGAGGAGCCTTCGATCGAGCCTGAGCTTCGTGCGCATCCTCAGGCCATTCCATCTTGGAGTCCTAGCGCTTCGCTGGGGCGTCAGGCTTATCAGACGAAGCTGCGATAGCTTTTAGGATTTTGGCTGAACCGGTGTGGTGCCCAAGCTGTCCGCCCATTGCTGCTGGAAGTGATCGTAGGACAGCAGCAGCCTATCCTGCATGGCGGCGGCAATTGTCTGTCGGGCCTTCAGGTGGAGCAGCACCTCGTGAACCTTGTGCATGCCGAACCGTTCGATGAGATAGTGAGCGGCGGCATTGGCCTCTCTATAAGCGAGACCGACCTTCTCCGCAGGCAGACTTTCCCAACTACCCTCAAGCGCCGTCAAAGGAACCAGGCTGTGTTCACTGGACGTGACGCCGGTCACCTCCTGCCAGGGATCACCGGCCAGTTGCATTGCCAAACCTTCATTCAGCCAGGTTGGAATCATTCCGCCGGTTGCCCCCAATTCCTCGTGAATCAGGGCATGTACAAATTCGTGACGAAGCACTCGAGTCAACCAAGCTCGATCCGTTGCAGCGCCTTGGGTTGGGATTTGAATGCGCCCAAGGACGGGATCAAACAGGCCATCCGCCCAACCGGGGCTTCCCGTGGCGCCTTGAAACTGATTCTTTGTGTGCAGGACGACGATGATTGGCTTTGACGGGAAAAAATTGAATTTCTGACCGATTTCCCGATAGGCCTCTTCAAGAATATCCAGCACGGTTGTCCACGTGTCCGGGTCGTCACCCCCGTCGTATTTGACGGTAAAGTGGACGCTGCTGTGCGTCGAGAATTTATCTTCAACTTTCTCGGCGCGATGTACTTTCGTCGTGACCGCCTTCAGGTAAGACTGAAGGCCGGGGTCTTTCTTAATTCGCTCCTTGGCCTGCGCGAGGTGTCTGCCAGCCTCCGGGAGGTGATCCTTCTCCTGTAGTAGGTCTGCCAAGGCAACATGGGGGAATGGCTCGTCCGGAGACAGTGTCACGACTTTCCGGAGGAAATCTTCCGTGAGTGCGGGGTCCCGCAACCCCCAGTAAGCATGGGCGAGATTGAGGTGGGCAATCGGATTTTGAGGGTCGAGCGCGACCGCTTTCTTAAATGCCTTCACGGAAAATTCGGTCCCCCCGCTTCTTTCTTGGAGGATTCCGAGGTTATTCCACAAGATGGCAATATGCCGCTTGGTGGCGGATTCCGTCAGGATGGACGTCGGCAATTCCTCCAGTTTCGTCTCTGCTAAGGCAATATTGTGCTTCTCGAGTTCTTCGTGAATGGCTGCGAGCAATTCGGAGTGTCTCGGAACGGGAATGCTGACTGGATCGATGGTCCTCGACCGTTTGGTCTCCGGGACGGTACGTTCCAGTGACGGGGCTACAGGAGCGTTCGACGCAGGGGGGGGCTCCTCGACAATGATCTGCGGTGATGGAGCCGGTGTGTCGTGGAAATAGCGAGGCTTCAGCCAGGTTTGATAGAAAATAAAGATGCCGATCAACACGGCTAGAGGCCCGAGAATATGTTTGATATTGCGTCGATACATAGGTGTCCTTCCGTGAATCCTACGCGAATTCACTGTACCACCGAGCTGGGAGCGGACAAAGGGAAGTTGAAAAAGCAGCCGGGGTCTGTGCGACTGGCTACCATTCGGCAGAAGCCCTCTCGTTGAGCCGTCAAGGTGGCTGTGGTACGATCCCGCTCCAGGATGCCACGTCCTGAATCCGCCGACTCTCACGATCCGTTCCAAGCCTTCCTGCATCGTGTAACCAGACCGATTGAATTTGCTTGTCGCGATGCCTACGCCCATCTCTCGGCGGTCAGGAATCTTGACCGTTTTGTGTCGCAACAGGTGATTGGCACTCTTGGCGAGCGAGTCTATCCGCGAGCGCTGGAGACGGAACTGATCGCACTACGCAACCTGTTTGTCGACTTTCACACTCGGCTCACACCCCTCGAACAGCAGGATCGGCTCACGAAAGCGCTGGCGCTGCTCAGCCGCCTACAAGGGGACGCGCGAGCGGTGAGTCAGCCGGCGGGGTCTCCGAAGGAGAACCAAGTACAACCTCCACCAGTTCGGTCCAGTCCTGCCAGACCGCTGTGGGAGCTATCGATTCAATATGCAAAAGGAGTTGGTCCCAAACGAACCCTCTTGCTGGAGCGGCTGGGCGCGCGCACTGTCGAGCAGGCCTTGTGGACGTTACCATGGCGCTATGAAGATCGTTCGGTCATCACGCCGGTGGCCGAGCTTGTGTTGGGGGCTACACGGAGCGTTTGCGGCGTGATCACTCGGGCAGAGGCAACGCGTGCGCGCGTTCGCCGGCTGTCGATTTTCGATGTGGCGGTTCAGGACGCAACGGGGACTGTGCATGCGGTGTTTTTTAACCAACCATACTTGGAAGATGTATTGAAGGAAGGTCTGCGGGTCATGATGTCCGGGCGGGTGGTGGCCGGTCGGGGTGGGTGGACCGATGTGCGGTTGGAAGCGACGCAGTTTGAGGTCTTGAGCGGCGGCGAGGATGAGTTACTCCATGTGGGGCGCATCGTTCCGATCTACCACGAAACGAAGGGGTGGACGTCACGTCAGATGCGAGTTTTGATGCAGGGGTTGCTGGCGGAGTATGGGGCTGACATGGAGGAGGTACTGCCGCTGTCTGTCCGTGCGCGCCATCGGTTACCGCCTATTGGCGAGGCGATTCAGCAGGTGCATTTTCCTCTGCCGAAGACGGATCTGGCCGTTCTGGATCAGGGGGTGACGTCTGCCCACCGACGATTGGCATTCGAAGAACTGTTGCTGTTGCAGGCAGCCATAGTGCTTCGCCAGCGGGAGATGAAGGAAGAGCCCAAAGCAATTCGGTTCAATCCTCACGTGCCGCAGCTGAAGCAATTGGCGAAGGTTCTGCCCTTTACGCTGACTTCCGCGCAGGAACGCGTGTTTCGCGAGATTCAAGCTGATATGGTGAGTTCTCGGCCGATGAATCGCCTGGTGCAGGGGGATGTCGGGTCCGGGAAAACCGTGGTGGCGCTGCATGCCCTGGTGATGGCTTGTGGATCGGGCTGCCAGACGGCGTTGATGGTCCCTACCGAAATTCTGGCCGAACAGCACTATCTGAATCTCGCCCCCTTGCTGGAGGCCGTGGGATTGAAGGCAGTGCTGCTGACCAGCGGGGGTAAGGCAAAAGACCGAAACGAGACGCTGATGCAGTTGGAGTCCGGCGCTACGCAGGTCGCGATCGGCACCCATGCATTGATTCAAAAGAAAGTGCGGTTCGCGAAGCTTGGCCTGGTGATTGTCGATGAACAGCACAAGTTCGGCGTCTTGCAAAGGAAGACGTTGCTGGAGAAAGGGTATCGACCGGACGTGCTGGTGATGACGGCGACGCCGATTCCGAGAACCCTGGCCATGACCGTTTATGGAGACTTGGATGTATCGGTGATCGATATGTTGCCGCCGGGCCGTAAGCCGGTGCGAACCTTGCTCTATACCGACGGGCAACGTCAGAAGACCTGGCAGCTGGTGGGAGATGAGTTGAAGGCCGGGCGTCAGGTGTATATCGTCTATCCGCTGGTCGAGGAATCCGAGAAGGTGGATCTCAAGGCGGCCATTCAGGGTGCGGAACATCTGCAGCGCGAGGTTTTTCCTCAGGCGCGGGTTGGATTGCTGCACGGCCGGCTTCCGACCGCGGAAAAAGAGCGTACCATGGCGGCGTTCAAGGCCGGGACAATTCAGGTTCTCGTTGCGACCACAGTGATCGAGGTCGGGGTAGACGTGCCGAATGCAACGGTCATGGTCATCGAGCATGCCGAACGATTCGGGTTGGCGCAGTTACATCAATTGCGAGGGCGTGTTGGGCGTGGGGCACATCAATCGCTCTGTATTTTGATGGCCACATACCTCGCGCGAGCGGCCAGGACGCGGGTCAGCCGTGACGGCCGGCCGGAGCAGAATGCCTCCAAAACGCAACAACGGTTGGCCGCGCTCGTGAACTCGAACGATGGATTTGTCATTGCCGAAGAAGATCTCCGAATCAGAGGCCCCGGTGAATTTCTGGGGCTGCGTCAGTGGGGGGTGCCGGAGTTTCGAGCTGCGAATCTGGTGCGGGACGCGCAATTGTTGGAGCAGGCCAGGCAGGAAGCCGTGACGTTGTTGGAAGAGGATCCGGGCCTGATGTTACCTCAGCACCAGGCGTTCAAGGCCGCGATGTTTCGTCGCTGGCGGGGCAGGCTGGCCTTGGGAGATGTGAGCTAAGCAGCTGGGACACTGCCGGTTGGGTGGAGGGTGATCGATGGGAATGTTGCAGCGCTTGAGTCACGATTTGCGGGCGGGCTGGGTGACCTTGCGGCACGGCACGGCCAAGGCCGCCACGCGCGCGCTGGAAGAGGGCGAACTACTGCGCTACCGCTTGGAATTGCGAAAGGTGGATCAGCAGCTTGATGATCTCCACGGGGACATCGGCGAACGGACGATTGCGTTGCACGATCGTGGTGAATCGGCAGACCGTATCCTGTCCGATTCTGAAATCACCCGCCTGATGCAACAGGTGCGAACGCTACAGGATGAACGCACCAAGTTGCTGCTGGAAATGAACGACATCACGGTCGAAGGACAGTGAGCCTCAGCCGATGACCAGCCAGACAACGGCCTCTCCTCGAATTTTCGCTGGTATCGATATCGGGACGCTCACCTGTCGTTTGCTCATAGCAGAACTAACCCTTGTCGGAGGGCTGCGGGAACTCCGATCTGACCGGCGCATACTTCGGCTCGGCCAAGGGGTGGATCGAGATCGTGTGCTCCGTCCCGATGCCATGGAGCGGGTGGTGGCCACGTTGAAGGAATGGCGTCAGGTCATCGAGAGCTATCATGTTGACGCGGCAACAGCTGTAGCTACGAGCGCCGTGCGCGACGCCGCTAATCGTGATGAGTTCCTGGACCTGGTGCGGAGGGAATCCGGTTTCCAGGTTGAGATCATTTCCGGTGAAGAAGAAGCGCGTCGCACGATGCTCGGTATCCGTTCCGGCCTGCCCCCTGGCGTGACTGATCTTCTGGCCCTGGATATCGGGGGAGGGAGCACCGAGTTTATTCTGGACCGGCCCGGCCAGGCGACGCTGGCGAGATCCATCGATATCGGTGTGGTGCGGTTGTGCGAACGGATTCTGCATGGTGATCCGCCGACCGCGGAGGAGGTACAAGAAGCGCGGGACTGGGTGCGGAATGAAATGGCTGTGGCTGTCGCTGACATGCTACGGCCGTCCGGGCCCACATTTGTTGGTACCGCCGGAACGATCACGTCCCTAGCCGCAATGGCTCAGCAGTTGCCTGCCTATGAACCGGCCAGGATTCACAGTTACATATTGAACCTGGAAACAGTTAAAGACCTGGAATCCCGGCTTCTCAGCAGATCGAAGGCTCAACGAGAAGGCATGCCCGGCCTGGAACAAGGCCGGGAAGAAGTCATCGCCGCCGGCGCGATCATTCTGCGAACAGTGATGGAGGCGCTGGGAAAGAGGGAATGTCTGGTCAGTGATTTGGGGTTGAGGGAGGGGGTGCTTATAGATTTGAACCAAAGAATAGTCTGAATTGACAGTCCCTTGGTGCAAGGTGGGTTACAAAAACCAATAGTGATATATGGCAATCATTGAGTCGAAGAAGCTGCATCACTGGCAATATTTTCTTGCTGTTGAAGCGGACCTACATCGACTTTCACGTTTCATCGAATTCTCTGCCGACAACTTTCAGACATACTCAATCGAGCTAGTTCGCATACTGCTCGCCTCATCTGCAGAAGTCGCTATCGTGGCCCAACAGTTATGCGAGAATCTAGATCCAGGTTGTCGTATGGAAAACATGGATGGTTATAGGTGTACTATTATAGGGGCTAAACCGATCTTGGGCGACACAGAGGTTGAAATTCCTCGTTATGGCCTCATGCTTAGACCATGGGACAATTGGCGTGAAAATAGAAGCCCCGATTGGTGGCGAGCCTATAATGCTGTGAAACATCAACGACATGAACGTTATTCGGAAGCGAATCTGAAGAACACCCTAAATTCAGTCTGTGGTTTATTCCTGCTCCTGCTCTTCTTGTATCGGAAGCAGGCAGAGGCAGGAGAACTTATGCCCAATCCCGTTATGCTCAGGTTAGGGATGCCCTTCAAAACAGATCGAGTGTTCTGGGGCGAAGTCGGCAATTTCACGTATTTTCTCAACAGTCGGTAAAGATATTATCTTGAAGAAAATATGCGATCCAGTCGATGCGAATTCCGTATTTCGTTTTAACTCCTCAGTAGCGTGATCGGACTACTCTCCGCTACACGGTGCAACGAGGGTCTCCTTCCTTCTCTATTCTTCGAGGGCGGTCTGGTCGCCCTGTGCCTCTTCTTACCGCTGCGAATACCAGCGGAGGCCGCTCTTTTGTTCGGTGAAGGTCGGTTGCGGGGTACCGCCCGGCTTTTCGAGCAGCAGCACTTTGAAGTCGATGAGGCCGAACCAGGCCGGGTCGGCGATGTCGTGGTAGTGGCAGCCTTGGAGCTTGGGGAGGATGTCGCCCAGGGTTTTGGTGAGCTCCCTTTCCGTGTAGGCTCGCACAGAAAAGCTCTGCCCCAGTCCCTGACAGAATCGTTGAATCGTATAGGCTGCGCCGGTGCAGAGGACTTTCGTGTCCGGTTTGATCTGTAAAAACTGCGGGAGTGACAGGTACCGCTCCTGAAAGCCAAGCCAACGTACCGCTTGTCGCAGGTGGTTGTACTGCACCTCGTATTCCGTGTGGTGGGGGAGCTTCACGGCGGCGGGCCAACCTTCTTCGACGCCAAACTCCGTGAGAAATGCCCGACCACCCGGCTTGAGTACCCGCCAGACTTCGGCCACGAACCGCATCGGTCCCAGATTGAAGATCACTTCTTCGGGCAATTCCTTCTCAAGCGGCAACCGCAGCCGCCTGATCCAATCTAGCGCTTCTTGATGTTGTGCGGTCTCGCCTGTGCCTTCCGTGAGTTCCTTGCGGCTGAGCTTCACCGGCGTCATGTCGGCCATATTTTCGTTGTCGATGATGAGGTCGACGGAGTTGTCTCTAAAGGGCAGGCATTCACCGTTGGCATGGGTGCCGGTGCCGGTCCAGCCGCCGGCCTTGGCGCGTTTGGTTTGCAGCTGCAAGAACGGGCGGGTGACATCCAGCGAAATGTAGTGGATTCCTTGTTTCTCGAACGGCAGCAGTTCCTGTCCTAGCTCGCGGGCGACATAACCCAATCCACCACCGATCTCGACAATGACTTTTGGCTTCGGTTTGAACCAGCCGAGCCGGCGTAGCTGGCGCATGAGCAGGCGGCCATAAGTCGTGCCGCCCAGGGCTTCGCAGGGTTCCCGGAAAAGGTGGGAGACGGTGGTTTCGATCAGATCGAAGTGGCCATCCTCCAAGTCGCTTTCCTTCAACTCGTGGACATGGAAGTCTTCGAGGTGTTCCTCGCCTTCGAACTCCTGCTGCCCCGACCAGCCTTCCCGGATTTGCTGCAGGAGCAGGTCCCATTTGGCCTTGTGGCGATGGCCCCCGGGTGGCTCCGTGCCGAAGTAACACAGTGAATAATTGGGCGTGGACCACCGCGCCAGGTGCCAGGAACCTGGCTGGCCGTCCGGGCCGCAGATCTTATTGCCGTACTTCTCCAAGAGCGCGCCCACCGTAATGTGACCGTTCATCGAGGTGAGCATTTCAATCCCGACGGCATTGAGCCGGACGAGCGGGAAGTCGTCGTCGAGCGGCGCCAGCCACCATTCGTCGAAGGCGTGCTGGTAGGCCACGAGGTCGGGAATACGCCAGGCAAGCAGGCTCAAGGTGTCGCCGCTCAATGTGAGTGGCTCTTGGATGGCTGCGGCAGCTTTCATCTGGTTAGGTCCTGGGCACGAAAAGCCGCAGCCTACACGAGCGCGGCGCTGACGTGCAAGAACCTCGACGAAGAGGAGTGGCTACGTCTGCGAGGGAAGCAATGGTGAATCCGTTACGATGATTATGCCGCGCATAATAGGGTGAATGCGACATTGGTAGGGGTAACGGCCAGGCGGCAGGCTAGGGATGGTATAGGCTCCTCCCGGTTCGACGGCTCCTGAGTCGAAGGCGCAACGGCCGCTTTCTTCGAGGCATGCATCGTGGGTCACGGTATGGTGGGTGGGCGTTGGATTTTCCCAACGGATGGCCCCGCCAGCGGTGACGGTCACGGCGGCAGGCACATAATAGGGTGATCCGCTGTCCATCAGGACTTGCGTGGCCGGCGGCGTCGCAGAGGTTGGCCAGGCCATCAGGGTGCTTGTCGCCAATACGAAGAGGAGCAGTCGCCAGCTCATAGCGTCGTCATTCCGGTGAATAAATATACGTCTATTATACATAGAGACAGGTTCTTGACGGAAGGATTCAGTCGGCCTCTGGGGCGGCGCCGATATCACGAATGTGAATGCTTGGAGGGAGGCGACAGCGTTGCAGTCTGACACAGTCAGCCATAGGTGCAGGATGGTTGCAAGAACCTGGTTGTTCATGCTAGATGGAGGCCGCTTTACCACCGACGTGCCATGCTGAAGACCTGAGAGGAGGACGTGGAATGGCGAAGAAAGTCGTGAAAAAGAAAAGCGTTGCTGCCAAAACCTCGCGGCCGAAAAAAGTCGCGGTGAAAAAGGCGACGAAACCGAAGAAAGCCGTGACTGCCAAGAAGCCTGTGAAGGCCAAAAAGGCGGTGAAGGGGAGACCTGCCGCGAAGAAAGCCGTCAAGCCTGCAAGAACAGTGGCCCAAAAGTCCGCTGCAGCGGCTAAACGTCCCTCCAAGGCCAAACCTGTCCCCAAAGCGGTGAAGCCGGCGCCGAAAGCGGTCAAGCCTGCGGCGAAGCCCAAACCGAAGCCTGCGCCCCCCAAGGTCAAATCCCCGGTCGAGCCCTCGGCCGTGATTCCTGAATCGAAACCTGCGAAGCCTCCAGTGCCGGAGGTCAGCAAGGCGTCGAAGGTGGAACCTGAACCGCAACAGGTGGAGCTCGACGACGAAGAGGAAATGGCGGAAGACCTTGATGATGTGTCGGAAGAAATCGAGGAAGAGATCGAAGAAGAACTCGGCCTCGATGGTGAAGACGACGACGTGGACTATCTGGAAAAGTCGGAAGATCTCCTCGACGACGCAGACGAGTATCGCAACAATTAGCCCACGTTGGTGGCGTGGCATGCCGGGTTGTGCCCGGTCGATGCCTCACGTGCTCCCCAGCCTGTGAAGGCTCCACTGAACAGGCCGGGGGCTGTCTTGAGGAGAGTCCTCCAGCCCGTCACTGTGGTGCTCTGCTGGTAGTGATTTCTGGCCATCATCCTGATCCTGTAGATTTCATGAGCCATTTTTTGTTTATCGCCGGAGCCCTTCGTGAACGGACTTCCCAGGAGAGTGCCGAGCTGCAGCTTGGCGCCGGGATTTGGGGCCTCTGCACGGCCTTGATTCGCGACAATCTCCAGAAGTTTTTGATGCCTGACTCCCACGGACTGGTGTATGTACTGAAGGAGGGCATTCGAGCAGAATTTGCGATTACGTCGCCGGTCCGGCCGTTTCAAGCCCTGGATGAATTGCTCAAGGACGAGGTGCGAACAGAAACCCGATATGGATTTGTTCAGATTACGCCGCTCAGGCGTTGGCAGGTTCATGCGCCGGACTGTCACGCCCTGCTTCAGCGGGTGTTGGGCATCGAGGAGCAGGCCGAGTTGAGTCGCAGGCTTGGCCTCGGGATGCATCGACTCACGGATAAGGAGTTTCGGGCAATCGTCGAAGGGTTGGGAGTGGAGGCGTAGCGGACCACGTGCGCCCGCCGCGGAGTTCCTAGTCGAGTGTGCCTCCGGTCATGAGGCGGTAGGCCTCCTCGACTGTGGCGACCTCTGTGACTTCAACGTTGAGCTCCCAGGCGAGCCGGCTGAGGTTCCAGCGCGGATCGTCCTGCTGGCCTTGGGGGATCAGGATCGTGCGATAACCCTCACGGGCTGCCGCACGGATCTTATCAGGGATGCCGCCCACGGGTCCGATGGTGCCATCCTTGGTCATCGTGCCGGTTAAGGCGATCCCTCGCCGGATGTGATCTCCTTTCAATAGTGCCGCAAATCCGACCGTCATTACTGCCCCGGCGCTTGGGCCGTCTGTCCCAGTTGCGGCGTATGCGATGCCCATGGCACTGACTGTGCCCGCATGATCGATCTGTGGCGTGTGGTCGAGCGCATATTGAAAAGCAAGGACCATGGAGCTGAGGTTGGTCTGTCCGGGCCGGATGTTGCCGCCTTGCCATTGCAGTTCCATGGGAGAGGGGCTTGGCCGGTGATCCCAACGCAACAGGAGCACTTCGAATACGCCGAGGTTATTCGCTTGGATCGCCGCGAGCATCGGGACTTCGACCACCGATTCCGCACCGACGAGCGGGATAGTTGCGAGTAGCAAAGCGGTGCAGACAAAGACCATGCATAGGAAGCGCCGGCCTCTGCTGGTGCGAACCTCCGGTGTAACGGCGGACATATGAGTCGAAGTGTAGCAAAGGCATTGGGGGAGTAAAGCGTTCGCACGTTTACGTGTTTCTCGGTTGGTTCGGAGAGTGTGTATGGAATCATCACCCCTATCCACTCGACCTAGTGGATTTCACATCTGGGCCGCAATAGCGGTGCTGTGTGGAGTGGTGCTGCTCCCTGGGATGTTGCGCGCAGAATGTGCTGCGGAGACGGGCGTGAAAAACGCAGCGGCTGTGTTCACCCTGCATTTACCGAATACCTGTACTGAGGCCGAGCGGGAGGCGCGTGCCGTATCTGCGCAGGAATTGCTGCGGGCCCTGGCGGCGGGGAAGGGGCTGGATTTATCCGGGGTTGTGATTCAGGGCGACCTGGTGCTTGATGAGCTGCCGGCTCAGAAGGTGAGTGCAGTGGGCGACCTGGCACCCGAGGATCGTCGAGTGCTTGAGGGGCTGAATGACGAGGAGGTGCATGTCATCCGCGGGCCATTCGTCATCAGGCAGTCAAAGGTGAAAGGACGGATTGTCAACCGGCTCAAGAGCGGATTTCTGTTGATCACCGGACCGGTGGTTCTGGCGCACACGGACTTCGCCGGATTCGTCGACCTTTCGCGCACCGTGTTTCTCGGCCTGGTCGATGGATCGAATGCGACCTTCCATCAGGAGAGTTATTTTGTCCAGGATCGATTTACGCAGGGGGCTATGTTTTCCGAGACGCATTTCGGTCCGCACGCTCGATTTCACCGCTCGATGTTCTCCGGCCCGGCGATTTTTCGCGGGGCGACCTTTCAGGGATTGACTGAGTTTCTGGAAGTGGTGTTTGAGCAGGATGCGAATTTTTCGCGCGCGGCATTTCATCTCGGCACAGGATTCTCCGGCGCGCATTGCCGTGCGAAGTGCGACTTCTCTTCGTCTCAGTTCGATCGGGAGGCCTTTTTTCTATTCGCCATCTTCGACCGTCCAGCTACTTTTGCCTCCGCGCGGTTCGGATCGCAGGCCGACTTTTCGGATGCCGCATTTAAACAGGCCGATGATCTCGCGCAGGCGACTTTCGCACGCGCACCGCTGCTGACCAGAACCGCTCGTGTCAGCACAACGGTGCCGAGTCCTACGGCTCCCGCCTCGGCTCCATTTTCCCAGGCTGTCACGATCGTCCTGTTTGTGATGGCGCTGGGGCTGTTGCTCTATATCATCAGGGCCAAGTAGCCCTGGCTGAACCCACAACATATAGTTTTGGTCTTGCCCGATCCCCCCATAAATTGGTATAAGATTGAAAATTTGGCCAAGGGAGTACTGCGTACCTGATGGACCAACCTGAACTGCCCTACCAAGTCAAGATCGAGAATTTCGAAGGTCCTCTCGATCTCCTCTTGCACCTCATCAAGAAAAACGAAATCAACATCTACGATATTCCGATTGCGCTGATCGCTCAGCAGTACTTGGACTATTTGTCGGTGATGAAGGAATTGAATCTGGCTGTGGCCGGTGAATTCCTCGTGATGGCGGCGACGTTGCTGCATATCAAGTCACGGATGTTGTTGCCGGTCGACGAGGTGTCGGTGGACGAGGAGGACGGCCCTGATCCACGCGAAGAACTCGTCCGGCGACTGCTTGAATATAAGCAGTTCAAAGAGGCGGCTTCGCAGCTGGACTATAAAGAACGTTTGTGGCGGGACGTGTTTTTGCGCGAGCCCGGTCCGCCGGTTGAGGTCACGACAGACGAGAGTCTGCTCGACGAGATTTCCCTCTTTGATCTGGTTGATGCGCTGCAAGGGGTCTTGTCCCGCCATCCGGGCAAGCGACTTGTTGAAATTATCCCGGACAACCTCACGGTCCGCACCCGTATGAGCGCCATTATTGAGGCGCTGGAACTGCATGAATCCATGACCTTTACGGCGCTGTTCGAGGAGTCGAGTCATCGGCTTGTGGTGATAGTGACGTTCTTGGCCTTGCTCGAACTGATTCGAATCAGGGTCGTGCGTGTGTTTCAGAGCGAAACCTTTGGAGCGATTCTTGTGTCGCGTACCTTTTCGGCGGTTGCAGAGGGGGATCTAGTGGAGGAGTCTGAATGGAAGAACCTATGAGTCCCGGCGTGGAGGAGTCAATCGAGGAATCCGGCGAGGTGCGGGAGCCGGTTGACGAGCCGACTGCGTTGCTCGATGCTGTCGAGGTGGAGCCCGAGGTTGGCCAAGGTGTTAGGATCGAAATGTCGGCTCCGACCGCCGATCCTGCGCTTTCCGACATGCGAGCCCTGAAGGGCATCCTTGAGGCTTTGCTCTTTGTGGCGGCCGAGCCTATTCCGGTCACGCGGTTCTTGGCATTGCTCGGAGCGGTTACGAAGCAGGATGTCGATCAGGCGCTCGCGAGTCTTGCTCAGGACTATGAGCAGGAAGGCCGCGGGCTGCAGTTGGCTGAAGTGGCCGGCGGTTACCGAATCGTCACCAAGGCCGAATTTGCCCCGTGGCTCAAACGGTTGGAGAAGGTAAAGTCTCCCTCGAAACTCTCGCGCTCAGCCTTGGAGTCCCTGGCGATCATTGCCTATAAGCAGCCGATTGTTCGTGCGGAGGTCGAGCAGATTCGAGGAGTCGAAACTTCGGGGGTTATTCGGACGCTGCTGGAGCGAAAACTCGTGCGCATCGTTGGCCGGAAAGAAGAGCCGGGACGCCCGATCATGTATGGGACGACCAAGTTTTTTCTCGAACATTTTGGGCTGCGCGACTTATCTCAGCTGCCGCCGCTTCGCGAGTTCAAAGAGTTGGGCGAATCCGAGCAGGCCATGTTGCCGATCGACGATGTGGTGGCAGTGGATGGAGAGCCGCGGCTACAAGTCGCTGAGGCATCGGGCGAAGGCCTGTCTGAAGACACGACCGAGCCTGTGGCGCTTCTTGGACCGGCAGATGAGGCGGGGCAGACTTCAGAATCACTTGTTCTGGAGAATGAGGCCGGCGGGGACCTTGTGGTCGCCGATATCGCGGAAGAGTCCTGACGGCTGTTCGCAATCTCTGCTGAATCTCTGCTGAGGAACTCCGGTAGATTCGCTCCGCAGTCGTTGTGCATAAAAAGGCCTTCGAGAGACTCCTGTGAAGGGGGTTTTCCCGAAGGTCTTTTGTGTCTGACGATCAGCAGCCGGTCGCGGCTGCGAGCACCTAGTGGCAACCGATTGGAACAAAACCCGCGCCGAAGATCTGTGACAGCGTGAGGTATCGAGCATTGTCATAGAATGAGTAACTCGGGGTGTACCAGTTTCGGGCCGTCGGATTGCTGCCGTACGACGGATCGGTGCCGAAGAAGTGACCGCCGCGGCTGTTCTGATTCAGATGAATCCATTCCATGTACATGCTGCAAACTTCGCCCTGCACAGACCCGCCGCTAGCGTTGCCCGCATACCAGTCGCGTCCTGACTCGGGTATCTGGGAGAGATTGCGCAAGGCGCCGACGGGCGTGTCATATGAGAAATCTTTCGCTTTCGGGGTCGGCTGATAGGTTGAACCGCTGGAAGGCGTGAGTGGCAGATCGGGCAGCGAGGGCACAACGGAGAGCGCTTTGAGGACCTTGGCCTGGCAATCGGGCCGCTCTTTATTGGTGTAGAGGATTGTTCCCTCTGGCCCTGGGCATTCCCACATTTCTACAGGAGATGACTCGACCGCGTGCACGCTGGGAACAAGGAGCAGACTCGCGGCGAGGGTTGCGAGCACAAGTCGTGTTGGCCACATGGTACACCTCCGATTAGTTCATCTTACCGGGCGACGTGTGTTGTTATCCAACGTCGAGAGTGCAGAGCCTATGACATTCGGAAGAAATGCGTCCATCCAGCTTTGGAGGGATGGATGCGGGGCTTCGTTCGCTCGGGTCGACGCGGTGACTCCCTTATCGATGTAGAAGAGGAAGCGACTCTAGGGCGCCTCTGACCACGCTGGTCTTTCCTTGACTCCCTTCTTTTCGCTTTGTTAGACTGCCCGATCTAAGTTATTGAAACATCCGCCAATCTTCACCAATCTCGTACCACGAGGAACACCATGATCAAGGCTTGGCTGCTCGACGAAATGTTTCGGTTTGACCGACGGTATCTCACGGCGGAGGGAAGTCAGAGCGAGTGGGGCGCCGGGGACTCTGTTGCCGAGGAGGAAGACCTGCCTCCTGTACCGACTGGAGTGGCCGCCAAAGCCGGAAATGGCCGGGTGATGATTACCTGGGACGCTGTGCCGGAGGCCATGTATTACAACCTGTATTTCATGACCACCAAGGGCGTGCAGATTAAATTCTCCGAACTCACCCGCCCCATCGCTAGCGCGGAAGATTTTAAGACCGTCATCGGCGTGACCAAGGAAAAGGGGACATGTATCGAAGGCGCGCAGTCGCCCTTCATGCATGACGATTTGGCAAACGGAACGTGCTACCACTATGTCGTGACCGTGGTGACGCAAAAAGGGGAGAGTGCCGAATCCCAGGAAGTCATGGCGATCCCGGCTCCCTACCTCATTGCCAAGATTATCGGGCAGGAGGGCGTGGAGGACGGCGAATTCAGTTCTCCGACCGGTATTGCGGTAGACAAGGACGGCAATATCTATGTTGCCGATACCGATAATCACTCCATCCAGAAATTCGACAAAGACGGAAAATTCCTCGGTCGCTGGGGCGGCGAAGCCGGCAGCGCAGAAGGCGGTTTCTACTATCCGCGCGGACTGACCACGAATTCGGACGGACAGGTATACGTCGCGGATACCGGCAACAATCGCGTGCAGCGGCTCGACACCGACGGCAATCCCATGAAGGCCTGGGGTAAGTTCGGGTTTGCCTGGCGCGGGGCCGACATGAATAAGTTTGACGCGCCTTGGGGCGTGACCACCGATCAGGACGGCAATATCTACGTGACCGATACCAACAACGCCCGTATTCAAAAGTTCAAGGGCGATGGAACCCCGTTGTTGAAGTGGGGACGGGATGGAAGTTTCGACGGAGCCTTTTTCTTCCCCCGCGGTGTGGCCGTGGACTTCGTTGGGAATACGTATGTGGCCGATGAAGGAAATAATCGCATTCAGAAGTTCGATACCCGCGGAAGTTTTTTGACCAAGTGGGGCCGTGAAGGAAGCGGTCCCGGCCAGTTCAAAGCCCCTTGGGGCGTGACCTGCGATGCCTTGGGCAATGTGTACGTCGTCGATCAGGGCAACCACCGTATTCAAAAGTTCGACGGAAACGGGACCTTTCTCTGTGCCTGGGGCAATCGTGGAAAGACGGAGGGGCAGTTGAACTTCCCGTCCGGCGTGGCCGTGGACAAGGAAGGGGCGGTGTACGTCGTCGATAGCGGTAACCATCGGGTCATCAAATACGTGCCGACCGATGAAGAACTGGACCGCGGCAAGGCGGAACGTGAACGGGTGCAAGCCGTCAGTGAGTACCCGATTCCCCGCAATCTGGCGATCAAGCCGGGAGATACCGAAACATTCTTGAGCTGGATGGATGTGCAGGGGGCCGTTTCCTATAACCTCTACTTCCATACTTCCGCGAATCTGACGCAGGAAGGCGGCACCAAGATCGAGGGCGTGACCAGCCCATACAATCACTCGGGATTGACCAACGATCAGGCCTACTATTACGCGCTGACGGCGGTCTATGAGGACGGCACCGAGAGCGGATTGTCGGAAGAAGTGTCTGCTACGCCGGTGCTGATCGATATTACGGCTCCGCAGACGCCGTATGCGGTGATCAACCACGGCGCGTTTATGACGAACTCGCCAGAAATTGTCGTCACGATTTCCGCCACCGACCTCGACACCGGCGTGGCGGCCTACTACATCTCAGAGAACCCGATGACCCCGATGGCGGGAACACCGGGCTGGGTCGAGGTGCCGCCGGCGATCAAGTTCGGCGCGACGATCCCCTTTATTCTGTCTCCCGGCGACGGACAGAAGACCGTCATCGTCTGGTTCAAAGACCTTGGCAACAATATCTCCACGCCGGCGAGCGCGACTATTCTCGTCAACACCTCGGGCTATCTTTGTGTCTCCAAGTGGGGCAAGCCTGGTCGAGGTGCGTCGTTGTTGCACGGCGGTGAATTCATGGCGCCGATGTACGGGCTGACCATCGATCAACAGGGGTCGATCTTTGTCGTGGACAACGGGAACAACCGTATCCAGAAATTCGATCGCACGGGGAATTTCATCATTCTCTGGGGAAATTTCGGCGCCGCCAATGCGAACTTCCATAATCCGACGGGTATTGCCTGCGATGCCAAGGGTGATGTCTACGTGGTGGATACCAATAATCATCGCGTGCAGAAGTTCGATGGGAAGCTCGGCGGCTACATCATGAAGTTCGGATCGCGCGGAAACGGCGAAGGCCAGTTCAATGCCCCATGGGGTATCGCGATCGATCGGGTGCGCGGATACATCTATGTCGTGGATAGCGCCAACTTCAGAGTGCAGAAGTTCGACATGAGCGGAGAGTTCATCATGTCATGGGGCAGTTTCGGCAACGGCGACGGTCAATTTTATTTCCCTCGTGGGATCGCCGTAGATCAGGCCGACGGCACGGTGTACGTCGTCGATATGGGCAATCACCGCGTGCAGAAGTTCGATACCAGCACCAACGTGTTGCCGCAGTTGCTTACCAAATGGGGCGGCAGTTCCGAGGCCGGCCACGCCAGCAGTCCGTTGGCGCAGGAAGCCGGACAGTTGCGCTCTCCTTGGGGTATTGCCGTCGATGGGCAGGGCGATGTGTATGTCACGGATACCGGCAACCACCGTGTCGAGAAGTTCGACCGTGAGGGCAACTTTATCGCTCAGTGGGGCGGATTCGGCGGTGGTGACGGACAATTCAACTTCCCGTACGGCATCGTGGTGGATTCCCGGGGGAGTGTGTTCACTGTTGATAGCGGAAATACCCGGGTGCAGCAATTCATGCCGGCGGATGAGGGCAGCGAGCGGCTGCAGGAAGAGGCGGAGGCCGCCGCAGAGTTGGGGCAGGTCGATAAAACCACGAGAGTGTAGGGGCAACGGGCGAAAGGCCCGGGAGAGGGTGGCGATTGATGTTAGAGAAGGAGATTCGGCTCGGGCTCACCTATGACGACGTCGTCTTGGTCCCGGCTAAATCACAGGTCCTCCCCAGCGAGGTCGATACCCGTACTCGCCTGTCTCGAAACATTCAGTTGAATATTCCCATCGTCAGCGCGGCCATGGACACCGTGACCGAGGCGCGACTGGCCATTGCGATGGCGCAAGAGGGTGGAATCGGCATCGTGCACCGTGTGCTCTCGCCTACCGATCAGGCGGCTGAAATCGATAAGGTGAAGAAATCCGAGAGCGGGATGATCCTGGATCCGATTACGATCTCGCCGGATCAAACGATTCGTGATGCGCACGATCTCATGGCCAGATACCGGATTTCCGGTATCCCTGTGACCAAGGCGGGTAAATTGGTCGGGATCCTTACGAACCGAGACTTGCGTTTTGAGACGCGAATGGAACTGAAGGTGTCGCAGGTGATGAAGCGCGATAAGCTCATCACCGCCCCGGAGGGAACCAGCCTCGAAAAGGCTCGTGAGATTCTGCATGAGCATCGAATTGAAAAGCTGCCGGTCGTCAATAAACAATTTGAACTCAAAGGCCTGATCACGATTAAAGACATTGAGAAACGGATCAAGTATCCCAATGCCTGCAAAGATGCCCACGGTCGTTTACGGGTCGGGGCGGCATTGGGTGTGGGACCCGATACCGCAGACCGGGTGGCGTTACTGGTGAAGGCCGGCGTGGACGTGGTGGTCGTGGATACGGCGCATGGGCATTCTCAGGCCGTGTTGGATACGGTCAAGATGGTGAGAAAAGCGCATCCCAAGCTGGACATCATTGCCGGCAACATCGCGACGGCCCAGGCGGCTAAGGATTTGGTGAAGGCCGGTGTGGATGCGGTGAAAGTGGGCGTAGGACCTGGTTCGATCTGCACGACTCGGATGGTGTCCGGCGCCGGCATGCCGCAGTTGACGGCGATTGCAGACTGCGCCAGGGCATTGGCCGGATCGGGTGTTCCGGTCATCGCCGATGGCGGAATCAAGTACTCGGGTGATATTACAAAAGCCCTGGCAGCCGGTGCCTCAGTGGTCATGTTGGGTAGCCTGCTGGCGGGAACTGAAGAGGCCCCCGGTGAAACGGTGCTGTTCCAGGCACGCACCTACAAAGTGTACCGCGGTATGGGTTCGATCGGGGCCATGGAGCGAGGCGGCGGCGATCGATACGGTCAGGGAGGACGACCGACACCAAAGCTGGTTCCTGAAGGTATTGAGGGCCGAGTGCCCTACAAAGGCACGCTTGCTCCGCATATCTACCAGATGGTGGGCGGCGTGAAGTCCGGCATGGGCTACTGCGGCTGTAAGACCATCCCGGATTTGCAGCAGAAGGCGACGTTCATCCGCCAGACAGTGGCCGGTCTCCGCGAGGGGCACGTGCACGACGTCATCATCACCAAAGAAGCTCCCAACTATCGCACCGATTGGGAATAGCCTCGCGTGAAACGTTTCTTGTGAAGCGTATCTCGCATTCAGATCCCCTCACTAGACGAACGACGATTCACGCTTCACGGAAACATCTCTATGGAACTCTGGCACGATAGAATCCTCGTTCTTGATTTCGGATCTCAGTACACACAGTTAATCGCGCGGCGTATCCGTGAGGCGCAGGTCTATTCGCAGATCCTGCCGTGCACCGTGCCGCTCGCGACGATATTGGCCTACCGGCCGAAGGGCATCGTGCTATCCGGTGGACCATCGAGCGTGTACGACAAGAAGGCTCCTTCGGTCCCGAAGCAACTCTTCGAACAGGGCATTCCCATTCTCGGGATCTGCTACGGAATGCAGCTGGTGACGCATCTGCAGGGCGGCGAAGTGGAGAAGGCTCCGCACCGCGAGTTCGGGCGGGCTGAACTGACCCTCGATGACCGGTCGGATCTGTTCAAGGGAGTCGGGACTCGTGGCCCGACCGTTGTGTGGATGTCGCACGGGGATCGCATCGAACGGATGCCGCCGGGGTTCCGCTCCATCGCCCACACGGACAATTCTCCCATCGCCGCAATGAAGCGGCACGACGCCAGGCAGCGCGTCTACTGTCTTCAGTTTCATCCGGAAGTGGCGCATACCGTCGAGGGCGCCACGATCATCAAGAACTTTGTCTACGATATCTGTGGCTGCAAGCCGACTTGGACCATGCGCTCCTATGTTGAAACAGCCGTGGAACAGATTAGGCAACAAGTCGGGCGCGAGCGGGTGATCTGTGCCTTAAGCGGCGGGGTAGATTCCTCTGTGGCGGCCGCGCTTACGCACCGCGCGGTCGGCGATCAGCTGACCTGCATTTTCGTCGACAATGGCGTGTTGCGTGCCGGCGAACGCGATCAAGTCGAGAAGACCTTCGCGTCGCAACTGCATCTGAATATGCGGATTCTCGATCGCACGAGCCAGTTCCTCACCGGGTTGAAGAACGTGACCGATCCGGAGCGGAAGCGAAAGATTATCGGACGTCTCTTCATTAAGAATTTTGAAGTCGAGTCCAAAAAGCTGAAGGGCATCAAATATCTCGTGCAAGGCACGTTGTATCCCGATGTCATCGAAAGCGTGAGCTTCAAAGGCCCCTCGGCGACGATCAAAACGCATCATAACGTCGGGGGATTGCCGACCAGAATGAAGTTGAAGCTGGTCGAGCCCCTGCGCGAATTGTTTAAGGACGAAGTCCGGGTCTTGGGTCAGGAGCTCGGCCTGCCGGATGAGATTATCTGGCGGCAACCCTTTCCCGGTCCCGGCCTGGCGATCCGCGTACTCGGCGCCGTCACCAAGGAACGGTTGGCGATTTTGCGCGGGGCGGAAACGATCGTCGATCAGGAAATTCGCGCCGCCGGCCTGTATCGGGAGATCTGGCAGGCCTTCGCGGTTCTGCTGCCGATCCGGACGGTCGGTGTCATGGGTGACCAGCGGACGTACGAGTATGTCATTGCGATTCGTGCGGTCACGAGCCTCGATGGCATGACCGCCGACTGGGCCAAAATCCCGAATGAGGTGCTGGGGAAGATGTCGAGCCGGATTATCAACGAAGTGAAGGGCGTGAATCGAGTCGTCTACGACATCAGTTCCAAGCCACCCTCAACAATCGAATGGGAATAAGACGTCAAACGTCAACTGTCAAACGCGGAGAGGTCTCCTTCCGGTTGACGAATGACGAATGACGAATGACAGTTGACGAATATGGAAGTCAGACTACAAAAACTCATCGCCGGTACCGGACTGGCCTCGCGGCGCAAAGCCGAGGAGTTGATCACGTCCGGGCGCGTGACGATCAACGGTAGCGTGGTGAAGGAACTCGGCACCAAAGTCGATCCCGCGCGCGACCACGTGAAAGTCGACGGCAAACATCTGCGGGCCGCGCAACCCTATGTCTATTTGATCCTCAACAAGCCCAAGAACGTCATGTCCACGCTGGATGATCCTGAGGGACGCCCCACGGTGAAGGACCTCCTGCACGGGGTCAGCGTGCGCGTATTTCCTGTCGGCCGCTTGGATTTTGACAGTGAAGGGCTCATGTTGCTCACGAATCACGGCGACCTGGCCCAAGCGCTGCTCCATCCGCGCTACCATGTTCCCAAAACCTATTTGATCAAGGTCAAGGGTGTGCTCGACGATGCGAAAATCGAAGCCCTTGAACGAGGCGTCAAGCTGGAGGACGGATTCACGGCACCGGCGAAGGTGAATAAGGTCAGCCGGGCGGAAAGCAACTCGTGGCTTGAGGTCACCATTCACGAGGGACGGAAACATCAAGTGAAGCGGATGGTCGAAGCGGTGGGCCATTCGGTGATTAAGCTCGTGCGTATCCGCATGGGGCCGTTGCTTTTGGGGGACTTGGCGCCGCGGGAATATCGATTCCTGACCGACCGTGAAGCGAATCGGTTGCGTGAATTGGTTGAAGATCGGGTGGCCAGAGCGGAGCGTCCGGAATTGGATGCGTCGGGAAAGCCGACTCGCTGGATGCCGCCGACGGAACCAGCTCCGCCCCGTCCGCCCAAGCCCGAGCGTTCCGGGCGCGGGCCAAAAGCCCAGCGTTCCGAGCGGGGGGCGCGGTCGCAGCGGTCAATGGCAGGTGCGAAACCGTCACGCTCAGGTCGCGGGACCACTCGGCGACCTCTGAGCCCCGGTGCGAAATTTCGTCGCCCGGCCAAAGGGTTTGGATTTCAACGGTCTCAGTCCGGCCAGATCCCGCAGGGGGCTGATCGTGCTCCTGGCTCGCGTCCGACCGGGCCAGACCAAAAGCCACAGCGCACTCAACCTGGGGCAGGATTTCAGCAACTCAGGCCCGGCGCGAAACCTCAAGGCCCCGGTCGTGGCATGACGGTTCGGCGCTCGAGTGCTGGTCAGAACTTTCAACAGAAGCGGCGCGGCGGATCATCAGCTTCGCGCCTGGGACAACGAGGCCCTGCTGGAAAATCGCGGCCCTCAACGCGGAGAAGAGCATGAAGATCAGGACCCATCGGTGTGGGGAATTGACCAAGGCGCAAGTCGGTCAGCAAGTGGTGTTGAACGGATGGGTGCAACGTCGCCGGGATCACGGCATGGTGCTGTTCATCGACCTGCGCGATCGAACAGGGTTGACGCAAGTGGTATTCAACGCCGAGCGGAATGCAGCGGTCCATCAGGCGGCGCATACCCTGCGGAGCGAATGTGTCGTGACGGTCACCGGACAGGTGATGGCCAGACCGGATGAGTCCAAGAATCCGAACCTTCCCACCGGTGAGATCGAAGTGTTCGTGGATGCCGTTGAGATTCTCAACGAAGCCAAGACACCGCCCTTCATGATTGAGGACGATATTGAGATCACCGAGTCTCTTCGATTGAAGTATCGCTATCTGGATCTCAGGCGGCCGAGGATGCAGCGGTTGCTGGGGTTGCGTCATGGGATCATGCAGGCGGTGCGGGCCTTCTTGAATGCGGAGCAGTTTCTGGAAGTGGAAACGCCCGTATTGACCAAAAGTACGCCGGAAGGCGCTCGTGATTATCTGGTACCCAGTCGCGTGAACCCGGGGATGTTTTATGCGCTGCCGCAGTCGCCGCAGCTGTTCAAGCAGGTGTTGATGGTGAGCGGTGTGGATCGGTATTACCAGATCGCCCGTTGCTTCCGCGACGAAGACCTTCGTAACGACCGTCAGCCGGAATTTACCCAGATCGATCTCGAAATGTCGTTTGTGGATCGTGAGCAGGTCATGTCGCTCATGGAACGGATGATTGTCTCGGTGTTCAAGGATGCCGGCGGAGTGCAATTGCCTACGCCCTTTCCCCGGATGACCTATGCCGACGCTATGGGGCGCTACGGTTCGGATAAGCCGGACCTTCGCTTCGACATGCCCTTGCATGATGTCACGGCGTTTGCCGCGAAGAGCGAATTCAAAGTGTTCAAAGAGGCGGCGACCAAGGGCGGACTCGTCAAGGCGCTGATCGTGTCCGGTGGAGCCTCCATTGCGCGGAGCCGTATCGACGCGCTCGGTGAAACGGCGAAAAGTTTTGGAGCCAAAGGCCTGGCTTGGTTGAAAGTCACCGGGGACGGCCAGTTGGAATCGGTGATCGCCAAATTCCTCGATGCCAAGGCCTTTGCCGAGACCTTGCCGGAAGCGAAGCCCGGCGATCTGGTGCTTTTCGGCGCGGACAAGCCCGGCATCGTCCACGATGTCTTGGGCCGGATACGTCTGTTGCTCGGTGAGGAACTGAATCTCATCGACAAAACGGCCTGGAGGCCTTTATGGGTGACGGAGTTTCCCTTGTTGGACTATTCGCCGGAAGAGAAGCGCTATATTTTCATGCACAACCCTTTTGCCGCGCCGATGGATGAAGATCTGCCATTCCTCGACACGGAACCTCTACGGGCCAGGGCAAAGGCTTATGATATGGTGCTGAATGGAAGCGAAATCGGCGGCGGCAGCATTCGCAATCATCGCAGCGACATCCAGTTTCGGATTCTCGATCTGTTAGGGATCGGCAAGGAACAGGCGCAGGCCAAGTTCGGTTTCCTGCTCGAAGCACTGGAGTATGGCGCGCCTCCGCACGGCGGCATTGCGTTCGGCCTCGACCGGTTGATCATGCTGCTGGGTGGTGCCGATTCGATTCGGGATGTCATCGCCTTCCCCAAGACGCAACGCGCGCAATGTCCGCTCACCGAGGCGCCTTCCGGTGTGAGTGCCGATCAGCTGAAGGAGTTGCGCATCAAGTTGGACCTCGTCGAGTAGGCAGGAGTCATCCAACCCATGGCCGGCAATACGTTGGGCCGAGTTTTCACCGTCACTTCGTTCGGCGAAAGTCACGGACCGGCGATCGGCTGCGTGGTGGATGGGTGTCCGCCTGGCCTAGCGCTATCCGCCGAAGACATTCAGCGGGATCTCGACCGGCGCAAGCCGGGCACCTCACGCCATGTCACGCAGCGGCAGGAATCCGATACCGTTGAAATCCTTTCCGGGGTGTTCGAGGGCAAGACGACCGGTACGCCCATCGCCCTTTTGATCCGGAACGAAGACCAGCGCAGCCGTGATTACGGCAACCTCATCGACACCTTTCGACCGGGCCACGCCGACTACACCTATTGGCAGAAGTACGGGATCCGCGACCATCGCGGCGGGGGGCGATCCTCGGCGCGGGAAACGGCCGTGCGAGTGGCCGCGGCGGCGATTGCCAGGAAGTGGTTGCAGGAAAAGCACGGGGTTGTCATCCGTGGCTACCTCAGCCAACTCGGGCCGATCGAAGCTCCCTTTCAGAGCTGGGAAACGGTGGACACCAATCCATTCTTTTCGGCGAACGCCGAGGTGGTAGAGAGGCTTGAATCGTTCATGGACGAGTTGCGGAAGGCTGGCGATTCCGTGGGCGCAAAGATTACCACCGTGGCCGAGCAGGTGCCGGTCGGGTGGGGCGCCCCGGTCTATGCCAAGCTGGATGCTGACCTGGCCGGCGCCATGATGAGCATCAATGCGGTCAAGGCGGTGGAGATCGGCGCAGGGTTCGCTTCGGTCGCGCAGCGGGGTTCGGAGCATGGCGATGAACTGACGCCTGAAGGGTTTGTGACGAATCATGCCGGCGGCATTCTCGGCGGTATTTCCACCGGGCAGGATGTGGTCGTGACCATCGCCATCAAGCCGACCTCAAGCATCCGTATTCCGCGACGTTCCATCGACAAGCAAGGCAACCCGGTGACCGTCGAAACCAATGGGCGTCACGATCCTTGCGTCGGTATCCGGGCCACGCCGATTGCTGAAGCCATGATGGCCCTGGTGCTGATGGATCAGGCACTCTTGCATCGTGCGCAAAACGCTGACGTGCAGACGGCGACGCCAAAGATTCCGGGTTCTTCACCGTATGGTGCTGCTCCGGTGAGTAAGAAACCAAACGCATAGATCAAGCCTGATCCTGTGACGCCGAGTCGTCTTCGGTTTACCTCGCGTGTTTGATTGGCGGGTAGGGGGCGTTCGTTATACTTGATGATGAACGAAAGAGGACTGTGAGCCGATGATCGAAATTTATACCGACGGAGCCTGCAGCGGAAATCCAGGACCTGGTGGCTGGGGGGCTCTACTGCGCATAGACAACGCCGAAACGGAAATGTGCGGCGGAGATCCCGCCACGACAAACAACCGCATGGAACTGCTCGCCGTCATTGAGGCGTTGCAGTCGCTCACGCAGCCGGTGGAGGCGCGTGTCTACACCGATTCGCAGTACGTGCAAAAGGGTATCAGTGAGTGGATTCATAGCTGGAAGCGGCGCGGGTGGAAAACCGCCGGCAAGGAGCCGGTGAAGAATGAGGATTTGTGGCGTCGTCTCGACACGCTCGCCTCCGGCCACAAGCTGCAATGGCACTGGGTGCGGGGGCACAACGGTCACCCGGAGAACGAACGGGTGGATGCACTGGCACGGGCCGGTCTCGAACAGTCTCGCCGGGCTGGGAAGACCATCGGCGGTATGCGGCCAGGATTGTTTTGATCCATAGGCGATACGTTACGCAGTGACCGTCTCACCTGCTGTATGACGCTCCCTCCTCCCATTCTCGACATTCAACATGCCACGGTCTACCGGGGCGACAGCCTCGTTTTCTCTGACTTCTCCTTCGTCCTCCAGGGGGGAGAACATGCCGCCATAGTCGGTCCCAACGGGGCGGGCAAGTCGACCCTACTCAAGGTGTTAACGGGTGAAGTCCATCCCCTTGCGTTGGATGAGACGCGCATGCGGCTCTTCGGTAAGGAATGCTGGAATGTCTGGGATGTGCGCAAGAAACTCGGGATCGTTTCCTACGACCTTCAGCGGGACTACCTGATCTGTGCCGAGGGGCGCACCGTCGTCCTCTCAGGTTTCTACGCCAGCAACGACACCTACGACCATCAGGCGTTTACGCGAGACCAGGTAGGCCGGGCCGATGAGGTGATGCGGGAGCTAGGCATTGAATCGTTCGCCACGCGTGTCTTCGGGCATCTCTCGACAGGGGAGCAGCGGCGGTTTCTTCTTGGGCGAGCTTTGGTTTATGACCCGCCGGTTCTTGTCCTGGATGAACCGACCAGCGGGCTCGATCTCAAATCCTGCTTCCAATACTTAGACCTCGTGCGCGCGCAAATTCACAAGGGCAAGACCGTCGTCCTCGTCACCCACCATCTGCACGAAATTCCGCCGGAGATCGATCGAGTGATCTTTCTCAAAGGAGGGAAAGTTGTGGCCGACAGTCGGAAATCTGCACTCCTGTGCAACGACCACATCAGTACCCTCTTTGACCGTCCCATCATGCTCGCCCAAGCCAACGGCTGGTATCAGGCGCTGCCGGGCCTGTCGTAACAGGTCGGATTATCCACCCGCCAGCGTCACCGTAAACGTCAGGTTGGTATCGATGCGGCGGACCTTGACACTGACTTGTTGGCCGGGCTTGGTTCGTTCGATCAAATAGTTCTTCAAATGTGCGGCATCCTGAATATCGGTGCCATCCACGGCAATGATGATGTCGTGTTTCTCAATACCGGCTGACTTGGCCGGTTCCATCACGTCTTTCACCGCCATGCGCCACCTTGTGCCGTCCTTCACTGCGACCATATGAATGCCCATCTTCGAGAAGGTCATGGGCTTTCCGTCCAGCGCGGCGGTGACGATCCGTTCAGCCAGCATGGCGGGAATGGCAAAGGCCATCCGGCTGCAATGTGCGGTCGAGTCGTCCCGTTCGGTCTGGATGATGGCGTGCATGATGCCGACCACTTCACCCTTGTCGTTGAAGAGGCCGCCGCCAGAGTTGCCGCTGCACGCGGCCACATCGGCTTGAATCAACCTGGTGTCCACGGTCTGGAGGAAGGTGTTCGTATTGCCAAGGTGTCCGAACGACATGGTCGGGCCCCAGCCCATGGGGTAACCCACAGTGAAGACTTCCTGGCCCGGTTGCACGTCGCCGAGGGCAAACGAGACAGTTGCACTCAACTTGGCGCGATGGGCTTCGGCGACGCGATAGACCACGACGTCCATGAATGCGCTGTCGCCGACAAGATCGGCGGGGATTTCATGGAGGTCGGTGGTCAGGATACGGATCTGTTTTTGAATGACGCTGCCGGTCGTGACATCGTGCTTCTCCGCTGCGTGGCGGGCCGTGACAATATAGCCGTCGCGAAGATGAAAGCCGGTTCCGCGCACCAGAATCTTGCCCGGTTTGTCCGGCGTGCGCTGGTCTTGCGTGTCCTCCAGGACACCGATGGTCGCCAGTTTGGCGCGATCCAGCATCGTGGCCTCGATGGCTGCCGCCTCGTTCGTGAAGATGCCTGTGGCCAGACTTACGGCGGCCATCATGCCCATCGAACCACGCACAATCCGTGTGACGTAATCAAGTGACGAACGCGACATAAGAAACCGTTCCTTTCGTGAGGATGTCGTCAGAGCCGCAGTATAGCTCAGAGGCGGGAGCGGATGAAATGTGGTCGTGCGTCAGTGCGATGAACGGGTGGCTGCGCAGAGATTCTAGCGTGGCATCCTCGCGTCCGCATGGCTATACTGACCTCATGCTGTTATGTGCAAGACAATCTCTGGTGATAGGGCTGCTCGCTGTGACCGCCGGTTGTGCGTCAACCTCGGTCATTCCCGAATCGCTTGAACCACAGGTAGATAAGGCCGTGACCTTCAGTCAGGTCTTGGAAGCCCCTGACTCGTATCGCGGAAAGGTCGTTATGTGGGGCGGTGAAGTGCTCAAGGCGAAGGGCATGAAGGGTGGCACGCAACTGGAGGTACTGCAGCTCCCGCTCGATGACGAGCAGGGGCCGGTGACCGACCGCATGGAGTCGAAAGGGCGGTTCCTGGCGCTCCAGCATGAGTTTCTCGATCCGGCCACGATGACGGATGGGACCAGGGTGACGATTGTCGGCGAAATTACTGGTGCGTCGGTCGAAAAAATTGATGAGGCGGATTATCGTTTTCCGACACTGGATGTAAAGCATCTGCATCGCTGGGATTCCACGCGGGTGGATGACCGTCGAGCGCCCGGTCCTTGGTGGAGCGTGTTCGGGGGCGTCGGTTTCGGAGGCGGAAGCCGGTCGGGTGGGGGGATCAGTATCGGGTTTTGATGACCAGCCGGTTTTTTTCGGATTCCCAACTGTTCACCCCTCGGCGTTTTTCAATAAGGCGATGCCGGTCATGAGCAAGGTTCGATGACGAGGACCAGCGTCATGCAGGGGGCTGGTACTAGGCGCGCCCGCCTGAAAAGGTGTCGCAGGTGCTGGGATCGCCGGACTGAAGGCCGCGCCGCAACCACGTCATCCGTTGTTCGGATGAGCCGTGGGTCCAACTTTCAGGCTGTACGTGGCCTTGCCCCATCTTCTGAAGCCGATCATCACCGATTGCCGCGGCAGCTCGCAGCCCTTCCTCGAAATCGCCGGGTTCGATCAGGTTCCGGTTGTGTCGGGCATGGTAGCCCCACACTCCGGCAAAACAATCGGCCTGCAGTTCCATGCGCACGGAGAGGGCATTTCGCTCAGGGGTCGAAGCACGTTGTTGGAGCCGGGTGACTTTCTCGGCGATACCGAGCAGGTTTTGGACATGATGTCCGATTTCGTGCGCGATGACATAGGCTTGCGCGAAGTCGCCGGGCGCGCCGAGCCGCTGGGCCATTTCGTTGAAGAAGGAGAGATCCAAATAGACCTTCTGATCGCCGGGACAGTAGAACGGGCCCACGGCGGATGAGGCTGTGCCGCAGGCAGAGCGCACGGCGCCGGTGAACAATACCATCCGGGGATCTTCATAGGCGCGGCCCATTTGGGGGAGGAGTGCGCGCCAGGTGTCTTCCGTGTCGGCGAGGACGACTGACGCAAATTTCCCGAGCTTGTCGTTTGGCGCGCCGATGGGGCCGGAGCTGTCCGGAACCGAGGGGACGGTCATCTCCTGCACGCCGTTGAGCATATTGAGCAGCGTCAGGGGGTTTGTCCCTGTCAGGAAACTCACGACGAGGATTAGGGCGATACCGCCCAGTCCAAGACCCATACCGGACCGGACCGGGCCCATCCCTCGACGATCGTCGATGTTCCGGCTCTCGCGTTGACCTTCCCATCGCATGGCAGAACTCCTTGTTGAATATCCGGGTTCGTCACGTCTCGTTGGGGAATATGAGGGCACGCTGATGGAACCATATTTGCCATACTTGAGCAAGCCTGAGGGGTCCCTAGCACGCAATACTCACAAGTCGTTCGGAGAATGCAGTGCTATCCGTGGGCGTGAGTGCAGGGCCTCAGCCAGCGCTTCTGTGCTGCCCGATGAGTGGACTGTCTCACGTTGACGCATCGGATGGGTTGCCCGGAAGAGCCTGCATAATCGGACTAGACAGGCTAACGGTCCCTTCGCTAGACTCATTCCATGAGCGCTGTGACCAACCCAATGCATCGACAGGCTCCAACTGGGGCGCGTGTCGTTGTGCTGGCGCTGGCGGGGTTTCTCGGCCTCTCCGGTTGTCAGTCACCGGGCACGCCGTTGCCTCCGACCTTGAAGCCGAGTTTGGCATGGCCCGATTGTCCGAAGATCGGTGGAACCTATGAGCTGCAAGGAGAACCTCTCCCTGGCACGATGAGTTTTTACCGCAACCGGGATAACAAACTGACGTTGAATGCCATGCTCGGTGTCGCGGTGCCCCCCGATGTTGCCCAGGAGGCCGTGCGTGTGGAATTGGTGCATGAGGACACCCTGGAATTGGTCAATCGGTTCGATGGGGCCATCACGGCCCATCAACTCGATCTACAGCCGGAGGATCGGGTTACCTGTGATCGCAATCAGATCCGGATCCATCGTACACGTTCGGAAGGTGGGGTGGCCGAGGAGCCCCTCCGCAACATTTCCGATATCGCGCAGGAATTGACCTTGGAAGGGGACGGAAGTCTGCTCGTCAAGACCCGCATCATGAATCAGAGTAAATCCGCCTTCTTCAGCACACCGGTTCCTCATGAGGAATACTCCGCGCGCTTCCGGCGGCTTGATTAGTCGCGGTGCCGCGATAGTTCTCTCGTTACGGCTCATTCGTCCCAAGAGCTCCCTCATCATGTTGTGCTGTTGCCGGTCCACCCCTGTGACGAGCAGGAGGGCTGCGGCGATACGGAGAGTCCCGTTCTGATGACGGTTCACCGCGCTGCCCGCACGCTGGTGTTCAACAAGCCCTACGATGTGCTGCCCTGCTTTACCGATCCGGAGGGGCGTCCGACCCTGGGCGACTACATTGATGTGCCTGGCGTCTATGCTGCCGGTCGATTGGATCGGGATAGCGAAGGTCTCCTGCTTCTGACTTCGGACGGAGCGTTGGCCCACCGCATTACCGATCCCGAGCACCATCTTCCCAAAATCTATCTTGTGCAGGTTGAGCGTATCCCCGATGCGGCTGCCGTGGAGCGGCTGCAACAGGGCGTCGTGGTCGGCGGGAGATGCACGAAGCCTGCTCTGGCTCGTCTGTTGCTGGAAGCGCCTCCGATCCCGGAGCGGCCGGTGCCCATTCGATTCCGGAAGCATGTGTCCACTGCATGGTTGGAACTCACCCTGCGCGAAGGCATGAATCGCCAGGTTCGACGGATGACGGCAGCCGTGGGCCATCCGACCCTGCGATTGGTACGGGTCGCGATCGGTCCGGTTACCTTGGGGGCGCTCCTGCCCGGTCAGTGGCGGGAACTTACCAGAGCAGAGACGGCTGAGATTTATGGTTATTCCTGAGAGGGCGTACCTGATGGCAGGGGTTTCACCCGGATTATTCATGAATGCGGTCGAGAAGCGTTCGAGACGGAAGCCGCTGAGGCTTCTCGCATGTGAGGCCGACGCAGGCGTACTGGCAGTCCGTCGAGGAGGCCGAACGAGAACAGCCTCGCCGGGCAAGAGGATCGGACGCCGGAGCTGGTGTTCAGGAATAGTTCGAGGTAAGGAGGCAGCTCACATGAATACTCTTGATCGGATCATCGTCAGTCTGTGTGGTGAGCTGCCGGGACTGTCGGTTCTTGTTTCCCCGGCTCAGGCCGACGACACGCTTGTGACAACGCACAGTCACTATACGGTCGCTGAGACGATCGATCGGATCGTGCGGGCTGTCACCGGCAAGGGAATGCTGCTGTTTGCTCGCCCAATCATGCGGACGAGGCGCGGAAGGTCGGGTTGGAAATGCCTCCCTACGGAGTTACTGATCTTTGGTAATCCTAAAGGCGGCAGGCCGTTCATGTTGGCGGCTCCGACGGTGGTCATCGATTTGCCGATGAAGGCCTTGGCCTGGCAAGACCAGGCCTGGCGGGTATGGCTCACGTACAATGCTCCTGTGCTCTTGTCGGTGCGGCATGGATTGGCGGCAGCGTTGGCGGTCAGACTCGATCCGGTGGGGCATGGCTGGAGCGCGCCGTGGACTAATGACGGTAGGTGTATGCTGTGCGTTGGAAAAAACCCTGAAGAGGATTAAGATGGCGCGCATGTCAGCGTTGTCATGTAGCCATGCCCAGGCTCGTGGAGTACGCCTGGTTGCTGAAGTTATCTGAGAGCGCGAAATAGTAAAACCATTGAGTCGTCTTTACCGAACGAGGAGAGTGACGATGAGGTCACAGGCAAGCGCCGTACGCAGGGTGTCCTTGTTGCTGGTGCTGTGTGGGATTGGTCTTTTGCCGACCGTATCCGCGCTGGGTGCCAATCCGGAGTCCGTGCCATTGTCTGATATGCGACACATTAAAAAGTTCGTGGCGGTCGAAGTGCAAACCCAGGGAACGGCTGAGAAGCTTGGTATCAATGGGGCGGAGTTGACCGATGTGACAAGGGTGACGTTACTCAATAAAGTGCCGGGGATTGCGCTCGAATCGTCGAGTGGGCCTTCCTCCGATGCTCCCGAACGGCTCAACCAACTCGGATTTTTTACCTGTGAGGTCTGGACCGTCGGCGAACAATATATAGCCGCCTATCACGTGGACTGTAATGCGGGGTCGTACACTGCACAAAAAACGCCGGGAAGCCTGTGGAATCAAGCCATTCTCGGGTATGGGCCGAGAGACGAAGTCTCCGATGCCGTCCGAAAAGGGGTGCGTGCAATGGTAGAGCTCTTCGCGAACACTTTTGCTAATGTTCGCATGGACGCCGGCCGGTAGGGCCGGCGTATTCAGGTACGCTGCATTTTGCTTCATTGACGTGAACAACTGAGAGTACGCCATCTCCCGCTTCGACCATCTCGCTTCTGCCCCATGGACCTGATGTTCCTGTAGTGGCTTCGAGCGCTCACCGATTTATCAGAACGCCTGCGCTGAGCCCTTAACGAATCCACTTTTTCTTGTCTGCACCGGGATGCGACATAGAATAAAGGGGGCTATGGCTGAGGCATCGTCAGGCCGGCCAATCTCTCAACCCTATGGCTTGCTGCCGCTTGGGTTGCTGCTCCTGTTCTTTTTCCGTGTGGCGGCACAGCTGATTCAGGTGTACTCGCCGGTTACTTCGCTGCCGCCATTCGAAACCTGGCAGAGCGGAGCGCTTCCGTATCCCCTGCTCGTCTCGTTGTAATTGACCATTCTTGCTGCTTGGGGTCGTGCCGTGTGGAGTTTTCTGTCCGGGACCGTGTCCCTTCAGTCAAGAAGGGGCGGCTCCTTCTGATCTTTAGTTGGGTCTATTTCATCGCAATGGGGCTGCGGCTGTTGATCGGACTCACCGTGGCTCGGATCACTATTGGCTCGAGGCCATTGTGCCGACGCTATTTCATCTGGTGCTGGCTTGTTTTCTGCTCGTCAGTGGCTCCTTTCATGCAACGGGAGGAGCCTGTTCGGTTGCACCAGTCTCAGGGGGTGCGGTGTGATGGTTCCGCTTCGATACGGGGCCTATCCCTCAATCCCGTTGGCCTGCGTAATCGGCAATCTGGTGCTGTTTCATATGGGCACGGGGGTGCTGCCGGCGACCTATCTGCCGATCACGCTTGGGACCTTGCTGATCATGGCGCTCGAGGCCACGTTACCCTATCGATCTGACTGGCGGCCGTCGCGGGTTGAGGTCGTTCAGGATTCGACCTTTCTGGCATCGGTGCATGTTGGACTGCCGAAGGCCTTGGCGGCGTGGTCGGTGTTTGTGATCGTTGATGTTCTCAGAGGAAGCCTGCGAGTATATTCAGAGTTTACATGGCTTGTTCATCGCACTGGAAGAACCGTTGCGGGGCGGCGATTACGAGGGGTGTCGGGCACTCTCTCGGCGCTGTGGCGTGCCGATCATTCTGAGCGAGAGTTTTGTGAGAGTCGGTCAATTTCCGTTGATTGAAGGTGAGCCTTCGTTCTGGGCCGTGAATATTCGTGTATCCAAGATGGGCGGTCTGCTGAGAGCATGCACGGTCGCCGCGCGTGCGAAGGCGGCAGGTATTTCAATCGTTGTCGGGGCTCAAGTAGGGGAAACCAGCATCTTTACCAGAGTGGCGCTGGCTGTGGTCGACCGGTATCGCGACATCGTGATTGCGCAGGAGGGAGCCTTCGGGACGCATCTGCTCGAATTTGATCTGTGCGAGTCGCCGCTCATGTTCGGCAGGGGCGGATTCCTTACGGATATCCTCTTTCACGACCGCCCTGGTCTTGGGCTATCGCGTGCGCCGTAAGTCCACCGATGTCAGGAGTTAGGCGAGTGTGTGGCTGGGCAAATACGTATTCGAACTGTCGCCCGATCAGAGGCTTTCCACGTCCGCAATAATCGTGTGCAGTCCGCTCGACCCCGCCGGCTGCGGTCGAATGAGTTCGGCGATCTGAGGCTGCCCTTTGCTATCGATCGCGCGAACGGCGACTTGGTACTTGCCGCGTTTCGGTGGACGCCAGGTGTAGTTCCAAATGACCCATGAATAGGGCGACATCGGCGTTTCAAGCTCACAGGAATCCCACGTTCTCGTGGCATCCAGGCTGATTTCCACTCGGCTGATGGAGTGTGGGCCGCCAAAGGCAATTCCGCGGAATCGCTGCTCGGGGCCGCGTAACGTCTGGTAGTGTCCGGGGGAGTCTATGCGTGAAAATGTCTTGATGGTGGCATCATCAGTCCACCCCTTTCGCTGCCAATAGCCTCGATAATCCCCGGCGTATGCCTCGATTTCCACAATCCATTTCACATTCTTGATGCCGTAGAGTCCTGGGACCAATAGGCGCAATGGGAAGCCGTGTTCCTTCGGCAACTTCTCCCCGTTCATTAGGAACGCAAGCATCACATCATCCTGCATGGCGCGTGTCAGCGGAATGCTGTCGTCGTAGGCGTCCGCCCCGCGGAAGACAATGTCACGCGTGGTTTCTTCATCAATCTCCGCTTCCTGTAACAGTTTCTTGAGCGAAATCCCTCGCCAGCGTGCGTTCCCGAGGCTATCGCCTCCGGGTAATGTATCGATGCACATGAGGGTGGAGATCTGCTCGAAATTATCCCTGTTCAACAGCTCGCGCCAGCTTAGGGAGAGGGGTTTCTTGACTTCCCCTTTGACTGTCAGCTTCCATTCATCCTGTCGAAGGTCACGGGAAACGTTAAAAGGTGAGTCGGAATAGTTCACGACGTAGAATTTTTTGTTTTCTGTGAAATAATTTGTTTCGCGCGGAGGCATGGCGAACATGCGCCCGAATACAGATCCGACTGCATCGCAGCCACCAGTGAGGAGGGCGGTAGCCGCAATTCCAGTGAGCTTTAGGAGGCTTCGTCGTTTTAGCGTGAGCCAGTTTTCCATAGAAATACTCTGCGACAATAAAAAGATCTTTGCAAGGCTTGACTCTCAAAACCCAGATTGGTATAAGGATGCACGTTTGATCCAGCCTAGTGGCCGATGCGGTTGTAAGACCTGCGACGGATTCTCAGGAACCCCAGATCAAAAAAATAAATCCTGACCCTCTTGACAAGGTCAGGCGCGCATAGTAAAGTGCGCGGCTCGCGTGGGGAACGACAAAGTGTTCCGAAGCGTGAAACGGTTCTTTGACAACTGAATAGAGCGAGAAATGAGTAAGGTAAGGTGTATTGAAG